>NZ_JBVIKO010000021.1:0-179475 GCF_055580905.1 Streptomyces sp. NPDC031497
CTCCGGCCGCTGGGTCTCTATCGGCGGCTCCATGAATGTGTCCACGTCGTCCGCGAGCGCTATCACCTCGACCGGGTCCACCCCCCCCCCCCCCCCCCCCCACCTCCCCCCCCCCCCCCCCCCCCCCCCCCCCGAACCCGTTCATCACCGGGACGGCCGGGTCAGTTCCCGTTCCAGCCCGGGACCGTCTGCAACACCTGCTCCGCGACCCGTTCGAGAGCCGTGTCGTCGGGCAGCACGTCGTCCTGCCGCCAGATCGCGACCTCGAACGTGCCCTTGCCGTCGTCCTTCGCGTGCTTCGAGACCAGGAGGCAGCGCGCCGTGCCGCCGGGCCCCGTGGTCGCCTTCCCGCCGCCGAGGTTGAAGCCGATGGAGATGGTCGGGCTGGAGTAGAGGACGGCCGGGTGACCGAGGACGGTCGTCTTGCGTGCGCCGCCCATCAGGTCGCCGACCTCGGCGACGGACAGGTCGTCGTAGGACGCCGACAGCTTCACGGAGTACGTCTTCAGGGTCACCGTGGCGTCGGGCGAAGGGATCTTGGTGCCCCCGGCGAGCGTGATCCAGTCCCCGCTGCCGCTGGCGGTCTCGGCCTGTTCCCGCGGTGTCCCAAGCAGGGCCGGCAGGTCCGGGCGGTTCAGCGCCTTGCACAGGCGTGCGCCCGAGACATAGCGGGCGGGCAGCCGCTCGGTCGACTTCGAGCAGGCCGCCGGTTCACTGCTCGCGTCCTGCGGGTGGACGAACGCCTTCTGAGCCCACAGGACCCCCACCACACCCAGGAACACGGCCACCGCCGCGATCGCCTGAACGACCGGTCTGCCTTCCTTTTCAGGCTCACTGAATCCTTCGGTCATGCCCCCACCCCCACTGTGCGTCCCCTGTGCGCGGTGGAGCCTAACTGATGTTCGCGGTACTGAAGTTCACGGGGATGGCACGGCCCGCTCAGGCTCCTCGGTGGCTGCGGATTCCCCCGGCGGTGTTTGATGGCGGCAGCACGCTCCAGGCCGGAGGAAGCAGAGGTGGACGCGGTGGCCGACGGACGGGTCGTCGAGGCGGGCGGGAACGCCCTGGTGGTGCGTCGCGCACCGCGGGACCGGACGCGGGCGGCGGTGCTGGTCCTGCACGGCGGGCAGGAGAACGGGCGCCGGCCGGCGCGCCCCTGGCAGCCGGCGGCCCTGCGCATGCGTCCCTTCCTGAGCTCCGCCGCGTCGGTCTCCTCGCCCCGCGACGTTCTGGTCGGCCAGGTGCGCTACCGGTACCGCGGCTGGAACGACGCCGCCGACCCGCTCCAGGACACCCTGCGCGCCCTCGACGAGCTGCGTGGCCGGGCGGGGGACGTGTCCGTGGTGCTGGTCGGCCACTCGATGGGCGGCCGGGCGGCGCTGCGCGCGGCGGCCGACCCCGCGGTACGCGGTGTCCTCGCGCTGGCGCCCTGGTGCCCGCCCGCCGACCCCGTGGACGATCTCACCGGGACCCGGATCGTCGTCCTGCACGGCGACCGTGACCGGGTCACCAAGCCCGCCGAGTCGTCCGCGTACGTACGGCAGGCCCGTGCGGCGGGTGCGCAGGCCGGAATGGTGCTGCTCAGGGGCAGCGATCACGCGATGCTCCGCCGCAGCCACGACTGGCACCGGGCCGCGGCCGCCGCCATCCGTCGACTGCTGCGCCCCGAACGTGATCTGGAGGGCTGGACGGCCGAGGCCTGTGGGGCCGATGAGCCGCTTCTGCGTTGACGCGCGCCCTGATAAATTGCGGCGCCCCCACGCGGCATCCACTCCAAGGACGGCTGATGTCGATCACTAAATTCGTCAGGCTTGTCACGTACCTGACAGCACCACTCATGGTTCTCGCCCTGTCCGGCACCGCCCCGGCGACCGCCGCACCACGGTCCGCCGCCCCGGCACCGTCCGCGTCCGCCACCGGCACCTGGCAGCCGCCCCTGTCCACCCGGGGCCGCTACATCGTCGACGCCGCCGGGAACCGCTTCCGCCTGAAGGCCGCCAACTGGGACGGCGCCCAGGGCTCCTGGAACGGCAGCGGCAGCATCACCGACCCCGCCGACCACCACGCCGGCCAGGACTCCTACGGCATCCCCCTGGGCCTGGACCGCGCATCCCTCCCCCAGTTGATGTCGGACTTCCAAGCGCTCGGCATCAACAGCATCCGGCTGCCGTTCTCGAACGAGATGATCCATACGACGACCCCGGTACCGGACGCGGCGGTCACCGCCAATCCGCAGCTGCACGGAAAGACCCCCCTGGAGGTCTACGACGCAGTCGTGGCCGCCCTGACCGGCGCGGGCTTCGCCGTCATCCTCAACAACCACACCAACACCTCCCGCTGGTGCTGCGGCATCGACGGCAACGAGCGGTGGAACAGCAGCCAGTCGACCCAGCAGTGGGCCGACGACTGGGTCTTCATGGCCCGGCACTACGCGGGCAACTCCCGTGTCGTGGGCGCCGACCTCTACAACGAGGTACGCCGCGATGTCCTCAACGACCCCGACTGGGGACTGGGCGACGACCACGACTGGTACGCGGCCGCCCAGCTCGCCGCCGACCGCATCCTCACCGAGGCCGCTCCGAACCTCCTCATCGTCATCGAGGGCATCAACTGGACCGGGCTGCCGGTGGACGGCCTTCCGCACGACCGCCCCACCCTCGCCCCCGTCCGCACCCTCTCCCACACCCTGGTCGACGCTCACAAACTGGTGTACTCCGCACACTTCTACGGCTACACCGGCCCCCACCACAGCGGCGCCACCGGCATCGGCGAGACCAGTGACCCCCGCTACCAGGACCTGACCCGCGACGAGCTGTACCAGGTCCTCGCCGACCAGGCCTTCTTCGTCACCACCGAGGGAAAGCACTACACGGCACCGGTGTGGATCAGCGAGTTCGGCATCGGCGCCGGCGAGACGGGTACGGCCGCCCGCACCTGGTTCGGCAACATCACCGACTACTTCGCCGACCACGACACCGACTTCGCCTACTGGCCGCTGGTCGGCTGGGAGGGCCACGACGACTGGGCACTGCTGCGCTACGACACCGCCGGGCACCGGTCCGGCCTCCTCGACGGCGGCGACTGGCGGGCCACGGCCTGGGATCACCTCGTGAACTCCCCCGGCCGCACCGGCTACATCGAGCCGGGGACGACCTGGCGGATGCTGGCCACGGACCACGGCGACGCGGTCCAGTCCCTGCGGGTACGGGCGGGCGGCGACTGGGACTCGGGCGCCTACAAGGCGGTCTGCCCCGACGGGCTGCGGCTGATCGGCCTCGCCCACTCCGGCGGACGCGGCCTGTGCACCGACGCGACGACGGGCGATCTGCGGGCCACAGGCAACGCCCAGACGGTCGTCACGGACGAGCGGTACGTCCCGGCGGGCGGCGACTGGGCTTCCGGGTACACCAAACTCCAGTGCCCGGCGGGCCAGTTCGCGATCGGCTACAGCCGTCGCGGGGAGCGGGTGTCGACGCTGCTGTGCGCGCCCGCGCGCGCCGCGTTGAGCGCGAGCGGCCGCACGGTGTGGTTCGACCGGTCCGACAACCGCCCCGCGGACGGGGCGGGCGACGACTTCGCCTCCGGCGCCTACAAGGGCCAGTGCGCCGTCGGCGAGTACATCGCCGGAGTCGCGTTCACGACCCGGGTGGGCAGCACGCCCGGGCCCGCCGCCGTGCTGTGCGCGCCGGCGCCGTCCTGACCCCGTCCGTCACCGGCCCGCCGCCACCCGGGTGACGGCGGGCCGGCCGCGCACGTCCCAGAAGTCGTCCTCGTACTCCGACGGGTGCTCCCCGGCGTCCGCCGGCGCAGCCGCAGCGATCCAGACGACCACCACGGGCCGGTCGTCGAGATGTTTTCCGCTCCGGCGCCTGGCCGGCTCGGTGCTGCCGCCCCCATCCGACTCCTCGTCTTCGGCTTGGTGACCGGCCCTTCGCCGTTCGGTCGCCGCACGGCCCTTCGACAAGGGGCTGTGCGACGAATCGGCGCGGCCCCGTCCGCTCAGGGCACGCGCGCCAGTCCGCCGCCCGGGGCCGGTACCGCCAGGTCGTCGTGGTGTGCCGGAGAGTCGGGGTGCTCGGCGGTGGCCGTGAGGACGGACTGCTGGAGGCGGCGCAGTCGTGCCGAGGGTTCCAGGCCGAGGTCCCTGACGAGGAGGGTGCGCAACTGCTGGTAGACGTGGAGCGCCTCGCCGCGCCGGCCCGAGCGGTAGAGGGCGAGCATGAACTGGGCGTGCAGGTTCTCGTGGGTGCGGTAGCGGCTGGTCAGGACGGTGAGTTCGGCGAGCAGTTCGCGGTGCCGGCCGAGCCGTAGGTCGGCCTCGATGCGCTGGTCCAGGGCGCACAGCCGGCTCTCCTCCAGCCGCCGCGCCTCCATGGCGAGATGGGCTCCGGTGTGCACGTCGGCGAAGGGCGGCCCGGTCCACAGGTCCAGCGCCTGGCGAAGGGTACGGGAGGCGTCCGCGAAGTTCTCGTCGTCCATGGCCCGGCAGCCCAGTTCGCGGAGCCGCTCGAACTCCTGGATGTCGCTGCGGCCGCCTCCGGTCGCGAGCAGGTAGCCGCCGGGCAGGGTGGTGAGGATGTCCTTCGCGGAGGGCGCGTCCGCACCATCGCAACCGGCGCTCCGGCGCAGTGCCGTCGCGATGAGTTCCCTGAGCTGGAGCACATAGGTCTGCAGAGTGGTGCGGGCGCTGCGCGGTGGGGCGCCCGCCCAGAGTTCCTCGACGAGGGTGGGGACGGGGACCATCTGTCCGGCGCGGAGCGCCAGCAGGGCCAGCACCTGGCGGGGCTTCGGCGCGGTCGGGGCGATGGAGACCCCGTTCTCCCGCACGTTCAGTGCGCCCAGCAGCCCGATGTCCACACGCGTCTCCCTGTTCCTCTCACCTGACACACCGCCAGTAGAAAACAGCACAAGCGGTCTGTCAACAGACCACCCGTCAGCCTGCTTCCAGTTGACGGCCGCAGGGTGCCACACCTCCCGCTGGAAACGCCGAAGTAGCAGCTCCACGCCGTCTTGCCAACGGCCGCCGGAGCGGGACGGCGCCGGCCGGACGGTTCGGACCGAGCTGAGTGCCGTAAAGGTCCAGACCGGATAACAGCCTGAACGAAGCCATTCGGTCGGTTACTTGACCGCGGATCAGGTCGGCACCAGGAGACGGCCCGCGGGCGCTCGCCCAGCACCGTGCCACGCGTCCGCACCTCGGGACACCTGTTGGCACGGAGCACGACCAGTCCGTACGCGGACCAGCGGTCCGAACTGCCTTCGACGCCCCGGGCGGTGGGCGAAACCCGGTGACCGCCGTCGCCGTCCGGTCCTGTCGGATCGGTGATCATCGGCGGCCGTCCGCCGCACGTCAATGACATGATCGAGCCCGCTTGTCGTATGATTCGACCAAGTTTTGGCCAACGTGCGTAGATATCGTTTCCGGGATCCGCCCCATGGGAGAGACTCACCCGCGGAGGGGGGACGAGCACGGCCGAGTCACGCCGGGCGTGCCATCCCGCAGTGTCGCGTCGCCCAGGGGAAGGCGGCGAGCAGACCAGCGGAGGGATCCATGACGGAGTCGCTTCCGGGGCAGCACCCTGCCCAGGAGCAGGCGTTCGCCGGGCACGGACGGCCACCGGTCGTCGTGATCGGCGCCGGGCCGTACGGACTGTCGGTGGCCGCCCACTTACGGGCGGCGGGGGCACCGGTCCGCGTCTTCGGTGATGTGATGGGCAGTTGGCGGCATGCCATGGCCACCGGAATGTTCCTGAAATCGACGCCGGCCGCCACCGATCTGTCGGCACCGGAGCCGGGCGGCCGGCTGGCGGACTTCCGGCGTGAGCACGGTGAGCCGGAGCTGACCGAGCTGACCCCGATCCCGTGCGACGTCTTCGTACGGTACGGGCAGTGGTTCCAGAAGCGGTACGTCGGCGAGGTGGAGTCGGCCCGGGTGACGGCGGTCGAGCGGCCCGGGTCCGGAGCGGGCTTCGTGGTCCGGGCGGACGACGGACAGGAGACGGCGGCCTCGGCCGTCGTGGTGGCGACCGGTCTGAACGGACTCGCCCATGTGCCGGACGAGTTGCGGCACCTCACGCCTGAGGGGCCAGGCCCCCGGGCGCCGGTGTCGCACACCAGCCAGCACACCGATCTGTCCGCGTACGCGGGCCGGCGGGTGGCGGTCGTCGGCGGTGGCCAGTCCGCGCTGGAGAGTGCCGCGCTGCTGCACGAGGCGGGCGCCGAGGTGCAGGTCCTGGTGCGCGAGCGGAAGGTGTTGTGGGGCATGACCCCGGACCTGGCCCGACCCTGGGTTCAGCGGCTGACCAAGCCGGCCTCGCCGCTGGGCACCGGCTGGATCCTGGCCGGGGTCTGCGCGGCACCGGGCGGCGTGCGATGGTTTCCGGCACCCGCGCGGCTGCTGCTGTTCCGGCGGGCGCTCGGCCCCTCGGGCGGCTGGTGGCTGCGGGAGCGGGTGGTGGGCGTCGTTCCGGTGCATACCTCGCGCCGGGTCGCCGGTGCCGTGCTGTCCGGGCCGGTGGTACGCCTGGATGTCGCCGGTCCCGGGGGCGAGCGCGAGTCCCTCACCGTCGACCACGTGCTGGCGGCCACCGGTTACCGGCTGGACCTGGACGCGCTGCCCTTCCTCTCCCCCACGGTGCGCCGCGACGTGGCGTGCGTGCCGGGTTCGAGGGCTCCCGCACTGCGGGGGACGTTCGAGTCGTCGGTGCCGGGTCTGTACTTCACGGGCTCGCTCGCGGCGCCGATGTTCGGGCCGATGATGCGGTTCGTGGCGGGCACGGAGTTCGCGGCCGTCCGGATCGCCCGGCACATCGGCAGCTCCTGAGCAGCGGAATTCGGTTGCGGCGGGGCCGGTGAGCCCGGTGAGCTGGTTCCATGGACGGTGCCGTGGAGCAGCCGCGACGGGCGCGGGCGGGCGGCGACCGCCCGCGGGCGCGGCGACCGGCCCGGTGGCACGGGCCGGCGCTGCTCGGCGCCCTGATGCTGGCCGCGTTCACCTTCAACACCGCCGAGAACCTGCCGGTCGGCCTCCTGGAGGTGATCTCCGCGGGTCTTCGGGTGTCGCTGCCGGTGGGCATGCTCGGCCTGTACTCGGTCGGCGGCCGTCCGGTCGCGGCGGTGGTGTCTTCGGTCCTGATGGGCGGTGCGCTCGGTCCGGTGTTCATGGCCGCCCAGAACGCGATGCTGCACTGCGCCCCGGGCCGCACGGACATGGCTCTCGCGGCGAACTCCGGCTTCTACAACGCCGGTATCGCGGCGGGTGCCGCGCTCGGCGGGCTGATTCTGCCGTCGGCCGGGATACGGGCCGTGTTCCTGGCGGGCGGGCTGCTGACCGCCGGGGCCTGCGCGGTGCTGCTCGGCGGCAGGCTGCCGCGTGCTGGACGCGCGGTCAGCCGACCTGGGTGAGCGGGCCTGCGGCATCGGGCGCCGGTGTGTCGTCCTCGGTGGCCGCCAGGACGGACTGGCGCACCTTGCCCAGCACGGCCGAGGGTTCCAGGCCGAAGTCGCGTACGAGGGTGGTGCGCAGGCGCTGGTAGGCGGCGAGGGCCTCGCTGCGGCGGCCCGAGCGGTGCAGGGCGAGCATGAGCTGGCCGCACAGGCTCTCGTGGGTGGGGTGCCGGCTGACCAGCACGGTGAGTTCGGCGATCAGCTCGCGGTGCCGGCCCAGCCGCAGATCGGCCTCGATGCGCCGGTCCAGGGCGCACAGCCGGCTCTCCTCCAGCCCCCTGATCTCCGCGCGCAGACAGTCTCCGGCGGGGACGTCGGCCAGGGCCGGACCGGTCCACAGGTCGAGCGCCGTACGCAGCAGCCGGGCGGCCTCGCGATGGTCCCCCGCGTCCGCCGCCCGGTACCCGCTCCCAGCGAGCCGCTCGAACTCCCGGACGTCACTGGTGCCTTCACCGCTGTCGAGCAGATAGCCGCCGGGTACGGTGCGCAGCACCTGTTTCGCGGTACGTCCGTCCGCGCCGCCGCCCGTCCCCGCCGACGCTCCGGCGATGAGTTCGCGCAGGTGCATGACGTACGTCTGCAGGGTGGGGCGCGCACTGCGCGGTGGCCGTTGCCCCCAGAGTTCCTCAGTGAGCGTCGCGACGGTCACGGCCCGGTCGGCGTGCAGGGCGAGAAGGGCGAGCACCTGACGCGGCTTGGGCGCGGTCGGGGTGATGGAGACGCCCATCTCGCGCACGTCGAGCGTGCCGAGTATGCCGATGTCCACGCCGTCCCCCTGCCCGTCCGCCACTCGGGTGCTCCGAGGCGAGTCCCGGGCACCCGAGTCAAAAACGGCATGGCCGGTTTGTCAAACCGAACACCCTCGACTTTGTCGGCTCTTGACTCGGAGTCAGGAGTCGGACAGCGCGGCGCCCGCGAACTCGCTGTCGTGCGCGGCCAGTTGGGGAAGCACCAGTGACCAGAACTGCTCGACGTGCTGTGGTGAGATCCGGTCACGGTCCGCCGCGCCGAGCACCTCGAACCCGACCGTCGCGGCGACTATCACCGCGGCGACCCGGTCCGGCGCCACGCCCTCGGCCAGCTCCCCTTGCTGCTGGGCCCGCACCAGTTGTTCGCACACCCAGGTACGCCACCAGCAGCCGAAGCCCATGCCGTTCTTGCGGGAGGGGTCGACGCTCAGTTTGAACCCCGCGCGAACGACGACATCGGTGGCGACCGCGACCAGCAGTTCCCGGGTGACCGCGATCAGCAGGTGCAGCGCGGAGGCGGCCGACGGGCGCCGGTCGGCGACCATGTGCTCGATGGTCCGCCGGGCCGCGCCCTCCACCTCGACCGCGAGGGCGTCCTTGCTGGGAAAGTGGAAGTGCAGCGCTCCGGCGCTCACTCCGGCCCGCCGGCTGATCGCGGGCAGCGAGGACATCGCATAGCCGTCCTCCGCGAAGATCTCGGCTGCGGCATGAACGAGGGCCTGGCGGGTTCGGGCCGCCCGGAGCTGCTTGACCATCGCGTCCCCCTGTTGATCCGGGCGAATCCAGAATTGGACGGTCCGATTCCCCCTGGGCCTGCAACATTGCGATTCGAGAACCCTAGCAAACAGCATGGCTGGTAGGTTTGTCAGCGCTCTGAGGGTGGACGGAGGACCCCGGCGGCCCTCCCGCATCATCGGGAGCACGGCGCTCCCCGCACAACAAACCGGCGAGGTGGTTTGGTCCGGGGCGGGTCAGGCCTCGGTGGCCACCAGCGCTTCCCGTTCCTGTCGCCGACGCTCGACTTCCTCGACGACCCGGGCGCCACGGTCGGGCGCGGTGTCCAGCCGGATCAGGGCCGCGGGAGTGGCTATGGCCGGCAGGACGTGGTTGTAGAGGACGGAGATACGGTCGTTGAGATCCGTCCAGTCGGAGACGACCTCGGACATGAACTGGGTCCCGATCCAGGCCCCGAGGAAGCACTCCGCGGTCTCCTGGGGCGTGACGTGCGGCAGTACCTCGCCGCGTTCCTTGGCCTCCACCAGTTTCTCGGTCACCACCTCGGTCCAGGCGGGCCAGGCACTGCCGAACAGCGAACGCCCCTGAAGGTCCGCCGACAGCCGTATACCGGCGAGCAGGATGACCTCCTTGGGGATGCGGTGGGCCAGCGTCATGCCGATGTCCACCCACTCCTGGAGCTTCAGCTCGCGCGGTACCCAGTAGTCGTCGCTGATCTGGGCGTTGATCACGCCCCGCGCGAGGGCTTCCTTGGAGTCGAAGTGGAAGTACAGGGCCCCCTTGGTCACTCCGGCCCGCTCAAGGATCTCGGCGATCGTGGCCGCCGTGTATCCGCGCTCGGCGAAGACCGCGGCGGCGGCCTCGACAACAGCACGGCGGGTCCGAATCGCACGCTCCTGACGCGCCATGGGGACCCCTCCTCGGTCAAAACAAAACCGGACGTGACGTACCTTACCCCAATCGGGGGCCGGTATTTCGGCCGCACAGGGCCGATTCCCGGCCGGTCCCGCGGCGGCGCCGGAGCGTCGGCGCGGGACTCGTCGGGCAGTTCACCAGGCGGTGCGCCCGCCGTCCACGGTAAGTGTGGCACCCGTGACGAAGCTCGCTCTGTCGCTGCACAGCCAGGCGGCGGCCTCCGCGACCTCCTCGGGGTCGGCGGCGCGTGCCTGCGGGGCGGAGCGGTAGGCCCGTGCCTCGTTCTCGGGCGACTTGGCGAACCAGTCGTCGATCATCTCGGAGCGGGTCAGGCCCGGGGCGATGGCGTTCACACGGATGTGGTGCGGGGCGTACTCGACGGCGGCGGCCTTGGTCAGTCCGATCACCGCGTGCTTGGAGGCGATGTAGGGCGCGGCCGTCGAGGAGGCGACCAGGCCGCCCACGCTGCTGGTGTTGACGATCGAGCCGCCCCCGGACTCCAGCATGGCCGTGATCTCGTGGCGCAGGCAGTTCCACACGCCCCGCACGTTGGTCTCGGTGACCCGCTCGTAGTCGGCGTCGTCGATGAGGTGCATCGGGGTCTTCGGCAGCGCGACGCCCGCGTTGTTGAAGGCGGCGTCGAGGCGGCCGTAGCGCTCGACGGCGAACTCGACGGTCCGGCGCACCGCTTCGCCGTCGCGTACGTCCAGGGTGCGGTGGCTCGCCTCGGCGCCCTCGGCGCGCAGCTCGTCGGCGAGGGCGCGCAGCTTGTCCTCGCGGCGGGCGGTCAGGACGACGGTGGCGCCCTGCCGGGCGAAGACCCGGGCGGCGGCCGCGCCGATACCGCTGCTGGCGCCGGTGATGAGCGCGACCCGGCCGGCCAGCGCGGCTCCTTCCGCTGCGGTCACTTGGCCACCTCCGAGGCGGTGGAGAGGGAGTCGGCATCATGCCAGAAGATGTCGAGCCCGGCCTCCCGGTCGAGGGTGCGCAGGCGGTGTTCGTCGATCTCGGCGAGGCCGCCGACCAGGTGCCGGACGCCGAGTTCGCGCATCAGCTCGCGCTGGAAGCCGTGCTCGAAGGTGCTGGGGTGCCCGACGAACGGCACGTCCAGTTCCTTGGCGTGGCCGGCGAAACGGGCCACGTCGTCGATGAAGAGGACCTGGTGGCGGTCGAGGCCGAAGTGGTCCTCGGCTATCTCCCGGATGCCGGGTCGGAAGTCGTTGGTGCAGATGTAGTGCGGGGCGGTGAACAGCTGCTCCCAGGCGCCGAGATGGCGGCGGAAGTGGTCCTCGTCGAGGCCGCCGTAGCAGACGACGTCCAGACCCAGGGCGCGCAGCCGGTGCAGGAGTTCCTCGGCGCCGTCGAGCGTGCGGACGGGGTGGGTGCGCAGGTAGTGCTCGCGTTCGGCGAAGTAGTCGGTGATGGCCTCCTGCTCGCTCACGTCGGCGCCGGTCTCCTCCAGCAGCACCCGGGCGGCGGCGAGCCGGGACTGGGAGAAGAGCCGCTGTTCCAGCTCCCGGGTGTACGTACCGCCGTACTTGAGGACGAGGCGGTGCAGGACGGGGCTGAAGCTGTCGTTGAGCAGGACGCCGTCGATGTTGACGGCGGCGAGGCGCAGGGTGCGCAGTGGTTCCATCGGGTCTCCCTCTCGCGGGCCGTTCGACCATCATGCAGTGACTGTCGGGACCGGGGCGGCTCGGGTGCCTCGGCGGACGGTGAACTCCCCCGGGAGATGGCCGAAAGAGACCGCTGGACAGGTTTTGCCGGAGGCGAGCCGGGCTCGTCACCCACCCATAACCGGCCGTCGAGATCTGCCAGTTAGTCCGTTTTTCGCCGTGCCTTCAGCTTGATTGAGCGCGAAAATACTTGGCCAAACCACCACTGAGCGGAGTCATGCATGGATGGAGTCCAACCACGCTTGGCGAATCCTTTACCTTGTGGCCGACCCGAGAAAACCGGTAGGTCCGTATCTTATAGGCGTCGAACAGAGCTTCAGCCAGCGAAGAGCTTTCCGACGGGGGGTTGTCGATGAGCCTGTCCGCCAGCGAGATCGGAGTCGGTCTGCCCGCACTGCCCCGGCTGACCACCACGGTTCCCAAGGAGTACGTCCACCGGGCGTCCCTGGCCGAGGTGTTCCTCAGTGGGTGTACCGCGCAGGACGACGGGCTGCGGTTCTCCCTCACCGGACAGTGGCCACGGGCCCACACCTTCTTCAACAGCGCCGACGGTTCGAGTCACGATCCGCTGCAGGCCGCGGAGACGTTTCGGCAGGCCGGCATGTTCGTGACGCACGCCGAACACGGCGTACCGCTCGGGCATCACTTCGTCCTGTGGTCGCTCAGCTGCCACACCGATCTGACGCAGCTGCGGATCGGCTCCCGGCCGACCGACTTCGAGCTGGAGGTGACGTGCCCGGACACCGCGCCGCGCGGCAGGGCGTCCGCGCGCCGGATGGGCATAGGGTTCGCGCTGCGCCGGGACGGCCGGCCCGTGGCCCACGGAGACGGGCTGTACTCCATCGTCACGCCGTCCGTCTACGCGCGTCTGCGGGCCAACCGGCCCGCGAAGCAGGCGACTTCGGCGGAGCCGACGGTCGGGGCCGACCCGATGCCACCGTCCGCCGTGGGCCGCACCTCCCCCGCCGACGTGGTGCTGACGCCCACGGACAGGCCCGGCCGGTGGCTGCTGACCCCGGACCTGGCCCATCCGATCCTGTTCGACCACGGCGGTGACCACCTGCCCGGCATGGTCCTGCTGGAGGGTGCCCGCCAGGCCGCCTGCGCCCGACTGGCACCTCGCGCGCTGATACCGGCGAGCACCTCCACGACGTTCGACCGCTACGTCGAGCTCGACAGCCCGTGCTGGGTGGAGGTGACCGGGGTGACCCCTGGGGGTGACGGCACGGTGACCGTGCAGGTCGTCGGCCGGCAGGGCGGCGAGACCGTCTTCACCTCCACCGTGCACGGACCCGTCGCCGGCTGAAGGCGCCGCGAAACGGCCGCCGCCGGGCCCCGGTTCGGGACCCGGCGGCGGCCGTCGGGCTCGTCAGTGCCGGTGACCGAGGGCGCCCCGGTCGTCGGCGTCCCGGCGGTGGCCGAGGGCGTTGCGGTCATCGGCCTCCCGGCGGTGGCCAGGGACGTGCCGCTCGTCGGCGTCCCGCCGGTGACCGAGGGCGTGGCGGTCGTCGGCGTCCCGGCGGTGGTGCAGACCCCACGAGGCGGAGTCGACGTAACGTCCGTGGTCGTTGCGCAGGGTGGCGGTGTCGGCGCCGTGGTTCCAGACGGACTGGCGGCGGTCCTGGTACAGGTCCGTCAGGCTGTCCCGGCCCTGCCCGGTGTGGACCCGGACCGTGGTGCGGCCGGCCAGCCGGTAGTGACGGAAGGTGTAGCTGTTACCGTCGGCGTCCGACAGCGTCCAGCCGCTCAGGTTCACGTCCCGGCGGGCGGTGTTGGTGACGTCCACCCACTCCCGGTTCAGGGCACGGCCGGAGAAGACCGCACGCCCCTGCAGGTCGTGCTGGACGGCGCTGATGACGACCGCGTCGCGGGGCGGATTCGCGGGGTGCGTGGCGGCGGCCGCGGCGGCGGGCAGCGCCACCGCGCCCACCAGGACGGCCGCCACGGCGGTGACGGAACCGAGACGACGGGCGGTCGCGAAGACGGATACGGACACGAGGTCCCCCTTTACGGGGTTCGGGCACACCCCGACGCGTGCGGTGCGAAGCCGCGGTTCACGAGGGAGCGTGTGGTGCGAGGCGACGGCCGGGCGGCCGCGCAGCCACACCTTGCAACCGGGCGGCGGGACAGGCGCGGCGCGCACCACGCCCGTTACCGATCTTTCGCGCGGCTATGACCCTCGACTGTAATGTCCATTTATTTATTGAATGCACCATTTTGATCCGCCGCGAGGCCCGACCGCCGTGCAGGGAGCGGGTTCATGGCGCCTCTCCGGCCCCACCCGCACCCCGGCAAACAGGGTCCTCTCACCCGAAAGTGAGTAACAGTCAGCGGCCGGTCGGACCGCCGACAGAAGTTGATCTTCTGGTCGTCATATGGAATTCCCCGATTGGTCGGCCGCGACAGGGGCGCGGGGAAAGCGTTTGCCACTACGTTTTGGGTTGCCTTTTTTGGCATGCTCACACCCTCTCGGCGCACACCTCCCCGTAGGAGACACCCCCATGCGCAGACTTGTCGCCTGTCTGGCGGCCGCGGTTGCCGCCCTCGGCGGGCTCACGGCGACGGCCACTCCGGCCGCGGCGGCCGGCTCGGGCACGTTCAGTGTGCTCACGTACAACGTCGCCGGACTTCCGGAGTCGCTGTCGAGCGCATCCACACCGCGCGACACCAGCACCACCGAGATCGGCCGGCGGATCGCGCCGTACGACATCGTCAACGTCCAGGAGGACTTCAACTACCACGCGTACCTGTACTCGACGGACACCCATCCGTACCGCACCGCGACCAGCGGCGGCGCGGGTATCGGCAGCGGGCTGAACACCGTCTCCGACTACGCCTGGGACGGCGACGACTTCGAGCGCGTCGGCTGGAACTCCTGCCAGCTCGACTCGGGTGACTGCCTGACCCCCAAGGGCTTCACCTTCATGCGCGAGCGCCTCGCCGAGGGCGTCTACGTCGACTTCTACAACCTGCACACCAACGCGGGTACGAACGACGGCGACGAGGCCTCCCGGGCCGACAACCTCAGCCAGCTGACATCGTTCATCAGCACCCACTCGGCCGGGAACGCCGTCGTGGTCATGGGTGACACCAACACCCGCTACACCCGCACCGCCGACACCATCGCGGAGTTCGCCTCCGCCAACGGGCTGACCGACGCCTGGGTCAAGCTGATCCGCGGCGGCAGCGCACCGGCCAAGGGCAGCGACACCCTGCTCTGCGACCAGACCGGGGCCACCGTGCCCAACACGTGCGAGGTCGTCGACAAGGTCCTGTACCGCAGCAGCAAGCTGGTCACCCTCAACGCGACCTCGTACAACAACGAGCACGCCAAGTTCCTCAACGACGACGGTCTGATGCTCTCCGACCACGACCCGATCACGGTCGGCTTCTCCTGGTCGCAGAACCCGGACTTCCAGCTCAGCGACCAGTTCGGCGGTCCGCACGGCGACTACTACCAGGACCTTCCGAGCGTCCCGGCCGCCGCCCGCGCCACCAGCATCTCGCTGCGCTCCGGCTCCCGCGTCGACCAGGTCGGCATCACCCTGGGCAACGGCACCACGCTGACCCACGGCGGCACCGGCGGCACGGCGTCCTCGCTGACGCTGGGCAGCGGCGAGTACGTGACCACGGCGTACCTGTGCGAGGCCAAGTACAACAACACCACCCGCATCTTCTACGCCAAGTTCACCACCAACCTGGGCAACACCCTCGCCGGTGGTACGACGACCTCGGACTGCGTGACCCGCACCGCGCCGACGGGCTGGCAGATCGCCGGCTTCCACGGCCGCTCCGGTGACGAGCTCGACAAGGTCGGCTTCATCTACACCAAGCGCTGACCACGCCCCTACGGCCGGCGAACGTCACGAACGCTTCGCCGGCCGTACGGAGCAGCCGTACGGGACCGTCTGCTGGTCGGCAGGCTCGGTCCGACCAACGCCCGTGGCATGCCCCGGCGCGCGTGCCCGTACCACAGCGGGCCAGACCGTCTCCATCGCCCCGGGGTCGGCGTCGTAGGCCCCATCGGCCAGAAGGGCGAGCCGCGCGTACTCAGCCGCCGGCGCGGTCCTGGCGATGCGGGCGACCCTGAAACGTACGGCGGCTTCGGGGTCGTGCAGCCACTGCTTCACCCGGCCGGGGAGCCTGGCAGCCGGGGCGCGAAGGGCGAGGGTCACCGCCGCCTCCGCCGGGCAGGCACGCGCGAGCGCGTGTGGCTCGGCTGCTTCGGCCGCGAGCAGCAGGTCGAGATCGGCCGTCCACTCGACGGACGCGTCACCCACCAGGGCCGCGGCCATGGACCGTACTTCCGGGTCGCGGTCCGCCGACGAGGGGCGGACGACGTCGAGGCCCGGGGCCAGGAGCTCCGCCACGGCGGTCTCCCGGCCGCCCCAGACGTCATACCGCCAGGGCAATGAGGGTCGCCGCCCTCGTCTCAGGGCGCGAAGTCCGGGTCCTCCAGATCCACTGTGAGCGTGTTGCCCAGGCTGTTGGTGAACGTGGCCAGAGATCCGTCGACGGAAACCTGTTCGAAGGGGTTGGAGTCGCTGAGGAACACCAGCCACACGACGTCGTGGTCCTTGTCGAACCGGGCGAAGAACCCGTCGGCGCCCAAGGCCCCCTCGCCGCAGCCGACGTACCCGGAACCATCCTGCAGTGCCGCGACGCGGTCGGGAGGCGCCCCAACCTGGGTGACATGATCCGGACTCGCCGCCAGCAACGCGTCGAGGTCGAGTGGTTCTCCGAGTTCGAACCAGGACAGTTCGTCGCCGTCCACCTGCGCGCTGCGAGCCGACCCGTCGGCGCGGTACAGGCCGTCCCACGCCGGCGCCTTGCCGCTCCGCCACAGCTCGACGATGGTGGTGGGGTTCGCTGTTCTCACCTCATCTCACCTCTTCTTCTTGTTCGAGACGTGCTGCGGCCGATCCGGCAGGCCCTCATACGGTACCCGGCAGCCTTCCTCGTCCCGGTTGCGCGGATCCTTCATGCGTATCTCGAAGCTCTCCTCCCAGCTCGCCCCGCTGGTCTTCGCCGGATTGGCGGCCGACGGGTCCAGCCTCTCGACGCGTACCCGGTAGGAGGGGTCCTCTGCGCGGACCTCTCGGGCCGCGTCCAGGCGCCGGTTGTCGTAGCTGACCAGTTGACCGTTGCGTTCGATCACCTTCAGCGCGGTGCCCGGCCTGCTCCAGTCCCAGTCGCCGGACCGCATGGCCTCCGCGTGGTTGTTGGGCGAGACCGTCCGCTGGGAGAAGTTGATCTGGTTCGGATCGACCCAGTCGCCCTCATCGTCGGGCTCGGGCATGCACATGCCCTGGTCGGTCCCGTCGCCGTCACCCGCACCGGAACCGTCCGACGCCGTCTGGGGTCCGGTGGCTCCGTCGGGAAGGTCTGCGCCGCCTCTTGGCAGGCAGCTGCCCGGGGTGCCGCCGCTGCCGCACTGGCCACCGGCCGGGGCGCTGCCGTTGATCCGGGGGGCCGTCGGTTTGGCCGCCGCGTCCGTGTCCACCTTGACCGTGTGGTCGAGGTCGATCAGCGGCTGGGCGTCGATCTTCCAGGTGTGCTTGGTGGGACTGTTCCACCAGTTGTAGGCGGTGGTGCCGTTGTCGTAGTAGGTCCACTGACGGGTGGTGGTGTAGCTGTAGGAGTCGGTGCGGGTGTACAGGTAGGTGTCGTCGAACCACTTGGTGGTGGTCTGCCAGGAGGTCGTGGACGTCGTCGTCTTGGTGCCGGTGACGATCGGTTTGGTGGGATGCGGCGGCTGCTTGGTCGGGGTGTCGTCGGGCTTGGTGTCGTCGGCGGGTGAGACGACGTACGGATCGTCCGAGTAGTCGCCGAGGGACGTGGTGCCCGACGCGGCAGCCTGTCCGAGCAGGTACGTTCCCCCGACCACGACGGCCACGCCGGCGATGATCACGACCTCTTCGGGGATGCCGGCCACCACGACAACGCCCTCGACGACCTCCGGCGCCACATCGACCACGGCCCCCGCCGCCGCGCGGGTGATGGCTTCGGCGGCTTCGACGACGTCACTGCCGGTCACCGCTTTCAGCGGATTCAACAGGGTGCCCAGGCTGAAGCGTCCGGTGGGGTCGGAGAGGCTGGTCGGGTTGGCGTTTCCGTAGAGATACGCGTTGGCCGACGTGGCGGAGGTGAGGTGGGTCGCCTCCGGGTCGTGGGAGGCGAAGGTACCGGTGGTGGGGTCGTACCAACGGGCTTCGGCGGAGACCCGGCCGGTGGTG
Source organism: Streptomyces sp. NPDC031497 (assembly GCF_055580905.1). Classification (NCBI taxonomy): domain Bacteria; kingdom Bacillati; phylum Actinomycetota; class Actinomycetes; order Kitasatosporales; family Streptomycetaceae; genus Streptomyces; species Streptomyces sp. NPDC031497. The sequence continues at coordinate 17,758 of NZ_JBVIKO010000021.1, forward strand.
TCCGTCCAGCTGCCCTGGTAGCCGACGCTCGGCTGCGAACCGGACGTCTGGGCGGTCACGTTGCCGAAGGCGTCGTAGGCCCGCGAGGAGGAGACGTCGCCGAAGTCCAGGCCCAGTCCGGCCACCACGTCGCCGTGGCTGTCCTCCATCAGGCGCTGGGCGGAGTCGGTGCCCTTCTTCGCGGACAGCGGAGTGCCGTCCTGGGAGCGGGCGTAGGTCCAGGTGCCGTCGCTGCTCGGTTCTGCTTCGGTGCCGCCGTAGGTCAGGTGCTGGGCAGTGGTTCCGGTCGCGGCGGTCAGCAGCCGGTCGAGGCTGTCGTAGGAGTAGGTGTGCTGTCCGTCGCCGACCAGCCGGTCGAAGGAGTCGAAGACCGACGCCGTGTCGGTGGTGGTGCCGGCGGTGGTGGTGCTGGTTCTGGAGAGGGTATCGCGCGCGGTCCAGGTGTAGTGGGTGCTCGTGTCGCCGGGTCCGCTGGTGGAGGTGACACGGTTGCGTTCGTCGTAACTCGCCGTGGTCTTACCGGTGGTGGTGTCGGCGGTGCCGGTCCAGGAAGTGCCGGCCTTACGGTTGCCGACCGCGTCCCAGGTGTAGTCGGTGCCGGTCGGAGTGGATCCGGTGGCCGAGGCGAGGGTGGCTGAGCGGGTGAGCCGGTTGTCCTCGTCGTAGGTGTTGGTGGTGGTGCCGGCGGCGGTCAGATGACCGGAACGGGTGGTGGTGAGCAGGTTGCCGTTCTTGTCCCAGGTGTAGGCGAGCGAGCTCTGCTGGTCCTGGAACGGCTCGGCGGGGACCACGGTCTCGGATGTGAGCCGGCCGAGCGCGTCGTAGGTGAGGTTCCGTGTCGGGTAGGAGCCCTCGCCCGCGGCGGTGCCCGTGATCTGCTTCACCTGGCCGGCGGCGTCCCGGTGGTAGGAGACGGTGTCGCCGGTGACGCTGTCGCTGAGGCTGCCGACGTCCTCCAGGCCCGTGTAGCCGTAGGTGACGGTGGCACCGGGGTCCTGCTGCACACTGAGCCGACCGAGCGAGTCGTAGCGGTAACTGGAGCTGCCCTGCGGTCCGTTCGCGCTGACCAGCAGGTTCCGGTCGTCGTAGGAGTAGGTCTCGTCGGCGCCGGGCGCGCCGGCCGTGATCGTGCGCCCGTCGGCGTCGTAGGAGAAGGTGCGGCTCGCGGTCCCGCCCTCGGCGCCGTTGGCGGCCTCTGCGGTGACCCGGCTGAAGCCGTCGTAGGTGTAGGTGGTGGTGACGCCGCCCGGCTCGGTGACGGTCTTCGGGCGCTTGAAGTCGTCGTAGGTGTAGCTCGTGGTGCGGTCGGCCGTGCTGGTCTGGCCGGTGGTGGCGGGCTCGACCCTGGTCAGCGGCAGTCCGTTGGTGCCGTAGGTCTCGTAGGTCGTGTGCGCGTCGGCGTCGGTGACCCGGGTGGCGTCGCCGAGGACGTCGTAGCCGACGGTGGTTACCGGCGCGGCGGCCTTGGTCCCGTCGGCGGCGGTGGGCGCCGGGTCGGTCAGGGAGGTCAGCCGGTTCTCGGCGTCGTAGGCGGCCTGCCAGACGTTGCGGTTCGGGTCGGTGACGGCCGTGGCGTTGCCGGCAGCGTCCACCGTGTAGTCGGTACGGGCGAGTTCCGTGCCGTCCTTGTCGTGGTTGACGACGGCGCTCGGGCGGCCGGCCAGGTCGTACTCGGTCTCGGTGTACCGGCCCAGCGGGTCCGTCGTCCGGATCAGCCGGCCGGCCAGGTCGTACTTGTAGTTGGTGGTGTCCCGGCCCGTCTCGGACTGCGAGGCCAGCTCACCGGCCGCGTCGTAACCGTACTTGGCCTCGAAAGTGGTCCCGGAGATCGTCTGCCAGCTGCGCAGCAGTTCACCGAAGTCGTCGTAGCGGTACTGCGTGATGTCCTGGTCGGGCGTGGCGGTCCCGTTGCGGACGACCTCGTCCAGGGTCTGCGCGCGGTCCATGTCGTCGTAGGTGTGCAGGGTCTGCGCGCCGGTAGGGGTGACGCTGGACAGCAGGTTGGAGTTGTCGTCCCAGGCATAGGTGAAACCGCCGTAGGACAGGTTGGTGTTCCTGTCGTACGGGGTGGCGGTGTGGACGCGGTTGCGGGAGTCGTACGTGAACACCGTCCGGCCGGACCGCACGGTCTCGGTGAGTACGTTGCCCGCCCAGTCGTAGGTCCAGTTGCCGCTGTCGCCGTCCGGCTTGCTGCGCGACGCCAGGCCGCCCCGGGTGTTGTAGGCCATCGTGGTGGCGGCGCCCGCGGGGTTGCGGATCTGGGTGTTCTCGTCGAAGGCGTTGTAGGCGTAGGTGGTGACCGGGGAGGATTTCACGGCCGCCGCGCCGGTGCCGCTCTCGGTCATGACCGGCGGGTCCGTCTTCGTGGCCAGCCGTCCCATGGCGTCATAGGTGAAGGTCGTGGTGTACGCCGGGTCCGGTGCGGCGGTGGAGGTCAGGGACGCCACCCCGCGCGGGTCGGTGACGGTCAGCACCCGGCCGAAGGCGTCCCGGGTGTACTGGGTAACCAGGTCCTTGCCGGTGGCCAGGTGCACACCCGACTTCAGCAGTGCCCCGGTGGTGGTGTCGTAGACGTTGGCGGCCGACTCGGTGCGGGTCCCGTCAGTGGTCGAGGTGCCGGTGAGCAGCCCGGCGGGGTCGTAGCTGTAGGTGGTGGCCCGCTTCAGACCGGCCGGATCGACGGTGACCTTGGTGTTCTCGTTGGCCGCGTCGTACCCGTAGGTGGTGGTGCGGGCCGCGCTTCCGCTGCCCTGTGTGTCGCTGGTGAGGTTGCCGGCCAGGTCGTAGCCGTAGCTGTGGAGCAGGACGTCGCGGCTGGTCGCCGGGGTGTCGGGGTCGACGTGGGCGATGTAGGTCTGGGTGAGCGGCAGGTCGTCGTGGGTGTAGGTGTACGAGACGACGTGTCCCTTGGCGTCCCAGTAGTCGGACAGCCGGCCGGCGTTGTCGTAGTCGTACGCGCTCAGCCGCACGTTGCGGGTGGCCGCGCCGGAGACGCCGGGGGTGTCGGAGTACGCGGGCATGCCGACCGCGGAGAGCTGACCGCGCGAGTCGTACGTGTAGTGGGTCTGCACACCGTTGGCGTCCCAGGCGTCCGCGACATGGCCCGCGCCGTCGTAGAGCCGCCGGGAGAGCTGATGACCCTCCTGGACGGTGCCGGTCAGGCGGTCCTGGGCGTCGTAGGTGTAGGTCTGGACCCGGGCGTCGTCAGGATCGCCCTCCGCCACGAGGACGTCGTCGGACTTGACGGACGCGAGGTTGCCGTCCTCGTCGTAGGTCCGGGTCACCGCCGACTGGTCGTTCAGCCCGAGGATCGGGTTGTAGACGTAATCGCCCTGCTCCGCGGTCACGCGGCCGTGCGTGTCGTACGCGTAGGACGTGGTGTAGCCGGTGCCCCCCACGGTGGCGGACACCGTCCGGTACTTGACGGTTCCGAGCGGGTTGTAATAGCTGTTCACGACGCCGCCGGCCGGCGTCTGCTCCATGGTGCGGTCGCCGTAGCGGTCGTAGCCGTAGCGGGTGACATGCCCGTCCGGGTCGGTCACGGAGGCGAGCAGGCCGCACGGCTGGGTGCTGCCCGCCGGCGCGGCGGGATCGTTGACGACCGCGGGGGCCGTACCGCCGTCGCAGGTGTACGCGTAGGTCGTCTTCGCGCCGTTCGGGGCAGCGGCGGTGGGCGGTGTGGTGCGGCTGCGCAGCAGCTCACCGCTGTACGTCATCGTCGTGGCGTGGTGGTTGCCGTCCGCGACGGACAGCGGGTTGTGGTACGCCGTCGAGTCGTACTCGTAGTGGGTGTTGACGATCGTCCCGCCGGTGTCGCGGTAGCGGTTCTCGTCCTGGAGGCGGCCGCTGATCGAGTCCCACAGGTACTCGGTGATGTTGTCGTTCTCGTCCATCAGCGAGGCGACCCGGCCGAGGACGTCGTACTGCCAGCTCCTGGTGTTCCCGTGCGTCGGCGTGGTGCCGCCGCTCCAGCGCGCCCACAACCGGCCCAAGTCGTCGAACTCGTACCAGAGGTTGACGCCGGTCGGATCCGAGGTCTCCACCACCGCCGTGGCGTTGGTGTCGGCCGCCGGCGGGTCCATGCGGTGGTAGAACCAGGTGTCCCAGCCGCCGCTGACCAGGTCGGATGGGGTGCTGAGGGTGTAGAGGTAGTCGCCCTGGTAGGTGAGCTTGGTGGTGTTGCCCGTCTTGGGCTTGTCCACCTGGGTCAGCCGGGCGACGGTGTGGGCGGAGTCGGTGGCACCGTAGGTGTACGAGGTGCAGCGCGGGGTGGGTTCCGCGTCGCAGACCTTCTTCAACTGGTCGCCAGAGTACGTGTAGTTCCAGGTGTAGTAGCGGTCCGTCCCCGTGGCGTCGGAGCCGGCCGATACCGAGGTGATGTGGTTGCCGGTCCACGTCAGGTGGAGCGAGCGCTGTGACGGTGTCTGGCTGATCTCGGTGATGTGGCCGGCGGTGGAGGTGAACGTGAGTTTGCTGCCGTCCGGTGAGAAGTAGGCGGCGATGGGCGACTTGCCGGTGCTCCCGGCGAACTCCGCGGAGCTGCCGTCGGAGAAGCGCAGCCAGGTGACGGTGGTGCCGAGCGTTCCTTCGAACTTCACCGAGTCGCCCTCGCCGTACGAGGGCGCCCAGGTGCCGTCGGGGTTCTTGCCGAACTGGATCTGCTTGCCGTCCTTGAACGTCACCTTGGCCCACCCCTCCGCGGTGGGCTGGACCGCCATGTCCAGGAGCGACGACCAACCGGTGCCGAACGCGCCGGAGAAGGTGGAGGCGCTGTTGTACACCCGCTCCACCGCCAGCGGTTGTTCGCCGCTGGGCACCGGCAGGCTCAGGTCGGTCTCGTCCCGCGTGTAGTTGCCCGCGAAGAGACTGACGCCGGCCGGGTCCAGGCTCGCGGCGTCGACACCGTACTGCGCGCCGCCCGCGGCCGGCGTGACGACCGGGGTGAAGGAACTGATCTCGGACCAGGGGGCGGTCACCGAGTCCTTGACTCTGGCCCGCCAGTAGTAGGTGGTGTTCCACTTCAGGTATCCGGCGGGGACCCGCCAGACGGCGGCCGCGGCGAAGCTGTCCCCCATGGTGACGGTCTGCCAACCGGAGTCGTGGCAGCCGGTGCTGACCGCCTCGTCCTGGCACACCTGGAGCTGGGAGGAGACCGTCGCGGTCTTGTCCGCGGAGAGGTTGATCTCCAGCTCGGGCGTGAGGGTCGCGACGGTCGCGTTCTTCAGCGGGTAGACGAGCTTCGCGGTGGGCGCGGTGTGCGGGATGGTGAACGACAGGGTCGCGGAGGCGGGTACGCCGTGCGCGGTGAACCACTTGGTGTCGTCGCCCACGCTGCTGACCGCGACGTCCCAGGCCAGTTTGAAGGAACCGGCCGGGAGCGGCTCGACATAGGCGAGCACCCGGACGGAGGCGCCGACCTTCACCGTGGTGGTGATGTCGGCGCCGTAGCCGTTGAAGCTGTAGACGGAGTTGTCCGACTTGTACAGATGGTAGCCGAGGTAGACGCTGTGCGCGGCCCAGTTCGCCGTCGAGGTGTTCTTGACCGTCACCCACATGTAGCCGTCGACGTTGTGCGCGGGCTGCACGGCGAAGGGGGTCTCGGGCACATACGTGGCGCCGTAGATCGTGGTCGCGGCGGCGACCGCCCGACCGGGCGCGGGGTCGGCGGCCACGGCACCGTTCACCGCCGTGGCACCGGCCGCCTTGGCGGTCGGCGTCCCCCAGGTCGCCGCGCCGGGAGCCGACGCCGCGGACTCCGGGGCATCGGGCTTCGGATCCCCGGCAGGCGCGGAGGCATGGGGCAGCCGGTCCAGCGTCGGCCCCTTCGTCACCCGCTTCAGACCGGAAGGGTGCTTGGGCAGTAGATGTGCCGCGCGTAGTTCGGCGGTTTTCGACGCAGCCCTGCGCTCGGCGGCTGATGCGGGCGTCCGGCTGGGCGCGTGCGCGGCGTTACGTTCCTTCAGCCCCTCCTCGAACGAGGAAACCGCCTTGTGCCAGGCATCGTTCGCCTTTCCCCGACTCTGCGTCGGGCGGTCGGGGTCAGGACGCGGGGTCGCCGACACCCGCCCTGGCGGCAACGGATCGGAGAGCGTCGGAGACGCCGACGCGGTACCCGGATACAACCCCAGCAGACCGCCCAGCAGGGCGAGGACCACCGCGAAAATGACACGTGTACGGCCGACCGTCCGACGCACGGCTGCTTCCCCCCAGAACACGGTGATCCCGAACGCAGGGATCCAATCACCGCATGTCCATGTCCAGAGAGGTATTGATCGCCCACCAAGTGAACGGCTTTCGAACAACCGTCTAGAGGGTTCCGAGGATGGCCAGGCCCGAGCGACGGCAGCTCAATGGACGAGACCGGGACTCGAACATCCGGTCATGGCCGGAAGGTTGGGCGGCCCGAGAAAGCCGAGCCGCCCGACCTGGCTGGAGAAGATGTTCGGCAGGCGCGGGGTTGGGTGGCTGCCTCTGGTGAACCGCTTTAGCCTCGTGGTTCTGCGTTGGGAGGAGCGCGGTCAGCACGGCGACGGTCCCGGTGGCGTCGGCGCCCCGGACGATCAGCGAGGCCGGGTGGTCCGGTTCGGTTCCTCGAGCCGCCTGGCGGGGCGGGCCGGGGTGTCCTGGGCGAGGCTCACCCGTGGTGGTCCTTCCAGAACCGGGCGATCCATTCGGAGGTGGTCCGCAGCCCGCCGAACGTGTAGAAGTGGATCTTCACCTCGCCGTGGCGGACCGGGTCGTAGCCCTCGGCCAGGGCGTGCAGGAACCTGTCCGGTCCCGCGGTGCCCATCAGGTTGGTGAGGGAGAGGCCGTACTTCTTGGCGATGGCGGCGCTGGTGCCGACGCCGAACCGGGCCGCGTAGGCCATCAGGCGGCGTACGCCGGCCGGGCCGGGGACGCCGATGCGGACCGGGAGCGCGATGCCCTCGTCCCGGACCCGTTCGATCCAGGCGAGGACGGGATCGACGTCGAAGCCGAACTGCGTGATGACCCCGCCGTCCAGGCCCTGCGCGGCGAGCGCGGCGCTCTTGTCGCGGAGCGCGGACCACAGGACGTCCCCGGGTATGGCGGGGTGGCCCTCCGGGTAGCCGCTGATGCCGACGTGCCGGACGCCGTACTCCTGGAGCAGGCCGGACTCGATCAGGGAGAGGGAGTCCTCGTAGGGTCCCTCGGGGCTCGCCGGGTCGCCGCCGACGGCGAAGACGTTGTCGCCGGTGCCGTCGGTGCGCAGGCCGGTGAGGAACCGCTCGAAGTCGGCGCGGGAGCCGAGCCGCCGGGCGGAGACGTGCGGCACGGGCACGAAGCCGAGCCGCTTGACCGCGCGGGCCGCGTCCAGCCGCATCCGCAGGTCCTCGTTGCCGAGGAAGGTGACGTTGATACGGGTGCCCTGCGGGATGGTGTCGCGGGCCTCCTCCAGCCTGGGGACGTCCTTGCCGGTCATCTCCAGGGAGTAGTCCTCCAGCAGTGCGGTGCTCACCGCCGCCGAGGCCGTGTCGAGGGTCGTCATCGTGCTCCTTGCCGGACGTGGAACTCCGATTTTCGAACATCGAGAGCCGGGGGTTGCATCCGGGACTCCCTCTCAGGCGTCGCGGCGGTACCGGGTGCGGGCGTGCCGGTCGAAGGGGCTCGGCTGCACCGTGGCCCGGATGCGCGGGAAGCCCAGGTCGGCGCCGGGGTCGGTGCCGGGGCCGGGGTGCTCGCCCCAGACGATGCTCACCTCGGTGCCGGGCACGGCGTGCGCGGGGTCGATCAGGGTCTGGGCCAGCACGGTGCCGACCGGGTCGATCGACGCGGACTGCATGGTCACGCCGACCAGGCCGGCGCCGTTCTCCACCCGGTGGCGGGCGTAGCTGAGCACGAACCCTGGGTCGGTGCCGTCGCCGAGCACCCGGTGCACGTCGCCCGGGTCGAGCACCAGGGTGACCTTCTTGCGGAGTTCCCCGCCCTTCGCCTTCAGCAGGGCGTCCCGGCCCAGGAAGTCGTGGCCGAAGTGGATCATCTTTCCGTAGCCGAGTTCGTAGGGTGAGACGTAGTAGTCCTCGATGTCGGGCGAGAACCAGCTGCCGCCCAGCGGCCGCCGGCCCTCGATGCCGAACAGCGGCAGGTACCGTCGGTATTCCGCCAGCTCGGGGTCGGTGTAGATGCCCGGCACCGGGGAGGGGATCCAGCCGCTCTCCACGCTCGGGGTGGTGTACGCCAGGGCGCCGACCCGGACCAGCCCGAGCGGCTCACCGGCTTTGAGGAAGGCCTCGTGGACAGGGGCCGCGTGCTCCCAGGGGCCGACGAACTCGAAACCGGCCTGGCCCGCCATGCCGTGGCGCAGCGCCTTGAAGATGCGGCCGTCCAGGGTGACCGGGGTGGAGTGGAAGAACCTGGTCTCGCGGAGCGGCCCGCCGAAGACGCGTGCCACCACCTCCAGTGCCAGCGGTCCCTGGATCTGGTAGCGGAAGAGCCTCGGGTCTCCCCCACCGGGCCGGAAGGCGCTGGAGGGGTCGGTGACGAAGGCGACGTCGTAGCCGCCCCGCTCGGCGTGGTACCGCACCCAGTGCTGCGCAGCGGGGATGCCGCTGAGCAGGTAGCGGTTCCCGTCCTCGCGCAGCAGGATCCCGTCGGTGACGATGTGGCCGGCGCGGGTCACCGGCACGTACTGCTTGGCCTGGCCGATCGCGAACCGCTCGAAGTTGTTGGCGCCGTGCTCGGCCAGCAGCCGGGTGGCGTCCGGGCCCTCGATCCACAGGTCGTACATGTGGTGCGACAGATCGAGCAGCGCGACACCCTCGTGCCAGGCCGCCTGCTCCTGCCGCCAGCCCGTGTACTCACGCGCGACCACCTCGGGCGTCCACGGCTCGGCACCGGGCTTCCACAGCAGGGCGACGGGCGAACCGGCCTTGTCGATGCCGTCCTGGAGGCTGGGAACGGTCATGCGGCTCCTTCCCTTTGCTTAATCGATCTAGTACACCGACCCAGTACTTAAACGTTCTAGCTCGGACGCTAACAGCGCCGCTCCCGGCTTGGCGAGCGTCGGGATCCGCACCCTTTGCTTGCGTACGGGGCAGTCCCCGGGCCCCGCGGTCACTGGCGCGTCGACCCCGTGGGCGCGTCGACCCCGTGCGGTCACACGGCCGGCGTCCATGGCTGGATCTCGGTCCGCATGATCGGCGAGGAGGCGGAGATCCGCGGCCGGGAGGTCGGGCCGGCCCCAGGGGAGGCGAACGGCGGATCCGGCAACCCGGCGATGGAACGGCACGCGCAGACCACCCTCCGCGCCACCGTCTCCCGCCGTCCTTCCACCGGGGGCAAGCGCCGACTGTTCGCCCGGCCGTACGAGCCACCGGATGCAGGAGATCCGGCCGTGGTACGTGCGTTGACCACCGATGGTTTTGATTGAGCTTTGTACCACTTCACTGGAAACCGCTTCCCAGAAACACCGGCCGGAACCGATCGCCGGGTGTTAGAACTTGGCCACAGAACGTCGGGCTGTAACAGCCCTGCACACCCTCCCTGTTGTGAAGTGGATCGACCTTGCCCAAGTTCAGACCCCTGACCGGCAACTGGCGCGTCGCAAGGCGCCTCCAGGCCATTCTGCTCATCCCCGTGCTCGTCGCACTCGGTCTCGGCGGTGTCCGGGTGAAGAACTCCGTCGACACCCTGCGGGACGCCGACGACGCCGTGCGGGTGGCGGAGTTGGTGCAGGCGGCGAACGCCTACGCCAGTGACGCGATCAACGAACGGGACGTTTCGGTCATCCCGCTGCTGGAGGGCGAGCGGAACGCGCCGGCGGTGGTGGCGGCGCGCAAGGTGACCGACGCGGACGCCGAGGCGTTCGACCGGGCGGTGGCCCGCGCGCCCAGGACCGCGGGGCTCACCAGGCGGATCGAGCTGGTCCGGGCGGGCGAGAAGCAGCTTCCGGTGGTACGGGCCAACGCGTTCACGGGCCGGCTGACGGGGGTCCAGACCGAGGAGAGCTATCACGCCGTCCAGCACCCGCTGATGGAGCTCTCCAACGAACTGGGCTTCGGCAGCAACAACCAGGCGAGCTTCGGACGCACCCTCTACGCCATCTCCCTGACCCAGGCGGCCGAGTCCCTGATCCGTTCCATCGGCACGCATCTGCTGGTCGAGGACCGCACCGCCCTCGCGGAGGGCGAACTCCCCACCCAGCTCGGCTCGTTCAGCTCGTACGCCTATCTGGAGCAGGTGGCTCTCCAGGAGTACGCGGGCGCCGGTACCGCGCAGGACATGACCCGGCTGCGGGCGGCGTTCGCGGACGCGGAGAAGAAGGGCGCGGAGCAGACCGCGAAGGCGGCCGAGGAGGCCAAGGCGGCCGGGCGGCCGTTCGTGGCACCGCCGGAGCTGGCCAAGATGATCAGTGAGATCGCCACCGGGAAGCCGCCCGAGCAGCTGGCCGCCGAGGGCATCACACCCGAGTCGTTCTTCGCCGCGTCCACCCTCGCCTTCGACGCCTGCCGGGGCATCGAGGTCCACCTCACCGACACGGCGCTCGCCGACGCCCGGAGCGTCGCCGCCGAGGCGAGGCGGGACGCGATCACCAACGGCTCGCTCGCGCTCGGCGCCGTCCTCGCGGCGCTGCTGCTCGCGGCCTGGGTGGCCCGTTCGATGAGCCGGGGCATGCGTCTGCTGAGCGCCTCGGCGATGGAGATCGCGGAGCAGCGGCTGCCTGCGGTGATCACCCAGCTGTCCCGGGCCGTGCCCGGCGAGGTGGACACCAAGGTCACGCCGATCCCGATCACCACCACGGACGAGATCGGCGAGGTGGCCCGGGCCTTCGACCTCGTGCACCGGGAGGCGGTCCGGCTCGCCGCCGAACAGGCCCTGCTGCGCGGCAACATCAACACGGTCTTCACCAACCTCTCCAGCCGCAACCAGTCGCTGGTCGAGCGTCAGCTGGCCCTGATCACCGATCTGGAGGGCCGTGAGGCCGACCCCGAGCAGCTGGCCAACCTGTTCAGGCTGGACCACCTGGCCACGCGGGTGCGGCGCAACGGCGAGAACCTCCTGGTGCTCGGCGGTGAGCGGCCCACCCAGCAGTGGGACCACCCGCTCCCCCTGGTGGACGTCATCCGCGCGGCGGCCTCCGAGGTGGAGCAGTACGAGCGGATCGAACTGTCGGGCATCCCGGAGACCCAGATCCACGGCCGGGCCGTCACCGACCTCGTGCATCTGCTGGCGGAGCTTCTGGAGAACGCCACCGCGTTCTCCTCGCCGCGGTCCACGGTCCGCGTCACGGCGACCCGGCTGCCCGACACCCAGACCATGATCGAGATCCATGACCGGGGCATCGGCCTGATGCCCGAGGACTTCGCGCTGATCAACCACAAGCTGGCGAACCCGCCGACCGTCGACGCCGGCGTCTACCAGCACATGGGCCTGTTCGTGGTCGGCAGGCTGGCCGACCTGCACGGTGTCCGGGTCCAGCTGCGGCCGGCCGCCACGGAGTCCGGTACGACCTCGCTGGTGATGCTCCCGGGCACCGTCCTGTGGCGCGACGGCGCGGAGTCCGACGCCGACACCCTGGCCCTGGCCGCGGTCAAGGCGCGCGCCAGGCCCGGCCTGGACATCGAGGCGCTGCTCGCCGAGGGGTCCACCGACCCGTTCGGCGCACACGAGGCGTGGGACGACGGCATCCCGCCCCCGGCCCCGGCCCCGGCCCCGGCGTCCGAGCCTGTGGCCCCGTCCGGGGTTCCCGCGCCGTCCGGCCGGTCCCGCCGTGCCCCGAGGCGCACCCGGCGCACCGCCAAGGACGGCTGAGCCCCGGGAGCCGGGTCAGGGCGGCGTCGTCCGCAGGGCCCGCACCACCGCCCAGACGACGGAGATGAACGGCACGGCCACGACGGCGCCGATCACCCCCGCGACGATGCTGCCCGCGATGACGGAGACGGCGACGACGAGGGGGTGCAGGCGCACCGCCCAGCTCATCACCAGGGGGTGCAGCACATGTCCCTCCAGCTGGCCGATGACGACGATGAGGACGAGGACGCCCACGGCGGTGAGCGGCCCGCGCCCGGCCAGCGCGACCACGGTGGCGACGCCCAGTGCGACCGGTGAGCCGACCAGCGGGACGAACGCGGCGAAGAACTCCAGCAGGGTGAGCGGCAGCGCGAGCGGCACCCGCAGCACCAGCAGGGCGATGCCGACGAGTACGGCGTTGGTGGCGGCCACGATGATGATGCCCCGGGTGTACCCGGCGAACGTCCGCCAGGCGGCGTGCCCGGCCCGGTCCCATGCGTTCCGGGCGCCGTCGGGCAGCAGCTCGCGGCTTGTCCAGGTCCACAGCCGATCGCCGGAGTTGATGAAGAAGACGGAGGCGAAGAGCGCGAGCGCGCCCCCGGTGATCACTTCGACGAGTGTGCCGAAGCCGCTGAGCGCCCTGCTGACCAGGTTGGAGCGGTGGGCCTGGATGTAGTTCACGATCTGCTGCTGGAGATGCGACAGGGCGCCGGGGCCGAGCCGGAAGGGCGGGCGCTGGAGCCAGACCTCGATGCGGTGGATGCCACCGCGGAACTCCTCGGCCAGCGTCGCCGACTCCTGGGCGACCGCGTTGCCGACCAGCGCCAGCAGCCCCAGGAACACGCAGATGCTGCCGACCAGGCTCACGGCCACCGACAGGGGTCTGGGCAGCCAGCGGCTCAGCAGGTCGGTGAACGGGCGCAGCACCGAGGTGATGACCAGGCCCAGGAACAGGGCGACGGCGATCAGCTGGAAGCGGCCCAGGACGATGAAGACGCCGTAGACGACGATGCCGAGCACGATGAGCCGCCAGGCGTACGCGGCGGCGATCCGCAGGGCGGGGACGACGAGCGGGCTGACGGAGGCGGAGGCACGCGGATCGCGGGCGCGCTTGGGGATCCACGCCGCGCGGGCGGACCTGGCGCCCCGCGTCGTGCCCCGTGCCGGGCGCGCCCGGCCCCGCCCGGCCGCCGGTCCGCCCGAACCCGCCACCGCGCCTCCCGTTGCCGGCCTCCGTCACCTCGGGTGCGCGTCAGGGCACCTCTAGTGCACGTTAGGGGCAATGCGGGCGGCGGGCGGGGTGTGCTGGGCCAAGGGGGTCAGTGTGCCGCCGTTGCGGTGACGGCCGTACGGGCGGCTCGTTCGACCAGTTTCACGCCGTCCGGCATGGACGCGTTGCCGTTGGAGAGGACCGCGACGAGGTAGTGGTGGCCGCCGGCCGTGACGCGTCCGACGCTGTTGATGTCCCACAGGTCGGTGGTGGTGCGCATGAGCCAGCCGTTCTTCAGCGCCCATCCGGAGTCGGCGGCGGCCGAGACGCCCCAGGACTGGTCGGCGGCGATCTCGGTCATCAGGGTGCCGATACGGCTTCGGGACGCCGTGTCGAGCGGTGTGGGGCCGGAGCCGAAGACCGCGCGCAGCAGTCGTATCTGGTCGCCTGCCGTGGTCCGGGTGAGCCCCCAGCGGCCGCCGGGGCCGGGCGTGGTGGAGGTCAGGCCGAGTCGCTTGTTCGCCGACGCCAGGCCGGGGGCTCCGCCGATGGAGTGCCACAGGGCGTTGGCCGCGTCGTTGTCGCTGTCGCGGATCATCAGCTGCGCCAGAGCGCTCTCCCGCGCGGTGAGGGCGCGCCGGTGGTCACGCGCATGGAGCAGCAGCGAGGCGAGAATGTCGACCTTGACGATGCTCGCGGTGTCGTACGGCGTGTCGTCGCCGTAGACCACGGGTTCCCGGCCGCTGCCGTCCAGGTCGAGGACGGCAGCGGTCACGCGTGCCTCGGCAGGTGCCTGCACGGCCGTACGGAACGTGGCGGTGGAACCGGAGGCGGCATCGGCCGCCAGGGCCGCCGGTGCGGCGCCGGCCAGAAGGGTCACCACTGTGGCCACGACGGCGAGGGGGCGGTTGAGCATGCGGGGCCTCGGCAGTTCAGGTCGGAGGGACACAGAACTGCGAACATAGACAAAATGCCCGGTCGGCGACGTGACCACCGCCACGAAAAGGGCGTTTCCGGGCACATTGTGAGCAGAGCAACAAGGCCGCAGGCGAGGCGGGCGTTCCGGGGGGCGGAACAGAGATTCCGCAGGCCTCATCCGGGCCTTTCCGGGGGAAGAATGTGACCAGAGTGACGGACCGACCCCTGGGAGGTGCCATGAGCACATCGGCGGAACCGCGGGTGAGCGGTCTGGAGGTCCGGTCCATCGACTATGTGCCGCTGGACGAGCGGCACGGCAAGCTGTGGCATCTGGGTCCGCTGTGGTTCATGTCGAACGCGCAGATCGCCACCCTGGCCGTGGGGCTGATCAGCATCACGGAGGGCGGCAATCTGATCTGGTCGCTCCTTGCGATCGTCGCGGGCACCGTGATCGGCACCTTCTTCATGGCCTTCCACTCGGCGCAGGGACCGCAGCTGGGGCTGCCGCAGATGATCCAGTCGCGGCCCCAGTTCGGCTATGTCGGGGCGCTGCTGGTGTGGCTGTTCGCGTACGTGCAGTACGCGGGGTTCAACGTGTTCAACACCAGCCTGGCCGGTGAGGCGCTGGACTCCACGATCCACGGCGGCGTGAAGCTGTGGGTGATCGTGGTCACCGCGGTCGCGTTCGTCATCGCGCTGGTGGGCTACGACATCATCCACAAGGCCGAACGGTTCCTGACCTACGCCTTCCTCGTCATCTTCGGCATCTTCACCGTCGGTGTCCTGGTCACCCTGCACTACCCGGCGGGCTCCTTCGATCTCGGCGCCTTCAAGTGGACGCCGTTCCTGGCCCAGTTCGGCGTGGTCGCCGGATACCAGATCAGCTGGGCCATCTACGTCTCGGACTACTCCCGCTATCTGCCGCCGGACGTGACGGTCCGCAAGACGTTCTACTGGACCTACTTCGGCTCGGCGCTCGGCGGTATCTGGCTGATGGTGCTCGGGACGCTGCTGGCCGCCTGGGCGGGCGACAGCTTCGACACGATCCCCTCGATCAACGCCGCCGGCGACAAGGTCTTCGACGGCTTCGGCGCGATCGTGCTGCTGTTCGCCGCCCTGGGCCTGATCTCCGTCACCGCGCTGAACATGTACGGCGGTTCACTGACGCTGATCAGCGCCATCGACTCGTTCAAGCGGGTGCGGCCGACGCTCGGCGTGCGTCTGATCACCATCGGCGTGACCGCGGCGCTCTCCCTGGTCGGCGCGCTGGCGGCGACCTCGAACTTCCTGACGAACTTCAACAACTTCCTGCTGCTGGTGCTCTACCTGTTCATCCCGTGGACCTCGGTGAACCTGATGGACTACTACGTGGTGCGCCGCGGCCACTACGCGATCGCCGAGATCTTCAAGCCGAACGGCATCTACGGCCGTTGGGGCTGGCAGGGGATCATCTCCTACCTGGTCGGGTTCGCGGTCATGATCCCGTTCTTCTCCGTGGGCACGCTCTTCGTCGGCCCCGCCGCCAAGGCCCTCGACGGCGCCGACATCTCGCTGTTCGTCGGGCTGCCGGTCTCGGCGCTGCTGTACTGGTGGCTGACCCGCTCGATCGACGTCGAGGCGGAGATCCGCATCGCCGAGGCGGAGGCCGCGGCCCTGGAACAGGCGGCGCACGAGCATCGGGAGCCCTTCTAGCCGGTAGGCGTCACAGCCGGCAGCTGATCTCCATGCCGTCCTCGACCGGGAAACCGACGCTGCGGTAGCCGTTCGCCGGGTCGCGGACGTAGTCGAGGTAGGGCCGCATGCTCGCGAAGCTGGAGTCGTCGCCGACGACGAGCGTGCCGGGGGCGAGGCGCGGGTCCAGCAGTTTCAGCACGGGCAGGCAGAGGTCCTTCCAGCCGTCGAGGAGCACGAAGTCGGCGGGCGGACGGCGCGGACCAGGCTGTAGAGGAGGTCACCGCCGGCGGCCGAGACCGGCAGGTAGATCTCCGCGGCCGCGTCGGCGTGTTCCTGGGGAGACATCGACTCCGACCCGGCCCCCCAGTCGACCCGTTGCGCGACCACGTCGTCCTGCTCGGCCCGCGCGAACATCCGGCGCAGGGCGTCCTCGACCCGGGGGTCGGCGAGTGAGGGACGCCTTCCTCCAGGACACGGACGACGATCTGATCCCGCCCGACTCCGGGGACTTCGTGGCCGATCTGCGGGACTGGTTGCGCCGGCTCGCCGGGTTTCTCGGCGAGTCCGATTCCGGCGCCGTCTTCCGGGCGCTGCTCGCGCAGGCCCAGCATGATCCGGCATTCGCCGGGGAGTTCAGGTCGCGTTGCCTCGACCCGCAGCGCCGGCGCGATCGCGCTCTGCTGGAACGGGCCGTGACGGCGGGCCGGTTGCCCGCCGGGCTCGACCTGGAGACCGAGACGGACCAGTTGGTGGGCCCGCTCTACTACCGGGCGCTGGTGTCGGCCGGGCCGGTCGGCGAGGAGTTCACCGACGCCCTTGCCGACGCGTTCCTGCTGCGGCACGGCGGGCCGGCATCGGCCCGCTGAGTCACCGCCGCGCTCAGTACGCGGAGTTGACGTTGTCGATCGAGCCGTAGCGGTGGGCGGCGTAGTTGGCGGCCGCGGTGATGTTGGCCACCGGGTCGGTGACGCTCTTCGCGGTGCCGTTGACGTGGTAAGCGTTGAAGGTGGGGTCGATCACCTGGAGCAGACCCTTGGAAGGGGTGCCCTTCTGCGCGTTGACGTCCCAGTTGTTCTGGGCGGAGGGGTTGCCGCCGGACTCGCGCATGATGTTGCGCTTGAGGCCGTCGTAGCTGCCCGGAATGCCCTTGGACTTCATGATCTGCAGGGACTGCTTGATCCAGCCGTCGAGGTTGTTCGAGTAGCCGGACTTCCGGCTGTCGTTGCTGGAGGCCGTGACCGCTGTGGAGGTGTGCGCCTGCGTCGCTTCGGCGGCCTGCGCGGTCGTCGGCATCAGGGTGAGGGCGGCCGCCGCGGCACCGGTGGTGGCGAGGCCGGTGAGGCCGATGGTGCGGAGGCGAGCGATGCGGGTGCGAGTGGTCATGGTCATGTGAGCGAATCTCCGGTGGGGACGGCGTCGGCGCCGCCGCTGTGTGCGGCGGCGTGGGGCGGAGCCCCGTACAACCGGCGGGAGTGGACGGACTTGGCGGGGATCCGCTCGGTCCATCGCCTGTCTCCCGGCGACGACAGCAATGGTTAGCGGTGGCCGGAGCAGGACGCAATGATGTGACGTACTACGTAACTTCGTATAAACCGGCGAAATGCACCTTTTGATGCGGCTTGCATGGTGTTCAGGGCGTTTCCCGTCTACTACCCCCGATAGGATGTGATCTGGCTCCTATGGGTGGCGTCACGCCTCCGGGGCCCTTCGGACGGCGAAAACCGAGTGGTCCGCCATGATCCCGAGGGGTCCCGGCGAGGTCGTTCCGCAGCTCGCGTACAGCCCGCCGGGAGAGCATCGGGGGCATGTCCGACACCCCCACACTCGCGGCCGACGCGATCCGTGTGCTGATCGTCGACGACGAACCCGAGCTGACCGAGCTGCTCTCGGTGGCGGTCACCGCGGCGGGCTGGCGGCCGTTCGTGGCGCGGGACGGGTACGGCGCCCTGCGCACCGCCCGCACGCCGTCGTGCTGGACGGCATGCTGCCCGACCTGGACGGGATCCAGGTGCTGCGCCGGCTGCGGTACGAGAACGCCAGGCTGCCCGTGCTCATGCTGACCGCCCGGGACGCCGTGGAGTACCGGCTCGACGGACTGTCCTCCGGTGCCGACGACTATGTGACCAAGCCCTTCTCCCTGGAGGAGGTGATGCTCCGGCTGCGCGGGCTGCTGCGCCGCTCCGGGGCGGGCGAGGTCGCCGAGGAGGAAGGGGTGCGGGTCGTCGGCGACCTGGTGCTCGGCGAGAAGACCCGCGAGGTGCGCCGGGGCGGTACGCCGATCTCGCTCACCGCGAAGGAGTTCGACCTGCTGCGGTTCCTGATGAGCCACCCCGCCAGGTGCTCAGCAAGACGCAGATCCTCGACCACGTGTGGAACAGCTCGTTCGACGGCGGCGGGAATCTGATGGAGGTGGATGTCTACGGCCTGCGGGCGAAGATCGACAGAGAGCGCAGGCCGATGATCCATACCGTGCGGGGCGCCGGATACGTCCTCAGACCGGCGGACGACGAGGCATGACGGCGGTCCGCCGCGCTCTGGCTCATCTCCGCGGGCGCTCGCTGCGGGCCCGTATGGTCCTCGTCCACGCCGTCACCCTGGCCGTCGTCTGCACGGCGATGGCCGTCGCCACCGTGCTCGTCCAGCGCTGGTACCTGATCCGGGACCTGGACCAGCGGGTGACCGACTCGGCCGAGCACAGCCAGGGCGGCCGGGAGCACGGGCCGCCCGGCGCGAGCCTCGGTTTCCTGAACGAACGGGGTCAGCACACCGGCACCCTGGCCGCCCTCGTCGAAGGGGGCCGGATCACCGCGGCCGAGGTGGTGACCGACGAGGGCCCGCGCACCCTCACCACCGTTGAGCGCGCCGCCCTCGGCGGCCTCCCCGCGGACGGGACCCTGCACACCCGGACCATCCCCGGCCTGGGCGCCTACCGGCTGACCGCCGTCGCCGAGACCTGGGCACGGCCCTGCTGGAGGCCGCGCTGAGCGCCGACGGCCTGGAGACCACGGAGAAGATCCGGAAGATCAACCAGGCGGCCGGCGAGGCGATCGGCAACACCAGGTCCTTCAACGAGGACGCCTACTACTGGACGCTCATGGGCACCCCGTCCGCCACCGAGCCCTGGGGTTTCCAGTTCGACGGCCACCACCTGGTCATCAACTACTTCGTGCTCGGCGACCAGGTCGTCATGAGCCCCTGCTTCTGGGGCTCGGAGCCGACCTCGATGGAGATCGACGGCGAGACGGTCACCGTCTGCCACGAGGAGGTGCTGGCGAGTCTCGCCTTCGTCAACTCGCTCACCTCCGACCAGCGGTCGGTCGCGATCGCCTCGGCCACCAAGACCAACGAGTCGATGAAGGCGGGCGCCTTCTCCGACAACGCGGTCCAGGCCTACGAGGGCATCCGCGGCAACGCCCTCACCCGGACGCAGAAGCGGAAGCTGCTCGGCATCGTCGAGGCGTTCACCGGCCGGGCCAGGGCGGACGCGGCCAGGGTGCGCCTGGCCGAGGTGCGGGCTCACCTCGACGACACGTATATGACCTGGGCCGGCGGCACGGGTACCGACGACGCCTTCTACGTCCGGGTGCACAGCCCGGTGGTCTGGGTCGAGGTCGACTGCCAGGGCCCCGGCCCGCTCGCCGGGGCGTACGGCGCGAGCCAGGGCAGCGGCCCGACCCAGATGCACGTGCACTCGGTCATCCGCACGCCCAACGGCAACGACTACGGCAAGGAGCTGATCCGCCAGCACTACCTGACCTCACCCCACCACCGGTAGTCCCTCCCCCAGGGGCTTCCACCGCAGGTGCACGCTCTCCCCCGCCGGGTCCGCCCGCAGCAGGGACAGGCGGGGGCGAACGGCGTCGGTGCGTGCGGTGGGCGGTTTGCGGCGCCCGGCCCCGAACTGGACCGGCCATTCGGCGGCGGGTCCCCGGTAGTCCTGGTCGGCGGCCGCGTGCAGGGTCCAGTGCGGGTCGTACAGATGGGTGCGTCCTACGGCGCACAGGTCGGCCCGGCCCGCCAGCAGGATCGAGTTCACGTCGTCGTAGGAGGCGATGGCGCCGACCGCGATCACCGCCGCGCCGCTCTCGGCGGCCACCTCGTGGCGGATCCGGTCGGCGAAGGGGGTCTGGTACGAGCGGCCGTAGGCGGGGCGCTCGTCCTTGGTGACCTGGCCGGTGGAGACGTCGATGGCGGCCGCGCCGTGCGCGACGAAGGCGCGGGCGATCTCCACGGCGTCGTGTTCGGTGTTGCCGTCGGGGGCCCAGTCGGTGGCGGAGATCCGCACGGTCAGCGGCCGTTCGGCGGGCCAGACCTCCCGGACCGCGTCGAAGACCTCCAGGGGGTAGCGCAGCCGGTTCTCCAGCGGGCCCCCGTACTCGTCGGTGCGCTGGTTGGCGAGGGGCGAGAGGAAGGAGGAGAGCAGGTAACCGTGGGCGCAGTGGAGTTCGAGGAGGTCGAAGCCGGCTTCGGCGCCACGGCGGGCCGCCTCGACGAACTCCTCGGTGATGGCGTCGAGTTCGGCGCGGGTGAGTTCGCGAGGGACGGGCGATCCGGGGCCGTACGGCAGCCCGGACGGGCCCACGACCTCCCAGTTGCCGTCAGGGAGGGGCTCGTCCATGCCCTCCCACATCAGGCGGGTCGAGCCCTTGCGGCCGGAGTGGCCGAGCTGGAGGCCGATGCGCGCGGTGCTGCGGTCGTGGACGAAGGAGACGATCCGCTGCCAGGAGCCGAGCTGTTCGTCGTTCCACAGGCCGGTGCAGCCGGGGGTGATACGGCCCTCGGGCGAGACGCACACCATCTCCGTCATCACCAGCCCCGCCCCGCCCATCGCCTTCGACCCCAGATGGACCAGATGGAAGTCACCGGGCACGCCGTCGACGGCGGAGTACATGTCCATCGGGGAGACGATCACCCGGTTCTTCAGTTCCAGACGCCCGATGCGGAACGGCTGGAACATCGCGGGCGCCTCGGTGTCCAGTCCCTGCGCCGCGGCGAAGGCGGCGTCGACGCGGTCGGCGAACTCCTGGTCCCGGGTGCGCAGGTTGTCGTAGGTGATACGGCGCGAACGGGTCAGGAGGTTGAAGCAGAACTGGGTGGGTTCCTGGCCGGCGTACATGCCGATGTTCTCGAACCACTCCAGGGATGCCTGCGCGGCCCGCTGGGTGGACTCCACGACCGGGCGGCGCTCGCTCTCGTAGGCGGTCAACGCGCTTTCCGCGTCGGGGTGTTCGTGCAGACAGGCGGCGAGCGCGAGGGCGTCCTCCATGGCCAGCTTGGTGCCGGAGCCGATGGAGAAGTGGGCGGTGTGGGCGGCGTCGCCGATGAGGACGAGGTTGCCGTGATGCCAGTGCTCGTTGCGGACGGTGGTGAAGTTCAGCCACTTGGAGTTGTTGGCGAACACCTGGTGGCCGTCGAGTTCCTCGGCGAACAGCTCCCGGATGCGGGCCACGGCCTGCTCGTCGGAGAGGCCCGGCGCGAACACCGTGTCCTCGGTGACGTCGAAGCCGGCCCGGCGCCAGACGTCCTCGTGCATCTCCACGATGAAGGTCGAGCCGGTGTCGGAGTAGGGGTAGCCGTGGACCTGTACGACCCCCCACTCGGTCTCCTTGACGAAGAACTGGAAGGCCTCGAAGACGCGGTCCGTGCCCAGCCACATGTACTTGCTGCGCCGCCGGTCCAGAGAGGGGCGGAAGGCGTCCGCGTAGGCCGCCCGGACGGCCGAGTTGACGCCGTCCGCGCCGACGACGAGGTCGTGCGAGGCACGCAGCGCGGCCACCTCGGGTGCCGGGGTCGAGAAGTGCAGGGCGACACCCAGCTCCCGGCAGCGCTCCTGGAGGAGGTGCAGCAGCTCTTTGCGGCTCATGGCGGCGAAGCCCTGGCCGCCGACGGTGTGGCTCTCGCCCCGGTAGTGGATGTCGATGTCCGTCCAGCGGGCGAAGCGGCGGGACATGGCGTCGGAGAAGACGGTGTCGGCGTTCTCGATGCCGCCGAGTGTCTCGTCGGAGAACACCACGCCGAAGCCGAAGGTGTCGTCGGGGGCGTTGCGCTCCCACACGGTGATCTCGTGGGCGGGGTCCAGCTGCTTCAGCAGCGCCGCGAGGTAGAGCCCTCCCGGGCCACCGCCGATGATCGCGATCTTCAAGGGAGTTCCTCTCACTGCTCAGCGGTCTGTTCGGCTTCGATGATCTTGCGGAGCGCGAACCGCTGGAGTTTTCCGCTGGTGTTGCGCGGCAGGGCGTCGTGGAAGCGGACGTCACGCGGGTATTTGTAGGGCGCCAGGACCTGTTTGACGTGGTTCTGGATCTCCTTGGCCTTCGCCGGGTCCCCGGTGACCCCCTCGCGCAGGACGACGAAGGCACAGACGACCGAGCCGCGTTCGGGATCGGGGCGCGCCACCACCGCCGACTCGACGACATCCGGGTGGGTGTCGATGGCGGCCTCCACCTCGGGGCCGCCGATGTTGTACCCGGAGGAGACGATCATGTTGTCGCTGCGGGCGTGGTAGTGGAAGTAGCCGTCCTCGTCGCGGTGGAAGATGTCGCCGGTGACGTTCCATCCGTTGACGACGTAGTCCTGCTGGCGTCTGTCGTCGAGGTAGCGGCAGCCGACCGGGCCGATGACGCCGAGCCGTCCCGGCTCACCCGGGCCGAGTTCCTCGCCGTCGAGGCCGAGGATCGTGGCGCGGTAACCGGGCACGGGACGCCCGGTGGCGCCGGGCCGGATGTCGTCGCCCGCGGCGGAGATGAAGATGTGCAGCAGCTCGGTCGCGCCGATGCCGTCGATGACCTTCAGCCCGATGCGGTCCCGCAGTTCCTGCCAGGTGGTGAGCGGTATGTGCTCGCCCGCCGACACCCCGATTCGGACGCTGCTCAGCTGCCCTTCCTTGCCGTCGCGGACGATCGCCTTGTAGGCGGTGGGCGCCGTCGCGAGGACGGTGACGCCGTGCTTCTCGACGAGGTCGGCGAGCTGGGCCGGGGTCGCCGTCTCGGTCAGCAGGGCGCAGGCGCCGGCCCGCAGCGGGAAGACGACCAGCATGCCGAGGCCGAAGGTGAAGGCGAACGGCGCGGTGCAGGCCACCAGATCGTTCTCACGCAGCCCCAGCAGATGGCGGCCGAAGGTGTTGTCGATGGACAGGATGTCCCGGTGGAAGTGCATGGTGATCTTGGGGACGCCGGTGCTTCCGGAGGTGGGGCCGAGCAGCGCCACGTCGTCTGCGGCCGTCTCCACGTCCCTGAACTCGCCGGACTTGGCGGCGCACCGGGCCACCAGGTCGTCGGGGCCGGGGCCGCCGTACTCGACCAGCGTCAGGCCGGGCAGGACGGTGCGGAGCTCGTCGGTGAAGCGGTGGTCCACGAGGGCGACGGCGGGCTGGGTGCGTTCGGCGATCGGGGTGATCTCGCGGGCGCGCAGGGCGGCCATGGTGGTGACCACGACCCCGCCGGCCTTCAGTACGCCGAGCCAGCAGGCCACCGTCCAGGGGGTGTTGGGTGCGCGCAGCAGGACGCGCCGGCCAGGTACCAGGCCGAGGTCCTCGGTGAGGACCTGGGCGACCTGGTTGGCGCGGGTGCGCAGTTCGCCGTACGTCCACAGCTCCCCGGCGGGGGTGCGCAGGGCGGGGCGGTCGGGGCCGTGGCGTTCGACGGCCGCGTCGATGAGTTCGGTGGCCGCGTTCAGGCGGGCGGGGTAGCTCAGTTCGGGCGTGCTGAACTCGATCGTGGGCCACAGTTCGGCGGGCGGGAGATGGTCCCGGGCGAAGGTGTCCAGGTGCGAGGTCGGTGAGAGCGGAACAGCCAACGTGGGGTTCCTTCCGGGAGCCCGCCGGTGGAATGCGGCGGGCGGTCAGGCGGGGCGGATCATGCCCTCCTGGACGACGGTGGCCAGGTGACGGTGGTCGCGGGTGAAGAAGCGTCCGGCGCCGAGGCCGCGGCCCGCGTCGGCGGCCACCGCTTCCTGGGCGTAGAGCAGCCAGTCGTCCACCGGTGCGGGACGGTGGAACCACATGGCGTGGTCGAGGCTTGCGGTGATCAGGCCGGGGTCGGCCCAGGCCAGGCCGAGGACCCGCAGGACGGGTTCGAGGATCGTGTAGTCGCAGACGTAGGCGAGGGCGGCGAGGTCGCGCTGGGCGTCGGTGAGTCCCTCGACGGGGCGCAGCGCGTCGAACGGCCGTAGCCAGACCGCCTGGTGGCGCAGCCGCTCACCTTCGACGGTGAGGTAGACGGGACCGGGGACGTGGCGCATGTCGAAGCCGCGGCCGCCGCGCCAGTAGGCCCTGGACTCGGCGGTCATGGTGCCGCCGGTGCGCTCGGCGAGGTACTCGGCCGAGCTGGGCAGCGTCTCGGGGGCGGGGATCTCCCCGGCGAACTCGGTGTGGAAGGAGCCGCCCGGCTCCCCCGCCGCGAAGTTGGCGAGGCAGACGTAGAGCGCCTTGCCGTTCTGGTAGCCGCGTACCTGGCGGGTGCTGTAGCCGCGGCCGTCGCGCACCACCTCCACCTCGTAGCGGACCTCGGCGCCGATGTCGGCCGGGCGCAGGAAGTAACTGTGCATCGAGTGCAGCGCCTTGCCGTCGGTCACCGAGCGCATCGCGGCCGCGGCGGCCTGGGCGACGAGGTCGCCGCCGTAGGCCTTGGGCCAGGGGCAGGGCTGGGTGGTGGCGGTGAAGGCGAGGTCGAAGTGCTCGGGCGCGGCGGGCTTGAGGGTGAGGGCCGCGGTGACGATCGCGGAGGTCGGGGCGGCGGTCATCGGTTCAGCCAGTCGCGCAGGTCGGTGTCGGCCACGTCGGGCAGGTTCACCACGATGTTCTCCGGGGTCCGGGTGGTCATCCACACCAGCGGCTTGCTCCGGGAGAGGTTGCACTCGACGTGCGGCATGAAGGGCGGGACGAAGACCCAGTCGCCCTCGGTCATGTCGACGTAGTCCTCGAACTTCTCGCCGAAGTAGATCCGGGCCCGGCCCGAGAGGACGTATCCGCCGGTCTCGGCCTCGCCGTGGTGGTGGGTGACCGAGCGGTAGCCGGGCTCGTTGCTGACCTTGCCGTACCAGAGACGGCGCGCCGGGGTGTGCTGGGCGCTGACGCCCGACACGCGGACGGCGCCGCCCGAGTCGGCGGTGTTCACGTCCTCCTGGCCGGCCCGGGTGACGACGGGCGCGACGATGCCGCTGGGCAGCCGGTACATCTCGCTGTCGCCTTCGAGTCGGTACTTGCTGAGGTCGGGCTCCATGGAACGGCTCCGTTTCCGTGGGCTTGCCGGGATCGTCGGCCTGTCGGGGCGTCGGCGCGTCGGGGGCGTCGGCCTGTCGGGTCCGGGGCCGCGCCCTATCTCGTATTTTTCACGGTCG
The DNA here is from genome assembly GCF_055580905.1 of Streptomyces sp. NPDC031497. NCBI lineage: Bacteria > Bacillati > Actinomycetota > Actinomycetes > Kitasatosporales > Streptomycetaceae > Streptomyces > Streptomyces sp. NPDC031497. The sequence continues at coordinate 42,644 of NZ_JBVIKO010000021.1, forward strand.
TCATTTATTGTCAATACGACCGGCCGTGCGGCCGGAGCCGGACACCACCGAACCGGAGGCCTCATGACTCCCGTCGCCGTGAACCCGCCCGAACTGCCCGCCCCGAGCGGCTACTCGCACGGAACGCTCGCGGGGAACACGCTCCATCTGGGCGGCCAGACCGCGCTCGACGCCGACATGAAGATCGTTCCGGGTGGCATCGTGGAGCAGTTCCGCCAGGCGTTCGGCAATGTGCTCACCACCCTGCGGGCGGCGGGCGGTGAGCCGGCGGACCTGGTGAGCGTGACGATCTATCTCACCGACATCCCCGACTACCAGGCCCACGGCAAGGAGATCGGCAAGGTGTGGCGGGAGCTCGCGGGGCCGGTGTATCCGGCGATGGCGGGCATCGGCTGCACCGCGCTCTGGCAGCCGGAGGCGATGATCGAGATCCTCGGGGTGGCTGTGATCCCGGAGGAACGGCTGGTCAGGCCGTAGGCCCGGGGCGGCCGGCTGCGAGGCGGAGGAAGGCGGCGACTCGGTGGGGCACCTACCGGCCGAGGCTGACCCCGCGTCCGCGGCATGATCCGCCGACTGGCTCTAAGCCGTGTGGATGACCGCCAGGGCGTGCTCGCGGGCGGGCGCCCGGAGCATCCTGTCGAGATCTTCGAAGAGCGCGCCGGCGGTCTCGCCGCGCCAGCCCTGCGGCAGCAGGGAGAGCGGCAGGCCGGGGTCACGGTACGGGAGCCGGCGCCATTCTGTGAGCATCGGCAGATAGATTCCGAACGCCTCCCGCGGCGCGATCCCGCCCGCGGCGGCGCGCTCGCGCACCGGCGCGTACCGCGCGAGGAAGTCCGCGTACAGCGCGGTCAGCTCGTCGAGGTCCCACCACTCGCGGACCTTCGCCGACAGGTCGCCGAAGGCGAAGTGGTCGCCGGTGAAGATGTCGACGTACGGCGTCAGTTCGAGGCGTTGCAGGGTGCGGCGGGTCTCGTCGGCGAGGATGCCGGGGGCCACCCACACGCCGGGGGCGGCGGTGCCGAAGCCCAGCCGGGTCAGGGCCGTGCGCAGGGCGTGGCGCTTGTCCCGCTCGGACTCGGGCACGGAGAAGACGACGACGAGCCAGCCGTCGTCGGCCGCGGCCCGGTTCCGCTCGAAGATGCGTATGTCGCCCTCCGCCAGCACCTCCAGCGCGGTGTCGGCGACGGCGTATCCGGCGGCGCCCTCGTGGCGCTCACTCCGCAGCACCCCGCGCCGCTTCAGCCGGGAGACCGCCGAGCGGACGGCCTGGCCTTCGACACCGAGGTCGGCCATGAGGCGTATCACCGAGGCCACGGAGAGCCAGTTGTGCTCACCGCGCGCGTACAACCCGAAGAGGGTGATGATCAGCGGGCCCAGCCGGCTGTCCCGGCCGCCCGCGCCGACGGCGGACGACGGCTCGACCTCCGCTGTCATGTCCACCCACCTCCGGCCGACGTCGCCCTTCTGATCGCCAAGCAGCCTACCGCGCAAGCCGGCACACCACCGGCGCCGTGGATCGCCGCTCCGCCCGTGCGGGTCCCTCTCCCCGGCCCGCCCGTGCGGGTCCCTGCTCCCCGGCCCTGTCGAGGGCCACTCCCCCGGCCCCGCGCCCGCCCGTGTCGCGCTGCGCGTCGGTGCGTCGCGGCACATCGTGGTGGTACGGCGCGGGAAAGCGGCATGGCATGCCTCTCGCCTGAGCGGAACGAGTGACCTGCGCGGGCGAAGCGCGAGAGACTGCGTGGCGTCCGCACCGGGCACCGTGTTCTTCCGCGCCACCATTGCCGCAGATGCCTCTGCCGCCATCTTTGTTGGGGAGTCCGACATGACCACACCCCGGGACCTGTTCATCGTCACCGTCTACGACGCCGCGGCCCGGCCCGTCGAGCAGGGCGACCTCTCACTGGCGCTCGCGGGAGCCGAACTGGTCGATCTCCTCGACGCCGGGACGGCCACCCTCGACGACGAGACCGTCGTGCCCGCCACCGAGGGCGGGACGGGCGACCGGCTCCTCGACCAGGCGGTGGCGGCGCTCAAGCGCGAGGCGCCGTACGAATCGGTCGAGGACTGGCTGTGGCGCCGGGGGCGCGGCCTGTCCGCCGCCTATCTCGCCGAACTGGAGGAGGACGGCACGGTCACCCGGCAGCGGCGGCGCTGGCTGCCGCTGCCGACCGGCCGGACGGCGCCGGCCGACTCGCCCGAGCACGCCCGGGCGCGTGAGCGCTGGACGTCGGGTGAGCCCGTGCTCTCCGCCTTCGCGGCCGCGGTGGGCATCCAGGACGAGACGCCCAAGGACCTCGCGAGCACCGTCTCCGACGCGACCGTGACGGTGGTGGCCGCCGTGGACGGCGCCGTGACGGAACTGGCCGCCGTCCGGCAGCGTCGGGAGATCGAGGACGCGGCCTTCGACAACGTGTGGCGCGGTCTGTGAGGGTCGCCGTACGCGGCTGCCCGCCACTGGGTCGCCCTCTCCCCGGTGGACCCGACCGTGAACCACTTCCCGTCGGGGCCCCGGCCGTTCAGGTCACCCCGCTTTGCGGTGGAGCCGACCACCTGGAGCGCCGAGTCGCCCGCTCCCCGGCCGGGCGTCGTGGCGGAGGAGGACGGGGACGGTGGCCCGGCGGGTCGGGTCAGGTGTCGTCGAGGTAGTCCCGCAGTACCCGGGAACGGGACGGGTGACGGAGCTTGCTCATCGTCTTGGCCTCGATCTGCCGGATGCGTTCGCGGGTCACGCCGTAGACGACGCCGATCTCCTCCAGGGTGTGCGGGCGGCCGTCGGTGAGTCCGTAGCGCAGCGCGATGATGCCGGCCTCGCGGGCGGTCATGCCGGTGAGCAGGCCGCGGATGGTGTCCTGGAGGAGGTGGTGGGCGACGGCCTCCCAGGGGGCGGGCGTGTCGGTGTCCTCGATGAGGTCGCCGAACTCGCCGTCGCCCTCCTCGTTGAGCGTGGCGTGCAGGGAGACGGGCTCCCTGGTGTAGGCGTCGAGTTCGACGAGCCGTGCGACCGGGATCTCGGCCTTCGCGGCGACCTCCTGCGGGGTGGGTAGGACACCCGCGTCCAGCATCAGTTCCCTGCGCGCCCGGGCCACCCGGTTGATGAGCTCCACGGTGTGGACCGGGATCCGTATGGTGCGGCTCTGGTCGGCCAGGGCGCGGGTGACCGCCTGCTTGATCCACCAGGTCGCGTACGTGGAGAACTTGAAGCCCTTGGTGTAGTCGAACTTCTCCACCGCGCGGATGAGACCGGAGTTGCCTTCCTGGATGAGGTCCAGGAAGTCCAGGCCCCGGCCGGTGAAGCGCTTGGCCACGGAGACGACCAGGCGGAGGTTGGCCTCGGTGAGGTGGGCCTTCGCCCGGAGGCCGTCCTCGGAGAGCTGGACCAGTTCCTCCCGGGGGTGGCGGTTCTCGCCCTCCGCCAGCAGCCGCTGCGCGTACAGTCCGGCCTCGACGCGCCGGGCGAGGTCCACCTCCTGCTCCGCGGTGAGCAGCTTGACCCGGGCGATGAGGCGCAGGTAGTCCTTCACGGGGTCGGTGCTGCCGCCGTCCGCCGGGAGCCGCGGTTCAGGACCGTCGGTCTCGTCGTCGAACGGGGACAGCGCCCGCGTCGTCGCGGCTTCCATGGGGGCAAGGCTCATTGGGTCTCCTCCAGCAACGCACCGAGATACCCGCCGGTGTGCGATCCCGGGTGGGCCGCGATCTGTTCCCGGGTGCCCGCGACGATCACCTGTCCGCTCCGGTGGCCCTCTTGCGGGCCCATGCCGATCAGCCGGTCGGCCGTCGTGACGGCGTCCGGGTCGTGCTCGATGACGCCGACCGAGTTCCCGTCGTCGACGAGTCGATGCACGGCCGACGGCCGACGTTCCGCGTCGACGGAGTGCGGACCGGTGGTGGGTTCGTCGAGAAGGACGCCGGCATCGGGCTCGTCCAGCTGTCCGAGGAATCGCCCTGCGTACGCGGACAGCGATTCCATATACCTCGGCCGGCCTTCCGTGAATACGGTGTCGGACGCCCGGCTCGACTTACCCGAACCGGAAACTCCTTTGAATACGGTGAGCGAGTTCCCGGGAAATTCCGCGGAGACATCGCGAAGGCTGTATCGGCCGGCGTCGTTCGACGAGGAGTCGATTGCCCACTCATTTGAGGTTACCACCGCAAAACTGCCGCAGACGGCCGCCCTGGTGCCGCTTTTTCCTGTGAGGAACATCGCGCTTGACATGTCTTTTCGAGGTGTGTGCAGAGAAACCACACGAGGGTGGCGACCATTTCGGTCACGGGACCCAGGTGCCACACGAGCCCCGGGGGTCGCCCCCGTACCCTCGTTCGGTACAGGCCTCACCCATCCGTATATCGGCCGGCTGCCGAGAACGAGAGGAATCCGTATGAGGATCGCCATCCTGGACGACTACCAAGACGTGGCCCTGAGCCTGGCCGACTGGGACTCGCTCCAGGCCGAGGTGCACGTCTTCAGGGATGCCTTCGAGGACGAGGAGGCGGTGGTGACGGCGCTCGCCGAGTACGAGGTGGTGGTCGCCATGCGGGAGCGGACGCGTTTCCCGTCCTCGACCCTGGGCAGGTTGCCGCGCCTGAAGCTGCTCGTGACCACCGGGCCGGTCAACGCGGCGATCGACCTGGAGGCCGCTCGCCGTGCGGGGATCACCGTCTGCGGCACGGGTTATTTCGGGTATCCGACGGTCGAACTCACCTGGGCTCTCATCCTCTCCGCGGCCCGGATGGTCCCGCAGCAGGTGGACTCCGTACGCCGGGGCGGTTGGCAGGTGGGTCTGGGGACGAGCCTCAGGGGTACCACTCTCGGGGTGCTGGGTCTCGGCCGGCTCGGGACCGCGGTGGCGGAGATCGGGCGCGCCTTCGGCATGCGGACCATCGCCTGGAGCCAGAATCTGACGCCCGCGGACGCGCAGGCGAAGGGGGCGGAATACGTCTCGCAGGACGAACTGTTCGCCCGCTCCGACGTGCTGAGCATTCACCTCGTACTCAGCGACCGCACCCGGGGCCTGGTCGGCGAGCGCGAACTGGGCCTCATGAAATCGACGGCGATCCTGGTGAACACCTCGCGCGGGCCCCTGGTGGACGAGGCGGCGCTGATCGCCGCGTTGACCGAGCGCAGGATCGCGTCGGCGGCGCTGGACGTCTTCGACCGGGAACCCCTGCCCGCCGGCCATCCGCTGCGCACCCTTCCGAACGCCGTGGTCACTCCCCACATCGGGTACGTCAGCCGGGATCTTTACGAGGTCTTCTACCGGGACGCGGTCGAGGACATCGCGGCCTGGAGCGCAGGAACGCCCGTGCGCACACTGTTCTGACTCCCGGTCCCCGGGCCGGCACGCCGCGGCTGCGGCATGCCGGCCGTCACGGGAGGGCGGTTCAGGACGGCAGCGTCCAGTTCTGGTTGGCGGAACCGGAGCACGACCAGATCTGCAGCCGGGTGCCGTTGGCCGAGCTGGGACCGGTCGCGTCGAGGCACTTGCCCGACTGCGGGTTGACCAGTGAGCCGTTGGCGCCGGGCTGCCAGACCTGGGAGCCGGTGCCGTTGCAGTCGTAGAGCTGTACCTTCGCGCCGTTGGCGGTGGAGGCCCCGGTCACGTCCATGCACTTGCCGAGCGCGCCGAGGGTCCCGGCCGTGGAGACCGTCCAGTTCTGCGCGCTGCTGCCGTTGCAGTCGTAGAGCTGTACGGCGGTGCCGTTGGCGGTGGCGGCGCCTGCCACGTCCACGCACTTGCCGCCGTATCCGTGGATCGGGCCGGTGGTGGTCGTGGGCGGGGTGACCGGACCGGACTGGCCGGACGCCCACTTGATCTCCTGGAGCAGGAGCTGGTTCTGCTGGGCGCTGCCGAACGTCGAGGACAGGGTGGTGTTGGTCGCGTAGTCCATCGCGTTGTGGCCGAAGTTGTTGTAGACCATCTTGTAGTTGCGGTTGGACCAGACGATCGGGTAATAGCCGCTGTACCAGGTCTGGTTGGGGTCGGTGCCGATCGGGAAGGTGGACGGCGCCATCGAGGCGAGGATGTCGATGGCGGGGTTCTGCCGCAGGTCGTTCTGCCAGCTGTACCACTCGCTGACCGAGGACGTGATGGTGGTCGGCAGGTTCGCCGTCGCGGGGTGGGTGGGGTCGTCGATCTGAAGGGTCTCCGCGGTCGGACCCCAGCTGTTGCTCTTGAAGGTGCCGGTGCCGAGGAACGTGTTGTGGTACCAGGGCCAGTCACTGGTGTTGTCGTTGTACGCCGAGACGTGGAAGCCGATGAATCCGCCGCCGCCCGCCACGTAGTTCTGGAAGGCGGACTGCTGCGACGCGGTGTGCGGGTAGTCGTCGAGGAACATGACCACCTGGTAGTTGGCGAGCGTCGCGGTGTTGAGCCGGCTCCAGTCCGTGGTCTGGGTGTAGGTGAAGCCGTTCTGGGCGCCGGCCTGCGGGAACCAGGTGGCGGCCTCGTGGTCGAAGCTGATGTGTGCCGCGTCGTAGGTGCCGTTGTAGAAGGCGATCACATTGACGGGCGCGGCGGCCCGGGCGATGCCCGCGGGTGCGGCCTGGACGCCGAGCACCACGGCGACCAGGGCGAGGAGTCTTAACAGGGTGCGGGGCCAGGCCACGTCCGGGTGGGGGGTGTTCATACCAGGACCTTCCTCATACGTGAACGTCGGAAGACATACGTAGACGTGCCGCATTGAAGGCCCTGGTCCGTGGGCATGTCAATGGTTCAGACCAAACATCGACGGGTACCGGGCCGGCGGGAACCGCGACCCCGCCGGCTCGCGCTCACGCCGTGCGGAAGCGGTGGATGGCCGGCTCGTGCCGTGCCCGCAGTTCGGGGTCGGTGACGCCGAGACCCTCTCGCGGCGCCAGGCACAGCACGCCGACCTTGCCGTGGTGGTGGTTGCGGTGGACGTCGGTGACGGCCCGGCCGGTCTCGGTGAGCGGGTAGGTACGCGAGAGGGTGGGGTGGATACGGCCCTTGACGACAAGCCGGTTGGCCTCCCAGGCCTCCCGGTAGTTGGCGAAGTGGGAACCGATGATCCGCTTGAGGTGCATCCAGAGGTAGCGGTTGTCGAACTCGTGGCGGTAGCCGGACGTGGAGGCGCAGGTGACGATCGTGCCGCCCCTGCGGGCCACGTACACGGAGGCGCCGAAGGTCTCCCGGCCCGGGTGCTCGAAGACGATGTCCACGTCGTCGCCGCCGGTCAGTTCACGGATGCGCTTGCCGAACCGCTTCCACTCCCGCTGGTCCTGGGTCTCCTCGTCGCGCCAGAACCGGTAGTTCTCCGCGTCGCGGTCGATGATCGCCTCGACACCCATCGCCCGGCAGATCTCCGCCTTCTGCTCGCTGGAGACCACGCAGATCGGTATCGCGCCGCCCGCCAGCGCGTACTGGGTGGCGTACGAGCCCAGACCGCCGCCCGCGCCCCAGATCAGCACGGTGTCGCCGACCTTCATGGCGGCGCCGTTGCGCGAGACGAGCTGACGGTAGGCGGTGGAGTTGACCAGGCCGGGGGCTGCGGCCTCCTCCCAGGTCAGGTGCCCGGCCTTGGGCATCAGCTGGTTGGCCTTCACCAGCGCCAGCTCGGCCAGCCCGCCGTAGTTGGTCTCGAAGCCCCAGATCCGCTGCTCCGGGTCGAGCATGGTGTCGTCGTGGCCGGCCGCGTCCTCCAGCTCGACGGACAGACAGTGCGCGACCACCCGGTCCCCGGGCCGCCAACGGCGCACCCCGGGCCCGGTGCGCAGGACCACACCGGACAGGTCGGAGCCGATCACGTGGTACGGCAGGTCGTGCCGGGCGGCCGGACCGCCGGTGCGGGCGTAGCGTTCGAGGAACGCGAACGTCGGCACGGGCGAGAACAGCGCGCTCCACACCGTGTTGTAGTTGACGGAGCTCGCCATGACGGCGATCAGGGCCTCGCCGGGGCCGGGCTCCGGGGTCGGTACGTCAGCGATGTGCAGGGCCTTGGCTGGGTCGCGGTCGTCGACCGGGACACCGTCGAACATGTGCTGGTCGTCCTTGCGCAGCACGGTGGCCCGGTAGGACTCCGGTACCGGCAGGGACGCGAAGTCACGTGACCGTGCGTCCGGGGACTCGATCGCGGCGGCCAGGTCGGTCATCACCACAGGCTTCCTTCGGTCTGGGGGGCGTGCTCGGGGACGGTTCGGTCAGGCGTCGCGTTCCGGGCCGCGGCGGAAGGCCGCCAGGTCCTCGGTCAGCGCCCGGGCCACCCCGGCCTGCTGTTCGGCCAGGTAGAAGTGGCCGCCGGGGAAGTCGCGCAGGGTGAAGGCGCCGGCGGTGTGGTCGCGCCACTCCTCGGCCTCGGCGAGGGTGACCTGCGGGTCGTCGTCGCCGACGAGCACACTGATCGGACAGCGCAGCGGCGGCCCGGGCAGGTATCGGTAGGTCTCCACCGCCGTGTAGTCACCACGGACGGCCGGCATGATCATCTGGATGACGTCCTCGTCGAGGAGCAGCCGCTCGTCGGTGCCGTTCAGGCGGCGGATCTCGGCGACGACACCGGCGTCGTCCATCGAACGGACCCCGCGGTCACGCACCTTGGGCGGGGCGGTGCGGCCGGAGGCGACCAGCCCGAGCAGATCGAGCGAGGAGCCCCGCTCGATCCGGCGGGCCACTTCGAACGCCACGCACGCGCCCATGCTGTGCCCGAACAGCACGAGCCGGCGCCGCGGCAGGGACTCCAGCACGGTGAGGATCTCGTCGGCCAGTTGCGAGATCGCCGTGCGGGGCGGTTCGGCGCGCCGGTCCTGGCGGCCCGGGTACTGCACGGACAGGACGTCGGCGACGGGGGCCAACGCGTCGGCGAGCGGCCGGAAGTAGCTGGCGGAGCCGCCCGCGTGCGGGAAGCAGACCAGCGCCAGGTCGGTGTGCCGGGGCGCCGGCCGGTAGCGGCGGATCCAGAGTTCTGGTGCGGTCAGTGTGTCGGTCATCCCCGTACTCTCCGTGTGCGGTGGGGCCGCGGCCGGGCGGCCGGGATCGGTGGGGCCGTCGGCGGTTGGTCGGGAGCGGCGAGGCCGTCGCCGTGTGATCGGGAGCGGTGAGGCCGTCGGCAGGCGGTCGGGAGGGGTGAGGCCGTCGGCGGGGGGGCGGGTGCGGGGCGCTGTGTGGATGCGGGGCGTGCCCACCGGAGGGTTCCGGTGGGCATCCGCCCGGTGGCGTGCGGGTCAGGCGGTGACCCGGACGGGCAGTTCGGCCAGGCCGCGCATGATGATGTTGGGGACCCGGGCCGGTGAACCGGTGACCGGTTCCAGGTCCAGCGCGGCCAGCGCGGAGACCGCGGCCTGTGCGGTGAGCCGGGCCAGCGGGGCGCCGACGCAGAAGTGGATGCCGAGCCCGAAGCCGAGGTTGCGGCCGGCGGGCCGGTCCAGCTTCAGCTCGTCGGGGTCGTCGTAGACGTCCGGGTCGTGGCTGGCGGCGCCGATCATCAGCATGACCTGCTCGCCCGGCTGGATGGTGTGCCCGGCGATCTCGGCCTCGGCCAGGGCGACCCGGGAGATCATCTGCACCGGCGTGTCGAAGCGCAGCATCTCCTCGACCGCGGCGGGCACCTGGCCGGGGTGGGCACGCAGCCAGTCCCGCTGGTCGGGTCGGCCCAGCAGCGCGAACATGCCGTTGCCGATCAGGTTCACGGTGGTGGCGTACCCGGCGGAGAGCAGCAGGGTGCAGGTGACCTCAAGCTCCTCGGGGGTCAGCGTGTCGCCGCCCTCCTCGACGGCGACCAGTTCGCTGATGAGATCGGTGCCCGGCTTCGCCCGGCGCTGCTCGGCCAGTTCGCCGATGTACCGGTACAGCTCGGCGCGGGCGTTGTCGCGTTTGGCGATCTCCTCGGGCCCGAGCAGGAAGCTCGGGTCCAGGCCGCGGGCGATGTCCCCGGACAACTCGTCGAAACGGGCCGCGTGCTCGGCCGGGACGTCCAGGAGCGCGTTCTGCATCCGGCCGGGCAGCGGGTGCGCCACCGCGCTCATCAGGTCGATCGGACCGTCGCCGGCCTCCGCGCGCGCGGTCTCGATCAGCTCGCGCACGACCTGTTCGGCGGTGCTGCGCATCCGGTCCACCTGGCGAGCCGCGAACGCCTTGCTCACCAGGGCGCGGATCCGGGTGTGCTCGGGCGGGTCGGAGAAGATGAACGGCCGCACCACCGTGCCGTCGGCCTCGGTGCGGAAGTGGTCGGCGACGGTGGCGCCGTCGCCCCAGCCGAAGCGCTGGTCGCGCAGTACGGCCGAGCAGGCCTCGTGCCCGGTCACCGCCCACAGTCCCAGCGGGGTGCGGGTCACCGGGCCCTTCTCCCGGATCTGCGCATAGACCGGGTAGGGGTCGGCCAGGAAGGCCGGGTCGAAGGGGTCGAAGGGCAGCAGCTGGGCTATGAAGCCCGGGTCCAGCATCGGTGCCTCGGTCATCGCTGTCGTTCCCAACCCCGCGCGGTGACCGCCGTCACCGCGCGGAAAAGAGTCTCGGTACGGAGAGGGGCGAGGGGTGGGCGGGAGAGGTCAGCCCGTGGTGGCCGGGGTGGCCGCGGTGAACGTCACCGGCAGGTGGTCCAGGCTGTTGGCCACCAGGCTGGGGGTCCAGGTCAGCTTCTCGTCGGGGACGGCGAGTCGGAGGTCGTCGAACCGGTCGAACAGGGTGCGCAGCGCGATCCGGGCCTTGAGCCTGGCCAGGGGGGCGCCGATGCAGAAGTGGGTGCCGTGGCCGAGTGCCAGGTGCTTGGAGGCGTCGCGGTGGATGTCCAGCGTCTCCGGGTCGCTGAACTGGCCCGGGTCGTGGTTGGCCGCGGCCAGCGAGATCATCACGTGCTCGCCCGCCTTGACCCGCGCGCCGCCCAGCTCCATGTCCTCCGTCGCGAAGCGGTACACCACCGTGAACACCGGGCTGGTCAGCCGCAGCAGTTCCTCAATGGCCGGGGCGAGCCTCTCGGGGTCGTCCCTGAGCTCGGCCAGCTGCTCCGGGTTGCGCAGCAGCGCGAGAATGCCGTTGGAGAGCAGGTTGATGGTGGTCTCGGCGCCGGCCAGGAGCAGCAGCATGACTGTGGAGCGGATCTCCAGGTCGGCGAGGGCGTCGCCGTCCTCGTTGGCCTGCACCAGACCGGAGATGAGGTCGGGGCCGGGGTCGGCACGGCGCTGCGCGGTCAGTTTGGTCAGGTACTCCTCGAACCAGCCGACCGAGGCGACGACCTCCTCGGGGCTGGAGGAGTTGCCGAGGCCGACGAAAATGTAGGTGTTGCGTTCGAACTCCTCGACGTCGGCGAGCGGCACGCCGAGCATCTCGTAGAGCACCGTGGAGATCAGCGGCGAGATGAACGAGGCCTTCAGGTCCGCGGTGCCGGCCTCGGCGACCGCGTCGAGCAGTTCGTCGGTGATCTGCTGGATCCGCTCGCCGAGGTCGGCGACCCGGCGCGGGGTGAACGCCTTGGAGACCAGTCTGCGCAGCCGGGTGTGCTCGGGCGGGTCGGCGAGGTTCATGTGCTGGTTGAGGATGGACTTACCGCCGTCGTAGCCCACGGAGGGCCACAGCTCGGGCAGCGCGTTGTCGAAGTGCTTGCTGAGCTTGCGGTTGTTGAGGGCGGCGAGCGCGTCGTCGTAACGGGTGATCATCCAGACGGGGTTGCCGTCGGGCAGCAACAGCTGCTCCACCGGGCCTGGTTCGGGCAGCCCGGGCGCCCAGGGGCGGGGGGCCGCCGCGGCGTCGGCGTGCACGGGACAGCCGGTGGCCGGTGCGCCGTCGGGGTTGGGCATGTCGTGTCCTCTCGTCGTGGGTGCTCAGCTCGTGGGGTGCCCGGCCGTCACCGGGCGGTCGTGGCCGGGGACGCCGGGGTGGGGACCAGTGCGGCGAGCTTCGCGGCGGCGCCGGGGAACCGGTCGGCGGGCCCGGCGGCGGCCACATAGCCGTCCGGGCGCAGCAGCACGTACTTCTCGGTGGGGCCGTCCAGCGGGAAGTGCGCGACCAGTTCGGGCAGCCGGTCGGTCAACTCCGCCGCCTCGGTGGCCAGTCGGGTGTCCTTGCCGCCGTAGGTGATCAGCTGGAACCGGCCGGCCAGTTCGTCGGCCGGCTTGGGGATCCACCGGGGGTCCCGGGTGCCGGGGCGCGGCCGGGCGCGTTCCGTGCCGCCGAAGAGCACGTCCGGGTAGTGGCTGCGCCAGCCGGCCAGCATCGGCGCATAGCCGCGGGCCAGTACGCCGGTGGCGTCGAACAACCGCCAGGTCAGGTTACGGATCTGACGGGCCAGCGGGCCGACCACGGCCTGCCGGGCCATCCGGCCGGTGGCCTGGAGGGTCTGCTCGATCGCGGCCCGGCGCTCGGGGTCGTAGGTGTCCAGGACCGACTCGTCGAGCCGGCCATGCACCACGCCGGCGAGCTTCCAGGCCAGGTTGCGGGTGTCGGGGATCCCGAGGTTGAGGCCCTGGCCGCCGATCGGGCTGTGCACGTGGGCGGCGTCGCCGACCAGGAAGCAGCGGCCGGATCGCAGGGCGCCGGCCACTCGCTCGTCGCTGGCGAACAGGGTCACGGTGCGCACCTCGGTGAAGCGGAGCCCGCCGGGGCCGCGTTCGTCCAGCAGCGCCTGGGCCTGCTCGGCGGTGGCCTCCGTGCCGTCCGGGACCGCGCCGGAGATGCGGAACTCGCCGCCGGGCAGCGGGGCGATCAGCGCGACTCCGCTGTCGGCGAGGAAGTAGTGGATCTCCTCGGTGCTGATCCCGGCGGTGCCGTGCTCGCCGGCGATGCGTCCCTCGGCGAGCAGGAAGGTGGCCGGGAACCGGGCCCCGGAGAAGTCGATGCCCAGCTGGGCGCGGACCTGGCTGTGCAGGCCGTCCGCGCCCACCACCCAGTCGGCCTCGATCTCGGTGGTGGTGCCGTCGGCGCGGCTCGCGGTGACGGTGACCGTGTGCGCGTCAGGGGCGACCTTGGTGACCCGGGTGCCCCACTCGACGTCGACGCCCCGGTCGGCCAAGGCCTCCGCGAGCAGCCGGCCGGTGTGCTCCTGGGGCAGCACCAGCGGGGCGTTGGCCTCGCTGAGCGGCACGCGCACGCTGCCGCCGGAGCCCAGGTGGTAGTGGAGCGCGGCGGGCTGCACGCTGTCGCGGGCGGCCCGCTCGGCGAGCCCCAGTTCGCCGAGGACCTCCCGTACCGGCGGCCACAGCAGGATCGCCCGGGAGCCGGTGTGCGGGTGGTCCGCCGCGTCGACCACGGTGACCGCCACGCCGAGCCGGCTGAGCTGTGCGGCCATGGCCAGGCCGCACGGGCCCGCGCCGACGACCAGAACGGTGGTACGTCGTTGTGTCACTGTTTCTCCAACCACTCGTGCACCGCCTGGGCAGTACGGTCGGCATGCTCTTCGAGGACGGTGAAGTGGTCGCCGGCCAGCTCCACCACGTCGTGCGGGTACGCCCAGGACGCGGGCGGGCGGTCGAACCCGGTGAGCGGCTCGGTGGCACGGGCCACCAGGACCGGCGTGCCGGAGTCGGCGGGCTCCCAGTCGGTGAGCAGCCGCAGATAGCCGCCCATGGCCGTGAGCCGGGCGTCGGTGACCGCGCCGCTCTCGGCCAGCCGGGCGCGCATCTGCTCGAACAGGGCGGCGCCTTCGGTGGGGAGTTCGGGGCCGAAGACGAAGGTGTCGACGAGGACCAGCCCGGCGGCCGGCCGGCCCCGTGCGGCCAGTTCGGCGGCGACGCCGTCGGCCAGCAGGCCGCCGGAGGAGTAGCCGACCAGCACCACCGGCCGCTCCCCCGCCGCCGCCTCCACCTGCCGGGTGGTGGCCGCGATGGCGGCGGGCCGGTCGGCGGGCAGCGGTTCGCCGTCGAGGTAGCCGGGCAGGGCGAGTGCCGAGACCGCGCGCCGGCCGCGCAGTCCGGCGGCGAACCGGGCGTACTGGTGCGGGCCGGAGGTGGCCAGCACGGTGGGCAGGCAGACCAGGAGCGGGCCCTCGTCGCGGGCGGTCAGCTCCACCGGGCCGGGCAGCGGGCCGGCCTCGTCGGCGGAGCCGAAGGTGGTGCGCAACTTGGCTGCGGCGCCGAGGAATTCGACGAACTCGCCGGTCTTCCCGGCTTCGGCCGCCTCGCGCCACAGGCCCGTGAACACCCCGGTCTCGGGGGTGGCGGCCGGGTCCGGGCCGAGTTCGTCCCGCAGGTGCCGGGCGAGCGCCTCGGGGGTGTCGTGCTCGAACAGGGTGGCGGCGGTCAGCCGTAACCCGGTGGCCGCCGAGAGCCGGTTGCGCAGCTCCAGGGTGGTCAGCGAGTCGAAGCCGTGTTCCAGGAAGCGGCGGCCCGGGTCGATCGCGGAGCCGTCGGCGAAGCCCAGGACGGCGGCGGCCTGTCCGGCGATCGCGGCCAGCAGCGCGCCGTACCGCTCGGCGGCGGGCAGGGCGGCCAGCCGGCCGGCGTCCGGGGTGTCCGGGCCGGTGGGCTCGCGGCGGCCACGGTCGGGGGTGAACTCGGCGATGAGCGGGCGCGGTCCGGTGACGGTGTACGCGGCGCGGAACCGCGGCCAGTCCACGTCGGCGAGCAGCAGCCGGGTGTCCCCGGCGGTGAGCGCGGCGCCGAGCGCGGCCAGGGCCCGCTGCTCGTCGAGGACCGCGATGCCCCGGCCGGCCAGCCGTTCCCGGCGGGTGGCCGCCACCCCGGTGGTGTCGGCAGGGTCGTCCCACGGTGCCCAGGCCACCGACAGGGCGGGCAGTCCGGCGGCGGCGCGGTGTTCGGCCAGCGCGTCCAGGGCGGCGGCGGCCGCGGCGTAGCCGGCCTGGCCGACGCCGCCGAAGGTGCCGGACACGGAGGAGAACAGCACGAACGCGGTGAGCGGGGTGTCGCGGGTGAGGTCGTGCAGGTGCCGGGCGGCGGTGACCCCGGCGTTGGGTGCGGTGGTGCCGTCGAGGGCGGTCAGGGGCGCCTCGGTCAGCGGTACGGCGGTGTGCAGCACGGCGGTGACCGGCTGCCCGGCGAGCAGGTCGGCGACCGCCTCACGGTCCGTCAGATCACAGGTGGCGGTGTGTACTTCGGTGCCGAGGTCGCGCAGTTCGGTGACGAGGTCCGCGGCCACGGTGGTGTCGGGGTCGGCGGTCAGTAGCAGTGCGGGGGCGCCCGCGGCGGCCAGCCAGCGGGCCGTGGCCACGCCGACGGCGGTGTCCGCGCCGGTGACCAGGGTGGTACCGGTGGGCCGCCAGACGGTGCCCGCCGGGGCGGTCAGCGGGCTGCGGACCAGGCGGCGGGCGAACAACCCGGCGGGGCGGACGGCCAGTTGTTCCTCGCCGGTCCGCCCGGACAGGGCAGCGCACCAGCGGGTCAGCGCCCGTTCGTCGGCCCCGGCGGGCAGGTCGACGATGCCGCCGGTGAGGGCCGGGTGTTCCAGGGACACGGTGGGGGCCAGGCCCCACAGCCCGGCCCGGTCCGGATCGCCGTCCGGCTCGGCGTCCAGGGCCACCGCTTCCGTGGTGGTGAACCACAGCGGCGCCGCCACGCCCGCTTCGACGAGGGCGCGGACCAGGGTCACGGCGGCCGGCCAGGCCAACAGGGCGAGCACCCCGGCGGGCTGCGCGCCGGCCAGCGCGGTGCGCAGGGCTTCCGGGTCCGGCGGGCCGGCGGCGACCTCGACCCGGATCACCCGGGCGCCGTGCCGGGCCAGGACGTCGGCTTCCGGACCGGTGTGCCCCGGGGGTACGGCGACCAGCCAGTCCCCGGACAGCCGGGCGCTCGCCGGGTCGGGCACCGGCCGCCAGTCCAGGGTGTGACGCCAGGAGTCCACGACCGACTGCTCCCGCCGCTGCCGCCGCCACGCCGACAGCGCGGGCAGTACGGCGGCCAGCGGTGCCGTGTCCAGTTCCAGGGCGTCGCTGAGGCCGGCCAGGTCGGCTTTCTCGACCGCTTCCCAGAAGCCGGACTCCATCGGATCGGAGGTCGCCGTGGCGGCGGTGGGGTCGGGCTCCGGCCAGTAGCGCTGCCGCTGGAAGGGGTAGGTGGGCAGGTCCACCCAGGCGGTGTCCCGGCCGGCCAGGGCGGCGCCGAGGTCGACCGGGGCGCCGCGGGTGTATGCGTCGGCCGCCGAGCGCAGGAAGCGGTCCAGGCCGCCCTGGCCGCGGCGCAGCGAACCGACCGCGGCGGCATCGGCACCGGCGTCCTCGGCGATCTCCTGGACGGCGGTGACCAGCACCGGGTGCGGGCTGACCTCGACGAAGTACCGGAACCCGGCGGCCAGCAGGGTGCGTACGGCCGGGTCGAAGGCCACCGGCCGGCGGGCGTTGTCGAACCAGTACTCCGCACCCAGGGTGCCGGTGTCGGTGAAGGCGCCGGTGACGGTGGAGCAGAACGGCACGTCGGTGGCGGTGGGCCGTACGTCCGCGAACATGTCCACGATGCGGTCGTGCAGCGGGTCCACCTGGTCGCAGTGCGAGGCGACGGTGGAGGCGACCAGCCGGGCGCGCAACCCGTCGGCGGTGGCCTCGGCGACGAACCGATCGAGGCCGGCCGGCTCGCCGACCACGGTGACCGCGTTCGGGCCGTTGACCCCGCCGATGTGCAGCGCGTCGCCCTGGGCGGCCAGCCGGGCGCGGACCTGCTCCTCGGGCGCGGCCACCGACACCACCGCGCCGTTGCCGCGCAGTTCGTCGGCGAACAACTGGCTACGCAGCACCACGATCTTCAGCGCGTCGTGCAGGGACAGCGCCCCGGCCGCGCAGGCGGCGGCGATCTCGCCCTGGCTGCTGCCGACCACCGCGGCCGGGGTGAGGCCGTAGGACCACCACAGTTCGGCCAGTGACACCATCACCGCGAACAGCACCGGTTGCAGGATCTCGATGCGCTCCATGTCGGGCGCGCCGGGCGCGCCGCGCAGCACGTCGGTGAGGGACCAGTCCACGAAGGCACGGGCCGCGGTGTCGCACTCGGCGAAGTGCGCGGCGAACACCGGCGCGGAGTCGAGGAGTTCGGCGGCCATGCCGGCCCACTGGGAACCCTGGCCGGGGAACACGAACACCACCCGGTCGTCCGGCGCGGCGGTGGCGCTGACCAGGGTGTCGTGCGACCGGCCCGCGGCCAGGGCGGCCAGGCCCTCGGCGGCGGTGTCCGGGGCGGCGGCGACGACCACGGCACGGTGTTCGAGGGCGGCGCGGGAGTGCGCCAGGGCCGCCGCGAGGTCGGGCAGCGGGGTACCGCCGCGTACCAGGGGCAGCAGGCGTTCGGCCTGGGCGTGCAGGGCCTCGCGGGTGCGGGCGGAGACGGGGAGCGCAACCGGGGTGGCGGCCGGGCGCGGAAGTGGTGTGGCAGTCGCTGTGCCGCGGTCGTCGGTGGGGTACTCGCGGTCCGGCTCCGGCGCCTCGAACTCGTCGGCCTGTTCCAGCAGTACGTGGGCGTTGGTGCCGCTGATGCCGAACGCGGAGACGCCGGCGCGGCGCGGGCGGCCGGTCTCCGGCCAGGGCTGCTCCTCGGTGAGCAGCGCCACCGCGCCGGAGGCGAAGTCCGCCTCGGAGGTGGGCGCGTCCACGTGCAGGGTGCGCGGCAGCCGGTCGCCGCGCAGCGCCATCACCGTCTTGATGATGCCGCCGACCCCGGCGGCCGCGCCGGCATGGCCCAGGTTGGACTTGAGCGAGCCCAGCCACAGCGGCCGGTCGGCGGGCCGGTTGCGGCCGTAGGTGGCGAGCAGCGCGTTGGCCTCGATGGGGTCGCCCAGCGCGGTCCCGGTGCCGTGTGCCTCGACGGCGTCGATGTCGGCGGCGGCCAGGCCCGCGTCGGCGAGGGCGGCGCGGATGACCCGTTCCTGGGAGGGCCCGTTGGGCGCGGTGAGCCCGTTGGAGGCGCCGTCCTGGTTGACCGCCGAGCCGCGCACCACGGCGAGCACGCGGTGGCCGTTGCGGCGCGCGTCGGAGAGCCGCTCCACCACCAGGATCCCGGCGCCCTCGGCCCAGGCGGTGCCGTCGGCGGCCTCGGCGAACGCCTTGGCACGGCCGTCGGGGGCCAGGCCGCGCTGCCGGGACAGTTCCACGAACCCGGCCGGGGTGGACAGCACCGACGCGCCGCCGGCCAGCGCCAGCGAGCACTCGCCGCGGGCCAGTGACTGGCGGGCCAGGTGCAGGGCGACCAGGGAGGCCGAGCAGGCGGTGTCCACGGACAGCGCGGGGCCCTCCAGGCCGAGGGTGTACGACAGCCGTCCGGAGAGCACGCTGACCGCGTTGCCGGTCAGCAGGTACCCCTCCAGGTCCTCGGCGGCCTGCGCGGCGAGCATCCCGTAGTCCTGGGCGCCGCTGCCGACGAACACGCCGGTCCGGCTGCCGCGCAGGGACAGCGGGTCGATGCCGGCCCGTTCCAGCGCCTCCCAGGACGTCTCCAGGAGCAGCCGCTGCTGCGGGTCCATGGCGAGGGCCTCGCGCGGCGAGATCCCGAAGAACGTGGCGTCGAAGTCCGCCACGTCGTACAGGAACCCGCCCTCCTTGACGTAGGTGGTGCCGGGCCGGTCCGGGTCGGGGTCGAAGAGGCGGTCCAGGGGCCAGCCGCGATCGGTGGGGAAGGCCGACATCACGTCCCGCCCGGCGGCCACCACCTCCCACAGGTCCTCGGGCGAGGCGATGCCGCCGGGGAAGCGGCAGGCCATGCCGACGACGGCGACCGGCTCGGTGTCGCGCTGCTCGTAGTCGCGCAACCGCTGCCGGGTCTCGTGCAGGTCGACGGTGACCTTGCGCAGGTAGTCGCGGAGACGGTCGACATCACTCATGATCAGCTCAACTCCGAGTCGATGAACCGGAAGATCTCTTCGTCGCTGGCGGCCCCGAGCTGTTCGGTGACCGACTCGCGGTCGCCGTCGGCGCGCGGGGTCAGCCGGCCGACCAGTCCTTGCAGCCGGGTCAGCGCCCGCCGCCGGTCGTCCTCGCCGGACACGTCGGCCAGCACTCCGGCCAGCCGGTCGAGTTCCTCGTCCAGCGAGCCGACGGCGGTCGCGGCCGGCACCACCAGTTGCCTGCGCAGGTGCTCGGCGAGTCCGGCGGGGGTCGGATGGTCGAACACGGCGCTTGCCGAAAGTCGTACGCCGGTGGCCGCTCCGAGCCGGTTGCGCAGGTTGACCGCGGCCAGCGAGTCGAAGCCGAGGTCGGTGAACGGCCGCCCGGTGGGCAGCGCGTCCGGATCGCCGTGCCCGAGGACGACGGCGACCTCCCGTCGTACCAGCTCGACGAGTTCGCGCTGCTGGTCGGCCTCGGGCAGCACGGCCAGCCGGTCGGCGAGCCGGGACTCGGCCGCGTCCGGTTCACCGGTCACGGCGGTGAGCGCGTCCCGTACCTCGGGCAGGTCGCCCAGCAGCGGGCTGGGCCGGGCGGCGGTGAACGCGGGTGCGAAACCGGCCCAGTCCACGTCGGCGACGGTCACGGTGGTGTCGGCGTGCCGCACCGCGTCGGCCAGCGCGGCGAGCGCCTCCTGCGGGGGCAGCGCCAGCACGCCCCGGCGGCGCAGTTCCTCTCGGCGCCGGGCCTCGGTGCCGGCGTCCGCCGCACCGAACCCGGCGCCCTCCCAGGGGCCCCAGGCGACGGCGGTGGCGGGCAGCCCGCGGGCCTGCCGGTGCTGGGCCAGCGCGTCGAGGTAGGCGTTGGCCGCGGCGAAGGCGCCCTGTTCGCTGCCGCCCCAGGTGGCCGCGACGGAGGAGAACAGCACGAACGCGTCCAGCTCTCCGGTGAGCCGGTGCAGGTTGACCGCGCCGCGCACCTTGGCGTCGAGGGTCGCGGCGACCTCGGCGAGGTCCGTGCCGGCCAGCGGGCCGGAGCGCAGGGTGCCCGCGGTGTGGACCACGGCGGTCAGCGGTGTGTCCGCGGGGACGGCGGCGAGCAGTTCGGCGAGCGCGGTCCCGTCGGCCGGGTCGCAGGTGCTGACGGTGACCGGGATTCCGAGGTCGTCCGGTGCGGTGGCGGTCGGGTCGTCGGTGGTGAGGACCAGTGCCTGTGCGCCGTTGCCGGCCAGCCAGCGGGCCACCGGGAGCCCCATCGGGCCGAGGCCGTCGGTGACGAGCACGGTGCCGGTGGGCTGCCACGGCCGGGCCGGGGTGCGTCCGCCCAGCGGGGCGTGCGCGAGGCGCGGCACCAGCACCCCGGTGTCGCGTACGGCGGCCTGGTCCTCGGTGCCGGCCAGCAGCGCGGCCAGCCGGTCGACTCCCCGGCCCGGGTCTTCGGGCAGGTCGACGATGCCGCCGAACAGCTTCGGCTGCTCCAGCGCCAGGGTGCGGCCCAGGCCCCAGAGCATGGCCTGCTCGGGGTGGGGCAGCCGGTCGGCCGGGGTGGCGGCGACCGCGCCGGAGGTGACCAGCCACAGCGCGGTGCCGGTGTCGGCCAGGGCGCGGACCAGGTCGAGGGTGGCGGCCAGCCCGGCGGGCACGGCGGGGTGCTCCGGGTGCGGACCCGCGGCAAGGCCGAGCAGCGAGACCACCCCGGACGCCGTGCCGGCCTCGGCCGCGACGCTGTCCGGGTCGACCACGCGAACCTCGGCCCCGGCGCGGGTGAGCGCGGCGGCGCACTCCTCGGCCAGGGTCGGTAGGTCGTCCGAGCCCACCACCAGCCAGGTGCCGCTCAGCACCGCGTCGGGTGTCTCGGTGGGCCGCCAGCCCACGGTGTAGCGCCGGCTGTCGGTGGTGGCGGTCGTCTCCTGGGCGGCGCGCCAGGCGGCGAGTGCGGGCAGGACCTCGGCGAGCGGTTCGGCCGGCACGCCGAGCAGGTCGGCCAGCGCCTCGGGGTCGGCCGGGTCGACGGCCGCCCAGAACGTGCCGTCCGCCGCGTCGGTGCCGGTGTGCTCCGGGGCGGTCAGCCAGTAGCGCTGCCGTTGGAAGGCGTAGGTGGGCAGGTCCGGTGCGGCGGGCCGGGTGCCGTCGAAGGCCGCGGCCAGCCGTACCGGGAGCCCGGCGACCTGCGCCTCGGCGACGGAGAGCAGGAACCGTTCGAGGCCGCCCTCGTCACGGCGCAGCGAGCCCACGACGGTCACCTCGTCCAGCGTCTGGTCGATGCCGGGCGTCAGCACGGGGTGTGGGCTGACCTCGACGAAGCCGCGGTGGCCCTGCTCGGCCAAGGCGCGTACGGCTGCTTCGAAATGAACGGTCTGCCGGAGGTTGCGGTACCAGTACTCCGCGTCCAACGTGGCGGTATCGGCCCAGTCGGCGGTGACCGTGGAGAACATCGGCACGTCCGCCGCCCGCGGCCGCACCTCCGAGAGCGCCTCGACCAGTCGCGTCTCGATCCGCTCGACCTGCGGGGAGTGGGAGGCGTAGTCCACCGCGATACGACGGGCGCGGGTGTCCCGCTTCTCGCAGTCGGCCAGCAGCCGGTCCAGGGCCGCCGGGTCGCCGGAGACCACCGTCGAGGCGGAGCCGTTGACCGCGGCGACCGTCACACCCGGGGGCAGCAGGGCGGTCACCTCGTCGGCGGGCAGGGTCACGGAGGCCATCCCGCCGTGTCCGGCCAGTTCCCCCGCGATCAGCCCGCTCCGCACGCAGACCACCAGCGCGGCGTCGCGCAGGGACAGCGCCCCCGCCACACACGCGGCAGCGATCTCCCCCTGCGAATGCCCCACCACCGCGTCCGGCTCCACCCCGAACGACCGCCACAACGCGGCAAGCGACACCATCACCGCGAACGACACCGGCTGTACGACGTCCACGCGCTCCAGGGACGGCTGTCCGACCTCCCCCCGCAGCACACCGAGCAGCGACCAGTCCACGAACTCACCCAGCGCCGAGGCACATTCAGCCATCCGCTCCGCGAACACCGGCGAGGTATCCAGCAGTTCCACCGCCATCCCCGCCCACTGCGCACCCTGACCCGGGAACACGAACACCGTGCGGCCGGTGCTCCCGGCCGTTCCGGTGGCGATATGCGGTGCGGCGGCCCCGGCGGCCAGTGCGGTCAGCCCGGTGAGGAGTTCCTCGCGGTCGGCCGCGACCACCACGGCCCGGTGGGTCAGCGCGGAGCGCCCGGTGGTCAGGGCGGCGGCCAACTCGGCGACTCCGGCGTCCGGTTCGGCGGCCAGCCAGGTGCGCAACCGGCCCGCCTGGGCCCGTAGTGCGGTCTCGGTGTCGCCGGACAGCGGCACCGGCACCACCCGCCGGGGCGCCGGCTGCGGGGCCGGAACCTCCGGGCCCTGTTCGATGATCACGTGGGCGTTGGTGCCGCTGATCCCGAACGAGGACACCGCCGCCCGCCGCGGCCCCTCACGTTCCGGCCACGGCCGTGCCTCGGTGAGCAGCCGTACCGCACCGGCCGACCAGTCCACGTGCGTGGTCGGTTCGCCGACGTGCAGGGTGCGCGGCAGCATCCCGTGGTGCATGGCCTGTACGACCTTGATCACACCGGCGACCCCGGCGGCGGCCTGGGTGTGCCCGATGTTCGACTTCACCGACCCGAGCCACAGGGGCTGTTCGCGTTCGGAGCCGTAGGTCTCCAGCAGTGCCTGGGCCTCGATCGGGTCGCCCAGGGCGGTGCCGGTGCCGTGCGCCTCCACCAGGTCGACGTCCGCGGGAGTCAGCCGGGCGGCGGCGAGGGCGGTGCGGATGACCCGTTCCTGGGAGGGCCCGTTGGGGGCGGTGAGCCCGTTGGAGGCGCCGTCCTGGTTGACGGCCGAGCCGCGCAGCACGCCGAGGACGCGGTGGCCGTTGCGGCGCGCGTCGGAGAGCCGCTCCACCACCAGCAGGCCGACGCCCTCGGACCAGACGGTGCCGTCCGCGTCGGCGGAGAAGGCCTTCACCCGGCCGTCGGCGGCCAGTCCGCGCTGCCGGGAGAACTCGATGAAGGTGCCGGGGGTGGACATGACGGTCGCGCCGCCGGCCAGCGCCAGCGAACACTCCCCCGCGCGCAGCGCCTGTGCCGCCAGGTGCAGGGTGACCAGGGAGGAGGAGCAGGCGGTGTCGACGGTGACCGCCGGGCCCTGGAGGCCGAAGGTGTAGGCGACCCGGCCGGAGGCGACGCTGCCCGCGGTGCCGGCGCCGAGGTAGCCCTCGACGTCCTGCGGGGTGCTGGGGAGCCGGGTGGCGTAGTCGTGGTACATGACGCCGACGAACACGCCGGTGTCGGTGTCCCGCAGGGACATCGGGTCGATGCCGGTGCGTTCGAGCGCCTCCCAGGAGGTCTCCAGGAGCAGCCGCTGCTGGGGGTCCATGGCGAGGGCCTCGCGCGGTGAGATGCCGAACAGTCCTGCGTCGAACTCGGCCGCGTCGTGCAGGAATCCGCCCTTGGTGAGATAGGTGCGCCCGGCGCGGTCGGGGTCGGGGTCGTAGAGCTGTTCGGTGTGCCAGCCGCGGTCGGTGGGGAACGGCGAGATGCCGTCGCCTTCCCCGGTCACCAGGCGCCACAGGTCCTCCGGGGAGCGCACTCCGCCGGGGTAGCGGCAGGCCATGCCGATGATGGCGATCGGTTCGTCGGCCGGCCCGGAGCGGCGGGGCGCGGTGGGCGCCGGGGCGGCGGCCGCGGTGAGTCTGCGCAGCAGGTAGGCGGCGGTGGCCGCGATGCTCGGGTGGTCGAAGGCCAGGGTGGCGGGCAGCGTGAGGCCGGTGCCGGCGGCCAGCCGGTTGCGCAGTTCCACCGAGGTCAGCGAGTCGAAGCCGAGGTCGGTGAAGGCGCGCCGGTCGCCCAGTTCGGCCGTGTTGCCGTGGCCGAGGGTGGCGGCGACCGCGGTGCGTACGGTGTCGTGCACCAGCCGGCCGCGGGCGGCCTCGTCGAGCCCGGCGAACGCCGCCTGGAGCGCGCCGGTGCCGTCGGCGCGGCGGGCCGGGACGCGGACCAGGCCGCGCAGCACCGGGGCCGGCGGGACGGTGCGGGCCTGCTCGCGGAGCGCGGCCAGGTTCAGCCGGACCGGGACGGCCAGGGCGCTCTCGCCGGGTACGGCGGCGTCGAACAGCCGCATGCCCTCGGCCGGTTCGAGCGGCACCACCCCGAGGCGTTCGATGCGCTGCCGGGCGGTGCCGTCCGCCGTGTCGCCCATGCCTCCGGCCCACAGGCCCCAGGCCAGTGACACGGCGGGCAGGCCGGCCGCGCGGCGGCGGGCGGCGAGGCCGTCCAGGACGGCGTTGGCGGCGGCGTAGTTGCTCTGTCCGGGGCTGCCCAGGATTCCGGCGGCCGAGGAGAACAGCACGAACGCGGCCAGGTCCAGGCCGCGGGTCAGCTCGTCCAGGTGCAGGGCGGCGGCCGCCTTGGGCCGCAGCACCCGGTCGACGCGCTCCGGGGTCTGTGCGGCGAGCATCCCGTCGTCCAGCACCCCGGCGGCGTGCACCACGGCGGTCAGCGGGTGCGCGTCGGGGATGTCGGCCAGCAGCGCGGCCAGGGCGTCCCGGTCGGCGACGTCGCAGGCCACCACCCTGGCGGTGGCGCCGAGTTCGGCGAGATCCGCGACCAACTCGGGGGCGCCCGGGGCGTCGGGTCCACGGCGGCCGGTGAGCAGCAGGTGCCGTACGCCGTGCTCGGCCGCGAGGTGCCGGGCGAGCACCGAACCGAGGGCGCCGGTGCCGCCGGTGATCAGCACCGTGCCCTCCGGGTGCCATACGGCGGGCTCGCCGGCGTCGGCGCGGACCAGCCGGGGTACGCGCGCCACGCCGTCCCGGACGGCCAGTTGGGGCTCGCCGGTGGCCAGGGCGACGGGGTGGGGCAGGCTGCCGTCGCTGTCGAGGAGCACGATCCGGCCCGGGTTCTCCGACTGGGCGGAGCGGGCCAGGCCCCAGACGGCTGCGGCGCCCAGGTCGGTGCCGTCGACGGCTCCGGTGGTGCGCAGGGCGAGCGTGGTGCCGGCGAAGCGTTCGTCGATCAGGAACGTGCGCAGCAGGGCCAGGACGCGGTGGGTGGCGGTGGCGATGCCGGCCGGGTCGTTCGTGGTGGCGGGCACCGTGGCGAGCAGCCACTCTCCGGGGTCGGTCACCGCGGTGAGGTCGAGGTCGGCGCCGAGCTCGATGGCATCGGGGGACTCGGTGCCGGGCGCGGGGTCCGCCGCGGTGGTGCGCACCGGCGTCCAGTCGACCCCGTGCAGTGCCTCGGTCCCGGAGTCCGGGGCGCTCAGTCCGGCGGGTACCGGGCGCAGCGCGAGGCTGTCCACGGTGAGGACCGGGGCGCCGTAGTCGTCGTACGCGGCGATGGCGAAGCCGCCGTCGGCCGGGGTCAGCCGGACCCGCAGCGAGTCGGCGCCGGGCTGCCGGACGGTCACGCCGGTCCAGGCGAACGGCAGGGCGGCCGTGGTCGCTTCCGGGTCGGTGGCCAGCGCGTGCAACGCGGCGTCCAGCAGCGCCGGGTGCACCCCGAAGCCCGCAGGCCCGGCCGGCTCGGGCAGGGCGACCTCGGCGAACAGCTCGTCGCCGTGCCGCCGGATCCGGCGCAAACCCTGGAACACGGGTCCGTAGGCGAGGCCACGGTCGGCCAGCAGCTCGTACAGCCCGCCGGGCTCGTCCCACTCGGACTCGGCCGGGGGCCACTCGTCCAACGGCGGCGCGCTGTCGTCCGCCGGTTCGACGGTGCCGGTGGCGTGTCGGGTCCACGGCTCGTCGGTGGTGCCCGCTTCGGCCCGGGAGTACAGGGTCACCGTCCGGCGGCCCTGGTCGTCGGGGGTGCCGAGCACCAGCTGGAGTACGGCGCTGCCGCGCTCGGGCAGGACCAGGGGTGCGTCCAGGGTGAGTTCGGCGATCCGCCCGCAGCCGACCTCGTCCCCGGCGCGGGCGACGAGGTCGACGTACGCGGTGCCGGGCAGCACGATCCGGCCGGCCACCACGTGGTCGGCCAGCCAGGGGTGGGCGGTGGTGGAGAGCCGCCCGGTGAACAGCACCCCGGCGCCGTCCGCGAGCGTGACGGCCGCGCCGAGCAGCGGGTGCTCGACGGTGCCGAGACCGGCCGCGCCGGCGTCGGCGGCCGTTTCGCCGGTCATCCAGAACCGGCGGTGCTGGAACGGGTAGGTGGGCAGCGGAACCGGCGCCGGCGCACGGTCTTCGGTGACCGCGGCCCAGTCGGCGGAGATGCCGTGCACATGCAGCCGGGTCACCGCGTCCAGCAGGGCCGGTATCTCGTCCCGGCCGTCGCGCAGGGTGGGCAGCACGACCGTTCCGGCGGCGGGCTCGTCGGCGGACCCCGCGGCACGCGCGTCGGCGGCCCTCTCGTCGCGCTCGTTGCCGGACCCGGCGGCGGGCTCGTCGACGGACCCGCCGTCGGGTTGGGTCGCGGTCAGGCAGTCGCGGGCCATGGCGGTCAGTGCGGCGGCCGGGCCGATCTCGACGAAGGCGGTGGCCCCGGCCTCGGCCAGGGCGCGCACCGCGGGCAGGAACCGCACGCTGTCCCGGACGTTGGCCACCCAGTGCTCCGGGTCGGTGATCTCCCGCTCGGACAGCGGCGCCCCGGTCACCGTGGACACGACCGGCAGGTGTGGCGCGCTGAACGGGATACCCGTGACGATCTCCCGGTACTCGGCCAGGATGCCGTCCACGTGCGGGGAGTGCGGGGCCATGGTGACCCGCAGCTGCCGGGTACGGCGCCCTCGTTCGCGCCAGTGCGCGCCGATCTCGGCGACCGCGTCGGCGTCGCCGGACACCACCACCGCACGCGGGCCGTTGACGGCGGCCAGCCGCACCAGCCCGGCGTACTCGGCCAGCAGCGGGGCGAGTTCGGCCTCGGTGGCCTGGACGGCGACCATCGCGCCGCCCGCCGTGGCCGCCGCCATCAGCCTGCCGCGGGCGGTGACCAGCGTGGCGGCGTCGGGGAGGGTGAGCGCCCCGGCGATGTGGGCGGCGACGATCTCGCCGACGGAGTGGCCGGCCACCAGGTCGGGGCGCAGCCCCCAGCTCTCGACGAGCCGGACCAGGGCGACCTCCACGGCGAACAGGGCGGCCTGCGTGAAGTCGGTACGGTCGAGCAGGGCGGCCTCGGGGGTGCCCTCGGCGGCGAACAGCACCTCGCGCAGCGGCCGGGGCAGGTGCCGGTCGAGTTCGGCGCACACCGCGTCGAACGCCTCGGCGTAGACGGGGAACCCGGCGGCCAGTTCACGGCCGGCCCCGAGGCGCTGGGAGCCCTGGCCGGGGAAGAGGAAGGCCAGTTTCCCGGCGTCGGCGGCGAAGCCGGTGACCACGTCGGCGTCGGGGGTGCCGTCGGCGAGGGCGGCCAGTCCGGTGTGGAGCCCCCTGGCATGCGGACCGGTCAGCACCGCCGCCCGGTGCGGGTGCGCGGCGCGGGTGGTCAGCAGCGAGTGTGCCAGCGCGGCCGGTTCGACGTCCGGGTGGTCCCCGAGGTGGGTGAGTAGCCGGGCGGCCTGGGCCCGCAGGGCCGTCTCGGTGCGGGCGGAGACCACGACCGGCAGCGGCAGGGGTGTCCGGGCCCGCGGCCGCGGCGGTGCCTCGACGGGGGCCTGTTCGATGACGATGTGCGCGTTGGTGCCGCTGACGCCGAACGAGGACACCGCGGCGCGGCGGGGCCGGCCGGTCTCCGGCCAGGGCCGTGCCTTGGTGAGCAGGGACACCGCGCCGGAGGCCCAGTCCACGTGCGGGCTGGGTGCGCCGACGTGCAGGGTGCGGGGCAGCAGCCCGTCCCGCAGGGCGAGGACCATCTTGATGATCCCGGCGACACCGGAGGCGGCCTGGGTGTGCCCGATGTTGGACTTGACCGACCCGAGCCACAGCGGCTCGCCGTCCCGGCCCTGGCCGTAGGTGGCCAGCAGGGCCTGGGCCTCGATGGGGTCGCCCAGGGTGGTGCCGGTGCCGTGCGCCTCCACCGCGTCGACGTCCCCGGTGGACAGTCCGGCCGCGGCCAGCGCGGTGCGGATCACCCGCTGCTGGGACGGGCCGTTGGGGGCGGTGAGGCCGTTGGAGGCGCCGTCGGAGTTGACCGCGGAGCCGCGTACCACGGCCAGCACCGGGTGCCCGGCCGCGCGGGCGTCGGAGAGCCGCTCCACGAGCAGCATCCCGGCGCCCTCCGACCACGAGGTGCCGTCGGCGTCGGCCGAGAAGGACTTGCAGCGCCCGTCGGCGGCCAGGCCGCGCTGCCGGGAGAACTCCACGAACAGCCCGGGGGTGGCCATCACGGTGGCGCCGCCGGCCAGCGCCATGTCGCACTCGCCGCGGCGCAGCGCCTGGGCGGCCAGGTGCAGTGCCACCAGCGAGGACGAGCAGGCGGTGTCCACGGTCAGGGTGGGGCCTTCCAGGCCGAACGCGTAGGCGAGCCGGCCGGAGGCGACGCTGGCGGCGCTGCCGGTGAGCCGGTAGCCCTCCACGCCCTCGGCGGCGTGGTGCAGCATCGGGCCGTAGTCCTGGCGCATCACGCCGACGAACACCCCGGTCCGGCTGCCGCGCACGGCGGCCGGGTCGATCCCGGCGTGTTCGAAGCTCTCCCAGGAGGTCTCCAGGAGCAGCCGCTGCTGCGGGTCGGTGGCGAGCGCCTCGCGCGGGTTGATGCCGAAGAAGTCGGCGTCGAAGTCGGCGGCGGCGCGCAGGAATCCGCCGTGCCGGGTGTAGGAGGTGCCCGGCCGGTCGGGGTCGGCGTCGAACAGCGAGTCCAGGTCCCAGCCTCGGTCGGCCGGGAACTCGGTGATGCCGTCGCCGCCGTCGAGCAGGAACCGCCACAGCTGTTCCGGGGATCGGATCTCCGACGGGAACCGGCAGGCCATGCCGACGATCGCGATGGGCTCGTCGGTGCCGACGCCGGCACCGGCCGGGGTCGGCGTGGCCGTGTCCTCGGGCGTGTCCTGGCGCAGGTGTCCGGCGACCGCGGCGGGGGTCGGGTAGTCGAACACGAGGGTGGCGGGCAAGGCGGTGCCGGTGACCGCGGTGAGCCGGTTGCGCAGTTCCACCGCGGACAGCGAGTCCACGCCGAGCGCGCGGAACTCCGCCCGCGGGTCGACGGCGTCGGCTCCGGCGTGGCCGAGGACGGCGGCCGTCTCGGCACGCACCAGGGTCAGCAGTTCCTCGGCGGTGAGCTGGGCAGGCCGGGTGACCGTACCGGGCCCGGCCGCCGCGGCGGTACGACGCCGTGGGCCTCGCGTCAGGCCGCGCAGCAGGGGCGGCAGCAGCGCCGGGTCGGCGGTGTGCAACCGGATCTTGGCCGGCAGCAGCACCGGTTCGTCGACGGCCAGCGCCGTGTCGAACAGCGCCAGCCCCTCCTCGGCGGAGAGCGCCTGCACTCCGGCGCGGGCCATCCGGGCCAGGTCGGCGGCCGAGAGTTCGCCGGTGATGCCGCTGGGCGGGGCCCAGAGCCCCCAGGCCAGCGACTGGGCGGGGAGCCCGGCGGCGCGCCGCCGGCCGGCCAGTGCGTCCAGGCAGGCGTTGGCGGCGGCGTAGTTGGCCTGGCCGGGGCCGCCGAGGGTGCCGGTGGCCGAGGAGAACAGCACGAACGCGGCCAGGTCCAGGCCGCGGGTGAGCTCGTCCAGGTGCAGTGCGGCGGCTACCTTGGGCCGCAGCGCCGCGGCCAGCCGCTCCGGGGTGAGTGTGGTGAACAACCCGTCGTCGGAGACCCCGGCCGCGTGCACCACGGCGGTCAGCGGATGTTCGGCGGGCACGTCGGCCAACAACGCGGCCAGCGCGTCCCGTTCGGCGGCATCGCAGGCCACGACGCGGACGTCGGCGCCGAGTTCGGTGAGCTCGGCCTCCAGTTCGGGGGCGCTGCCACGGCGGCTGGTCAGAATCAGGTGCCGTATGCCGTGCTCGCGCACCAGATGCCGGGCGACCAGGCCGCCGAGGGTGCCGGTGCCGCCGGTGATCAGGGCGGTGCCCCGGGGGTCGAGCCGGCGGGGCAGGGTGAGCACCAGTTTGCCGGTGTGCCGCGCCTGGCTGAGGTACCGGAACGCGTCGACGGCCCGGGAGACCGGCCACACGGACGGCGGCGGTACGGTCAGCGCGCCCGCGGCGAACAGCTCCAGCACCGCGACCAGCAGCCGCTGCATCTCCCCCGGCGGCAACCGCATCAGGTCGTACGGCAGGTAGTCGATGTCCGGGAAGTCGGCCGGGTCGCGCAGATCGGTCTTGCCCATCTCCAGGAACCGCCCCCCGGGGCGCAGCAGCCCCGCCGAGGCGTCCACGAACTCGCCGGACAGCGAGTTCAGCACGACGTCGACCGGGCCGAACTTCGCGGCGAAGCCGGTGTCCCGTGAGGAGGCGATGTGCGCGTCGTCCAGGCCGAGGTCGCGCAGCACCTGCCACTTGCCCTCGCTCGCGGTGCCGTAGACCTCGGCGCCGAGGTGCCGGGCCAGCTGTACGGCGGCCGTGCCGACGCCGCCGGCCGCGGAGTGGATCAGTACCTTCTCCCCGGCCCGCAGTCCGGCGAGTTCCACCAGGCCGAGCCGGGCGGTGAGGTGGGCGATCGGCATGGCGGCGGCCTGCTCGAACGTCCAGACGTCCGGAATCGGTGCCACGGCTGCCCGCTCGGCCACCGCGACCGGGGCGAACGCGTCACCGAAGAGGCCGGTGACCCGAGTGCCCGGAGCGAGGTCGGTGACGTCGTCGGCGACCTCGGTGACCACGCCGGCACCCTCGCCGCCGAGGGCGACCTCACCGGGGTACATGCCCAGAGCGATCAGCACGTCACGGAAGTTCAGCCCGGCGGCCCGCACCGCGATGCGCACCTGGCCCGGCCGCAGCGGGGCCGCCGCGGCCGGGGCCGGTACCAGCGCGAGGTTGTCCAGGGTGCCCGGGCGGGTGACGGCCAGCCGCCAGTGCGGTTCCACGGGCGGCACCAGCTCGGGCCTGACCAGCCGGGGCGTGCGCAACAGGCCGCCACGCAGGGCAAGTTGAGGCTGCCCGATGGACGGTACGGAGGACAGTGCGCGGCGGGACTCGGCGGTGTCGTCGAGGTCGGCCAGCACGATCCGCCCGGGCTGTTCGGCCTGCGCGGCACGCAACAGCCCCCACACCGCCGCGCCTCCCGGGTCGGCCGGGGTGTCGGCGGGTTCGCCGGCGACCGCGCCGGTGGTGACCACGAGCAGCCGGGCGGGCGCCGCGTTGTCGGCCAGCCAGTCCTGCGCCTGCCGCAGCACGGCGGCGGTGACCGCTTCGGCGGGCTGCCCCACCGGAACGGCCAGCACGGTGAGGTCGGCGGCACCGTCACCCACGAGGTCGGCACCGTCACCCGCGAGGTCGGCACCGCCGGCCCTCAGGTCCGCGGCCAGGGACTCGGGCAGCGCGCCCAGCACCGCCCACCGGCCGGCGGCAGGTTCGGCGGGGGCCGGGACGGTGTCCCAGTCCAGCCGGAACAGCGAGTCCCGGGGCACCCGGCTCGGGCCCTGTCCGGTGGCGGCCCGCAGCGTCAGCGCTTCGACGGAGGCGACCGGGACACCGGTGCCGTCGAACAGGTCGAGCGCGAAGGCCCCCTCGCCGGTGGGGGCGAGCCGCACCCGCCCGGCGGCCGCTCCGGCGGCGTGCAGCCGGACACCGGCCCAGGAGAACGGCAGCCGCGCGGTGCCGGTGTCGTCGGTGAGCGCGAGCGCGTGCAGGGCGGCGTCCAGCAGCGCGGGGTGCAGCCCGAACCCGCCTGCACGGTCGCGGAGTTCATCGGGCAGGGCGATCTCGGCGAAGATCTCGTCACCGCGCCGCCAGGCCGCGCGCAGCCCCTGGAACGCCGGTCCGTAGCCGAGGCCGCGAGCGGCGAGATCTGCGTAGGCGGCGTCCACGGCCAGTGGGGCGGAGTCCGTCGGCGGCCAGACCTCCTCGGCGGCGACGGGTTCGTGCGGGCCGACGGCGAGAGTGCCGGTGGCGTGCAGCGTCCACGGCTCGTCCTCGGACTCGTCCTCGGCCAGAGAGTAGATCTCCACGGCACGACGGCCTGCGTCCTGGGCCTCACGGACGGTCAGTTGCAGCCGGACCGCACCCGTGTCGGTCAGCACCAGCGGCGCCCGCAGCACGAGTTCCTCGACCCGGTCGCAACCGACTCGGTCGGCGGCCTGCACCGCCAGCTCCACGAACGCCGCGCCGGGCAGCACGATCGCCCCCGACACACGGTGATCGGCCAGCCAGGGCTGGGACACCACCGAGAGCCGGCCGGTGAGCAGATACGCGTCCGACCCGGCCAGCGCGGTGGCCGCACCGAGCAGCGGGTTGCCGGCCGGGAGCAGTCCCGAAGCGGCGAGGTTGCCGCCGGGGGCCGACTCCAGCCAGTAGCGTCGGCGCTGGAAGGCGTAGGTGGGCAGGTCGACCGGGGACGCGGCGGGCAGATACGACGCCCAGTCGACGACGCCGCCATGCGTATGGAACCGGGCCAACCCTGCTGCAACCGACCGGACTTCGGGCTGCTCGCGACGCAGCAACGGGATGAAGGCCGCCGTCGCGTCCTGCGGCAGACAGTCCGGCCCTACGGCGGTCAGCGCGGCGTCCGGACCGACCTCCACGAACCTCGTCACCCCCTGCTCGTGCAGGTGGGCCACCGCATCGGCGAACCGGACCGTGTCCCGGACATTGCGCACCCAGTAACCGGCATCCACCGGCGCCATACCGACATCCACCGTGGAAACGAACGGAATGCTCGCAGCGGCGAAGGTGACCCCGGCAATCGCCTCCCGGAACCGGTCCAACACCGGGTCCATCAACGGCGAATGAAACGCGTGACTCACCCGCAGCCGGGTATTCCGCCAGCCCCGCTCCCGCGCCTGCGCCGCTACAGCCTCCACCGCCGACTCGACCCCGGACACGACGACCGAGCGCACTCCATTGACCGCCGCAATCCCGACCTCACCCGACAGGACCTCCGCGACCTCCGCCTCGGTGGCGTTGACCGCGAGCATCGCCCCACCCGACGGCAACTCCTGCATCAGCCCGGCACGCGCACACACCAAAGTGACCGCGTCATCCAGCGACAACACCCCAGCCACATGAGCGGCCGCCACCTCGCCCACCGAATGCCCCACCACGAAGTCCGGGACCACTCCGAAGGACTCGAGAAGCCGGAACAGCGAGACCTCGACCGCGAACAGACCGCACTGCGCGAACAACGTCTCATCCAACCGATCACCGCCATCGAGAACCACCTCCCGCACCGGCCGCCCCGACACCGACTCCAACCGCCCACACATATCCGCGAACGACTCCGCGAACACCGGATACCGCGCCGCCAACTCCCGCCCCATACCCGACCACTGCGACCCCTGCCCCGAGAACAGGAACCCGGTGCAACCCCCGTGACCGGTAACGCCGGTGACCGACCCGTCCGCCAACTCTGCGAGTCCAGCGAGCAGTTCATCCCAGTCCGCGGCCACCACCGCACCGCGATGCTCCAAAGCAGCCCGGGACAGCGCCGCCGCACGCGCCACCTCCGCAACGCCGACGCCCGGTGCGGCAAGCACGTACTCACGCAACCGACCCGCCTGAGCCCGCAACGCCTCAACACTCCGCCCGGACACCACCACCGGCACCGGCACCGGCACCGGCAACACCGGTTCACCGACCGGTACAGGCTCGACAGCCGGCGCCTCCTCAATGATCACGTGCGCGTTCGTCCCGCTCACCCCGAACGCCGACACCGCAGCCCGACGCACCTCCGTCTCCGGCCAGGGCCGTGATTCGGCGAGGAGTTCCAGCGGGCCGCCGGCCCAGTCGACGTGCGGGGTCGGTTCGTCGACGTGCAGGGTTCGGGGCAGCACCCCGTGGCGTATCGCCTCGACCATCTTGATCACGCCGGCGACACCGGCGGCGGCCTGCGTGTGCCCGATGTTCGACTTGACCGACCCCAGCCACAACGGCCGGTCGCGATCGGCGCCGTAGACGCCGTGCAGGGCCTGTGCCTCCACCGGGTCGCCCAGCGAGGTGCCGGTGCCGTGTGCCTCCACCGTGTCGATGTCCCCGGGGGACAGTGCCGCGTTGGTCAGCGCCTCGACGATGACCCGGCGCTGTGCCTGGCCGTTGGGAGCGGTGAGCCCGTTGGAGGCGCCGTCCTGGTTGACGGCGGAGCCGCGGATGACGGCGAGGACCGGGTGGTTGTTGCGCTGTGCGTCGGAGAGCCGCTCCAGCAGCAGCATGCCGACGCCCTCGGACCAGCCGGTGCCGTCGGCGTCGGCGGAGAACGCCTTGCAGCGGCCGTCACCGGCCAGGCCGCCGAGCCGGTCGAACTCCACGTAGGTGCCGGGGGTGGACATGATGGTCACGCCGCCGGCCAGGGCCAGTGTCGTCTCCCCCGAGCGCAGTGACTGCACCGCCAGGTGCAGGGTGACCAGGGAGGAGGAGCAGGCGGTGTCCACGGTGACGGCGGGGCCTTCGAAACCGAAGGTGTAGGCGACCCGGCCGGTGGCGATGCTGGCGGCGTTGCCGTTGCCGATGAACCCTTCCAGTTCCTCGGGCACGTCGTCCATCAGCGTGGCGTAGTCGTGGTACATCACGCCGGCGAAGACGCCGGTGCGGCTGCCGCGTGCGGTGAGCGGGTCGATCCCGGCGCGTTCGAACGCTTCCCAGGAGGTCTCCAGGAGCAGCCGTTGCTGCGGGTCCATGGCCAGCGCCTCGCGCGGGGAGATGCCGAAGAACCCGGGGTCGAAGTCACCGGCGTCGGCGACGAACCCGCCGAGCCCGACGGGCAGTCCGGCCAGGTCCCAGCCGCGGTCGGCGGGGAACCCGGAGATCCCGTCCCGGCCCGCGGCCAGCATCTCCCACAGCTGCTCGGGTGTAGCGACGCCACCGGGGTAGCGGCAGGCCATGCCGACGATCGCGATGGGCTCGCGCCGGGCCTGTTCGATCTCGGCGAGCCTGCGCTGCGCACTCTGCGCCTCGCTCAGCGCACGCCGGAGATAGTCCCGGAGCTTGTCCTCGTTAGCCACGCGGTTCCCTTCCTCACCCTTGGTCGGCGCCGAGGCCGTCGACGAGGCCGAACAGTTCGTCGTCGGAGGCCGACGACAGGTCGTGCTCCGGTGCGGCGCCGGACTGCTCCTCGCCGCCGTACTTGGCGAGCAGCGCGGTGAGCCGCATGCGCAGCTTCGCCTGGTCCACGGCGCCGGGTTCGGCACCGGCCAGGGCTTCTTCGAGCTGGTCCAGTCCGGCGAGCGGCAAGCCGGCCGGTGCGCCGTCGGCCGCGGGCATGGACGTGTGCAGGTGCCCGGCGAGCGCCACCGGTGTGGCGTACTCGAACACCACCGCGGCGGGCAGCCGGATGCCGGTGGACTCGGACAGCCGGTTACGCAGTTCCACCGCGGCCAGCGAGTCGACGCCGAGTTCGGCGAAGGTGCGGTGCTCGGCCACGGCTGCCGGTGAGTCGTAGGCGAGCACCCTGGCCGCTTCGGCGCGGACGAGCTCCAGGAGCGCCTTCTCCCGGTCGGGTCCGGACAGCGTGGCAAGTGCGGCGGCGGGTGCGGAGCCCGCGCCGGCTGCCGTAGCGGTGGCCGGTGTTTCCCGGACCAGGCCGCGCAGGACCGCCGGGACCGGGCCGCCGGTCCGTAGGGCCGTCCGGTCCAGGCGCATCGGAGCGAGTACCGGTTCGTCGACCGTACGGGCGAGGTCGAACAGTTCGAGCGCCTCGGGCGTGGTCAGCGGCCGCAGCCCGGTACGGGCGATGCGGGCCAGGTCGGCCTCGGACAGTTCGCCGGTGATGCCGCTGCGCTGCTCCCAGAGCCCCCAGGCCAGCGAGGTGGCCGGGAGCCCGGCGGCGTGGCGCTGCCGGGCCAGCGCGTCCAGTGCGGCGTTGGCCGCCGCGTAGGCGCTCTGCCCGGCGGCGCCGAGCACTCCGGCGGCGGAGGAGAACAGCACGAAGTCGGTGAGTTCGCGGTCGCGGGTCAGTTCGTCCAGCCAGCGTGCGCCCAGCACCTTCGGCGCCAGCACCGCCGCCAACCGCTCCTCGGTGAGGCCGGTGACCAGACCGTCGTCCACCACCCCGGCCGCATGCACCACCGCCGTCACCGCATGCGCGGCCAGCAACCCGGCCACCGCATCCCGATCAGCCACATCACACGCCACCACCGCCACCTCGGCACCCAACTCACGCAGATCGGCGACCAGTTCGGCGGCGCCCGGGGTGTCCGCGCCCCGGCGGCCGGTGAGCACCAGTTCGCGCACTCCGCAGTCACCGGCCAGATGACGGGCGAGGGCCGCACCGAGCGCGCCCAGGCCCCCGGTGATCAGCACCGGGCCGCCCGGATCCCAGGTGGCGCCGTCCCGGTCGGTGATCCTTGACAGCGGGACATGGGACAGCCGTGGTACGAGCACCGCGCCGTCGCACACCACCAGTTGCCCGCCGGGCACGTTCCAGGCGGCGGGGGGAATGCCGGTGCCGTCGGAGGCCGCGGTGGCTTCGGTACCGTCGGCGGCCTCGAAGTCGGCCAGCAGGAAGCGGTCCGGGTGTTCCTGCTGCACCGAGCGCAGCAGACCCCAGACCGCGGCGGCGGCCGGATCGGTGCGGGCGTTCCGGGTCCGCAGCGCCAGTCGGGCGCCGCTGCCGGCGAAACGGTCCTCGGCCAGCCAGGTGCGCACCGCGCCCAGCGCCCGGCCGGCCGCGGCCACCGGATCGGCCTCGGTCCCGGCCGCCAGCACCACCACCTCGGGCAGTTCCCCGTCGGGCAGTTCGGCCAGCTCGGCGCAGTCCAGCACGGTCGGCTCCGGACCGCCCGACAGGGCGGCGGGCGCCAACTCCACGGCGTACAGCGATTCATGGTGGCCGAGCTGTTCGGCCGAGATCGGCCGGACCGCCAGGGACTCGACGACCCCGACCGGGGCGCCCGTCGCGTCGGCCAGTTCGATCCGGGCCGCCTCGGCGGCGACCGGGGAGATCCGCACCCGCAGCGCGGACGCCCCGGCGCGGCGCAGCGCGATCCCGTTCCAGGCGAACGGCAGCAAGGTGCGGTCGCCCTCGTCCTCATGCAGGTAGCGCAAGGCGTGCAGCGACGCGTCCAGCAGGGCCGGGTGCAGCCCGTAGCGGCCGGCGTCGGTCAGGTCGGGCAGCTCGATTTCGGCGAGGATCTCGTCACCGCTCCGCCAGGCCGCACGCAGGCCCTGGAACGCCGGGCCGTACTCCAGCCCGGTGGCGGCGAACTCGGCGTAGGCCGAACCGACGTCCAGCGCGACGGCGTCCGGCGGCGGCCAGGCAACCGGCGCGTCCTGAGGCCCTGCCGACACCGGGCCGAGTACGGCACGGGCGTAGCAGGTCCACGGGGTGCCGTCCTCGGCCGGACGGGCGTGCACGGTCAGCGGGCGCTCTCCCGCCGCGCCCCGCGCACCGACCCTCATCTGCACCTCGACCGCACCGTCCGCGGGCAGCACCAGCGGTGCCTGGAGGGTGAGTTCGGCGACCTCCCCGGCGCCGGTCTCGGCGGCGGCGTGCAGGGCCAGTTCGGCGAACACGCTGCCGGGCACGACGGTCGCGCCGAGCACGGTGTGCTCCCCCAGCCAGGGCTGCGCCCGGGTGGCCAGCTGCCCGGACAACAGGAAGCCGTCCTCCTCGGCGAACTCCACGACCGCGTCCAGCAGCGGGTAGCCATTCCGGTGCGGCAGTTCGGCACTGTCCAGCCAGTAGCGTCGGCGTTGGAAGGCGTAGGTGGGCAGGTCGACCGGGGACGCGGCGGGCAGATACGACGCCCAGTCGACCGTACCGCCGTGTGCGTGGAACCGGGCCAACCCGGTTGCCAGCGAACGGACTTCGGGCTGGTCGCGGCGGAGCAACGGGATGAAGGCCGCGGTCGTGTCCTCCGGGAGACAGTCGGGTCCTACGGCGGTCAGCGCGGCGTCCGGGCCGATCTCCACGAACCTCGTCACACCCTGGCCGTGCAGGTGGGCCACCGCATCGGCGAAGCGGACCGTGTCGCGGACATTGCGCACCCAGTAATCGACGTCCAAGGGAGCGGTGTTGAGATCCACGGTGGACACGAAGGGGATGCTCGGCGTGGCGAAGGTGACCCCGGCGATCGCCTCCCGGAACCGGTCCAACACCGGCTCCATCAACGGCGAATGAAACGCGTGACTCACCCGCAGCCGGGTGTTCCGCCAGCCCCGCTCCCGCGCCTGCGCCGCTACAGCCTCCACCGCCGACTCGACCCCGGAGACGACGACCGAGCGCACACCATTGACCGCCGCAATCCCGACCTCACCCGACAGGACCTCCGCCACCTCCGCCTCCGTGGCGTTGACCGCGAGCATCGCCCCACCCGACGGCAACTCCTGCATCAACCCGGCACGCGCACACACCACAGTGACCGCGTCATCCAGCGACAACACCCCCGTCACATGAGCCGCCGCCACCTCACCCACCGAATGCCCCACCACAAAGTCCGCCACCACACCGAACGACTCCAGCAACCGGAACAACGCAACCTCGACCGCGAACAGACCACACTGCGCGAACAACGTCTCATCCAGCCGATCACCACCATCGAGAACCACCCCCCGCACCGGCCGCCCCAACACCGACTCCAACCGCCCACACACATCCGCGAACGACTCCGCGAACACCGGATACCGCGCGGCCAACTCCCGCCCCATACCCGACCACTGCGACCCCTGCCCCGAGAACAGGAACCCGGTGCCACCCCCGTGACCGGTAACGCCGGTGACCGACCCGTCCGCCAACTCTGCGAGTCCAGCGAGCAGTTCATCGCGGTCCGCGGCCACCACCGCACCGCGATGCTCCAAAGCAGCCCGGGACAGCGCCGCCGCACGCGCCACCTCCGCAACACCGGCGCCCGGTGCGGCAAGCACGTACTCACGCAACCGACCCACCTGAGCCCGCAACGCCCCAACACTCCGCCCGGACACCACCACCGGCACCGGCAACACCGGTTCACCGACCGGTACAGGCTCGACAGCCGGCGCCTGCTCAATGATCACGTGCGCGTTCGTCCCGCTCACCCCGAACGCCGACACCGCCGCCCGACGCACCTCCGTCTCCGGCCAGTCGATCGGCTCGGTGAGCAGCCGTACGTCACCGGCCGACCAGTCCACGTGCGGGGTCGGTTCGTCGACGTGCAGAGTGCGGGGCAGCCGCCCGTGCCGCATGGCCTGTACGACCTTGATCACGCCGGCGACACCCGCGGCGGCCTGCGTGTGCCCAATGTTCGACTTCACCGACCCCAGCCACAACGGCCGCTCGCGATCGCCGCCGTACGCGGCCAGCAGAGCCTGCGCCTCGATCGGGTCGCCGAGTGTGGTGCCCGTGCCGTGCGCCTCCACCACGTCCACGTCCGAGGGGGACAGTCCCGCCGCGTTCAGCGCGGCGCGAATGACCCGTTCCTGCGAAGGGCCGTTGGGGGCGGTGAGCCCGTTGGACGCACCGTCCTGGTTCACCGCCGAACCGCGCAGCACCGCCAGCACCTCGTGGCCGTTGGCCCGCGCGTCGGACAGCCGCTCCAGCACCAGCATGCCGACGCCCTCGGACCAGCCGGTGCCGTCGGCGTCGGCGGAGAAGGACTTGCAGCGGCCGTCGGCGGCCAGGCCGCGCTGCCGGTCGAACTCGCGGAACGGGGTGGGGCTGGACATCACCGTCACCCCGCCGGCCAGCGCCAGGGTGGACTCGCCGGAGCGCAGCGACTGGGCGGCCAGGTGCATGGCCACCAGCGAGGACGAGCAGGCGGTGTCCACCGTGACCGCGGGGCCTTCGAAACCGAAGGTGTAGGCGACCCGGCCGGTGGCGATGCTACCCAGGTTGCCGTTGCCCAGGTAGCCCTCCAGCTCCTCGGGCACATGGGCGAGCCGGGTCGCGTAGTCCTGGTACATCAGCCCGGCGAACACGCCGGTACGGCTGCCCCGGACGCCCGTGGGGTCGATCCCGGCGCGTTCCAGCGCCTCCCAGGACAGCTCCAGCAACAGCCGCTGCTGCGGGTCCATGGCCAGCGCCTCGCGCGGCGAGATGCCGAAGTGACCGGGGTCGAAGCCGGCGACGTCGGCGAGGAATCCGCCCAGTCCGACCGGGAGCGCCCCGAGGTCCCAGCCTCGGTCGGCGGGGAAGGCGGAGATGCCGTCCCGGCCCGCGGCGACCAGGTCCCACAACTGCTCGGGCGTGCCGACCCCGCCGGGATAGCGGCAGGCCATGCCCACGATCGCGATCGGCTCGTCCGCGGCGGCCGTGACCGTGGGTGCGGCGGGTTCCGGTGCGGTCTGCGGGTCACCGGCCTCGGCGAGTACGAATCCGGCCAGCGCGGCCGGGGTGGGGTGGTCGAAGACCAGGGTGGTGGGCAGCCGTAGCCCGGTGGCGGTGCCGAGACGGTTGCGCAGTTCCAGCGCGGTCAGCGAGTCCACGCCGAGGTCGGCGAAGGACTGTTCGGCGCCGACCTGTTCGGCTCCGGCGAGGTCCAGCACCCCCGCGGCCTGGGTGCGCACCAGGTCCAGGGCGGCGCGGCGGCGCTCCGGTACGGGCAGCGCCCGCAGCCGGTCGGCCCAGCCGGACTGCTGCCGGGTACGGCGCCGGCCACGGACCAGGCCGGCGAACACGGTCGGCAGCGGGTCGAGCCGGTGCAGGGCCGGGGTGCCCAGCCGCATCGGCAGTACGGCCGCCTCTCCGAGCCCCACGGCGGCGTCCAGCAGCGCCAGGGCTTCCGTGGTGGGCAGGGCCGCGACACCACCGCGGGCGATACGGGCCAGGTCGGCCTCGGACAGTTCGCCGGTGATGCCGCTGCGCTGCTCCCACAGCCCCCAGGCCAGCGAGGTCGCCGGGAGCCCGGCGGCGTGGCGCTGCCGGGCCAGCGCGTCCAGGTAGGCGTTGGCGGCGGAGTAGGCGGCCTGTCCGGCGTTGCCGAGGGTCGCGGAGGCGGAGGAGAACAGGACGAACCGGGTGAGGTCCCGATCGCGGGTCAGTTCGTCCAGCCAGCGTGC
Source organism: Streptomyces sp. NPDC031497 (assembly GCF_055580905.1). Classification (NCBI taxonomy): domain Bacteria; kingdom Bacillati; phylum Actinomycetota; class Actinomycetes; order Kitasatosporales; family Streptomycetaceae; genus Streptomyces; species Streptomyces sp. NPDC031497. Next base: position 83,296 of record NZ_JBVIKO010000021.1, read on the forward strand.
GCCCAGCACCTTCGGCGCCAGCACCGCCGCCAACCGCTCCTCGGTGAGACCGGTGACCAGGCCGTCGTCCACCACCCCGGCCGCATGCACCACCGCCGTCACCGCATGCTCGGCCAGCAACGCGGCCACCGCATCCCGATCAGCCACATCACACGCCACCACCGCCACCTCGGCACCCAACGCACGCAGCTCGGCGACCAGTTCGGCCATACCCGGCGCGTCACCGCCTCGCCGGGAAGCGAGCACCACACCACGCACCCCATGGCGCTCCACCACATGCCGCGCCACCAAGCCCCCGAGCGTCCCACTCGCGCCGGTGACCAACACAACGTCCCCAGCCGACCATGGAGCGTCCCCGACCACCTCCGACACCCGCGCCAACCGGGGTACGAACACCCGCCCCGCACGCAGCGCCAGTTGAGGTTCGTCGATGGCCAGTGCCGCGGTCAGGTCGGCGTCCGTGACGGTGGGGTCGTTCGTGTCCAGCAGCACGAACCGGTCGGGCCACTCGATCTGCGCCGAGCGCACCAGCCCCCACACCGCCGCACCGGCCGGGTCGGGCACCTCGTCGGCGGTGGCCGCGACGGCACCATGGGTGACCAGGACCAGTCGGGCGCCCTGCGGGGGCTCCTCGGCCGACCAGCCGCGCACCCGGTACAGTACGGCGGCGGTACGCTCGGCCACGGGCGTGTCCTCGACCCGGAACAGCACATCGGCGCCGGCAGGACGGGGGTGTCCGGTGCGGGCGGGCGTCCAGTCCAGCCGGTACACCGAGTCCAGCCGTGCGGGCGTGCGCAGTTCACCGGTGAGGGCACGCAGCACCACCCGCTCGACGGCGCCGACCGGGGCGCCGCCGCCGTCGGCCAGGTCCAACCGAACCGCGTCCTCCCCGACGACGGTGAGCCGGACCCGCAGCGCCGTCGCGCCCGTGTCGTACCAGCGGACCCCTCGGAAGACGAAGGGCAACCGCAGGCCGTCGTCACCGCGCAGGGCGAGCGCGTGCAGCGCCGCGTCCAGCAGCGCCGGGTGCAGACCGAACTCCCCTGCCTGGCTCCGTGGTTGGTCGGGCAGGGCGATCTCGGCGAAGATCTCGTCGCCGCGCCGCCAGGCGGCCCGCAGCCCCTGGAACGCCGGGCCGTATCCGAGGCCGGTGTCGGCGAGCCGGGGATAGAACCCGTCCAGGTCGACCGGCTCGGCGTCGGCCGGGGGCCACTGCACGAGATCCGCACCGACGACGTCGTCGCCGCTCCCGGCCAGCACACCGGTGGCGTGCCGGGTCCAAGGCGCCGTGGAGCCCTCCGGCCGGGAGTGCACCTCGATACCGCGGCTGCCGGCGTCGTCGGGTTCTGCGACGGCGACCCGCAGGGCGAGGGCGCCCTCGGCGGGCAGGACGAGCGGGACCTCCAGGGTCAGCTCGTCCAGTTGGCTGTCCCCGAGCAGTTCGGCGGCGTGCCGGGCGAGTTCGACGAACGCGGTGCCGGGCAGCAGCACCGTGCCGGTGACCTGGTGGTCGGCCAGCCAGGGCTGGGCCCGCAGGCTCAACCGCCCGGTCAGGACGGTGTCGATGGCGCCGGGCAGGGCGACCAGCGCGCCGAGCAGCGGATGCCCGGCGGGCAGCGCACCGAGCGCGGTCGGGTCGACCGGCTCGGCGTTGTCCAGCCAGTAGCGTCGGCGCTGGAAGGCGTAGGTGGGCAGGTCGACCGGGTCGGCGGCGGGCAGATAGCGGGCCCAGTCGATGCGGCCGCCATGTGCGTGGAAGCGGGCCAACCCGGTGGACAGGGTCACCGATTCCGGCTGGTCGCGGCGGAGCAGTGGGATGAAAGCCGCGGTCGCATCCTCCGGGAGACAGTCCGGCCCTACGGCGGTCAGCGCGGCGTCCGGACCGACCTCCACGAACCTCGTCACCCCCTGCTCGTGCAGGTGGGCCACCGCATCGGCGAACCGGACCGTGTCCCGGACATTGCGCACCCAGTAACCGGCATCCACGGGAGCGGCGTTGAGATCCACGGTGGACACGAACGGAATGCTCGGGGCGGCGAAGGTGACCCCGGCGATCGCCTCCCGGAACCGGTCCAGCACAGGGTCCATCAACGGCGAATGAAACGCGTGACTCACCCGCAGCCGGGTATTCCGCCAGCCCCGCTCCCGCGCCTGCGCCGCTACAGCCTCCACCGCCGACTCGACCCCGGACACGACGACCGAGCGCACACCATTGACCGCCGCAATCCCGACCTCACCCGACAGGACCTCCGCGACCTCCGCCTCCGTGGCGTTGACCGCGAGCATCGCCCCACCCGACGGCAACTCCTGCATCAACCCGGCACGCGCACACACCACAGTGACCGCGTCATCCAGCGACAACACCCCCGCCACATGAGCCGCCGCCACCTCACCCACCGAATGCCCCACCACAAAGTCCGCCACCACACCGAACGACTCCAGCAACCGGAACAACGCAACCTCGACCGCGAACAGACCACACTGCGCGAACAACGTCTCATCCAGCCGATCACCACCATCGAGAACCACCCCCCGCACCGGCCGCCCCAACACCGACTCCAACCGCCCACACACATCCGCGAACGACTCCGCGAACACCGGATACCGCGCCGCCAACTCCCGCCCCATACCCGACCACTGCGACCCCTGCCCCGAGAACACGAACCCCGTCAGCCCGCCCGGGTCCGCCACCGCACGAACAGCGCCCGGCGCGCCATCCGCCAACTCCGCCAGCCCGGCCAGCAGTTCATCCCGGTCCGCGGCCACCACCGCACCACGATGCTCCAACGCAGCCCGGGTGGTGGCGGTGGCGAACGCCAGGCGGGCGACGGTCAGTTCGGGGTCGGCCGCGACGAACTCGCGCAGGCGCGCCGCCTGGTCGGCCAGGCCGGTCGCGCCGCGGCCGGAGACCACCACCGGCATAGGGAGGGAGAGCACCGGCTGCGGGGCCACCGCTTGCTCCACGTCCTCCGGCTCGGGGGCCTCTTCCAGGATGACGTGGGCGTTGGTGCCGCTGATGCCGAACGAGGACACCGCGGCGCGGCGCGGCCGATCGCCGCGTGGCCAGGGCACCGCCTCGGTGGCCAGCGAGAGGGTGCCGGTGGACCAGTCGATGTGCCGGGACGGGGTGTCCGCGTGCAGGGTCTTCGGCACGCTCTCATGGCGCAGCGCCAGCACGGACTTGATGACGCCGGCCACCCCGGCGGCGGCGAGGGTGTGTCCGATGTTGGACTTCACCGTCCCGAGGAGCAGCGGCCGTTCGCGGTCGCCGCCGTAGGTGGCCAGCAGGGCCTGTGCCTCGATGGGGTCGCCCAGCGAGGTGCCGGTGCCGTGCGCCTCCACCACGTCGACGTCGGCGGGGGTCAGCCCGGCGGCGTTCAGGGCGGCGCGGATGACCCGTTGCTGGGAGGGGCCGTTGGGGGCGGTGAGCCCGTTGGACGCACCGTCCTGGTTCACCGCCGAGCCACGCAGCACGGCCAGCACCCGGTGGCCGTTGGCCCGCGCGTCGGACAGCCGCTCCAGCACCAGCATGCCGACGCCCTCGGCCATGCCCATGCCGTCGGCATCGGCGGAGAACGCCTTGCAACGGCCGTCGGCGGCCAGCACCCGCTGGCGGCTGAACTCGATGAGCGGTCCGGGTCCGGCCAGCACGGTGACGCCGCCCGACAGGGCCAGCGTGGACTCTCCGTTGCGCAGCGACTGTACGGCCAGGTGCAGGGTGACCAGGGAGGTGGAGCAGGCGGTGTCCACGGTGATGGCCGGGCCCTCGACGCCGAGGGTGTAGGAGATCCGGCCGGAGAGCACGCTCGGCACCACGCCGGTGACCAGGTGTCCCTCGACGCTCGCGGGGGCGTGGGCCAGTCCGGTGCCGTACTCCTGGTAGTTCTGGCCGACGAACACGCCGGTGCGGGTGCCGCGCAGTGCGGTGGGGTCGATGCCGGCCCGTTCCAGTGCCTCCCAGGAGGTCTCCAGGAGCAGCCGCTGCTGGGGGTCCATGGCCAGCGCCTCACGCGGCGAGATCCCGAAGAAGCCCGCGTCGAACGCGCCGGGGTCGTCCAGGAAGCCGCCGCGCCGTACGTAGCTGCGGCCGGAGCGCTCCGGGTCCGGGTCGTAGAGGCCGTCGACGTCCCAGCCGCGGTCGGTGGGCAGTTCGCCGGTGACGTCCCGGCCCTCGGAGAGCACCTGCCACAGGTCTTCCGGGGAGCGGACCCCGCCGGGGTAGCGGCAGGCCATGCCGACGACGGCGATGGGTTCGGTGCGGGACTGTTCGACGTCCTGCAGGCGGCGGTTGGCCTTGCGCAGGTCGACCATGACCCGGTTCAGGTAGCCGCGCAGCTTGTCTTCCTCGGACATGTGCAACCCCCTTCAGTTCGCGCCGAGTTCGCGGTCGATGAGGTCGTACATCTCCTCGTTCGACATCGGGTCGAAGTCCTCCTCGTCGCTGCTGAAGTCCCTGCTGAAGTTCCTGCTGACGTCGCTGCTGAGGTTCCTGCTGAACCGCGCGAGCATGGCCCGCAGCCGCAGTTCGACGCCGTCTCGGTCATCGTCGGCGTCCGCCCGGGACAGCCGCTCGGCGAGCCGGTCCAGTTCGGTGAGGAGGGGTGGTTCGGGGGGCGCGAGCCGGGTGCGCAGGTATGCGGCGACCGCGGCCGGGGTGGGCTGGTCGAAGACCAGGGTGGCCGGCAGCGCCAGGCCGGTCGCCTCGCCGAGCCGGTTGCGCAGCTCGATCCCGGTCAGCGAGTCGTAGCCGAGGTCGCGGAAGGCGTGGTCGGCGCCGATGGCGGCCGCGCCGGAGTGACCCAGTACGACGGCCGCCTGCTCGCGTACCAGCCGGAGCAGAGTGCTGCGGCGTTCGGTGTCCGACAGCCCGGCCAGCCGCTGTGCCCAGGGGGAGCCGGACGACTGTGACCCCGGTTCGGACGGGCCGTCCAGCACGCGCCGGGCCTCGGGGATCTCGGCGAACAGCGGCCTGCTGCGGGCCGAGGCGAACAGTGGCATGAACCTGGCCCAGTGGACGTCGGCGACCGACAGCCCGCCCTCGGCGCGTTCGAGGACGGTGCGGAGCGCGTCCAGCGCGGGTCCGGGGGCGATCAACGGCAGTCCCTGGCGGCGTAGTTGGTCGGCGTCGACCCCATCGGGGAAGCGGGCGCCGTCCCAGACGCCCCAGGCCACCGAAGTGACCGGCAGACCGGTGGCGCGGGCCTGCTCGGCGAGGGCGTCGAGTTCGGCGTTGGCGGCGGCGTAGGCGCCGTGGTCGCCGCTGCCCCACACCCCGGCGATGGAGGAGTAGAAGACCAGGGCGTCCAGTTCGGCCGGGTCGAGGAGTTCGACGAGGTGCCGGGCGCCCTGGACCTTGGCGGTGAGGACGTCGGCGTACTCGGTGAGGTCGGTGTCGGGGAGTGGGGCCAGTCGCATCAGCGCGGCGGCGTGCACCACCGTACGGACCGTCTCGCCCTGCTCGCGCAGTCCGGCCAGCAGGGCGGCCACGGCGGTCCGGTCGCCGATGTCACAGGCGCGCGCGGTCAGCCGGACGCCGAGGCCGTCGAGTTCGGCCGTCAGTTCGGCGATCCCGTCGGCGCCCGCGCCGCTGCGGCTGACCAGTACCACGTGCCGTACGCCCTGCGCGGCGAGCCAGCGGGCGACCTCCGGGCCGAGCGCGCCGGTGCCGCCGGTCACGAGCGCGGTGTCCCGGGCCCGCCATTGACCGGTCGCACCGCCGTCGAGCGGGGCGCGCACCAACCGCCGTAGCAGCGTGCCGGATCCGCGCACCGCGAGCTGGTCCTCCTCGCCCCAGCCGCCCGCGAGCGCCCCGCGCAGCTGTTCCAGCGCGGCCTCGTCGGGTTCGGCGGGCAGGTCGATGAGGCCGCCCCAGAACGCCGGGTGCTCCAGCATCGCCACCCGGCCCAGGCCCCACACCTGCGCGGCGCTCGGTTCGCGCAGCGGGTCGGTGGCGCCGGTGCTCACCGCGCCGGAGGTCACCAGCCACAGCGGGACGGCTGCGTCCAGGTCGCCGAGGGCCTGTACCAGCGCCAGGGTGGCGGCCACTCCAGCGGGCACCACCGGGTGGTCCGGGTGCGGGCGGCGGTCGGCGGCCAGCAGGGACAGCACCCCGCGCGGGGGGTGCTCGGCCAGCGCCTGGCGCAGCCGGTCGGTGAGTTCGGTGCGGTCGGCGTGCTCGGTGTCCACGGTGAGGGTCCGCACCGGAAGGCCGCCGGTGAGCGTCTTCAGCCAGTCCTGGTCGGCGCCGGAGGCGGGCACCAGCGCCAGCCACTCGCCGCCCGGTCCGGTGCGCTCCGGCGGGCCCGCGGGCCGCCACTCGACGCGGTAGCGCCAGGCGTCGGACCGGGGTCCGGCCTGCTCGGCCAGCCAGTACCAGCGGTGCTGGAAGGCGTACGTGGGCAGGTCGACCCGTCGGGCACCGGTGCCCTCGAACACCTCGGCCAGCCGTACCCCGGCCCCGCGCACCTGCGCCTCGGCCAGCGACTGGGCGAAGCGCGGCCAGCCGCCGTCGTCGCGGCGCAGTGTGGCGAGTACGGCGGCCCCCGCGCCGGCGGCGTCCACCGTCTCCTGTATGCCCGGGGCGACCACGGGATGCGGGCTGATCTCGATGAAGGTGCCGATCCCGGCGTCCAGCGCGGCGCGCACCGCGTCGGCGAACCGGACGGTCTGGCGGAGGTTGGTGTACCAGTACTCGCCGGTGAGTTCGCGGGTGTCCAGCCGCTGTCCGGTGACCGTGGAGTACAGCTCGGTGCGCGCCGCCTGCGGACTGATCCCGGCGAGCAGTTCGGCCAGGCCGTCCTTGACGGCGGTGACGTGGGTGGAGTGCGAGGCGTAGTCCACCGCGATACGGCGGGCCCGCACCCCGCGCTCCTCGCAGGCGGCCCGTAGCTCTTCCAGGGCTTCCGGGTCGCCGGAGACGACGGTGGAGGTGGGGCTGTTGACCGCGGCGACGCCCAGCCGGTCGTCGGTGAACAGGGCCCGCACCTCGTCGGCGGGCAGCGCCACCGACATCATGCCGCCCTTGCCGGAAAGTTCGGTCAGCGCGCGGCTGCGCAGGCACACCACCGCGGCGGCGTCGGCCAGGGACAGTGCCCCGGCCACGCAGGCGGCGGCGATCTCGCCCTGCGAGTGGCCGATCACCGCCTCCGGTTCCACGCCGTACGAGCGCCACAGCGCGGCCAGCGACACGTTGACCGCGAAGGTCACCGGCTGCACCACGTCCACCCGTTCCAGGGTCGGCGCGCCCGGCAGCCCGCGCAGCACGTCCAGCACCGACCAGTCGACGTGCGACTCGATCGCGGCGGCGCACTCGGCGAGCCGGGCGGCGAACACCGGTGCGGAGTCGAGGAGTTCCAGCGCCATCCCGGCCCACTGCGCGCCCTGGCCGGGGAACACGAACGCCACCCGCCGTGCCGCGTCGGCCGCGGTGCCGCGCACGACGCCGGGGATGTCCCGGCCCTCGGCCAGCGCGCCGAGCCGCTCGCCCAGTTGCTCCGGATCCGCGGCCAGGACGACCGCGCGATGCTCCAGCGCGGCCCGGCCGGCCACGCTGGACCAGCCGATGTCCCGCACCCGTTCGCCGGGGTGCTCGGCGAGATGCGACGCCAGCCGGGCGGCCTGCGCGCGCAGGGCCTCGTCGCTCTGCCCCGACACGACGACCGGCATCAGCCGAGGCTCGGTGTACGCCCGCGCCCCATCGAACCCGTCCGCCTGCCCGACCTCGACGAACCCTTCAACCCGCCCGGCCTCGGCGGACACCTCGGCCTGCCCGGCCTCGACGAACCCTGCAACCCGCCCGGCCTCCGCGAACACCTCGGCCCGCCCGACCTCACCGGCCCCGTCTGCTCTCCCGGCCCCGGCCCCGGCCCCGGCAGCCGCTTCCGGCTCCGCCTGTTCGATGACGACATGCGCGTTGGTGCCGCTGATGCCGAACGATGACACCCCGGCCCGGCGCGGACGGGCTCGTTCCGGCCACGGCCGCGCCTCCGTCAGCAGCCGTACCTCACCGGACGTCCAGTCCACGTGCGGTGAGGGCTCGTCGACGTGCAGGGTGCGGGGCAGCACCCCGTGCCGTATCGCCTGCACCATCTTGATCACACCGGCCACTCCGGCCGCGGCCTGCGCGTGCCCGATGTTGGACTTGACCGACCCCAGCCACAGCGGATCGCCGGCGCGGTCCCGCCCGTACGTGGCCAGCAGCGCCTGTGCCTCGATCGGGTCGCCCAGCGGCGTCCCGGTGCCGTGGCCCTCGACCGCGTCGACCTCCTGGGCGGAGACTCCGGCGGCGGCCAGCGCGGTACGGATCACCCGTTCCTGGGAAGGGCCGTTGGGAGCGGTCAGGCCGTTGGACGCGCCGTCCTGGTTGACGGCCGAGCCGCGCAGCACGGCCAGCACCCGGTGGCCGTTGCGGCGCGCGGCGGAGAGCGGTTCGAGCAGCAGCAGGCCGACGCCCTCGGACCAGCCGGTGCCGTCGGCGGCCCCGGCGTACGGCTTGCAGCGTCCGTCGGCGGCAAGTCCGCGCTGCCGGGAGAACGCGGTGAACGTGGTCGGCTCGGCCATCACCGTCACACCGCCCGCCAGAGCCAGCGAGCACTCACCGGAGCGCAGCGCCTGGGCCGCGAGGTGCATCGCCACCAGCGAGGAGGAGCACGCCGTGTCCACGGTGACCGCGGGCCCCTGCAGGCCGAGGGTGTAGGCGACCCGGCCGGAGGCGACGCTTCCGGCGGTGCCGGTGAGCAGGTGCCCCTCGACGCCCTCGGGCAGTTCCCGCAGCGTGGTGGCGTAGTCGTGGTACATCACGCCGGTGAACACGCCGGTCTGGCTGCCGCGTACCGAGGACGGGTCGATCCCGGCCCGCTCCAGTGCCTCCCAGGCGGTTTCGAGGAGGAGCCGCTGCTGCGGGTCCATGGCGAGGGCCTCGCGCGGCGAGATGCCGAACAGCCCGGCGTCGAACCGGCCGGCGTCGTAGAGGAAGCCGCCGTGCCGGGTGTAGGTGGTACCCGGGTGGTCCGGGTCGGGGTCGTACAGGCCGGTGACGTCCCAGCCCCGGTCGGTGGGGAAGGCGCCGACGGCGTCGACGCCGTCGGCCACCAGGTCCCACAGGTCCTCCGGGGAGTCGACCCCGCCCGGGAAGCGGCAGGCCATGCCGACGATGGCGATCGGCTCGTCGGTGGCCACCACCGGGGCGGCGGCCGGCAGGGGGCCGGCGGCAGTGGCGTCGCCGACGAGTTCGCCGTGCAGGTGTCCGGCGAGTGCGGCGGGGGTGGGGTGGTCGAACACCACGGTCGCGGGCAGTCGTACGCCGGTCGCCCGGCCCAGCCGGTTGCGCAGTTCCACCGCGGTCAGCGAGTCGAAGCCGAAGTCCTTGAACGGCCGGTCCGGTGAGAGTCCGCCGGGGTCGGAGTGGCCGAGCACCACCGCCGCCTGGGTGAGCACCAGGTCCTGGAGCACTCGCAGCGGATCTCCCTCGGCCAGTCGCCGCGGGAGCCCGTCGGCGCCGTCCGCCGCACTCTCCGTGGCGGCGGCCGGGCGCACCACCGGCACCAGTGCGCGCAGGACCGGCGACAGCACGCCCTCGGCCGCCCGCTCGCGCAGCGCCACCGGGTCCAGACGGGCGGCGAGCAGCACCGGATCGTCCAGCGCGGTGGCGGTGTCCAGCAGGTCCAGTGCGGTGGCGGAGTCCAGCGGCACCACACCGGCGCGGGCCAGCCGGGCCCGGTCCGTGTCGGCCATGCCCTCGGTCATGCCGCTGCTCTCGGCCCACAGCCCCCAGGCCACCGCGGTCGCGGGCAGTCCGGCGGCCCGGCGCTGGGCGGCCAGCCCGTCCAGCGCGGCGTTGGCCGCCGCGTAGGCGGCCTGCCCCGCGTTGCCCAGCGTCCCGGCCACCGAGGAGAACAGCACGAACGCCCTGAGTTCCGGGCCGGTGAGTTCGGCCAGATGGCGCGCGCCGTCCACCTTCGCCCGGAACACCTCGGCCACCCGTTCGGGGGTGAGCGCGGCCAGCACGCCGTCGTCGAGAACCCCGGCGGCGTGCACCACGGCCGTCACCGGGTGCTCGGCCAGCAGCGCGGCCACCGCCTCCCGCTCGGCCACGTCACACGCGACCACCGCCACCTCGGCATCCAACTCACCGAGCTCGGCGACCAGTTCCGCCATGCCCGGCGCGTCGGCGCCACGGCGGGAAGCCAGGACCAGACCACGCACCCCGTGACGTTCCGCCAAGTGCCGTGCCACCAGGCCCCCGAGCGTCCCGCTCGCCCCGGTCACCAGCACCACGTCCTCGGCCGACCAAGGAGCATCCCCGGCCGTCTCCGTCACCCGCGCCAGCCGCGGCACGAGCACCCGCCCCGCGCGCACGGCCAGTTGGGCCTCCCCGGTCGCCGCCAGTCGGGGCAGCAGCGCCTGGGAGGCGGGGTGGCCGTCCGTGTCGACCAGGACGAAACGGTCCGGGTCCTCCGTCTGCGCACTGCGCACCAGGCCCCACACCGCTGCCACATCCGGATCGACCGGCTCGCCCGGGCCTGTGGCGACCGCACCGCGCGTCAGCAGGACCAGCGTCGATGCGGCGAACCGCTCCTCGGCCGGCCAGCGCTGCGCCACCGCCAGGGCGTCGGTCACCCCGGCCACCGCGACACCCACCGCCGCGGGCACCGACCCGTCCGGGGCCAGGTCCGGCAGCCACGCCCAGGCCCCGTCCTGCGCCGGGGGCGCCAGGGGAACCCAGCCGGTGCGGTACAGGTGGTCACGGCGGCCGGCGGCGAGTTGTTCGGCGCTGACCGGCCGGAACGCCAGCGAGTCGATCGCCGCGACCGGGTTGTCCTCGGCGTCGGTCACGGTGAGGGAGACGGCTCCCCCGGCCGCGGGGCGCAGCCGCACCCGCGCCGCGGTGGCACCGGTCCGGTACAGCCGGACCCCGGTGAAGGCGAAGGGCAGCCCGGTGGCGGCCGAGTCCTCGGTCGGGACGGCCGCGTGCAGCGCCGCGTCCAGCAGTGCCGGGTGCAGTCCGTACGATCCGGCGTCCGCCGTCGCCGGTTCGGGCAGGGCGACTTCGGCGAACAGGTCCTCGCCGTGCCGCCACAGCCGGCGCAGCCCCTGGAAGACCGGTCCGTAGCCGTAGCCGAGCCGGGCCAGTGCCGGGTAGCGGTCGGCCAGGTCGACCGGGGTGGCGCCCGCCGGCAGCCAGTCGCCGGTCGCCGGCGGGGGTGCCGCCGTCGTGCCGAGCCTGCCGGTGGCGTGGTGGGTCCACTCGGGGCCGTCACCCGCCCGGGAGTACACGTCCACGGCGCGGCCGCCGTCCTCGCCGGGCGCGCCGAGCACCACCTGTACCCGTACGCCGGCGCGCTCGGGCAGGGTCAGCGGCGCGAGCACGGTCAGTTCCTCCAGCACCCGGCAGCCCGCCTCGTCCCCGGCGCGCACGGCCAGCTCGACGAAGGCCGTGCCGGGCAGTACGGCGGTGCCGAAGACGGTGTGGTCGGCCAGCCAGGGCTGCCGCTGCCGGGACAGCTCGCCGGTCAGGAGCAGCTCACCCGTGGAGGCGATCGGCGCGGCGGCCCCCAGGAACGGGTGGGCGGTGGCGTCCAGCCCGAGCCCGGCGGGGTCGGTGCCGCCCGCCGGGGTGGGCAGCCAGTAGCGCCGGCGTTGGAAGGCGTAGGTGGGCAGCTCCGCCCGGTGGCCCAGGGCCCCGAAGGCGGCGTTCCAGTCCACCCGGACCCCGCGTACCTGTACCTCGGCCAGCGACCGCAGGAACCGGCCCGGGCCGCCCTGGTCGCGGCGGAGCGAGCCGACCACCACGGCCGTGCTGCCCGCCGCCTCGACGGTGTCCTGGACGGCCGCGGTCAGGATCGGATGCGGGCTGGTCTCCACGAACACGCGGTGCCCGGCCCGGTCCAGTTCACTGATCGTTTCCTCGAACCGGACGGTCTGGCGCAGGTTCCGGTACCAGTACTCGGCGTCCAGGGCCGCCGTGTCGAGCCGTTCGCCGGTCACCGTGGAGTAGAAGGGGATCTCGGTGGTGTGCGGGTCCAGTCCGGCGAGCCGGTCCAGTAGTTCGGTCCGGATGCGTTCCACTTGTGCGGAGTGCGAGGCGTAGTCCACCGCGACCAGCCGGGCCCGCGCGCCTTCGGCGGTCAGCTCGGCTTCGAGTTCCCGAAGGGCTCCGGGTTCTCCGGAAAGGACCACCGCCGCGGGCCCGTTGACCGCGGCGACCGACAGCCGCCCGTCCCAGCGCGCCAGCCGCGGTTCCAGCTCGGCGACCGGGAGCGCCACCGACATCATCCCGCCGGCGCCGGACAGCGCCCCGAGCGCGGCGCTGCGCAGGGCGCTCACCTTGGCGGCGTCGCGCAGGGACAGCGCCCCCGCCACACACGCGGCAGCGATCTCCCCCTGCGAATGCCCCACCACCGCGTCCGGCTCCACCCCGAACGACCGCCACAACGCGGCAAGCGACACCATCACCGCGAACGACACCGGCTGCACCACATCCACCCGGTCCAGCCCCGGCTGACCCGCCTCCCCCCGCAGCACACCCAGCAGCGACCAGTCCACGAACTCACCCAGCGCCGAAGCACATTCAGCCATCCGCTCCGCGAACACCGGCGAGGAATCGAGCAGTTCCACCGCCATCCCCGCCCACTGCGCACCCTGACCCGGAAACACGAACACCGTGCGGCCGTCGATGTCGGCGACCCCGCGCACCAGGCCGGGCGTCTCCTCGTCGGCGGCGAGGGTGCGCAGGCCCCGTACCAGGTCCGTGCGGTCGGTGGCGGTGAGCACGGCGCGGTGCGGCAGCGCGGCCCGGGTGGTGGCGGCCGCGCGGGCGACGTCCGCGAGCGCCGCCCCCGGCTCGCTCTCCAGGTGTGCGGCCAGCCGTGCCGCCTGCGCCCGCAACGCGGCCGCGGTCTGCCCGGACAGCACCACCGGTACGGGACCGGACCGCAGCACCCGGTCCGGACCGGATCGCGCCGCCGGTACGGGACCGGACCGCAGCACCCGGTCCGAACCGGATCGCACCGCCGGCACCGGACCGGACGGCGGCACCGGGTCCGGTGCCGACGCGGGTTCCACCGGCACCACCTCGGGCGCCTGCTCCACGATGACATGGGCGTTGGTGCCGCTGATCCCGAACGAGGACACCCCGGCCCGGCGCGGCCGGCCGCGCTCCGGCCACGGTCGCTCCTCCGTCAGCAGCCGCACCTCGCCGGAGGCCCAGTCCACGTACGGCGAGGGTTCGTCCACGTGCAGGGTGCGCGGCAGCAGCCCGTGCCGCAGGGCCTGTACGACCTTGATCACGCCCGCGACCCCGGCGGCGGCCTGGGTGTGGCCGATGTTGGACTTCAGCGACCCCAGCCAGAGCGGCTCGCCGGCGCGGTCCCGTCCGTAGGTGGCCAGCAGCGCGTGGGCCTCGATCGGGTCGCCGAGGGTGGTCCCGGTGCCGTGGGCCTCCACCAGGTCCACGTCCGCGCCGGACAGGCCGGCGGTGGCCAGCGCGGTGCGGATCACGCCTTCCTGGGCAGGGCCGTTGGGGGCGGTCAGGCCGTTGGAGGCGCCGTCCTGGTTCACCGCCGAGCCGCGCAGCACCGCGAGCACGGGGTGGCCGTTGCGGCGTGCGTCGGACAGCCGTTCCAGGACGAGCTGGCCGGCGCCCTCCGCCCAGCCGGTGCCGTCGGCCGCCGCCGCGAACGACTTGCACCGCCCGTCGGGCGCGAGTCCGCGCTGTCGGGAGAACTCCACGAAGATGCCCGGCGTGGGCATCACCGTCACCCCGCCGGCCAGCGCCAGCGAGCACTCCCCCGACCGCAGCGCCTGGGCCGCGAGATGCACCGCCACCAGCGACGAGGAGCACGCGGTGTCCACGGTGACCGCGGGCCCGCGCAGTCCCAGGCTGTAGGCGACGCGGCCGGAGGCGACGCTGGCGGTGGTGCCGGTCAGCACGTAGCCGTCGAGGCCGTCGGCGCCCTCGTGCATCCGGGGCCCGTAGTCCTGTGCCATCACCCCGGAGAACACTCCGGTCGCGCTGTCCCGCAGGGACAACGGGTCGATCCCGGCCCGCTCCAGTGCCTCCCAGGAGGTCTCCAGGAGGAGCCGCTGCTGCGGGTCCATGGCGAGGGCCTCGCGCGGCGAGATGCCGAACAGTTCCGCGTCGAACTCGGCGGCCCCGTACAGGAATCCGCCGGTGCGCGCGTAGCTGCGGCCCGGCCGGTCCGGGTCCGCGTCGAAGAGCCCGTCCAGGTCCCAGCCGCGGTCGGTGGGAAACCCGCCGATGGCGTCGGTGCCGGCGGCCACCAGGTCCCACAGGTCCTCGGGCGAGCCGACCCCGCCGGGGAACCGGCAGGCCATCCCGACGATCGCGATCGGGTCGGTGGCGGGCGCGGGATCCGTGGGCGGCCTCTCGGGGGCGGCGTCCCGCGGTGTCCCATCGGCTAGTTCGGCGGTGAGGTGCGCGGTGATCCGTTCCGGGGTGGGGTGGTCGAGTACGGCGGTGGCGGGCAGCCGTACCCCGGTCACGTCGGCCAGCCGCTGCCCCAGCTCCACCGTCATCAGCGAGCCGAAGCCCAGGTCCTTGAACGGGCGCCGCATGTCCAGCTGTTCGGCGGAGTCCAGCTCCAGCGCCGCGGCCACCTCGGCCCGCACCAGCGCACGCACCGCCTGCTCCCGCTCGGCCGCGGGCAGTCCGGCGTGCCCCTCCTCGGGCCGGGCCGGTGTCCCGGACTCCGGTTCGGCTGACACGGCGGGTACGACGGGGGTCGCGCCGCCGGTGGCCGTCACCCCGGCGATCCAGTGCCGCCGCCGCTGGAAGGGGTAGGTGGGCAGCGGGATCCGCCGGGCCCCGGAGCCTTCGTAGAACCGCGTCCAGTCCACGGGGACGCCGCGGGTGTGCACCCGGGCCACCGCGGTGAGCAGTGAGCGCAGGTCGGGGCGTTCGCCGCCGGCCAGCGCGGAGACGAACGCCACGTCCTCGGGCGCGCTGCCCGGCCCCATGGCGCACAAGGTCCCGTCCGGGCCGAGCTCCAGGAAGGTGCGGGCGCCGTCCGCGCAGGCGGTGGCGATGGCGTCGGCGAACCGTACCGTGCCGCGGGTGTGCCGGGCCCAGAACTCCGGCCAGTCCAGGCCGGTGACGTCCAGTTCGGCGCCGGTCAGCGAGGAGATGACGGGGACGGTCGGGGTCCGCCAGTCGATGCGGGCGGCGGCCGCGCGCATTCCGTCCAGGATGCCGTCCACATACGGCGAGTGGCTGGCGATCGGGACCTGGATGCGCCGGGTGCGCCGGCCCCGCGCGGACCAGCGGCCGGCGATCGCCAGGGTGGCGTCCGCGTCCCCGGACAGCACGGTGGCGGTGGGGCTGTTGAGGGCGGCGATCGACACCAGCCCGCCGGTCGCCTCGACGTCCGGCAGCAGCTCCGCCTCGGAGGCCTCGACCAGGATCATCGCCCCGCCGGGCGGGATGTCCTGCATCAGCCGGCCGCGGGCGGCGACCAGCGCGCAGGCGTCGGCCAGGGACATCGCCCCGGCGACGTGCAGGGCCGCCAGCTCTCCGAAGGAGTGGCCGAGGACGGCGTCCGGGGTGATCCCCCAGCTCTCCACCAGCCGGTACAGCCCGACCTGGACGGCGAACAGCGCGGGCTGGGTGTAGGCCGGTTCGTCCAGCAGGGCGGCGTCCGCCGAGCCTTCCGCGGCGAAAACCACGTCGAGCAGTGGCCGTGGCAGGTGGGGGCGCAGTTCCGCGGCGATGGCGTCCACGGCGGCGGCGAACACGGGGTGACGCCGGTAGATCTCCCGGCCCATGCCCGGCCGCTGGTTGCCCTGGCCGGCGAAGAGGAACACGGTCCGCCCGTCGACGGCCGTGCCGCGCACCACCCGGGCGTTCGCCGTGTCCCCGGCCAGCGCGGCCAGCAGGCCGGGCACCTCCTCGGCGGAGTCGGCGACCAGTACCGCCCGTCGCTCCAGCGGGCTGCGCGTGGTGGCCAGCGAGTAGGCCAGGTCCACCGGGGGCGCCGTCGACTCGCCCAGCAGGCCTGCCAGTTCGGTCAGCGCCGCCGGGGCCCGTGCGGTCAGCGGTACCAGTACCGGGCCGTCGTGCTCCTCGGCCCCCTCGGTGTCGTGATCCGGGGCCGGGCGGGGGGCGGGCGGCTCGGTGAGCACCAGGTGGCAATTGGCGCCGCCCATGCCGAACGAGCTGACCCCGGCGAGCAGGGGACCCTGCGTGGCGGGCCACGGGACGGGCTCGGTGACCACCCGCAGGCCCAGCTCCGTCAGCGGGATCCGTGGGTTGGGGGTGCGGAAGTTCAGGCTGGGCACCAGTTCGCGGTGCGACAGGCACAGCACCGTCTTGAGCAGCCCGGCGATCCCGGCCGCGCCCTCCAGGTGCCCGATGTTGGTCTTCACCGAGCCGACCAGCAACGGCCGCTCCGGCGCCCGCTCGGGCCCGGCCACCGCGCCGAGCGCCGCGGCCTCGACGGGGTCACCCAACGGCGTTCCGGTGCCGTGCAGTTCGACGTAGTCGAGCTCGGCCGGGGACACGCCGGCCGCCGCGCAGGCGAGGCGCAGCACGTCCTGCTGGGCCTCCTGACGGGGGGCGGTCAGCGAGTCGCCGCCGCCGTCGTTGTTGACGGCGCCGCCCCGGATCACCGCGTGCACGGTGTCCCCGTCGGCCAGTGCCGCCGACAGCGGCTTGAGCACCAGCACCGCGCCGCCCTCGCCGCGCACGAACCCGTCGGCCCGCGCGTCGAAGGTGTGACAGCGCCCGTCCGGTGAGATCGCGCCCAGTGCCCGGGTGACGTCGTAGCCGTCCTGGGTGATGTTCAGGTTGACGCCGCCGGCCAGCGCCGTCGTGCACTCCCCCGCCGCGAGGGCCTGGCAGGCCAGATGGACGGCGAGCAGCGCGGAGGACTGCGCGCTGTCCACCACCAGGCTGGGCCCGCGCAGCCGCAGGGCGTAGGACACCCGGTTGGCGATCATCGCCCGGTTGCGTCCGGTGGCCGAGTGCGGGCTCAGGCGGGCGCCGCGCAGCGTCGCGTAGTCGTCGTAGGTGGCGCCGACGTACACCCCGGTGCCGCCCGGACGGTCGCCGTCGCCCGGGACGATCCCGGCGTCCTCGAAGGCCTCCCAGGCCAGTTCCAGGACCAGCCGCTGCTGCGGGTCCATGACGGCCGCCTCACCCGGGGAGACGCCGAAGAACCCGGCGTCGAAGGAGTCGACCTGGTCCAGGAAGCCGGCCCGTACCGGTTCGCCGGAGGGCAGCACGGGTACCGCCGGGCCGTCGGGGTGGCAGCGCCGCGGACCGGGTTCGCCCAGCGCGTCCCGTCCCTCGCGGAGCAGCCGCCAGAACTCGGCGGGGTTTCCCGCCCCCGGCAGCCGGCACGCCAGGCCGACGACCGCCACCGGTTCCTGGTCGGCGGCGTTGCCCACTCGGTCTCCCACGCCGGACTCCTCCTCCACGTCGTCTCATCGAGGACACGTCTGATCCGCCCGGCACCTGGTGTCCGGACGTCCACGGTTGCGCTGTGCCACGGGCAGGGCTGAGCGGCCCCTTTGGCCGAAGCGGCCGCCTGAACGCACCCGGCGAACACCCCCGGCGCGCTTCGGCCGGCGGGCATGCCGCAGACCCGGCCCGGGCAGCACCGGGCCGATCGGATTGCGGGCGGGCGCGGACCGGCGTCGGCACCGGTCCGCTTCAGGCTGCCGCGGTCACCACGTCGTGACCGTCGTCCCCGGACCCGCCGCACGGCGGCCGGGGTGAGGGCGTCCGCCGTACGCGGCAGGACGCGGGCCCGCTCAGGCGCGGACGAACTCCACGGGCACTCTCAGGGCCACCGTGTGCTTGCTGTTGTTGGCCCAGGGCACCGGACCGGTCAGCCGTACCTCGGCGACCTGGTCGAGCAGCACGCCGAAGAGCGTGCGCAGTTCGATACGGGCGAGGTCGACGGCGAGGCAGCTGTGCGGCCCCTGGCCGAAGGCCACGTGCGGGTTGGGGTTCCGGCGGATGTCGAAGGACATGGCGTCGTCGAACACGCTCTCGTCCCGGTTGGCCGAGGACCACCACAGGGTCACCTTGTCGCCGCGGCCGAACCGTACGCCGTTGAAGGTGAAGTCCTCGGTGGCCGTCCGCCGGTTGTACGGCGTCGGGGTGGACCAGCGCATCATCTCCTCGACCGCGCTGTCCAGCAGCGAGCGGTCCGCGCGCAGCGCCTGCCACTGTTCCGGCCGTTCGGCCAGGGCGAGCAGGCCGACCGCGATCACGTTGCGGGTGGGCTCGCTGCCGGCCAGGGTCAGCAGGTTGACGAACACCTCGCGCTCGTACTCGCGCAGGGGCGGTTCGCCCTGGCCCTCCGGGAGATCACCGGCGGCGATCACCGACAGGAAGTCCTGGGCGGGATCGGCGCGCTTCTCGGCGATCAGTTTGACGCCGTACTGGTACATGGCCAGCAGCGAGGCCTGGCTGCGGGAGGAGGCCTCGCCGGACTCGCGGTCCTCGTAGCCCATCACGACTTCGGTCCAGTCGACGAACTGCGGCCAGTCCGCGCGGGGAATGCCCATCAGCGCGGCCATGACCTCGACCGAGTACCGGCCGGCGACGTCGTTCTGGAAGTCGCAGGAGCCCTGCTTGACGACCTCGTCGATGATCGTCTCGGCGCGTTCGGTGATGGTCGGGGCCAGCGCTTCGAGGACCGGGCCGGTGACCGAGGGACTGACCAGGTCGCGCAGCAACCGGTGCCGTGGGTCGTCCATCATGTTCAGCATCGCGCCGGAGTAGGTGCCGGCGGGCAGGTCGTCGAGGTGGGTGCCGCCGCCCTCGCGGTCGCCGCCGCCCTGGGAGGACAGCAGCGGATGGGCCGCGGCTTCGACCACGTCGGCGTAGCGGGACAGGACCCAGAAGTTCTCGCCGTCGCGGGTGCGGCCCGGCGGGTGGAGCAGGATCGGTGCTTCCCGGCGGAGCCGGGCGAAGACCTCGTGCGGGAAACCGGCACCGAACCGGTCCTGGTCGCTGAGATCGAACCCGTCGAGAACGGCGGGTAACTCGCTTTGGGAAACCTCGGTGGCGCTTCGTGATAAGGGGAGGGCGGGCTGTTCCAAGGACATTAGCTCTCCATTTTTTGCACTGACGTATCGAGGGACGTCAAAAGCAACATCAGTGTCACCCGATCGTGGAATTGACGTCAAGCGGCCCTCGAAGAAGTTGGGCTGACGCTGGGGTGTCCTTTAAGCAGAACCGCCAAGTAACGTCCCTGGCCAGGACAGTTGAGACCGCTCGCCACAAGGGCGGCGCTCGAACTGTTGCATGGTGCAGGCGTACCGCAGGGCCGATGAGAGAACAAACCCCGCAGGGACAATCCGCTGTGCTACGACAAACAGCGTATCGACACCACGATCTGGGTAGGATGCGCTGTTCACTTGAGGCCGCTGAGCATCACACCACGGATGTAGTGCTTCTGCAGCAGCAGGAAGAGCACCAGGACCGGCAGGGTGCTCAGGACCAGGCCGGCCATGACGATCGGCGTCGTGCGGGTGGGGTCGACGTAGTCCTGGAGGAGCTGGATGCCGACGGGCAGGGTCATCACGTCCGGGTTGGCGGTCGAGACGAGCAGCGCCCAGATGTACTCGTTCCAGGCGTCGACGAAGGTCAGCAGTCCGAGGGTGACGAGGACCGGCCTGGTCTGCGGGACGACGATCCGCCACCACACGGTGAACTCCCCGGCCCCGTCGATGCGGGCGGCCTCCAGCACCTCGTCCGGGAGGGAGACCATGAACTGGCGCATCAGGAAGATCCCGAAGCCGCTGACGAGGAACGGCATGGCGAGCGCCGCGATGCTGACGGTCAGTCCGGCGCCGCCGCGCCCGAACAGGTCGTTGCCGCCCGCCAGCGGCCAGTGCACCAGGATCAGAAAGTGCGGGACGAGGAAGAGGAACGGCGGGAACATCATCGTCGACAGCACCAGCCGGAAGACGAAGTCCCGGCCGGGGAAGCGGAGTTTGGCGAGCGCGTAGCCGGCGAGCGAGGAGGTGACCAGCACCGAGCCGCTGATCACGGCCGTGGCGACGACGCTGTTGCGGAAGAGCACCGGCAGGTCCAGCTGGTGGACGGCCGCCCGGTAGTTGGACAGGTCGAACGCGTCGGGCAGGAACCGGTAGGGCAGCCGGCCGGCCTCGTCGGCGCCCTTGAAGGACGTCATCACCATGTCGAGGAAGGGCACCACGGTGAGCACAGCGCCGGTGACGACCAGCAGGTACGACAGCCAGGGGAAGCGCCGGCGGATCACGCGTCCTCCCCCTTGCGCCGGAAGAGCCACAACTGGACCAGCGTGACCGCGAGGACCACCGCGAACAGCACGAAGGCGGCGGCGCTGGCGGTGCCCCAGTCGCCGCAGGAGAAGGCCTGCCGGTACATCTCAAGGGCGGCCACGTCGGTCGCGTCCCCGGGTCCGCCCTTGGTCATCACGATGATCAGCGCGAACGACTGGAGGCCGGTGAGGAACTGGGTGACGCACACGAACAGCAGGGACGGCCGCAGCAGGGGCAGCGTGATCCGCCAGAAGACGGTGACGGGCCCGGCGCCGTCGAGCGCGGCGGCCTCGTAGTACGACTGGGGGACGGACTTGAGCCCGGCGGTCAGGACGAGGATCGCCGAGCCGACCGAGGCCCAGGCCTGGACGACGACGACCGCGGGCAGCGCGGTGTCCGGGTCCTGGAGGAACGCCACCGAGCCGAGTCCGAGGGCGTTGAGGACGCCGTTGACGAGGCCGCCGGGTTCGTACATGTACTTCCAGACGTTGCCGACGGCGACGACGGTGGTGACGATCGGCAGGAAGTACAGGGTGCGCCAGAGCCCCTGGAACCGGAGTTTGTCGATGCAGGTGGCGACGAGCACCGAGCCGGCCAGCGCGAGGGCCACGGTGCCGAGGGCGAACAGCAGCGTGTTGGTGAGGACCGGCGTCAGGAACGTCGCCCCGTCCGCGAAGAGGCGGGCGAAGTTGTCCGGTCCGACGGGGTCGATGTCGCCGAGGTCGAAACCCGCCCAGCGGGACATGGACAGCAGCAGCGCGAAGCCGAGCGGCAGGGCGAGGAAGACGGCGTAGAACAGCAGTGTCGGGGCCAGGAACAGGTAGGCGACGGCGGCCTGGCGGCGCCTTTGCCGGTCGCGTCCGCTGCCACGGACGCCGACCGCGGACGGATGGCGGGCCGCCCGTTCTGTCGCCTCTGTTGTCAGGGTGGCGTTCACCATGAGCGCGACACCTCCTGGTCGACCTGGCGGCGGGTGGTGCGCAGGGCCTCGTCGACGGACTGCTGACCGGTCCACAGTGCCTCGATGTTCTTGCGCAGCAGCGACTTGGCCTGCTGCGCGCCCGGCCCGTTCGGCTCCGGCACCGCGTAGGCCAGCGCGTCCAGGAACGGCCGCAGGTTCGGGTCGCCGCCGGCGCCGAGCAGGGTCCGCATGTCGTCGGCGCGGCCGGTCAGGGAACCGACCGACACCTGCAGGGCGCTCATCCGGGTGGCACCGCGCACCTTGTCGGCGTTGAGCCAGCGAAGGAACTCCCAGGCCTCGCGCGGATGTTCACTGGCGGTGTTGACGCCGAGCATGAACCCGGTGGAGAGCGTGGCGCGCCGGCCCTCCGCGTCGGGAAGGGGCACCGGCGCCACCCCGACGTCGCGGTAGGCCTCGCCCATCAGGGACTTGAGGTTCGCGGTCCACCAGCCGGCGCTGATCACCATGGCGACCTGCCCGGACGCGAACGCCTTGTAGACGTTGACGCCGGGGGCGCTCGCACCCCTGGCGACGAGGCGGTGCTCCAGGTCGAGCACGGCCCGGCCGGCCGGCGAGTCGATGGCGGTGCTCCTGCCGTCGGCGGCGACGAACCGTCCGCCGGCGGCGTTGAGCAGGGCGAGGGTCTGCCCGACGGTCGTGGAGTCGTCGTAGGTCGACAGGCCGAACCCCTGGACCAGGGTGTTGCCGTAGCCGTCCCGCCGGGCGGTGCGGTACGCCGTCTCCTCCAGCTCCCGCCAGGTGCGCGGGGGTCCGTCGACGCCGGCCTCGCGCAGCAGCCGTTTGTTGTAGTAGAGGGCGTACGTCTGTGTCTCGGTGGGGTAGCCGTAGACCCGGCCCGCCACCGACGAGGAGCCGACCGCTGCGGCGCCGTAACCGCGCCTGATCTCCGCGGCGTGCCCGGCCGGTGCCGCCCGCAGGACGCCGGCCCGGACGAGCTGGCCGTTCCACAGGCAGTACGGCTGGAGGATGTCGGCGCCCTGGCCCGCGGCCTGGCGGACCATGAACGTGGTCAGCAGGTCGGTGAACTCGACGGCCTTGGTCGCCACCTTGACCCGTTCGTGGGTGGCATTCCACTCGTCGACCGGGCTCTGGAGGGCCTTCTTGAGTTCCCCGCTGGCATAGTGCGAGAGCAGGGTGAGGACGACCGGGTCCCCGGGCCGCCCGGTGCCCCGGGACGGCGCGGCGCAGCCGGACGCGAGCAGCGCCGAGGGCAGGGCGAGCGCGAGGCGCCGGCGGCTCAGCCGGCCGGCCGGAGGGGTCGGTGTCATCGGGCGGCCGCCTCGCGGCGCAGCACGCGGAACACCCGGGTCGTGGTGAACCCGGTCTTGCGGTAGAGGTGGCCGGCCGGCGACTGGGCGCCGGTCCACAGGAACCACGCGGAGTGGGCGCGCAGGGCCCGCATCCGTTCCAGGACCAGGTGGAGGAGGACTTCACCGAGTCCGGTGCCGCGCATCTCCTCCAGCACCCCGATGGGGCCGAACCGTTCGTCCACCGAGTCGAACGCGCCGTGCATGGCCCAGCCGACCATCCGGCCGGCCGGGTCCCGGGCGACGACGATCCGGTCGAGCGGTGTGCCCGCGGCCAGACACGCCCGGATCGTGCACGCCCAGTCCGGGCCGAAGTGGCTCCCGGCGAGCGCGAGGAGATCCACCAGGTCGTCGTCGGCCGGGGTGGCGAACCGGTAGCCCCGCCCGGTGAGTTGGTCCAGGCGGTGGGTGACGTCGTCCGGGAGGCGGTAGCCGACCAGGACGCGGTCCATCGCGGCCGCCTCGTACAGCGTGCGAAAGCCCAGCGACTCCAGGAGCCCGGCCGCCTCCGGGTAGGCCTCCGCGTCCAGACCCGGGAAGACGTAGTTCGGGGTGTACGACGAGAAGTCCACCCGGGTACGGCCGTGGCCGTGCAGCCAGTCGAGGGCCTCGGTCAGCAGCCGGCGGCCGAGGCCGCGCCCGCGGGCGTCCGGGGCGACGAAGAAGAACGGGATCCAGCCCTGCTCCGGCTCCAGGTCGGTACCGGCCATCGGCGTCAGCCGCCGCACCGCGTAGGCGGCGCCGACCACACGGTCACCGTCGACGGCGACCCGCAGCCCTTCGGGATCGAAGTTGGGGTCGAGCAGCACCAGGGTGCGGAAGCGGTCCGGGGTGATGGGGTCGGCCGGTGCGCTGCGCCGCCAGGTCTCCACCACCCGGGGGCCGTCGCCCGCACGAAAGCCGCGGATCCCGGCCGAGGTTGTCGTCGTGCGGTCGGTCATCGACGGGATCGTCCTTCCGGGCAGGCCGGTTCCGCGGGATAGAGCAGTACGTCGTCTCCGGCCCACCGGCCGGGCGGGGCCGGCGGATCGCACAGCGACAGCGGGTCCTCGCCCGCGTCGACGGTCCTCCGCAGCCGGTCGGACCCCCACAGCAGGTCGACGAAGTGCCGGTGGCCGGTCCCCTCGGCGCCGCCGTCGACGGTGTGCCAGGCGAAGTCGTCCGGGTACAGCCGGCGCAGGACGGCGAGCATCGCGACGGCGGTGCGTACGGGTGCGAACGCCTTGCGGTCGGTGATGTGCAGCTGGACTCCGCGCAGCGGCCGTCCGGCGTGCTTGTGGAAGGCCGGTACGTAGCGCAGGTCGCGGAAGTGCACTCCGGGCAGGCCGAGTTCGGCGAGCGCCGGTGCGAACCGTGCGTCGAGGTAGGGGGCGCCGACGATCTCGAAGGGCTGCGTGGTGCCGCGGCCCTCGGAGAGGTTCGTCCCCTCGAACAGGCAGGTGCCGGGGTAGACGACGGCGGTCGCGGGCGTCGGGATGTTCGGCGAGGGGGCGATCCATGGCAGGCCGGTGGCCTCGGCGTCCATGGCGCGCCGCCAGCCGGCGGCCTCGATCACCGTCAACTCGACGGCACCGCCCGCCACCTGGGGCACGGCGGAGGCGTTGAAGTGCCGGGCGAGTTCGCCGCAGGTGAGGCCGTGCCGGACGGGGATCGGGGCGCGCCCGACGAAGCTGGCCCACGCCGGGTCCGGAAGCGGGCCCTCACTGGTGAGTCCGCCGAGCGGGTTCGGCCGGTCGGCGACCACGAACCGGACGCCGGTGCGGGCCGCCGAGACCATCAGGTCGAACATGGTCCACACGTAGGTGTAGAACCGGGCGCCGATGTCCTGGAGGTCGTACACCAGGGCGTCGACGCCGCTGTCGATCAACAGCTTGTCGAGGTCGCCGCCTTCGCACCGGTAGGTGTCGTACACCGGCAGGCCGGTGTCGGGGTCGGACCGGGCCGACTCGGTCTCGCCGGCCTGGCCGGTCCCGTGCAGCCCGTGTTCGGGTCCGAACAGGGCGGCCAGCGGGGCGCCGGCCGCGAGCAGCGCGGGCGCCGCCGGGCGCAGATCGGGGAGGACTCCGGCGTGGTGGGTCACCAGTCCGAACCGGCCGGGTCCGGCGAGTCCGGGCGAGCCGTGCAGTCGCGCGATCCCGGTCGTCACCGCGACACCCTCGTCCGTGCTCATCCCTTGCCCCGTCCGCCGGTGACACCTCTCGCAAGCAATGGTCGGGAATTTACTCTTATGTCCCGCATTTAGCGTCAATGAATCGCCGACGGTTCCCGCGCCTCCTCGGTAACGGGCGCACGGGTGACCGGTATCGGTCAACCACCGTCACCGGTCCCGCACTTGTCCTCGGGGCCACCGCCCGGCCGGCCGGGCCGGAGCGTCATGACACGCCGCCGGGCGTCCCCCGGACGTGGGACGTTTCCGTGTCGCCGGGGCGTACGGGTGCGGTGCCGGTGTGTGATGGCGCCGGGCCTCGGTCTCTTCCGTCGATGCCGTCGTCACCGTTTTCACCGCTCAAGAAGGACATCACGATGCGTCTCAGCCGTCCGCTCACCGCCGCTCTCGGCGGGCTCGTCCTCGCCGTCGTCACCATCGGTCCGGCCGCCGCCGCCGACGGGTCGTTCGTCTGGGTGGGGCCCCAGGGCAAGGCGTACGCCATCCAAAACCCGCCGGAGCGCAAGTGCCTCGACATGGCGCAGGAGGCGCGCGGTCCGCAGAACGCCACGAAGAAGGCGCTCGTCGTCTACAGCAAGCAGAAGTGCAAGGGCACCGCGCTCCGGGTCCCTGCCGGGCACTCGGCGCCCAGCAGCGTCCACTTCGCGAGTGTGGTCTTCAACCCTCGCTAGGGCCTGTCTGACAATTCCCGTCTGCCTCGCGACGCCATGCACGCACTCTCGCCGCACCGGGCGCAGACCCAAGTACGTCCAGTACGAGGGCCTACGCCCGGCACGCCGAGAGCACGCACCTGACGCCGCGAGGCCGCCCTCCGGGCAACGACGGGAATTGTCAGACAGGCCCTAGACGCTTCGCCGCAAGCGGCGTGACGTGCCGCCGTCCGGCTGCGGCCCCGTCGCGGCGAGGCCGCATCGCGGTGCGGCCCCGCACCCCTTCGACGCGCTGCCGAGCCGCAGCCGACGCCGTCCGAGCCGCTTGGGCCACGTGCCGTCCAGCCCCCGACCGGTGGCGCCGATCACGACACAGTGATCGGCGCCACCGGTCTTTTCCGCGCAGAAGGCACCCGGGCGCAGGGTTGCGCGGTCCACCGCCATGACCTGGGCCCGCACCGGTTCAGAGTCCCGCGACCGACGTCACACCAGGACGGCCCACATCACACCGGGACCCCCTTGATCGATCATTGACCGGCCGGTTTAGCATATGAGCGCCACCTAGCTCGATCGAGAGTAGATCTGTGACTGTCAACGACGACTCGTTCACCAACTGGAAGAACCGCGAGGAGATCGCGGAGTCGATGATCCCGATCATCGGGAAGCTGCACCGGGAGCGGGACGTGACCGTCCTCCTCCACAGCCGCTCCTTGGTGAACAAGTCGGTGGTCAGCATCCTCAAGACGCACCGGTTCGCCCGCCAGATAGCCGGCGCCGAGCTCTCCGTCACCGAGACGATGCCCTTCCTGCGGGCGCTCACCACGCTCGACCTCGGTCCCTCCCAGATCGACATCGGCATGCTCGCCGCGACCTACAAGGCCGATGACCGGGGCCTGGACGTCGAGGCGTTCACCGCGGAGGCGGTCGCCGGGGCCACCGGCGCCAACAAGATCGAGCAGCGCGAGCCGCGCGATGTCGTCCTGTACGGCTTCGGCCGCATCGGCCGCCTGGTCGCCCGGCTGCTCATCGAGAAGTCCGGCTCCGGCAACGGGCTGCGCCTGCGGGCCATCGTGGTGCGCGGCAGCGGGGCCCAGGACATCGTGAAGCGCGCCTCACTGCTGCGCCGCGACTCCATCCACGGCCAGTTCCAGGGCACGATCACCGTCGACGAGGAGAACAGCACGATCCTCGCCAACGGCAACGAGATCAAGGTGATCTACGCCGACGACCCGTCCCAGGTGGACTACACGGCGTACGGCATCCGGGACGCGATCCTCATCGACAACACGGGCAAGTGGCGGGACCGCGAGGGCCTGTCGACGCACCTGCGGCCCGGTATCGAGAAGGTCGTACTGACCGCGCCGGGCAAGGGCGACGTCCCGAACATCGTGCACGGCGTCAACCACGACACCATCAAGCCGGACGAGCAGATCCTGTCCTGCGCGTCCTGCACCACCAACGCGATCGTGCCGCCGCTGAAGGCCATGGCCGACGAGTACGGGGTGCTGCGCGGGCACGTGGAGACCGTCCACTCGTTCACCAACGACCAGAACCTGCTGGACAACTACCACAAGTCGGAGCGTCGCGGCCGGTCCGCGCCGCTCAACATGGTCATCACCGAGACGGGTGCCGCGTCCGCCGTCGCGAAGGCGCTGCCCGACCTCAAGGCGCGGATCACCGGCAGCTCGATCCGGGTCCCGGTGCCGGACGTGTCGATCGCGATCCTCAACCTGCAGCTGGCCCGCGAGGCATCCCGCGAGGAGGTCCTGGACTACCTCCGCGAGGTGTCGCTGACCTCCCCGCTGAAGCGCCAGATCGACTTCATCACCGCCCCGGACGCCGTCTCCAGCGACTTCATCGGCTCGCGCCACGCGTCGATCGTGGACGCGGGCGCCCTGAAGGTGGAGGGCGACAACGCGATCCTCTACCTCTGGTACGACAACGAGTTCGGCTACTCCTGCCAGGTGGTCCGGGTCGTCCAGCACGTCTCCGGCGTCGAGTACCCGACATTCCCGGCGACGGCGGTCTGACGCCCCTCGCTCCGGACGGCTCACCTCCCTCGCGAGCGCGAGGGAGGTGAGCCGTTCGTCATTCCCGGGGTGGGACCGGAATACGAGCGAGGTCCGGGGTCGTGAGCGACGACTTCGAGCGCGTGCAATCGCATGTGTCAGTCTCCGACGTAGGCTGCGCGGACGATTGGAGTCGGGTGCACTGAGCACGGCCTCCGCTCGCGGGCAGCCGGCCCCTGCCGGCTGCTCAGTCGGGTGGGACGGCCGGGTCGGTGATCCGATACCCCACGCCGGGTGTGGTGGCGATGACCGGGGGGTCGCCGAGTTTGCGGCGCAGGCGGCTGATGGTCACCGTGACGGTGTTGGTGAACGGGTCCGCGTGTTCGTCCCAGACCTGTTCGAGGAGACCCTCCGTGCTGAGGAACGCGGGGCTCGCGTTCAGGAGGGCTTCGAGTACCGCGAACTCCTTGACGGAGAGGTCGAGTCGGCGGCCGTCGCGGCTGGCGGTGCGGCGCATCGGGTCGAGTTCGATGCCCGCCGTGCGCAGGGTGCGGGATCGGGCGGCGGGGCGGCGGCGGGCCAGGGCGCGGACGCGCAGGACGAGTTCGGGAAAGTGGAAGGGCTTGGCGAGGTAGTCGTCGGCGCCCAGGGTCAGGCCGCTGACGCGGTCGCCGGGTGAGTCGGCGGCGGTCAGCATCAGGACCATCGCGCGGCCGTCCCGCTCGGTGATCATCTGGCAGAGGGTGTCGCCGTGGATGCCTGGCAGGTCGCGGTCGAGCACGACGACGTCATACGCGTTGACGTCCAGTTTGGCCGCGGCGTCGAGCCCGTCGTGGGCCACGTCCACGGCCATGCCCTGGTCGCGCAGTCCCTCGGCAATGACTTCGGCGAGGGGGCGGGCGTCCTCGACCACCAGGATTCTCAACGCGCCACGCCCGTCCCTGTGTGGGGAGCTTTCGCAGTCGCCCTGCCGTCCGCACGGGGGAGGGTGATGGTGACCCGCAGGCCGCCGTCGGGGCGGGCGCGCAGGTCCAGGGTGCCGTGGTGGGCCTGGGTGATGGCGGCGACGATGGAGAGGCCGAGGCCGCTGCCCTGGCCGGTGCCGGTCCGGTCGGCGCCGAGGCGGCGGAAGGGCCGCGTGAGGTCCGCCACCCGCTGCTGGTCGAGGACCGGTCCGCTGGACTCGACGACGAGGGACACCGCGCCTGCGTCGTCTTCGTCAGCCCGTACCGCGACGCTGATCCAGCCCCCGGGGTCGTTGTGCGCGATCGCGTTGTCGACCACGTTGTCGGCCATGCGGCGCAGCAGCGTCTGGCTGCCGCACACCCACGTGGAGCCGTCGATCCGGTTTTCGCGCACGGTCAGGCCCTTGGCCGCGATGTCCTGCGCCCGTCCGGTCAGGGCGGTCAGCGCGAGTTGGCCGAGGGCGAGGCGCGCCCGGTCGGTGAACTCGCCGTGCTGGGTGCGAGCCAGGACGAGGAAACTCCCCAGCAGCCGGTCCACCTGGTCGAGTTCGGCGCGCATCCGGTTGGCCAGCGTGATCGTGGTCTCGGGTACCGGGCCCGGCTTGGCGAGCACCACGTCCAGGGAGGCCCGCATCGTGGTGAGTGGGGTACGCAGTTCGTGGGAGGCGTTGGCGACGAAGAGGCGCTGGGCGTCGAAGGAGCCCTCCAGGCGGCCGAGTAGGTCGTCGATGGTGTCGGCGAGGTCCTTCACCTCGTCACCGGGGCCGCCGATGGCCAGGCGTTCGTGCAGGCTGTCGGCGGTGATCCGGCGAGTGGCCGCTGTCATCACGCGCAGCGGGCGCAACACCCGGCCGGCGACGAACCAGCCGAGGCCGACCGAGATCACCGCCATGACGCCGAGGGCGATGGCGGAGCCGATCAGGATCTGCTGGGACTGGGTGCCGTGCGCCTGAGCCAGCTGTTGCTCCAGGTCATCGATGCGGCCCTGGGCCTGTGCCGCCGTGGCGGGCTGAGTGCCGCCATCGGGGACGGTCTGGCTGGAGCGCGATCCGCCGGATGCCACCACGGCCGCGATCGCGAGCAGCGCCGTTCCCGACAGCAGGAACAGAGTCACGTACAAGGCGGTGAAGCGGGTGCGGGCGGTGCCACGGTGCAGGCCGAGCCGGGCGGTCAGGCCCGCGAGCCGTCGGGGCGAACCCCATTCCATCCGCATGCTCCCCTCTCGCCACCGCACCCAGACGCGTACCAGGCCAGGCTAAGCCGAGGCGCCTAACAGCGAGGTGACAGCGGCCGTTCGGCCCCTGTAACTCGCTGCATCACAGGGTGTGCCCATGAACAGGGAGAGTACGAAGGCGACCATCGAGGTCATCGCTCTGCGTAAACGCTTCGGGTCACAGCTGGCTCTGGACGGGATGACGTTCACCGTACGGCCCGGACGGGTGACCGGCTTCGTCGGCCCGAACGGGGCGGGCAAGTCCACCACCATGCGCGTGATCCTGGGCCTTGACGCGGCTGAGGAGGGCAAGGCTCTGGTCGCAGGGGTGCCGTACCGCACCCTGCGCCGCCCGCTTCGGCACCTGGGGGCCCTGCTCGACGCCTCCGCGCTGCAGCCGAGCCGCACCGCCCGTAACCACCTGCTGTGGCTGGCCCACTCACAGGGCGTGCCGGCCCCCCGGGTGGACGAGGTCATCGAACAGGCCGGCCTGGGCACGGCGGCCCGGCGCAAGGCCGGCGGCTTCTCGCTGGGCATGCGCCAGCGCCTGGGGATCGCGGCGGCGCTGCTCGGCGACCCGCCGATCGTCATGCTGGACGAGCCGTTCAACGGCCTCGACCCCGACGGCATCGTGTGGATGCGCGGCTTCCTGTCGTCGCTGGCCCGGCAGGGGCGCGCCGTCCTGGTCTCCAGTCACCTGATGGGCGAACTCGAAGACACCGCGGACCACCTCGTGGTGATCGGCCGCGGCCGGGTCGTCGCGGACACCAGCGTGTCCGAACTGCTCGCCGCGGCGTCCGGCGGCCGGGTCACCCTGCGTACCTCCGCGCCTCCGCGCGCCGCCCAGGTCCTGCACGGCGCGGGCGCCACCGTTCTCGCCACCGGTCCCGACACCCTCGCCGTCACGGGTCTGCCCGACGAGGAGATCGTGGCCCTGCTCGCCCGCAACGAGGTGCCGTTCTCCCAGGTGTCCGCGCACCGGGCGACGCTCGAAGAGGCGTACATGGAGCTCACCCGGGACGCGGTGGAGTACCGGGGCATCCCGGCGGGGGAGGCCACGCGATGACCGCCACCCTCGCCCCTCGCCCCCCGGCCACGAGGCGCGCCGAGCGGGGCGGGTTCCTCAGGACGCTGCACGCCGAGTGGACGAAGTTCCGTACGGTACGCGGCTGGGTCCTCGCCATGGCGGGGGCGCTCCTGGTGACGACCGTGGTCGGCCTGCTCGGCACGGCCGCCCCCGGCGGTCGCGGCGCCGCCTCCGCCTCGTACCCGAAGGGCCCCGGCGGCGAGGCCGTCAACGACAGCTTCTACTTCGTCCGCAAGACGCTCACCGGCGACGGCACCCTGACCGTTCCCCTGCGGTCGCTGACTGGTGTGGCCGACACCGGGACCGGCAAGACAGCCCGGAGCGCCCAACCCTGGGCGAAGGCCGGGATCATCGTGAAGGAAAGCCTCACCCAGGGATCCCCGTACGCGGCGGTCATGGCCACCGGCGGCCACGGCGTGCGCATGCAGTACGACTACACGCACGACACGGCGGGCCCTTCCGGCCATGTCTCCCAGGAGTCCCCGCGCTGGCTGCGCCTGGTCCGCTCCGGTGACAGGCTCACCGGTTCCACCTCCACCGACGGCTCCCACTGGACCAGGGTCGGCCACGCGAAGCTGCCGGGGCTCGCGCGCACCGTGCAGGCCGGGCTCTTCGCCACGTCACCGGAGGCGAAGCAGGACACCGCGGCGGGCACGGGCTTCAGCCCCGCCGTGGCCACCGGCACCTTCGGCCGTCCCGGCCTCACCGGCAGCTGGTCCCGGAGCGCGTGGAGCGGCACACAGGTGGGCGGCGACGCGGGCACCTCCGGCAGCTACCCGAACACCACCAAGGGCGGCTTCACCCGGACCGACGGCGGCGGGTTCACCGTGACCGGGGCCGGTGACATCGCACCGGTCGTCGGCGGGCCCGTCATGGGCGTCGGCTTCTCCGTCGAGAACTTCCTCGTCGGTACCTTCGCCGGGCTGATCGTGGTGATCGCCGTGGGCACCGTGTTCATCACCGGCGAGTACCGGCGCGGTCTGCTGCGTACGACCATGGCGGCAACTCCCCTGCGGGGCCGCGTGCTTGGTGCCAAGGCGCTGGTGGCCGGGGGCGTCGCGTCCGCCATCGGCCTGGTGGCCGCCGCGATCACCGTTCCCCTTGGGGAACGCGGCGCGCGGGGCAGGGGCTTCCATGTCTTCCCCGTCGCGTCGGCGACCGAGTTGCGCGTCATGGTCGGCACCGGCCTGCTCTGCGCGGCGGCCGCCGTGCTCGCTCTCGGCGTCGGTGCCCTGCTGCGGCGCAGCGGCACGGCGGTCGCCCTGGTCATCGCGTCGATCGTGCTGCCCTTCCTGCTTGCCACCTCCGGCGTACTGCCCCCGGTCGTATCGGAGTGGCTGCTGCGGGTGACCCCGGCCGCGGGCTTCGCCATCCAGCAGACCCTGCCGCGGTACGCGCAGGTGCTCAGCGTGTACGAGCCGTCGACCGGCTACTACCCGCTGGCGCCATGGGCCGGCCTCGCGGTGCTGTGCGGATACGCCGCGCTCGCCTTTGGTCTGGCCGTGGTGCGGCTGCGCGGGAGGGACGTATGAGTCTCCTGAGCGGTGCGCGACTCACGAGCACGGCGGACGGCGCGTGGCGCGGGGGCTTCGGCCGTGCCCTGCGCGCGGAGTGGACGAAGCTGCGCACCGCAGGGGAAATGGGGAGGTTGCTCCTGCTGGCCGTCACGCTGACCGTGGCCGTCGGCTGCGGTACCGCCAAGGCCGTGAAGTGCCCCGACGCGGGGTGCGGCCAGGACGCCGTCAAGCTCGCCCTGACCGGCGTCACCGTCGGGCAGGCGGTCATCGCCGTCTTCGCGGTGCTGGCCGTCAGCGGCGAGTACGGCACCGGGATGATCCGCACCACGCTCACGGCGGTGCCGAACCGGCTCACCGTCCTCACCGCCAAGGCGACGGTCCTCACGACGGTCGTCCTGGCCTCCGGGGCGGCTGCCGTTCTGGCCTCCCTCCTTGTCGGCCGCTACATCCTGCCCGGCAACGGATTCACCGAGGCGCACGGCTATGCCCCGCTGTCCCTGGCCGACGGCCCGACCCTGCGCGCGGCCGTGGGCTCGGTCCTCTACCTCGTCCTGATCGCCCTGATCGGCCTCGGCGTGGCGACGGCGGTACGGGAGGCGGCGACCGCCATCGGGATCGTGCTCGGGCTGCTCTACCTCTTCCCGGTCGTCACCCAGGTGGTCAGGGACCCGGAGTGGCAGCGCCGCCTCCAGGAGATCTCGCCCATGACCGCCGGCCTCGCGGTCCAAGCCACCGTCCGTCTGCACGAGCTGCCCATCGGTCCATGGGCCGGCCTGGGCGTGCTCGCGGCGTGGGCCGCGGCCGCGCTGCTGGTCGGCAGCCTGCTGCTGCACAGGCGCGACGCGTAGCCGAACCGAGCCGACCGCGAGCGCGGAGGCTTCGGGCCCCGGCGACTCCGGGAACGACCGACATCAGGTATGCGACGGCCGCCCCGGCTCCCTGCACCGCCACCCCTTCGGGTAGCGGTGCAGGGAGGTCTTGGGGATTCCGGTCCTGACGCTGATCTCCCCGTAGCCGGCGCCTTGGCCTTGGAGCAGACGCGCATACATGACATGCCGGAGGCGTCACTTCGGGCAACCCGCGCCCACGTCCACCAGCGGTGAAACAAGGACGTGGCACGTGCCGCTCGTATGCCGACCCACCCCTTCCCGCCCCGTGCACCACCCTTGACGCACCCACGCCCCGATGGCAGCTTTTATCGATACAAACAATTCCGAACACCGTTCGGTATATCGACCAGACGGCCTCCCGGACAGGAGTACCCGCGTGCCCACCGCCACCGCGATCATCAACCTCGACATCGCAGGCCCGATCATCAGCCGCCACCTCTACGGTCACTTCGCCGAACACCTCGGTCGCTGTATCTACGGCGGCTTCTGGGTCGGCGAGGACTCCCCGCTCCCCCACGAGGGCGGCATCCGCCTGGACGTCGTCGAGGCCCTGCGCGCCCTGGACATCCCCAACCTCCGCTGGCCCGGCGGCTGTTTCGCCGACGAATACCACTGGCGGGACGGCATCGGTCCGCGCGAGCAGCGGCCCCGGATGGTCAACACGCACTGGGGCAACGTCGAGGAGAACAACCACTTCGGCACCCACGAGTTCATGGCCCTGTGCGAACTCCTCGGCGCCGAGCCCTACATCAGCGGCAACGTCGGGTCGGGCACGGTCCGCGAGATGAGCGAGTGGGTCGAGTACCTCACCCGGGACGGCGACAGCCCGATGGTGCGGCTGCGCAAGGAGAACGGCCGCGAGGAGCCCTGGCGGGTCAGGTTCTGGGGCATCGGCAACGAGACCTGGGGCTGCGGCGGCAACATGCGCGCCGAGTACTCGGCCGACCTGGCCCGCCAGTACGCCACATACTGCCGCGACCACGGTGACAACAAGCTCTACCGCATCGCCTCGGGCGCCTCCGACGCCGACTACAAGTGGACCGAGACCCTGATGCAGCAGATCAGCTGCTTCGGCTGCGAGGCCACCCCGAAGACCTTCTTCCAGGGCCTGTCCGTGCACTACTACACGCTCTCCGGCCCCTGGGAGGCCAAGGGCAGTGCCACCGAGTTCACCACCGACGACTACTACCGCACGATGCTGTCGGCCCGCCGTATCGACCGCATCCTCACCGGCCACTCCACGGTGATGGACGTCTACGACCCGGGCCGCACGGTCGGCCTGGTCCTCGACGAGTGGGGCACCTGGTGGGACGTGGAGCCCGGCACCGACCCGGGCTTCCTCTTCCAGCAGAACACCCTGCGGGACGCGCTGGTGGCGAGCACCCACTTCGACATCTTCCACCGGCATGCCGCCCGCCTGCACATGGCCAACATCGCCCAGACCGTCAACGTGCTCCAGGCCATGCTCCTGACCGACGGCGACGCCCTGGTCCTGACCCCGACCTACCACGTCTTCGAGATGAACAAGGGCCACCAGGACGCGACGTCGCTTCCGGTGCACCTGAGCGGCGAGGGCACCCGGCGCCGGGTCGGGGACGCCGAACTCGACACCCTCTCCGCCTCCGCCAGCGTCAAGGACGGCACGGTCCTGATCTCGCTGAGCAACCTCGACGCCGAGGAACCCGCGGACGTCACCCTCGACCTGCGCGGCGGCACCCTGGGCGAGCCGACCGCCCGTGTCCTCACGGCCGACAAGCTCCAGGCCCACAACTCACCGGAGGCCGCAACAGCGGTCGCTCCTCGGGAGTTCGACGGGCTCGCGGTGACCGGTCACGGCCTGCGGCTCACCCTCCCCCCGCACTCGTTCGTCACCGTCCAGGCCCCGCTGAACCAGCGCTGACCCTCAGGAGTGCGCACATGACCCGATCCCCACGCCCGCTGCCCCCGCGCCACCTGCGGCCCCCGACGGGCTGGAACAGCTGGGACTGCTACGGCACCACCGTCACCGAGGAGGAGGTCCTCGCCAACGCGGAGTTCATGCGCGAGCACCTGCTGCCGCACGGCTGGGACACCGTGGTCGTGGACATCCAGTGGTACGAGCCCACCGCCCGGTCCCACGGCTACAACCCGGACGCCCCGCTCGTCCTCGACGCCCACGGCCGTCAGCTCCCCGCACCGAACAGGTTTCCCTCCGCCGCCGCCGGAGCCGGGTTCGGTCCGCTGGCCGAGCGCGTGCACGGCATGGGCCTGCGGTTCGGGCTGCACATCATGCGGGGCATCCCCCGGCGAGCGGTCGAGGCGAAACTCCCGGTGCTCGGGACGGAGTTCACGGCCGCCGACGTCGCCGACACCGACTCCGTGTGCCCCTGGAACTCCGACAACTACGGCCTCGACCACGACCACCCCGGCGCCCAGGCCTACTACGACGCCCAGGTGGCCCAATTCGCCGCGTGGGGCGTCGACTTCGTCAAGGCCGACGACATGCTCTTCCCGTATCACGAGCGGGAGATCGCCGCCTACGCCCGGGCCGTCGAGCGCAGCGGGCGGCCCATCGAGCTGAGCCTCTCCCCCGGTACGGACATGTCCCTCGCGCGCCTCGACCACCTGCGGGAGCACGCCACCATGTGGCGGGTCTGCGACGACCTGTGGGACCGCTGGGAGGATGTCGAGGCACAGTTCGCGCGGATGGCCCGCTGGGCCCCCTGGCAGGGCCGACAGGGCTGGGCCGACGCCGACATGCTGCCGCTGGGCCACATCGGCATCCGCGCGGAACGCGGCGCGGACCGCCAGTCCGCTCTCACCCACGCCGAGCAGACCAGCCTGCTCACCCTCTGGCTGATCTCCCGGTCACCGCTGATGATGGGTGGCGACCTGCCCACCAGCCCGTCCGAGACCATCGAACTGCTCACCAACGACGAGGCCCTCGACGTCCTGTGGCACAGCACCGGCAACCGGGAGGTGCTGCGGGAGCGGGACCTGGTGCTGTGGACCGCCCGGGACACCGACGGGCACACCCGGTACGCGGCGGTGTTCTCGCTGGCGGACGAGGAGCGCCGCTTCGAGGTGCCGCTGGGGTCGATCGGGGCCGGGCCCCGCGACCGGGTCCGGGAGGTCTGGACCCGCACCGACACCGCCCACGACGAGCGGCGGCTGACCGTCGAACTGCCCGCCCACGGCGCGGCCCTCTATCGTCTTGCCGAGGACGGCAGGCGGGAGTGAGCGTGGCGACGATCCAGGACGTGGCGAAGGCGGCCGGCGTGTCGGCGATGACCGTCTCCAACGTGATCAACGGCCACCCCAACGTCCGCCCCGCCACCCGCGACCGCGTCCTGGAGGCGATGACCCGGCTCGACTACCGGGTCAACGTCGCCGCCCGCAATCTGCGCAAGGGCCGTACCGGGACGATCTGCCTGGCGGTCCCCGAGATCAACCGTCCGTACTACGGGCGGCTGGCCGCGTCGATCATCGCGGCGGCCGACCGGCACGGCCTCGGGGTGAGCATCGAGCAGACCGGCGCCCGCCGGGAGAACGAACTGGCGGCCATCGCCCTGTCCCGCAACCGGCTCTACGACGGCCTCATCCTCAGCACCGTCGGGATGGGGG
The DNA here is from genome assembly GCF_055580905.1 of Streptomyces sp. NPDC031497. Taxonomy (NCBI): domain Bacteria; kingdom Bacillati; phylum Actinomycetota; class Actinomycetes; order Kitasatosporales; family Streptomycetaceae; genus Streptomyces; species Streptomyces sp. NPDC031497. The sequence goes on from NZ_JBVIKO010000021.1 coordinate 119,960, forward strand.
CGGCCGATGCCGAGGCGCTGGAGGTCGACCATCCGGTGGTGATCCTGGGCGAGCGGCTCTTCGGCGGGCCCGTCGACCATGTCGCCATGCCGAACGAGGCGGCCTCGGAGGCGGCGACCCGCCATCTCGTCGAGCGGGGCTGCCGGCGGATCGCCCTCGTGTGCGGGCACCTGGGCAGCGAGGCCGACGTGTCGAGCCTGCGGCACGCCGGATATCTGCGGGCGCTGGCCGCCGCGGGACTGCCGGCCGACCCGGAACTGGTGGTGACCACCGAGTCGCTCACCATGCGGGAGGCCGCCCGCCGCATCCGGGAGGAGGTGGCCGGCGGCCTCGATCTCGACGGCGTGTTCTGTGTGACGGACACGGTGGCCATGGGCGTGCTGCGCGCTCTCGCCGACGCCGGACTCCGGGTGCCGGAACAGGTCAAGGTGATCGGCTTCGACAACGTCGACGAGAGCGCCTACCTCGTCCCCTCCCTGTCCACCGTCGACCCGGACCACGACCTGATGGCCGAACGCGCGGTCGCCCTGCTGGCGGCACGCATCGACCCGGCCGGACCCGGGCCGGAGCGGGAGGAGTTCATCGGCCCCTTCCGCCTGGTGGTACGGGAGTCGACGGGCGGTTGAACCGCTCAGCCGCCCACGGACGCCCCCCTGGGCATGGGAGGGAGGTGACGCAAGCGTCACGAGTCCCCATCAGACGAGGTGGCCGAAGACGACCAGATTCTCCGTGTAGTCCTTCACGTCGTGGTCGTAGTCGCCGGCGCAGGTGATCAGGCGCACCTCCGGGCGGGAGGTGTCCGCGTAGACGCGTTCGCTGGGGAAGTCGTCCTTGGCGAAGGTGTCGGCGCTGTCGACCACGAAGTCCACCTGCGTGCCGTCGGCCCGGAGCACCGAGAAGTGGTCGCCGGGCTCCAGTTCGTCCAGCCGGACGAAGACGGCCGCCGAGACCTTGGTGTCGACGTGCCCGGCGATGATCGCGGTGCCCGCCTCGCCGGGCGCCGGGCCCTCGGCGTACCAGCCGACGAGGTTGGTGTCGGCGGCGGGCGGCGGCTGGAGCTGGCCCGAGGGGGCGAGGGTGAGGGTGGTGAAGGGGGCGTCGACAGCGATCTTCGGGATGAGCAGGCGGGTCGGCGCGGACCGGGGCAGCGCCTCGCCGGCCCGGCGCGCATCGCCCGAGGGGGCGGCGTCCGCGCTCTCGGCCCGCGTGCCGCCCGAGGCGTCGGAGGCGTTGCCGTGTCCACCCAGCAGCGCCACGGCCAGGAGCAGGACGGCCACGGCCCACACGGGCAGCCGTCCGGCGCGCCGGGTGCCGTCCGGGTTCCCGGGATCCGCGGCGTCGGGTGTGGGGGCCTCGGGGTTCGAGGAAGAGGGGCCAGCTGCCATCACAGGTCACCTTTCTGGGGCACGGCAGCGGGAGGGGCGGAACGGGGCCGCGGCCGCGCCTGTGACGGTCGGCGGCCGCGGCTCCCGTATGCGTAACCCCGTCAGGACACGGACCCGACGGCCTTCCTGCGCCGCAGCGCGTAGGCACCGGCGGCCGCCACACCGAGGACGGCCAGCCCGCCGGCCGTCACCCCGGGCGTCGCGAGGCCGCCGCCGCCGGTGTGCATACCGCCGTGCGGCTTCTCACTGTCCTCGTCGTCGCCCCACGAACCGCCCTCGTCCCGGCCTTCACCGCTCCCCTTGTCGCCCTTGCCGCCACTGTCGTCCTTGCCCCCCTGACTGTCCCCCTTGCCGCCGCTGTCGTCCTTGCCCCCCTGGCCGTCGCCCTTGTCCTTGTAGGTCTCGGGGTCGAACTTGCTGTCGTTGCCGCTGTCCGAGTCCCATGCGTCGCTCAGCTTGGCCACGGCGAGTACACCGCCGCCCGTGTGCATCCCGCCACGCGGCCCTTCGTGGCTGCTGTCGTCGTTGTGCTCCTTGCTGTAGGAAGAGTCGTCACGGCCTCCGTTGTCCCAGTCGCCCGCGACCGCGGCCTGAGCGCCGGGTGCCGCGAAGGCGAGGGCTGCGGTGGCGGCCGTCGTCGCGAGGATCATGCGGGCAGAACGCATCTCGATGTCCTTTCGCCGTGGCCGGGCAGCGGATACTCCATCGGCTGAAACGACCCGGCCCCGACATGAACCACCGTCAGCCAGCCCCAGGCCGGGCACCATCCAGGCCGCCCATCCGTGGTGACGACACGCCCAACACCGCCCGGCTGGGTCAATCCCGCCCGGCGGCATACGGCCATTAGGGGGCACTTGGACCCGTCGTCGGCGTGTCGCCGCACGACGGGCCCGCCGCGGTGTCAGTAGCCGACGTGGAAGGTGGCGTCGGCCTGCTCCGCGCTGGTGGAGACGGGGTCGATCCGCAGCACGTAGTCGGAGTGGCGGATGTAGCGCGTCGGGTAGTTGTACGACCGGAACGACGACCAGGAGGAGTCGGCGAGTCCGGCCGTCCGGTAGAACGTGGCGTCCTGGGCGAACGTCGTCGTGCCGTCGTTCTCGTCGAGCCGCAGCTGGTAGTTGTAGTGGCGCAGGTAGCGGGTCGGGTAGTTGACCGACTGGAAGGACACGCCACCGCTGTCGGCGAGGCCCGGGACCAGCTTCCACATCCCGTCGGTGTACGGGTCGAAGGCGTACTCGTCGATCCGGCCGACGAAGTTGCTGTGCCGGACGTACCGGGCCGGGTAGTTGTAGGACTTCAGCCGGTTCCAGGCGGGGGTGCCCCACGTGGCGACGAGGTTGTTGTACTCGGTCGAGGTGATGGGCTGGATGCCGCAGTGCTTGGAGTTGAGCGGCTGGGTGTAGGTCTTCTGGTCGAGGGCCGTCCAGGTGCCGGCGGACAGGGCACTGGTCCCCCAGGCGTAGAAGACGCCGTTGGGGTCCCAGGTGTCGCCCCAGAGGTACCAGGTCGAGCTGGACGTCAGTGACTTGACGAGGGTCGGGGCCTCGGTGCCGTTGTGCGAGACGGCCGTGCTGAACTCGGTGAAGCTGCCCGGGTCCAGCGAGGCGGAGCGGGCGCCGACCAGCGTCGAGTTCTTCTTGAAGTACAGGTAGTTGACGCCGTTCACGCCGACCGCCAGGTCCCCGTCGATGACGTCGTAGCCGGGGTCGAAGAAGACCTGGGGGTCGCCGGCGGTCACGAAGTCACCGGTGTAGTTGATCATGATGACGTTGTGGCCGCTGTCGTTCACGGCGGAGTAGATGACGCCGTACGTACCGCGTCCCGCGTCCCAGAAGGCCTCCGGCGCCCAGGCGTGGGTGTCCATGTCGTGCAGCTTCATCCGCCGGTAGCCGGTGAAGCTGCGCAGGTCGGTGGAGTCCCAGACGTGGATGTACTGGCTGACGTAGCTCCAGTCGGTGCCGTACAGGTCGGTGGCGAGGACGACGAAGGTGCCGTCCTGCTTGCGCAGGATGAACGGGTCGCGCAGACCGAGCGAGCCGGCGGTGGGGGTCGCGACGGGGTTGTTCTGGTTGAGCGGGGTCCACTGGAGACCGTCGGTGCTGACCGCCAGGTGCAGGCCGTAGTTGGCGGCCAGCATGTCCGGGGACTCGGTGAAGTAGCACATCACATAGGCCGAGTTGGTGGCGGCCCGGGCGGTTCCGGCGCCGAGGGCGAGGGCGCCGGTGGCGGCGAGGGGGACGGTCGCGGCCGCGCCGAGGAAGTGACGGCGCGACAGGGGGATGCCGTTCATGTGCGCTCCAGACGAAGGGGGATTGTCCGAGACTTCGAACGCGGTTCGGAGAGGCGATCAGAAACTAGAGGGGCGCGTGGGGCGCGTCAATCCTTGCGTAACAAGGGAGTTACTCGGATTTCGCTCTCTCCACCGGGCGCGGGGGGTCGCGGGGCGCAGTCCGGAGCCATCACTGTGAGGGTCATGTGACCTGGCTGTTCATCGACCGGCAGCAGCGGGACCGCGGCGAGCGGGAAGGGGCGCACCCGGCAACGACACTTCCCTCCCCCGTCCGGACCGGTCGGGTCGTACGGTCGCGCGGCCGCGTCTAGCCTCGATCCGAAAGTCCGTCTGACGAGGATCAGGACCCCGTATGCCCGGCCGACTCCCCCGACGTGCGCTCGCTCTCCTGCTCGGCGCCCTCACCGGCGTGACCGCCGTCGCGGCCCCCGCCCGCGCCGCTGGCGGCGGTGATGTCACGGAGTTTCCGATCACCACCACCGCCGACAGCCTCCCCGCCGGGATCGCCGCCGGGCCGGACGGGGCGCTGTGGTTCACCCAGTCCGGCGCCGCCCGGATCGGGCGCATCGCGGCGGACGGCACCGTCACCGACCGCCGCACCCCGACCCCGGGCAGCGCGCCCTTCGCCATCACCCCGGGGCCGGACCATGCCCTCTGGTTCACCGAGCAGGCGGCCGGACGCATCGGACGGATCACCACCTCCGGCACCGTCACCGAGTTCGCCCTGCCCCGGGTCGCGAGCGCGCCCGCCGGCATCACCCGCGGACCCGACGGCGCCCTGTGGTTCACCGAACCGGGCACCAACCGGATCGGCCGGATCACGACCGCGGGCGACATCAGCGAGTACCCGGTGCCGACGGCCGCCGCCCTCCCGTACGGCATCGCCGTCGGCGCCGGTGGTGCCCTCTGGTTCACCGAACTGGCCGGCGGCAGGATCGGGCGGATCGAGACCACCGGCCGGATCACCGAGTTCCCGCTGCCGAGCCGCGCCGACTTCCCCGAGGACATCGTCGCCGGGCCCGGCGGGATGTGGTTCACCGCGTCCGGGTCGGACTCCGTCGACCGGATCGACGGCACCGGCCGTGTCACCCGGTTCCGGCTGCCCGGAGCGGACGGCGACCCCGGCGGGATCGCCGCGGGGCCGGACGGCCGGGTGTGGTTCACCGACCGGTCCGGCCGCATCGGCCGGGTGGCGGCGGACGGCGGGATCACCGTCGTACCGGTGCCGGCCGGTCCCGACAAGTCGCCCTTCCGGCTCACGGCCGGCCCGCACGGCACGGTGTGGTTCACCGAACTGCTGGGCAACGCGATCGGCCGGATCGAGCCGGCCTGAGACAAGCCCAGCTGGAGAAGCACCCGACTGGCGTGGGTGCTGCCAGGTCACCGGCAGCCGCTCCGGGATGCGCTTCACGAAGCCCCCGGACGTACAACAGCTCGGCTCCGCTCGCCAGTGGGTGGTTACCCACCGGGTCTGGCCGGAACCTGTCGTAGCAATGGTGGAAGTCCCGTGGAAAAACGGGTGCTTTCAGGCCCGGTAGGTGGGATCCTCCTCTACTGTCCGATGAATACCGCAGGGGGAGGTATCACCGTAGTGAACCGCATGCGCACTTCCTTGGGTGTCCTGGCTGCCGCCGGCGTCGTCACCGCCGCCCAACTGGGCCTCGCCACCGGCGCTTCCGCGCAGGCCGGGGCGGCGCGGAGCACCGGCTGCCCGGTCGACATCGTCTATCCGAGCCGCTTCTACGTGAACTCAAGCGGCTGGGTCACCAACGGCGGCCTGTACTTCGCGGTGAAGAACACCAGCGCGAGCAAGAGCTTCAAGAAGGTCACGTTCACCGTGACGGACGTGAAGAACATCCGCTTCGGCAGCGCCACGGCCAAGGGCGGCAAGGTCAGCCACAAGACGTCGAAGACGGTGTCGGTGTACACGACGACGCTGAAGAAGAAGGCCAGTCTCGGGGTGAAGGTGCAGACCCATCTGCTGAACACCCATACCTACAAGGTGAAGTTCGCCCTGCACGGCACGGGGTGGAACTGCGCCGTGGACCAGGGCACCTGGGGGTCCTGAGCCTGGGCGGCCCCTAGGGCCTGTCTGACAATTCCCGTCTGCCTCACGACGCCATGCACGAACTCTCGCCGCACCGGGCGCAGACCCAAGTACGTCCAGTACGAGGGCCTACGCCCGGCCCGCCGAGAGCACGCACCTGACGCCGCGAGGCCGCCCTCCGGGCGACGACGGGAATTGTCAGACAGCCCCTAGTCTGGTGGCCGTGGTCGACGGCGGCGAAGGTCCTGACGCGGCGGCCGCCCGGCTCACCGGGCGGCCTGTCTCGGCCGTGCGGGCCCGGTCGGGCGGCCTGGCTGAGGTAACGCTCGCGGGCGGGCGCGCGGTGATGGTCAAGCGCGGCGAGGACCCCGGCGCGGTAGCGGCCGAGGCGGCCGGGCTGCGCTGGCTGACCGCCGCCGGAGCGGTCGCGGTACCCGAGGTGCTGGGGCACGACGAGCGGTGGCTGGTGACCGAACTGGTCGCCGCCGGACACCCGGGCGCCGAGGCGGCGACACGTTTCGGCCAGGCGCTCGCCGCTCTGCACGCCGCCGGGGCCCGGGCTTTCGGGGCCGCGCCGCCGGGCGGCCCGGACGACGCCTGGATCGGCCGCGCCCCGATGCGCAACGAGCCGGGCACCGACTGGCCGCACTGGTACGCCGAGCACCGCGTGCTGCCGTATCTGCGCATGGCGGTCGACCGGGGAGCCCTGCGGCCCGGCGAGGCCGCAGTGATCGAGCGGGTCTGCGAGCGGCTCCCGGAGGTGGCGGGGCCACCCGAGCCGCCCGCCCGGCTGCACGGAGATCTGTGGAACGGCAATGTCCTGTGGGGCGCCGACGGCACGGTCCGGCTGATCGACCCGGCCGCGCACGGCGGGCACCGCGAGACCGACCTCGCGATGCTCCGCCTCTTCGGCTGCCCGTACCTTGACCTGATTCTGGAGGGGTACCAGGAGGTGGCCCCCCTGGCCGCGGGCTGGACGGAGCGTGTGGCGGTGCATCAGTTGTTTCCGCTGCTGGTGCATACCGTGCTCTTCGGACGGGGCTACGCCGAACGGACCCTGGAGACATCCCGGACCATCGCGGGCATCTGACGCCGTCACATGCCGGACGGGCATGTGAAATCGGCCACGGGCGGGAACGATTCGCCGCTGATTTCCGGATGGTTCCTTAACAAGCCCTTAATTAGGGCTGAGATTACGCAGAGTAAGGAAACCAACCACGCGTTCGAATCGTATAAGTGCATGGAAGAACGAAACAGGGAGAGACCATGCAACCGTTCGCGCTCAACTACGCACGCCCCGCAGTGCAGTTGGACGTCACCACTCCGTACGCGTATGACTCCGGACTGCAGTTGAACGTTCTCCTCGATGGCCGGATCGCAGCCACCGATCACGCAATGCTCAGAGCCCTGGGGACCACGACCTCCACGGCGGGCTCCAAGACGCACTTCGACGACTGAGCGCGGACCCCGACGATGACTGTGCTCATCCTGACCAGTGACGAGGACGTGACGGCGGACATGGTGGTCCTCCGGCTGCACGAGACCGGAGTACCCGTCGTCCGCCTCGATCCTGCCGATCTGACCAGCGGTGTGGCCCTGTCGGGCGAGTACGTGCAGGGTGCCAGTCGCGGGCATCTGTCCGTGAACGGGCGCCTGGTGAGCATGAACGGTCTCCGCGCCATCTGGGTGCGCAGACCGGGAGTGGCGGCCGCCCGGGCCACCCAGCCGTCCACCTGGCTGACCGAGGAGTCCGAACAGGCGTTGTACGGCATGCTGCGCGGGACCGACGCGCGCTGGATGAACCATCCGGACGCGGCCCGCCGGGCCCGCCACAAGCCGTGGCAGCTGCGGCTGGCGCAGCGCAGCGGGCTCGCCGTGCCCGCGACACTGATCACCACGTTCCCGCAGGCGGCCAGGGAGTTCGCGGAGCGCTTCCCGGACCTGGTGGTCAAGCCGGTGTCGGGCGCGCATCCGCAGGAGCCGCCGCGGGCGGTGCCGACCAGCCGGGTGGCACCGGACACCGACTTCGCGGCGGTGGCGTTCGGGCCGACGCTGTTGCAGCGACGGGTGGCCAAACGGGCCGACATCCGGCTGACGGTGGTCGGCGAGCGGCTGCTGGCCGCCCGCAAGCCGGTGAGCCCGGACGCGCATCCCGACGACGTGGACGTCCGGTTCGCCCCGTCCGTCTCTCCCTGGCAGGCGGCGGAGGTGCCGCCGCGAGTCGCCGAGACCGTTCACACGTATATGAAGGACGCCGAGCTGGCCTATGGTGCCTTCGACTTCGCGGAGGACGCCGACGGCATCTGGTGGTTCCTGGAGTGCAACCAGTCGGGCCAGTTCGGTTTCGTCGAGATGGACACCGGTCAACCGATCGCCGAGACCATCGCCGGCTGGCTGGCGCACGGCACGGAGCAGTACCGGCCGTACGTCAACGGCGGGCGGAGCACGACGCCTTGACGGTCCGGGCGACGCGGTGGGACCGGGCACGGAGAAAGGAACGAGAGATGCGCATCGGACTGCTGGGGACGGGCCCCTGGGCACGGGCGGCCTACGCCCCCGCGCTCGCGGAGCACCGGTCGCTGGACTTCACCGGGGTGTGGGGCCGCCGCCCGGAGGCCGCGGCGGCGCTGGCCGAGGAGTACGGGGTCCGGGCGTACGACGACGTGGACGCGCTGTTCGCCGATGTCGACGCGGTGGCGGTGGCACTGCCGCCGGCCGTCCAGGCGGAACTGGCGGTGCGGGCCGCGACGGCCGGCCGGCATCTGCTGCTGGACAAGCCCCTCGCCCTCGGCGTCGCCGAGGGGCGGGCGGTGGTGGAGGCGGCCGAGCGGGCCGGGGTCGCCTCGGTGGTCTTCTTCACCACCCGCTTCCAGAGCGAACCGGAGGCGTGGATCGGCGACCAGGCCGGCACGGCGGGCTGGTTCACGGCGCGGGCGCAGTGGCTGGGGTCGGTGTTCACCGACGAGAGCCCGTTCGCCGCGTCGCCGTGGCGGCGGGAGAAGGGCGCCCTGTGGGACGTGGGCCCGCACGCCCTGTCCGTGCTGCTGCCGGTTCTGGGCGACGTACGGCGGGTGGCGGCCGCCGTGCACGGCCCCGCGGACACCGTCCATCTCGTCCTCGACCATGTCGCCGGTGCGTCGAGCACGGTGACCCTGAGCCTCACGGCTCCCCCGGCGGCGGCCGGGGCCGATGTGGAGCTGCGGGGCGAGGCGGGGGTGACGCTGCTGCCGAGGAGTACGGAAGGAGCCGTGCCCGCCCTGTCCCGGGCCGCCGACGCCCTGGTGACCGCCGCCCGCACGGGCCGTCCGCACCCCTGCGACGCCGCGTTCGCCCTGCGGGTCACCGAGATCCTCACAGAGGCGGAGACCCTGCTGGGCAAGGACATCGGCTGACGATCTCCAAAAGGGGCAGCCTCTCAGCCGGCGGCCAGCAGGCGGCGCGGGCGGCGGGCGGGCGCGGGCGACAGGCGGGGCGGGCGCGGGCGGCAGGCGGCGCGGGCGGCTGTCGGGTCGGCTGCGGCCTGTCGTGGCCGGGGGACGGGAGGGGGCGCGGGATGAGTGAGGTGGACATCACACTCGCCTCCTTCCGTCCGGTCCTGGGCCTACGGCCCGCACGGCACAGGCCCCGGTCGGGACCCGGCCACGGAATGCGCCGCCAGGGCATTTCAAGATCCACACGGGGCCGGTGTCCGGGCACGGGCGTAGCTTAGGGATGTGACTTCGGTGCGCGGCTGGTCGTCGCGTGACTACCGTGACGGGCGTGGCTGGCTGCAGGGTGCACCGCCGCCGCGCTGGGTACGGGTGCTGCCCGTGCTGCTGCTCGCGGTCGTGACCGCGGCGACACTGATCAGTCCCGACGGACACGACTTCGGCTTCCTGCTCGGGGCCATCCCGCCGCTGGCCGTGCTGTCCTACGGCCCGCTGGCGACGGCCGTGCTCAGCTGCCTGGTCGTGGTCCTGCTGAACGTGCCCGCCACCCATCTGAACCATCCCGGCGACACCGACCTGCTCACGGTCACCTTCGTCGCACTACTGAGCGTGTTCGTGTCGTACGTGCGCAGTCACCGGGACGCGCAGCTGGTCACCGAGCGGGCGGTGGGCGAGGCGGTGCAGCGGGCCGTGCTGCCGCCGCTGCCGGAGCGGGTGGGGGCGGTGGGGTGCGCCGGGCTGTACCGGGCCGCACAGCACGGCACGCTGGTCGGCGGGGACTTCTTCGACGTGCGGGAGGGACCCTTCGGCGTGCGGGCGGTGATGGGGGACGTCCGCGGGCACGGGCTGGCGGCCGTCTCCACGGTGGTGTCGCTGCTCGGCGCGTTCCGGGAGGCGGTCCTCGACCAGCCGGACCTGGAGTCGGTGGCGGCCCGGATGGACCGCCGGCTGGCGGTGGACTCGGCCGACGTACCGCACGCGGAGCTGTTCGCGACGGCCCTGCTGGTGGAGTTCTCCGCCGACCTGCGGTCGGTGCGGCTGGTGGCCTGCGGTCATCCGGCGCCGGTGCTGCTGCGCGACGGACGTGCCCAGGAACTGGCCGTCGCGCCGGGGGCACCGGTGGGACTCGGTCTGGTGGGGGTGGAACCGCCGAAGGAGGTCACGGTCGAGCTGGGGCCCGACGACCGGCTGTTCATCGCCTCGGACGGCGTCTGGGAGGCACGTGACCAGGCCGGGCGCTTCTATCCGCTCCCGGAGCGGCTGGCCCGGTTCGCCGGCGCGGAGGCGGCCGAGCTCACCGAACTGGTGTGGTCCGACCTGTCCCGGCGCTGTGAGGTGCGGGACGACGCCACCATGCTCGTCCTGGCGCCCGGCATCACCTGAGGCCCCGGCCCACGTCCCGGCTCAGCCCACGTCCCACAGGAAGCGGTGGGTGTGGATGCCGAAGTACGGGAACGAGCGGACCTCACGCACGCCCTCGATCGGCCGGACGACGTCGTTGACGAAGTCGAGCAGTTCCTTCGGACCGGGGGTGACCACTTCGGCGAACAGATCGAAGCCGCCCGAGGTGAACACCGAGTAGACCACTTCGGGGTGGACGGCGAGGGCGTCGGCGACGGCGCGGGGGTCGCCGTCCACGCCGATGCCGAGCAGCGCCATCGCCTGGCCGCCCATGGCCATCGGATCGGTGACGCCGACGACCTGCACGGCCCGGGAGTCCAGCAGGCGCTGCAGCCGCTGCCGGGCAGCGGAGGCGGACAGGCCGACCCGGGGCCCGAGGTCGGCATAGGCGATCCGGCCGTCGTTCTGCAGCTCGCGCAGGATGGCCCGGTCGATGTCGTCCATGTGCGTCCCCACTCCTCTTCCTCGTCCTCAGCCGACGAGTTCGAGCAGGGCGGCGCCGAACACCGCGGTGTGGGTGTCGACGTCCTGCTCGGTGGTGTCGGGGCACATCAGGGCCATGTTGTGGAACGGGGTCAGGAGGATGCCCCGGTTGGCGAGGTAGAGGTGCAGGAAGTCCTCCAGCTCGGGGTCGGCGGCGGCCGCGGACTCGGTCCCGGTGCGCGGGGCCGGGTCGGCGAAGCGGTACTCGGTGCGGGCCCCGAGCCGGCTGACCGACCAGGGCAGGGCGTGCGCTTCCACCGCCTGCCGGACGCCGGTCTCGAAGCGTTCGGAGAGCCGTGCCATGCGGGCGAACGCCTCGTCGGTGAGCACGTGCTCCAGGGTGGCCCGGGTGGCCGCGACCGAGAGCGCGTTGCCGGCGAGGGTGCCGCCGACCCCGCCCATGTCGACCAGGTCCAGGTCGGCACGGGCCAGCAGGCGCTCGGCGAGGTCCGCGGAGAGGCCGTAGGCACCGGCCGGGATGCCGCCGCCGATGGCCTTGCCGATGGTCAGCAGATCCGGCTCCAGGTCCCAGGCGGCGGTGCAGCCGCCGGGTCCCGCGGAGAAGGTGTGCGTCTCGTCGTTGATCAGCAGCGTGCCGTACTGCCTGGTCAGGGCGCGCACGCCGGCCAGGTAGCCGGGTTCCGGCAGGACGATGCCGATGTTGGTGAGGGCGGGTTCCATGAGGACGGCGGCCACGTCGCCGTGGGCGAGTTCGCGCTCCAGCTGCGCCAGGTCGTTGAACTCGGCGACCCGGCTGGTCAGGGTGACGTCACAGGGCGCGCCGACGTTTCCGGGGCGGGGTGCGCCCTTGCCGTCGGGGCCCACGACGATGAGGGACTCGTCGACGCTGCCGTGGTAGCTGTAGCTGTTCACCAGGATCTTCGGGCGGCCGGTGACGGCCCGGGCGAGCCGGATCGCCCACCGGTTGGCGTCCGTCGCGGTGAGCGAGAAGCTCCAGCGGGCGAGCCCGAAGCGGCGGGTCAGCTCCGCGCCCACCCACTCCGCGTCCTCCGTCGGCAGCATCGCGGTGGCCCCGCCCAATTCGGCGAACCTGCGCTGCACCGCCTCCGTCACGACGGCCGGCGAGTGACCGGCCATCGCGCCGGTGTCGCCGAGGCAGAAGTCGATGTACGTGTGCCCGTCGAGGTCGGTGACCCGGGCGCCGCGCGCGGTCGCCAGGTAGCGGGGGAAGGCACCGGCGGTCTTGTTCATCCAGGTCATCGGGACTCGGCCGAAGAGATGGCCGGCGTCGGCATATGCCGCTCGGGAACGGGGATTTCGCCGCTCGGCCTCGGCGCTCTCCCGGGCCAGCAGGGCGTGCAGTCGGGTGCGGTCCATGGAGTACCCCTGGTTCGGAGCGGTGGCGACGGAATACCGGGAGCGTACGACCGATACCAGCGCCTGTTCAAGATCTGACGCTCGAATCATTTGCGAAGACGATGGATTCGAGTGTGGCTGCGCCCGAGAGTCGTCCCGCGCGCCGTTCGACAAGCGCACTGACGCCCAGTGTTCGAACATTCGCCCCAAAACGCCAGGGTTCGCCACCCCTTCCGCCACATAGAAATATCTACCAGCATGCATATGCCGGGTTGGCGTGCGAACGCGCCGAGTGCCCGGCGTCGGTCGTTCCCTGCGTCCGAAACAGGCGAGCGGTGATCCCCCGGAGCAGTGCATGACGAACGCGATGTGGATGCAGGGTGTGGAATGGCTCGCGGCGGCCTCGGCGGACCCCCGGGCGTGCAAGCGGGAGTGGGACCACGGGGAGGGCGTCGCCCTGCTGGAGGCGGGCCGCTTCTGGGACGTGCTGAGCGTCCCGGAACGGCTCGGTCTGCTCACACTGGACCTGCTGTGGCGGCCGCCGCTGCCGGTGCCCGGGCCGACCCTGGTGGACAGCGCGGCGGGCCGGGTCGGCTTCTTCCTGCCGCCCGATCCGTCCGGCGGCTGGATCGGCTCCGGATTGCGCTGTGCGACCAAGGGCGCCTGGGTCGCCGTACCGCCGCCGTACCGGCCGGCGCGGTATCTGGAGTGGCTGGTGCCGCCGGACGGCAGTGGTGCGCTGCATGCGCCGGGCACGCTGGAACTGGCCCTGCGGGAGGCCAACGGGACGCTGTCGGTGCTGGCCCCGATGTGCGGGGAGTAGCGAGGTCAGCGGCGGGGCGGCGGGACGAACACGACGGCGCGCCGGCCCTCGGGTTCGGCCGGCACGGTACGGCCCTGGTCCCGCCACTCCTGCCGGAGCTGGGCGTAGATCGGCTCGCTGGAGCGGAGGGCGCGCGGCTCCCGGGCCGGGCGCCAGGGCGTGGGTGAGGATCCGTCCATGCCGGAGCAACGCCCGGAAACACGCCGGTGGTACGCGCCGTCCCACGCGCTCACCGGGTCGGGTGAGCGCAGCCCCCCGATCGGACCCGGCCACCTGTCCTACAAGCATTCCGGAGTCCCCCGGTCGACAGGCACCGTCGGACGCGCACTCGTATCCTGTGAAGTCAGGGTTCTGACGTCCGACCCCCACCGCACGTCCCTCTCACGTGCTGGGAGTCAGCCCATGTCGCACACCTTCGCCATGCTGCGCGGCGGCGCCGCGATCGCCGTCGTGCTGGGGACACTGACGGTACCGCCGGCCGGCGGGGCGGTCGCTTCCGTACCAGCCGCGATCGCCGCGCCCTCGCCCGCCCCGTCACCGTCCGGCAGCCCGGACGTCCGGGACATGACCCCGGCCGTGGCCAGGCAACTCGACGCGGCCGTGCGGAAGGTCATGCGCGAGGCCGACGTACCCGGGGTGACCGTCGGGGTCTGGACACCCGGCCGGCCCGACTACGTTCGCTCGTTCGGGGTCGCGAACAAGGACACCGGGCAGCCGATGTCACCCGACCTGTACATGCGGATCGGCAGCGAGACCAAGATGTTCACCGTGACGGCCGTGCTGCAACTGGTCGACCAGGGCAAGGTGGGCCTGGACGACCCCATCGGCAGGTACCTCGACGGGGTGCCGAACGGCGACCGGATCACCCTGCGGGACCTGGCCGGGATGCGCAGCGGGCTGTTCAACTACTCCGAGGACAACGGCTTCTTCAGGGCGCTCACCTCGGATCCACAACGCCCGTTCACCCCTCGGCAGTTGCTCGCCTACTCCTTCAGGCACCCGGTGCTGTTCCAGCCGGGGCGGAAGTTCTCCTACTCCAACACCAACCTGATCCTGCTCGGCCTGCTCGTCGAGAAGGAGAGCGGACAGCGGCTCGGCGACTACCTCCGGGAACACGTCCTCGCTCCGGCCGGCATGAGCCACACGGTGTTCCCGGCCGGGAACGAGTTCCCCACCCCGCACGCGCAGGGCTACACCGACCAGACGGCGACCGGAAAGGTCGAGGAGACCGCCGGCTGGAATCCCTCCTGGGCCTGGGCGGCCGGCGCGATGATCTCCGACCTGGACGACCTGCACACCTGGGCGCGTACGGCGGCCACCGGGGTCTTCCCCGACGGCACGGCCATGGTCGGCCCGGCCGTCCAGAAGCAGCGGCTGACGACCCCGTCGACGGGGATACCGGGCGCCGGGTACGGCCTCGGCGTCTTCGACGTCCAGAGCTGGATCGGGCACAACGGCTCACTGCCGGGCTACGAGGCCCTGACCGTCTGTCTGCCGTCGACGCGGACGACCGTGGTCGTCCTGCTGAACACCGACATCAGCTACCGGGGGAACATCGAGCCCAGCACCCTGTTCGGCCGGGCGATCACCCACATCATCTCGCCCGCCCACGTCTTCGACCTGCCGGCGCCGGCCGCCGCCACGCGCTGACGGCGCGCGCCGCACACGGCTCCAACTTGCCTTCTGCGCAAGGCATTTCCGACAGTTGACACAGAAGCGAACACTCACCGAGCAGATTCGAAGTGATGTAACGATTCACCGTGCGGGGCCGGTCGATGACGGTGTGTACTGTGCTGCGAGCGCCACATGGGAGAGCCCTGGGCTCCCCGTGCCCACTGCTGCCCTACTCCCCCTGGAAACCGATTCCATGATCGAATTGCCGGAACTGGTGGCCGGTGGTCTCGCCGCCGGAACGCTCTCCGCGCTCGCCCTCGGCGGCAGCCTGCTGCGGGCCCGGCGCCAGAAGGCGGCACTGCGGGCCGAGGTGCAGGAGCTTCGTACACACCTGGCGGGCGCCGAGGGCACGTTCATCTCCGAGGTCGAGCATCTGGCCGCCCGCCGGATGCCCGCGGCCGCCGCGCAGCTCACGCATCCGCACCTCAAGGTGCCGGGTCCGGCCGGGCAGAACACGCCCGGGACTCCCACGGGGATCGCGCTGGAGTACGTACTCACCGCGCTGCGCGAGGAGTTGACCGCACAGCGCACCCGGATCGACGCGGCCGCGCAGGCCGGTCTGCGGGGCGCCACCCGGGAGATCCAGGCCGCCCTGTACCGCCTGCAGGACGCCCTGCGCGGACTCCAGCAGCGCTATGACGATCCGGAGTTGGCGCAGACGCTGTTCGCGCTGGACCACGAGAACGAGCAGTCGCTGCGGCGGGCGCAGGTGGCCGCGGTGGTGTGCGGGGCCTGGGTGGGGCTGGCCCGCGAGGAGTCCCACGTGGTGGACGCCGTGACCGGTGGCCAGGCCCGGCTCGCCGGCTACCACCGGGTCACGGTCCACAACCACCTGGAGCCGGGCACCGCCCTGGTCTCCCACGCGGTCGAGCCGGTCGCCATCATCGTCGCCGAACTGCTCGACAACGCGCTGCGCCACTCGGCACCGGACACCGACGTCGTGGTCAATCTGGAGCACGTCCACCACGGGGTGTGCGTCACCGTCGACGACGCCGGCGTCGGCATGACGCAGGACGAACGGGCCCGCGGCCAGCGGCTGGTGGCGGGCAGCGACCCGATCCTGCTGACCGACCTCGGCGATCCGCCGCGCATGGGCCTGGCCGCGGTCGGCCAGCTCACCCGCCAGTTCGACCTGAGCGTCGACGTCTCCTCCCCGTCGCCCTACGGCGGGGTGCGCGCGGTGCTGCGGGTCGACAGCCATCTGCTCGGCCGGATCGACCCGGGCGTACGGCCGCCGTCGGCCAGCGCGCCGCGCTCGACGCGCGAGCGCACGGTGGTGCGCCGGGAGCCGGCGCGTGAACCGGCCGCGCACGAGACGCCGTCGGGCCGGCCCGCCGTGGACGGGACGCCGTCGGCCGAGCCCCCGGCTCCCCCGGCCCCCGCACCCTCGGCTCCGGCACCCGCCGCGGCCGTCCCCGGAGCCGAGCACGAACGCGCCCCCGGCCACCAGGAGCCGGGCGACCTGGGCGGTCTGCCGCAGCGGCGACGTCGTACCCGTCCCGACAGCCCCGGCGTACCGCAGCAGCAGCCGGCCGCCCGGCGCCCCGAGGAGGCGGCCGCCGCGCTCGCGGCCCTGCAGTACGGCACCGCGGCGGCGCGGACCCCCAAGCGGGCCGGCGCGCCCGATCCCCAACGGACCGACGACGAAGGAGGAGCGGCCAGATGACCAGCCGCGATGCGGGCGAGACGGCATGGGTACTGGATCCGATCCTGCAGGTACCGCATGTACTGGCCGCCGTCCTGCTCACCCGGGACGGCCTGGCGACCGGGTACACCGACGCCCTGTCCCAGGCGACCGCCGACCGGGTGGCCGCGATCACCAGTACCGTGCAGGGCGCCTGCCGGGCCGCGGCCGCCGCGTTCGCGGACCGGGACCGGGCCGAGGTGCGCCAGGTGGTCATCGAGTCGGACCACGGGTACGTGCTGATCGTGCCGACCGACCACGGCACCTGTGTGGCGGCCTACGGCGACCCGGAGGTGCGGCTCGACCTGCTGGCGCACCGGGTGCACTCGCAGGTGGCCCGGCTGGGCGAGAAGGCGATGGCGGCGGCGCCCAGAGGCTCCGACGGCGGCGCACCGGCATGACCGGCCGCCGTGGCGGCCGTCCCCTGGTCCCCGCGTATCTGTCGACCGGCGGGGTGGCCCGGCCCAGCCGTCCGCATCTGGAACGGCTGACCGTGCTCACCCGCGACGCCACCCCCCTGCCCGCCGGTCTGCCCGCGGCCGAACAGGCCCTGCTGGAGCTGCTGTCCGGTGGCGCGCTGACGCTGGTGGAGGCGGCGGCGCTGCTGCGGCTGCCGGTCTCCGCCGTCCGGGTGCTGGCCGCCGACCTCGTCGACCGGGACCTGGTCCAGGCCCGCGCGCCGATCCCGCCCGCCGAACGGTTCGACCCCGACCTGCTGAAGAGAGTGGCCGATGGCCTCCGCGCCCTCAAGCACCGGTGAGCTGCCCCGCGCGGGCGGCCCCCATCTCCCCGACACCGCCCGTGACTTGGTGAAGATCCTGGTCACCGGGCCGTTCGGGGTGGGCAAGACGACCCTGATCGACGCGGTGTCGGAGATCCGCCCGCTGCACACCGAGGAGCACCTCACCGAGGCCTCCGCCCATGTCGACGAGCTCGACGGGGTGCGGGACAAGGAGACGACGACCGTCGCGATCGACTTCGGGCGGATCAGCCTGGCCGGCGGCATCGTGCTCTATCTGTTCGGGACGCCGGGACAGCAGCGGTTCCGGACACTGTGGGACGACATCTCCTACGGGGCGCTCGGCGCCCTGGTCCTGGTGGACAGTCGGCGGATCGACGCCTCCTTCGACGTGCTGGGCCTGGTGGAGGAGGCGGGGCTGCCGTACGCGGTCGCCTTCAACGCGTTTCCCGACGCGCCCAGTCACCATACGAGCGACCAGCTGCGGGCCGCCCTGGACCTGGAGCCGGGCACCCCGATGGTGACCTGTGACGCCCGGGACCCGCGCTCCTCGATCGACGCGCTGCTCGCCCTCGTACAGCATCTGATCGACGACCGGCCGGTGGAGGCCCGATGACCGTGCAGCAGTCCTTCACCGTCTCCGGACCGGTGCGCCTGTGGGAGGACGGCTTCGCCCGGAACCCGCACGGCTACTACGCGGCGCTGCGCGCCCAGGGCCCGGTCGGCTGGGCGGAGCTGGCGCCGGGCACGCCCGCGTACGTGATCACCGAGCGGCGCGCCGCCCTCGACGTACTGCGGGACGTGGAGACCTTCTCGCACGACCCGCGGGGCTGGGAGGCCACCGTCCCCGAGGACTCCCCGCTGCTCGGCATGATGCGCTGGCGGCCCAACGCCCTGTTCTCCGACGCCGACGCCCACATCCGCTACCGCACCAGCCTCATCGACGTGTTCGACCTGATCGAGCCGCACGATCTGCGCGCGCTGGTGCACCGCGCGGTACGGGTGCTGGTGGACCGTTTCGGGCCGCGCGGCGAGGCGGATCTCGTCGCCGACTTCACCCGGCCGCTGATGGCGCTGGTGTTCAACAACCTGTTCGGGCTGCCGGACAGCCAGGGCGACCGGCTCAACGAGGGCCTCCTGAAGATGATGGAGGGCGGTGCGCAGGCGGTCGAGGGCGAGGCGGAGTTCGCCGACTACGTGCTGCGACTGGTCGCCGCCAAGGTCGCCGAGCGTGGCGAGGACCTGCCGAGCATGCTCCTGGACCACCCGGCCGGGCTGACCCCGGAGGAGGTCACCTGGCAGGTCTTCCTCACCCTCGGCGCGGGGTACGAGCCGACCACGAACCTGGTGTCCAACGCGCTGTCCCGGATCCTCGGCAACTCCCTCTACTACTCCACGCTGACCAGCGGCGCCCGCCCGGTCATGGACGCGGTGATCGAAGTACTGCACCACGAGACCCCGTTGGCCAACTACGGCATCTACTACGCCCGCCGGCCCGTCTCCTTCCACGGGGCGTGGGTCAGGCCGGCGATCCCGGTGGTGGTCTCCTTCGGTGCCGTGGGGCTGTTCGCCGAGCGGGAGGTCACCAACGGCCGACAGGCCGGGGACGCCTCGCACCTGTCGTGGGGCGCGGGCCCGCACGCCTGCCCGGTGCGGCACCACGCGCTGCTCATCGCGACCGAGGCGATCGAGCGGCTCACCCTGTGGCTGCCCGACCTCGACCCGGTCCTGCCCCGCGAACGGCTCAGCTGGCGGCCCGGCCCGTTCCACCGCTCGCTGACATCCCTGCCCGTCCGGTTCAGCCCCCGCTCCCCCGACCAGCCTGGAGAGTCGTCGTGACCGTCACCGACCGCATCGCTCTCGACCCGTTCGGCTCCGACATCCCGGCGGAGAGCGCACGGTTACGCGCCCTCGGCCCCGTCGTGCCCGTCGAACTGCCCGGCGGCATACCCGCCTGGGCGCCCACCGGCTACGACGTCCTCAAGGAGCTGATCCTCGATCCCCGGGTCAGCAAGGATCCCCGCAAGCACTGGCGGTTGTGGCCGGAGATCGGCGAACACCCCTCCTGGGGCTGGGTGGTCAGCTGGATCGGCGTGGTCAACATGCTCTCCGCCTACGGCCCCGACCACACGCGGCTGCGCAAGCTGGTGGCGCCGAGTTTCACGCACCGGCGCACCGAGGCGATGCTGCCGCGCGTCACGGCCATCGCCGCGGGGCTGCTCGACACGGTGGCCGCCGCGGGCGCCGACGGCTCGGTGGTGGACCTCCGTGCCGAGCTGGCGCATCCGCTGCCCATGCGGATGATCTGCGAACTGTTCGGGGTGCCCGAGGAGATGCGGGCGGACACCGGTGAGCTGATCGCGGCCATCATGGACACCTCCGACCCGACCCCGGAGCACGCCGTGTTCGTGCAGGAGCGCATCGGCACGGTCCTCGGCGGGCTGATCGCGTACAAGGCCGACCACCCCGGCGACGACATGACCACGGAGCTGATCCGGGTCCGCGACGAGGACGGTGACCGGCTCAGCGACGAGGAACTGCTGTACACGCTGCTGCTGGTGATCGGCGCCGGGTTCGAGACCACGGTCAACCTGATCGGCAACGCGACGGTGGCGCTGCTGACGCATCCGGTGCAGTTGGCGGCGGTGCGCGCCGGGACGGTCGGCTGGGACGCGGTGATCGACGAGACGCTGCGGCTGCATCCGTCGATCGCCTCGCTGCCGCTGCGGTTCGCGGTGACCGACCTGAAGGTCGGGGACGTCACCGTTCCGGCCGGGGACGCGATCATCACGACGTACGCGGCGGCGGGGCTGGACCCGGAGCGCTACGGGGCGGACGCGGACGTGTTCGACGCGGCGCGCGGGGCCGACGACCATCTCTCGTTCGGGCTCGGGGTGCACCGCTGCATCGGCGCGCCGCTGGCCCGGGCGGAGGCGCTCGCCGCGTTGCCCGCCCTGTTCGACCGCTTCCCGGGACTGCGGCTGGCGGTCGGGGCGGAGGAACTGCGGCAGGTGCCGTCGTTCATCGCCTTCGGCTGGCAGGAGATCCCGGTACGGCTGGGGGTGTGAGCCCGGCGCGCGCGGGGACCTGAGTCCAGGGGTCGCGGGGGCGGCGACCGGTCCCCCGTTCCGGTCGTGCCCCCGCGGAACGTGAAGATACGTGCGGATCCGGCCGTTGGGTACCGCAGCGATGCCCGATCGGGCACCTGGAGGACTCACCCGTGCACAGGTGAGTCCGGTTGGCCCGGATTCGCACCGAGCAGGGCGGGCGCGGTGAGGTCCCCGAGGGCGAGGTGGGCCAGGACGACCTCGTACAGGTCGGTGCCGGCGGCCAGCAGCTGACGCTCCAGGACGGGTTCGGCGCCCCGGACGTGTTCGCGGACGGTCTGGGCGTGGACCCCCAGGTCCTGGGCGGCGCGTTCGGCGTTGCCGTCGGCGGCGATCCAGGCCCGCAGGGTACCGCGCAGGTCACGGCCGTCCCGGGTCAGCCGGTCCAGCAGGTCGTGCGCCCAGGCGCGCAGCCCGGGTCCGGCCAGCAGGTCCCCGAGCCGCGCGCCGGACGCCTGCGGTGCCGTACCGCCGAGGTCCTCCGTCCGGGCCGCCTGGGTGTTCAGGGCCAGATGGGCGGTGGCGCGCACGGCGAGGTCGGAGAAATCGGCGCCCAGGAGGGCCTCGACGCGGTCCATGCGGGCGCGGACGGTGTTGCGGCTGACGCCGAGGACCTTGGCCGCGCTGACGGCGGTGAACTCCAGGCCGAGGCGGGTGGTGGCGAGGAGTTCCGCGCGGGTGTGGTGGGGCAGGGTGTCCAGCGGCCGGAGCACGCTCGTGGACCAGGTGTGCAGCGCGACGGGGTCCATCAGCCGTTCCGGGTGGGTGCGTTCGGCGTAGACGGCGGTCTGGTCGGGGCGGAAGCGGGCGACGGCCAGGGCGCTGATGGCCTGGCCGTAGGCGGTGGCGGTGCGGGCGAGGCTCTGCCGGACGCTGCCGCCGAGGAAGGTGCCGGGGCGGCCGTCGACCAGCGAGCGCAGCCACCGGCCCGCCGTGGGCGCGGGGCTGACGACGATGACGTGGCCGTCGACCGCGGGGCAGCGCACGACCAGGGCCTGGCCGCGGGTGATGTCGAGGCAGTCCTCGGCGAGCCCGTCGCGTTCCGCCGGATGCCCCTCGACGACGTACACGCTGGCGCTGTCGGTGTCGAGGAGGCCGGGCCACAGACCGGCGGCGACCCGCCGGGCGGAGACGGTGTCCTCCACCATCAGCAGTTGCAGGATGGCCAGGCGCAGATCGGCGGTGGCCCGCCGGAGCCGGCGCCCGGCGGCCGTCGACTCGCGCTCGCGCAGCAGGAGTTCGACGATGCCGGCGGTATGGGTGACGATCTCGGCGGCGCGCCGGTCGAAGGGGGTGGCGCGGGCCACGGCGAGCAGGGAGGTGGCCGCCGGGCGCGCGTCGGGGGCACGGACGGCGACCAGCCGCAGATGCCGGTCGCCGTCCTGGACGGCGGCGGCGGAGATCCGGCCGGTGACCACCTCGGCGACGAGGTGGTCGTCGAGGGACAGCGGCTCCCCGGCGAGCAGGGTGCCGTCGGCGTTCTGGAGGCAGACCGTAGCCTGCACCGCGCGGGCGAGCCAGGCGACCACGCGGCGCGGGTCGCGGGCGCCGGGGCGCAGATGGTCGAGGAGCTGCGTGGCCCAGGTGTCGCCGTGGGGTGTCGGGGGGTGCGGGCCCTTGCCTTCCCGGCCTGCCATCTCGCCCTGCTCCTCGTCCCTGTCGTCCGCCTCGGCCTTCGGACGTTACCCGATGAACCCGGGGCCGGTCCCGCCGCCGGGTACACCTCCGTCGGCGGCCCTCGGGGGAAGGGCCGCCGACGGAGAACGCCTCACCCGGGGCCGGGGGGGAGGGCCCTCGGGCGGCTGAAGAAGCGGGTGCCCGGAAACCCCGCGGGTATGCACACGAATTCCGAAGACGCGGACCGGGCCGCACCGGCGCCGTCGGCCTCCGGGAAAACCGGCACCCGCCTCCGGGAAACGCCTCCCCCGTTCGGAGCCGGTCATCGCACCGCCCCGGGGCCGTACCGCCCCGCCGCATCCACCACAGCCCAGGACCGAACCCGCCCCGCCGCATCCACCACAGCCCAGAGCCACACCCGCTCGGCCGCTTTCCCGACAACCCACAACCACACCCGCCCCGCCGCATCCCCGACAACCCACAACCACACCCGCCCCGCCGCATCCCCGACAACCCACAACCACACCCGCCCCGCCGGGTCCGCGCGGCCGGCCCGGCCCGTACGGCATAAGCTCGTCGAATGGCGAAGTACTTCGACGTGCACCCCGACAACCCGCAGCCGCGCAGCATCTCCCAGATCGCCGACGCGGTGCGCTCGGGGTCACTCATCGCATACCCGACCGACTCCTGCTACGCGCTGGGCTGCCAGCTCGGCAGCCGCGACGGCATCGACCGGATCCGCGGCATCCGGCACCTGGACGACCGGCACCACTTCACACTGATGTGCCGCGACTTCGCCCAGCTCGGCCAGTTCGTGCGCGTCGACAACGACGTGTTCCGGGCCGTCAAGGCATCGACCCCCGGCAGCTACACCTTCATCCTGCCGGCGACCCGGGAGGTGCCGCGCAAGCTGCTGCACCCGAAGAAGAAGACCGTCGGGGTGCGCATCCCCGACCATGTGGTCACCCAGGCGCTGCTGGCGGAGCTGGGCGAGCCGCTGCTGTCCAGCACCCTGCTGCTGCCGGACGAGAAGGAGCCGCTGACCCAGGGCTGGGAGATCAAGGACCGGCTCGACCACCAGGTGGACGCGGTGGTCGACTCCGGGGAGTGCGGCACCGAGCCGACCACGGTCATCGACTTCTCCGGCGGGGAGGCCGAGATCGTCCGCCGGGGCGCGGGCGACACCTCCCGGTTCGAGTGAACTCGAGGATCCCCCGTCCACTGCTCGCTCACCCCGGCGTGCCACGATGATCAGGACATGCCGCGCCGGGTGTCCCCCACCCCGACGCCGACTCCACAGAGAGGCACTTGCGCCATGACCGCCGTACAGGGAACCGACGTGGACATCACCACCGCGGACGGCGTCGCCGACGCCTACCTGGCCCACCCCGCCGACGGACTCCCGCACCCCGGCGTGCTCTTCTACCAGGACGCCTACGGCATCCGCCCGCACCTGAAGTCGATGGCGGACCGGCTCGCCGGCGCGGGCTACACGGTGCTGGTCCCCAACGTCTTCTACCGCAGTGGCCGCACGCCGGTCATCGACCTCCCCGAGTTCATCGACCCCTCGGCGGACCCGACGATCTGGCAGCGGATCATGCCGATCCTGCAGTCGCTGACGCCCGAGCGCGTCAAGCGGGACGCCGACGCCTACCTGAACTGGCTGGCCGACAGCCCGCTGGTGGCCGACGGACCGGTCGGCATCACCGGTTACTGCATGGGTGCCCGGCTGGCCGTGGGGACCGCCGCCGTCTTCCCGGAGCGGGTCGCCGCGGCGGCCGGCTTCCACGGCGGCGGACTGGTCAACGACACCCCGGACAGCCCGCACCTGATGGTCGGCCCCATCACCGCGGAGCTGTACTTCGGCTTCGCCGACCAGGACCACTCGATGACCGCGGAGCAGATCCGCACCTTCCAGGAGGCACTCGACGCCGCCGGCATCCGCAACACCTGCGAGGTCTACCCGGGTGCCGCGCACGGCTATACGCAGGCCGACACCCCGGCGTACTCCGCCGAGGCCGCCGAGCGCCACTGGGCCGCGCTGCTCGACCTGCTGAAGCGCGCTCTCTGATCCACCGACGTCACCGAACCAGACGTCACCGCAAGAAGGGGCCCGTCGACCGGGCCCCTTCTTTCGTCCTACGCATTGACATGAACCCGCCTCGCCGCCACCCTGAGAGCGCTCTCAAAATTGGTCCGGACCAATTTCGTACCAACCCCGACCCCACACGGAGGTGGAGAGTGCGCACAGGACTCGCACGCCGGACGCTGCCCCTGGCGGCCGCTGCGGCACTGATCGGCGGGGTGCTCACGCTGGGCACCCCGCACCCGGCCGACGCGGCGGTGCCGGACACGATCCCGCTCAAGATCACCAACAACTCCGGCCGCGGCGACCAGGTGTACGTCTACGACCTCGGCACCCAGCTCTCCACCGGTCGGCAGGGCTGGGCCGACGCCAACGGCACCTTCCACGCCTGGCCGGCCGGCGGCAACCCGCCGACCCCGGCACCGGACGCCTCGATCACGGGCCCGGCGGCGGGCCAGTCGAAGACGATCCGGATCCCGAAGTTCTCGGGCCGGATCTACTTCTCCTACGGCCAGAAGCTCGACTTCAGGCTGACCACCGGCGGTCTGGTGCAGCCCGCCGTGCAGAACCCGAGCGACCCCAACCGCAACATCCTCTTCAACTGGTCCGAGTACACGCTCAATGACTCGGGTCTGTGGATCAACAGCACCCAGGTGGACATGTTCTCGGTGCCCTACGCGGTCGGAGTACAGCGCTCAGACGGCAGCACGGCCAGCACCGGGCACCTCAAGTCGGGCGGCTACAACGGGTTCTTCAGCGCCCTGCGCGGGCAGCCCGGCGGCTGGGCGAACCTGATCCAGACCCGGTCTGACGGCACGGTCCTGCGGGCGCTCTCCCCGCTGTACGGCGTGGAGACCGGGGCGCTGCCGTCGACCGTCATGGACGACTACGTCAACCGTGTCTGGTCGAAGTACGCGACGTCGACCCTGACCGTCACGCCGTTCGCCGACCAGCCGAACACCAAGTACTACGGCCGGGTCTCGGGGAACGTCATGAACTTCACCAACTCCGCCGGAGCGGTGGTGACGAGCTTCCAGAAGCCGGACGCGAACAGCATCTTCGGGTGCCACAACCTGCTCGACGCGCCCAACGACCAGGTGCGCGGACCGATTTCGCGCACACTCTGCGCGGGCTTCAACCGGTCGACGCTGCTGACCAGTGCGAACCAGCCGGACACCAACCCGGCCGACTTCTACCTGGACACGGTCACCAACCACTACGCGCGCAAGATCCACGCCCAGATGGCCGACGGCAAGGCGTACGCCTTCGCGTTCGACGACGTCGGCAACCAGGAGTCGCTGGTCAACGACGGCAGTCCGCAGCAGGCGTACCTCACGCTGGACCCGCTGAGCTGACACGGCCGAGCGTCCCGCACCCGGAGTCCGGGTGCGGGACGCTCACCTTTCCCGTACGTCAGCCGGTCGTCACGGCGGTGTCGTCGACGACGAAGCTGGTCTGGAGCGAGGAATCCTCGACACCGGAGAACTTCAGGGCCACGGTGCTGCCCGCGAAGGAACCGAGGCTGAAGGACTTCTGCACGTACCCGGAGGCCGCGTTGAGGTTGGAGTACGTGGCCAGGGTGGTGGAACCGGCGGTGACCGTCAGCTTGTCGTACTGGGTGCTGGTGGTGGTCTCGGCGGTGTCGATGTGCAGGTAGAACGTGAACGTGGTGCTGGTGCAGCCGCTCGGGATCGTCACCGACTGGGAGAGCGTGTCGGTGTGGGTCGAGCCGTAGCCGTCCAGCCAGGCCTTGTACGAGCCCGCGTGTGCCGCCTGGCCGGTGTCGTTGGTGATGACCCCGCTGGTGGCGGTCCAGGTGGTGTTGCCGGACTCGAAGCCCGCGTTGCCGAGGAGCTGTGTGGCGGTGCAACTGCCGCCGCCCCCACTGGAACTGACGGTCCAGGTGAAGGAGGCGGTGCCGGTGGCGCCCGTGGAGTCGGTCACCGTGACGGTCGTGCTGTAGGTGCCCGCCGTCGTGGGTGTGCCGGTGATGGCGCCGGTCGAGCTGCTGATCGACAGGCCGGTCGGCAGTCCGGTCGCCGCGTAGGTCAGCGAGCCGCTGTTGGTGCTGCTCGCCGAGACCTGCAGGCTGACCGCGGTACCCACCGTCGAGGACTGGCTGCCCGGGTTGGTGACCGTCACCCCCGAGGTCGGCGGGGTGACGTGGCTGCCGACGTTGATGCCCGCGAAGGCGTTGGCCACACCCGCGTACTGGGTGGAGCTCGCGCCGTACAGAGCCGTCGCGGCGTTGAGCGCGGCGGTCCGGGCGGCCGCGTAGTTGGTGCTGGACGTCATGTACGACGTCAGCGCCTTGTACCAGATCTGCAGGGCCGCGGCCCGGCCGATGCCGGCTACGGCGACGCCGTCGGAGGTCGTGCTGTTGTAGGTGACGCCGTTGATGGTCTTGGTGCCGCTGCCCTCGGAGAGCAGGTAGAACATGTGGTTCGCGGGGCCGGAGGAGTAGTGCACGTCGAGGTTGCCGACGCCGGAGTACCAGCTGTCCGCGGATCCGCCGTCCTTGCTC
Organism: Streptomyces sp. NPDC031497; assembly: GCF_055580905.1. Lineage (NCBI taxonomy): Bacteria > Bacillati > Actinomycetota > Actinomycetes > Kitasatosporales > Streptomycetaceae > Streptomyces > Streptomyces sp. NPDC031497. The sequence goes on from NZ_JBVIKO010000021.1 coordinate 146,565, forward strand.
GGCTTGTCCATGTAGCGCAGCGGGGTGCCGTCGCCGTTGATGTCGATCTTCTCGCCGATGAGGTAGTCACCGACGTCGGAGGAGTTGTTGGCGTAGAACTCCACGCCGGTGCCGAAGATGTCCGAGGTCGCCTCGTTCAACCCGCCGGACTCGCCGGTGTAGTTGAGGCCCGCGGTGTTGGAGGTGACGCCGTGGCTCATCTCGTGGCCGGCCACGTCGAGCGAGGTGAGGGCGTGCGTGCTGCTCGTGCCGTCGCCGTAGGTCATGCAGAAGCAGGAGTCGTCCCAGAAGGCGTTGACGTACGCCGTGCTGTAGTGGACGCGGGAGTACGCGGCGACGCCGTCGTTCTTGATGCCGCTGCGCCCGAAGGTGTTCTTGTAGAAGTCCCAGGTCGTCTGGGCGCCGTAGGCCGCGTCGGCGCCGGCGGTCTGGGTGTTGGAGCCGGATCCGGTGCCCCAGACGTCGTCGGTGTCGGTCATCAGGGTGCCGGTGCCCGACGTCGCGTTGTTGAGGCTGTACGTCTTGTGGCCGCCGCGCGTGGTGTCGTACAGCTGGTACGTCGAACCCGACAGGGTCGTGTTCAGCGTCACCGTGCCGCTGTACTGGGTGTTGCCGGTACCGGACTTGACCGCCTGGTAGCGGTACAGCTCCGCGCCGGTCGTGGCGTCCGTGATGACGTGCAGCTGGCTGGGGGTGCCGTCGTCCTGGAAGCCGCCGACCACGGTCTCCCACGCGAGCTTCGGGGTGCCGTTGCCGGCCCAGATCACCTTGCGGGCGCTGTCGGCGGCGGGCTTCTCGGCGTCGAGGGCCTTGGCGGTCTTGAGCGCCTTGGCCTGGGCGGCCGACTTGGTGAAGGCCGCCGTCGTGGAGGCGACCTTGATGGTGCGCTTGTTGTTGAAGGTGGTGCTGACCGTGCCGGCCGCCAGCGAAGCGGGCGGGGTGTGCACGACCAGGTCGCCGCCGAGGACCGGCAGGCCGGCGTAGGTGCGCTCGTAACGGGTGTGCAGGGTGCCGTCGTTGTCCTTGGCGACATCCTTGACGACGAGCTTCTCCTTGGCGCCGAGGCCGATGGTACGGGCGGTCGCGGCGGTCTGCTGCTGGGCGCTCTTGATCAGCGCCGTGTGCTGGGCGGGGCTGAGCTTGGCCTCCAGGCCGCCGGCGCGAAGGGGGCTGGGGTGGGGGGCGGCGGGCTTGGCGTTCGCCGGAACCGACTGGATGCCGACGGCGAGAAACGCCACGGTGGAGACCAGGGCGGCTCCTACCGTGGCGCGTCTGTGGGGAAGACGTCTCACTCGTACTCCTCCTGCTGCGGCCGCCGGGTCGCGGCCGGTGACAGACCGGGCAGACGGGGATGTGCTGTCCGGGACGAGCTGAGCTGTGCGGGGACCGGGATCGGGAGGACCGGGACACGGGGTCCGTGATCCATGGACACGCCATGGAGAAAGCGTGTGCTGAGCGAGGATTCCAGTCTTGACCCGCTCATGTCAGTAATGTCGAGGTCAATCAAGGGTTTTCCCTATGCCGGGTGAGGCGGTCGGGGCCGGGCGGGGCTACGTGGACGGCGTGCGCACCATGAACACGTCCACCGGATCCTCGGTCTCGACGGTGAACCCGTGCCGCTCGTACAGCCGCCTGGCCGCGCTGCCCCGCAGGACGTTCAGCCGTACGCGCACGCCGTCGCGGTCGCACCGCTCCAGCAGCTCGCGCAGCACGCCCGAACCGATGCCGGCGCCCTGGACGTCCGGGGCCAGATAGAAGTGTTCCAGCCAGTGGGCGTCGGCGGCCGGCCGCAGCGCGACACAGCCGGCGAAGGCGCCGCCCGCCTCGATCACCCAGGTGTGGGCCGCGTCGAACCCGTCCCGCAGCCGCTGCCGGACGCGCCGCGGGTCGTACCGCCCGAGCCGCTCCAGATCGTCGCGCAGCACGACGGCGCGCAGCTCGGCCACTGCCTCGACGTCCGCCGGCGACGCCGGCCGCATCCCCCAGTCCCCCATGACGGGCCAGGCTACCCAGCGGTCCGGCGCTCCTCCTCGGCACCCTGCCCGTACGGAACGCCCTCCCCGGCGTGACGGCGAAACACCTCGCACCCAGCCCGAGTCGCGACGAGTTTGCCGATTCATCCTGTTTATTCTGATTCACCTCCACCCCACGGAAAGGGCTCACCCATGCGGGTCTTCATCGTCGGCACAGGCAACATGGCGGGCGGTATCGCCACCCGGGCCCTGGCGGGCGGGCACACGGTCCGGCTGGTCGGCACCGATCCGGCGAAGGCCGCCAACCTCGCCGACGCCCTGGGCGAGCGGACGGCCGACGCCGATGTGGCACCCGCCGTGCCGGACGCGATCGGATCGGCCGACGTGGTGGTACTGGCCGTGCCGTTCGACGTGGCCAGGCAGGTGGTGACCGAGTACGGGGACCATCTCGCCGGGAAGACGGTCGTCGACATCTCCAACCCGGTGGACTTCGCCACCTTCGACCGGCTCACCGTGCCTCCGGACAGCTCCGGCGCCCAGCAGATCGCGGAGGCCGCCGCGCCGGGCACCCGGGTGGTGAAGGCCTTCAACACCACGTTCGCGGGCGCGCTGGTCGCGGGCGAGGTCGGCGGGCTGCCGCTGGACGTGTTCATCGCGGGTGACGACGCGGCGGCCCGCGACCAGGTGGCCGAGCTGGTCTCCTCCGGCGGGCTCAACCCGGTGGTCGTCGGCGGACTGCGCCACGCCCGCGAACTGGAGGGCATCCAGTTGCTGCACATGGCTCTGCAGACCCGCCCCGAGGGGCACGGCTGGATGAGCGCGATCAAGATCGTCGCGCCCTGAGCCGGTGCCGCACCCTGAGCCACGGCCGTGCCCGGACCGAGAACGGCTTGTGGAGAGGCCGTGCCGATCCGTGGCGTCCGAGCGGCAGCCGAAGTCCCGGTGAACGCCGGGGCGCACGCCCCCGGCACGTAGTACCTTCCCCTCAACAGCCGTGACTCTGGGGGGAGTTGCATTTATGCACGGCACGACAAGCGGGTTCCACTACGGCGCGGTCACTCCGGTGGCGGCCTATCTGATGGCCTGTCTCGGCGGAGCCCTGGGGCTGCGCTGCATCGTCCGGTCGCTCTACCACAACGGGCAGTCGTGGAAGCCCGGCTGGCTCGCCCTGGGGGCGGCCTCCATCGGCTGCGGCATCTGGACGATGCACTTCATCGCGATGATCGGCTTCCATGTCCAGGAGACCACGATCCGCTACGACGTGGCCCTGACCCTGCTCAGTCTGGTGGTGGCGATCCTGGTGGTCGGCATCGGCGTCTTCGCGGTCGGCTACCGGGGCGCGACCGCCGGAACGCTCTCGACGGCGGGCGTCATCACCGGTCTCGGCGTGGCGGCCATGCACTACCTGGGCATGGCCGCGCTCCGCCTTGACGGAACGATTCACTACGACCCGGTCACGGTCGCCCTCTCGATCCTGATCGCGATCGCGGCGGCGACGGCCGCCCTGTGGGCCGCGGTGTCGGTCCGGGGCTTCATGGCGAGCCTGGGCGCCAGCCTGGTGATGGGCCTGGCGGTGTTCGGCATGCACTTCACCGCCATGACGGCCGTGAGCGTCGAGGTGCACCCGGCGTCCGCCACCTCCTGGTCGAGCGCGTCACCGACCTCACTGCTGCTGCCCATGCTGCTGGGCCCGGCCGTCTTCCTGCTGCTGGCCGGGGTGGTGGTGATGTTCGACCCGCTGCTGGTCCTGGGCGAAGGCGACTGGAACCGGCAGGCGGCTGCCGGGAAGGACCGGCCGGTGACCCCGCCCCGGGCGGCCCGGTCACGGCCACCGGGACCGGACGGCGGACGCACACCCGGGAGGCGGCACGGCCGTCCCGCCCGCCCGGCACCGGGCGGCGGCGCGGCACAGCCGGGCACGGCGGCGCGCACCGCACCGGCCGCCCCGGACCGGTACGGCACCCCCGCCCGTCCCGAGGACCCGTACGGCGCCCCGTCGAACCCCTACGAATGGTGACGGCCCCGCAGGACACCAACCCCTCCGCCTCACCGGTTCGTTGATCGTTGCTACGGTGCCCGCGTGTCTGACTCCTCACGCGAAACAGCAGAAGGCGCCGGCTGGGGCGAGGCCGAGCGCGGTGCATATCGCCGGCTGATGCCGGGCCATGTCGAGAAGCTCTTCTGGTTCAACCCCAGGACCATGTGGGCCGCCCGCAACGGCGTGCTGGCGTCCTGGTTCGGCGACCCGACCGGCCGTACCCGAAGCCGCTGGGTGGCACAGCGGGCGGCCGCCGGGGCAGCCGCCGACAAGGTGATCCGGCGTGCTGAGGGGGACCGGTTCTCGTTCATGGTGATCGGCGACACCGGTGAGGGCGACGACTCCCAGTACGCCGTCGTGCCGGGGTTCCTGAAGGTGAGTCAGGACACCGACTTCGCGGTGATCGCGAGCGACGTGATCTATCCGGTCGGCGCCACCGACGACTACGGCACCAAGTTCTTCCGCCCGTACCAGGACTATCCGGCGCCGATATACGCGATACCCGGCAACCACGACTGGTACGAGGACCTCGGCGCGTTCATGCGCGTCTTCTGCGAGGACGCCCCGCCGCTCCCGCCCGAGCCGAAGCCCCGCCCCCTCTCCCACGCCTGGTGGCGCACCCTGCTGTGGCACCGGCCGGGCCCGGCCGACGAGCAACTCCTGGCGGAGGCCCGGACGTTGCGCCCGACGCCGGAGCAGCACGCCGTACAGCCCGGCCCCTACTGGGCCATCGACGCCGGCCCCGTCCGGATCGTCGGCATCGACACCGGTCTGCTCGGCACGGTCGACGCCGAACAGGGCGCGTGGCTGCGGGAGGTGTCGCAGGGGCCGCGCCCGAAGATCCTGGTCACCGGCTCCCCGCTGTACGTGGACGGCGAGCACCATCCCTGCCCGATCGACGGCGGCGGCACGGTCGATGACATCGTCCGCGACCCGGCCCACCACTATGTGGCGGCGATCGGCGGTGACATCCACAACTACCAGCGCTACCCGGTCGACGTGGCCGGCCGCACCATCCAGTACGTGGTCGCGGGCGGCGGCGGTGCCTTCATGCACGCCACCCACACCATCCCGCGGGTCTCCATAGCGAACGTCACCGAGGACGACTTCCGCTGCTACCCGCTGCGCGGCGACTCCCTGGCCTTCTACAGCCGGCTGTACGGCCGCCGGCTGCGCCTGCCCCGGTTCTTCACGCTCACCGCGGAGGAAGCGACGGCGGTGATCGCCGAACGCCTCGGCATCAAGCCCAGCCGTACGCCCGGCCCGGACACCCGGGTCACCCGCCGCACCCGGCTGGTGGCGAGCCTGCTCGGCGCCGGCGGTCGCCCGGACCGCACCTCCCGCTTCCGGCTGCCGGTGAAGAAGATCTACACCCAGCTGTTCTCCCCCGGCTCGGCCACCTACACCCCGCCCTTCTTCAAGTGCTTCCTGCGCCTGGACGTCAGCCCGGAGGCGGTACGGCTGCGCTGCTTCGCCGCGACCGGGAACCGTACGCAGGAGCTGGATCCACCGGTCGAGGACGAGATCATCATCCCGCTCGTCTGATCACACTCCCGCAATGTTCGGGTGTCACAATCGGGGCAGAACTGACGTACGACCGCTGGAGGACCCGTGCCGTCCACCCCCCGCCCACTGCGCAGACTGGGCTTCCTCACCATCGGCCTGTTCGACGGGGCGGATCCGGGCAAGGGGCACGAGTCCACGCTGGAGATCATCGAGCTGGGCGAACGACTGGGCTTCGACAGCGCGTGGGTGCGGCACCGGCACCTCCAGTACGGCATCTCGTCCCCCGTGGCCGTCCTCGCGGCGGCCTCGCAGCGCACCAGCCGCATCGAACTGGGCACCGCGGTGATCCCGCTGGGCTGGGAGAACCCGCTGCGGCTCGCCGAGGACCTGGCGACCGTCGACATCCTGTCCGGCGGCCGCCTCAACCCCGGCGTGAGCGTGGGCCCGCCCATGCACTACGACCAGGTCAGGGAGGCCCTCTACCCGGACACGGCCGATGCCGAGGACTTCAGCTACGAGCGGGTACAGCGGCTACTGGACCACGTCCGGGGCAAACCCGCCACCGACTTCAGCGGGGTCGAGGGCTTCGAGGTGTTCTCGGACGTGGTCCAGCCGCACTCCCCCGGTCTCGGGCACCGGCTCTGGTACGGCGGCGGCAGCCTGAGCTCGGCGCGCTGGGCGGGCGAGCACGGCATGAACTTCCTGACCAGCAGTGTCGTGCGGGCCGGGGACCCGAAGGACGCGTACGACTTCGCGGAGATCCAGCTCTCGCACATCCGCGAGTTCCGCGCCCACCACCCGGACGGCGACGCGGCCCGGGTCTCGCAGGGCCTGGTCGTCATCCCCACCGACTCCGCCACGCCCGAGCAGCGCGCCAAGTACGAGGCGTACGCGGCCAAGCGGCTGCCCCGCACCACGGCCCCGCAGGGTCCGGCGCGGCTGCTGTTCGCACCGGACCTGGTGGGCACCTCGGCCGAGATCGCCGAACAGCTGCACGCGCATGCGGCGTTCCGGGAGGTCGACGAGGTGGCTTTCGCGCTGCCGTTCACGTTCGACCACGAGGACTACGTGCAGATCCTGACCGACATGGCGACCCGGCTGGGCCCGGCACTGGGCCGTCCGCAGCCGGGCGTCTGAGTCACCAGCGGCCCGCCTCCGTGCCGGTCACCGGCTCCGACGGCCTGCCGTCCACGCCGACCGGCACCTCGCCGTGCAGCATCACCCGGTGCATGACGCGGGGGTGGCCGAGGTGGGCGTTGTCGCTCGGCGCGAGATGGATGGTGGCCCGGTTGTCCCAGAAGGCGACGCTGCCGGGCTCCCAGCGGAAGCGGACCGTGTACTCGGGCCGTACCGCCTGTTCGAGCAGCATCTCCAGGAGCGCGGCGCTCTCCGGTCGCGAGACGTCGGTGATCTGCTCGACGTAGTAGCCGTTGACGTACAGCACCCGCTCGCCGGTCTCCGGGTGGACGCGCACCAGCGGGTGCACCGAGGCGACCTGATGGTCGAGGAGATGGCGGAGGTAGGAGTCGTCGCCGGGCCGGGGCTGGTAGCCGACGCCCAGGCGGTGCTCGGCGCGCAGTCCGTCGACGAAGGCGCGCACGGGTGCGGAGAGCCCCGCGTAGGCGGCGGCCAGGTTGGCCCAGGTGGTGTCGCCGCCGTACGGCGGAACGGTCTCGGCGCGCAGGATGGTCGCGGCGGGCGGGTCGATCCGGGCGCCGTGGTCGCAGTGCCAGCCGCGCAGCAGGGTGTGCCGGCGCCGCTGGAGCCACTCCTCGTGCTCCATGCCGAACCGTCCGCCCAGCTCCAGCCGGTCGGCGGTGGTCTCCACCTCGGGAAAGCCGGCGGGCGAGGCGCTGCCCCGGCGCCCGAGCACGACCGGCTCACCGAACCTCCGGGCGAAGGCGACATGGCCGGCGTGGTCCAGCCGCTGTTCCCGGAAGAACACGACCTTCCAGCGCAGCACCGCCTCCCGGATGAGCGCGACCACCTTGCCGTCGAGGTCCCCGGCGAGGTCGACGCCGGTGATCTCGGCCCCGATGTGCCCGGCGACAGGCCGCACCTCGGCCCCCGCGACGCGCTTCGCCTGCTCCGCCGTGCCCCTGTCCGTCGTCATGCGTGCTCCGATGGTCGTCGGTACCGGTCCACTGAAGATCGTGACAAGACGCCGCCCGCAACAAAAGACATTGCGAAAAGCGTCGGCCGCGCCATGATCGCAGGGCAGCGGACCCGTACCGGAGGAGCAACACATGCATGACACGGCCGATCTCATCGCCGAGGCCTACGGACTCGGCCCGGGACCCTGGACGTTGACGCCCGTCACCCGTGGCGCGCTGGGCCGGATCTGGAAACTGACGGGAGCGGACGGCACCGCCCGGGCGGTCAAGGAACTCCTCTTCGGCTGCGACGACAAAGACGTCGAGCGGGAGGCCTCCTTACGGCTCGCGGCCGAGCGACTCGGCATCGCCTCGCCGCGGCTCTTCGCCAACCGCCACGGCGCACACGTCACCCGCGTCCCGACCGCCGCCGGTGTGTCCCCTGTGAAGCTGTACGACTGGATCGACGGCAGCCCGGCGGACATCTCCGAGCCGGGGATCCTGGACTGGTTCGGCCGGACCATGGGCCTGCTCCACCGCGCGGGTGAGGGCGCGGTGGAGGCGCCGGACCGGTGGTACGAGCGGTGCCCCGAGGCCGGCGACTGGAAGGACCTGCACGAGAAGGCGACCGCGGCCGGTGTCCCCTGGGCGGACGAACTGGGCCGGTTCATCAGCACGTCGGCCGTGGAGCTGGCCCGCTGGGTGACCCCCTCCGACGCCGGCGACCGGGTGACCTCCCACCTCGATCTGCAGCCCCAGAACGTCCTGGTCGGCCCGTCCGGGCCGGTCCTGCTCGACTGGGACAACGCCGGGCCCGTCTCCGCGGGACGGGAGTTCGCCCAGGCCCTGTACGTGTGGGCGGGCGGCAACCGGGCGGACCCGGCCGCGGCCCGTCGCCTGGCCAGCGCCTACCGGCGGGCGGGCGGCCCGGCCACCGTCCACGGTCCGGAGTCCTTCGCCATGCTCTTCGCGACCTCGCTGAACTACATCCACGTCCAGGCAGCGGCCGCGGTCGACCCCGAACTCTCGCCCGAGCAGCGCGAGTTCGCGAACAGCCAGGTCGCCGCCCGGCTGTCCGAGGTACCCGACCCGGCGGCCGTGTCCCGTCTGGCCGCGGCCGTCAGGGACGCGTAGCAGAAGAGTCTGATACCGGCGCCAGGGGCGTCCGGTCGGGGGCCGTCTCCGACCGGCCCAGCGGTGCGGAGTGCGCGTGGATTCGGCGGTTCCGGCCCGGAGGGGGCTCGCGGCGGCCTATGTTCACGTCGGTACTCGATCTTCGGCACAGGAGGCCCTCCGTATGCGCACCGCGCTCCGTACCGCCCTGGCCGGGGCTGTCGCCGCCGGCACTCTGCTGACCTGCGGCACCGCCTACGCCACTCCCGCCGGGCCCGGTGTGACCGGCCGGCTGATCAGTCAGACCACCGTCGGCGGCACGGACTACGTGCTGCGGGAGATCACCGTCCCGCCCGGGCAGACCACCGGCTGGCACTTCCACGACGGCCCGGTCTACGGATACGTCCAGAAGGGCACGCTGAGCCACTTCCACTCGGACTGCGAGGGGGACGGGGTCTACCGGCAGGGCGGCACGGTGTACGAGCCGGGCGGGGCGGGCGATGTGCATCTGGGCGCGAACCTGGGCGACACCGACCTCGTTCTGGACGTGCTGTACATCCTCCCGCACGGCTCGCCGTACTCCGAGTCGGTGCCGAACCCGGGCTGCGACTTCGAGTAACCCGGTCACTCCTGGTTGGCCGGCAACGGCCCTTCGGGCAGCGGCTGTTCGGCCCAGATGGTCTTGCCGCTGTCGGTCTGGCGACTGCCCCAGCGCTGGGTGAGCTGGGCGACGAGGAGCAGGCCGCGGCCGCCCTCGTCGTAGGCGTGCGCGCGACGCAGATGCGGTGAGGTCGAACTGCCGTCGGAGACCTCGCAGATGAGCGCGCGGTCGCGGATGAGGCGCAGTTGGATGGGCGGTTCGCCGTAGCGGATGGCGTTGGTGACGAGTTCGCTGACGACGAGTTCGGTGACGAAGGCGGCCTCGTCCAGCCCCCAGTCGGTGAGGCGTTCGGTGGCCGCCTGCCTGAAGTACGCGACCTCTGCGGGGTCCGGCGGGACGTCCCAGGTGGCGACCCGGTCGGCTCCCAGGGCGCGGGTGCGCACCAGCAGCAGGGCGACGTCGTCGGAGGGCTGTTCCGGCAGGACCGCCTTGAGCACGTTGTCGCTGAGGTCCTGCAGCGAGTCGGCCGGCGCGCTCAGCGCCCGGCACATCTCCTCGGTGGCGCGGTCCACGTCCCGGTCCCGGTCCTCGATCAGGCCGTCCGTGTAGAGGGCGACGACGGCGCCCTCGGGCAGGTCCAGCTCCACCGCCTCGAAGGGCAGACCCCCGACACCGAGCGGCGGTCCCGCGGTCATCGGGACCAGCTCGGCCTCGCCACCGGGCAGCACCACGGCGGGCGCCGGGTGTCCCGCGGCGGCGAGGGCGAGGTGGCGCGAGACCGGGTCGTAGACCGCGTACAGGCAGGTGGCGCCCAGTTCGGCGACCTCCTCGCCGTTGCCGTCCGCGGCCAGGTGGATGACCAGGTCGTCGAGGTGGGTGAGGAGCTCGTCGGGGGGCAGGTCCACGTCCGCGAGGGTGCGTACGGCCGTCCGCAGCCGGCCCATGGTGGCGGAGGAGCGGATGCCGTGGCCGACGACGTCGCCGACGACCAGGCCGACCCGGCTGCCGGAGAGCGGGATCACGTCGAACCAGTCGCCGCCGATGCCGGCCAGTGAACCGCAGGGCAGATAGCGGTGCGCCACCTCGACGGCGGCCTGACCGGGCAGGCCGCTGGGCAGCAGGCTGTGCTGGAGGGTGAGGGCGGTGGAGCGCTCGCGGGCGAAGCGGCGGGCGTTGTCGATGCAGACGGCGGCACGGCTGCCGAGCTCCTCGGCGAACACGGTGTCGTCGATGGCGTAGTCGTCGGGGTGGCGCATGCGCACGCCGACGACGACGCCGAGCAGGATGCCCCGGGCCCGCAGGGGTACGGCGACCATGGAGTGGACGCCCTGACGGTACTTGCGGCCCTGGGGCGCACGGGCGTTGCGCTCCGCGACCCAGCGGTGAAACTCCGGTTCGCCGGCCTGGCTGACCACCGCGCGCCCCTCGCGCAGCGCCCGGGCCGGCGGTGACGACGCCAGATGCACCTCCGTCTCACCCAGCCGTACGGCCGCCTCGGGGGTGCCCTCGTTCGCCGAGCCGTGGGCGACGCGCCGCAGTTCGATGTCCCCCTCCGGGATGGTGGGCAGCTCCTCGGCCGAGAGGACCCAGTCGAGCAGGTCGACGCTGGCGAAGTCGGCGTAGCGCGGGACGATGAGCTCGACGACCTCCTCTGCGGTACGCACCACGTCCAGGGTGGTGCCGATGGAGGTGGCCGCCTCGTTGAGCAGGGCGAGCCGCAGCCGGGCCAGGTACTGCTCGGTGCTGTCGAAGGCGGCGAGGGCGACCGCGGTCAGCTCGCCGCCCCGGTCGTGCAGGGGCCACATCTCGATGCTCCAGGCGTGGTCCCGGTCCAGGGCCGGGGCGGCGGTGAAGCTCTCGTAGCGGGTGGGCCGGCCGGTCTCGACGACCTGGCGCAGATGGCTCAGGAAGCCCTGGCTGTGCGGGACGTCCTCGATGGTGTCCATGAAGAAGCGGCCGCGCAGGGCCTCCTCGGAGGCGCCCATGACCTGGCAGGCCTCGTCGTTGGCGCGGAGGTAGCGCTGGCGGACGTCGAAGACCGACATGGACATGGAGGCCTGCTGGAAGGCCCGTTCGGCCAGGGTGGGCTCGGCCTGCGGGGGCGGGTCGGCGGTGAGGACGTATCCGGTGGTCTGGCCGTCGGGGCCGAGGACCGGGCAGGCGGTCAGGGCGATCTCCGTCCGGCGTCCGTCGGCGTGACGCAGGGCGACGGTCCCGGAGCGGGCGGCGAGCGCCGCCGCGGGTACCGCCTCGGCGAGCAGGTCGGCGGCGGGCCGGCCCACGACCTGCTCCGCCGGGCGTCCGGTGAGTACCCGCGCGCCTTCGCTCCACCCCGTCACCCTGCCCAGGGCGTCAATGATCGCCGCGGCCGCGACACGCTCCATACGCCCCAGGATGGGACCTATGCCCCACCGCATCAAGCGCGGGGACGGGCCGTCTCAGCCCTGCCGGCCGCGCAGTGCGGCGAGCGCCCGGTCGGCGTGCGTGTTCATGCGCAGTTCGCTGCGGACGACCTCCAGGACGGTGCGGTCCTGGGCGATGACGAAGGTGGCCCGCTTGGTGGGGGCGATTGCGATGCCGCGTTTGACGCCGAACCGCTCGCGGACCGTGCCGTCGGCGTCGGAGAGCAGCGGCATGCCGAGCGTGTGCTTCCCGGCGAACTCCTGCTGCCGCTCGACGCTGTCCCCGCTGATCCCGACCGGCCGGGCGCCGGCGGCGGCGAACTCGGTCGCCAGGTCCCGGAAGTGGCAGGCCTCGGTCGTGCAGCCCGGCGACAGGGCGGCCGGATAGAAGAAGAGGACGACCGGCCCGTCGGCCAGCAGTTCCGTGAGCGTTCGCGTGGTACCGGTCTCGTCCGGCAGCGCGAAGTCCTCGATCTTGCTTCCGACCTCTACGGTTCCCGCCATCTATCGGCCCTCCTCGTTGTGCGCGACGTTGCGTGCGACACCGCGCGCCCACAGCACCAGGGGAATCTGGAGCGGCAGGCGGGCGAGGGCCGCGGTCCTGAGCGGTTCCGGCCGCTGCTGCCAGTCGACGGCCATCTGCACGTTGGCCGGGAAGACGCCGACGAAGAACGCGGCGGCAGCACGGGCCGCCGCCTTGCGGGTGCGCGGCAGGGCGATCCCGGCCGCCAGTGCCAGTTCCACGGCCCCGCTCCCGTACGTCCAGGCCCTGGGTGAGCCCGGCAGCGCCTTGGGGATCGTGGCGTCGTACGACTTCGGCGCCGCGAAGTGAGTCACTCCGGCGGCTGCCAGCAGCCCCGCCAACAGCAGGGCTGAACGTTCGGACCGGGCCACGACGCCTCCTCTGACGACCTGCCGCCGGATATTACCGGGTGGTACCGGCCCGCTCCCCGCCGGGGCGTGCGCACACCGTCGCCTCACACGGTGCCGGCCGAGGGCACCGACTCGCCGGCCTCGTCCTCGACCGCGTAGGCGAGAAAGTCGTCGACCATGCGGTGGAAGAGCGTGGCCAGGTGCCGCAGTTCCTCGGGCGTCCAGTCGTCCAGGGCCAGCTGCATGCCGCGCGCCCCGGCGTCCCGGACACGGTGGACGGCGTCCCGGCCCGCGTCGGTGAGCTCGATCCGCTGGGCGCGGCGGTCGTCGGGGTCGGGGACCCGGGTGACGTACCCCGACCTCTGGAGCTGCTGGACCGTGCGCGTCACGTGCGAGGCCTCCACGCCGAGCCGCTGCGCCAGCTCCCCCGGGCGTTGCGGCTCGGAGTCGGCGACCTGGCGGAGCAGGGCCACCGCGGCCCGGTCCAGCGGAACGCCGGCGAGGGCCATCAACCGTTCGTGCTGGCGGGCCCGGGTGCTCAGATAGGTGATGCGTGTCAGGGCGCGCTCGATCTCGACGACCTCCGGGGAGGCGGCGGGCACGGCTGGCAGCGGTTCTGTGGACATACCAGCCAGTTTACCATATCGTTGCGTAACTCAAGTAAGTTACTGCGCAGGTTTACGCACGCCGCTGCCCAGAGTCCACGATCGGAGCCGAATGTCCCTCCTGGCCCGCCCTTCGGTCGCCGCCCTCGGCGCGAGGACCCTGCAGCGGCTCACCCTCCTGGCGAGCAGGCGCCGGAGCGGTCCCGGCTCCGACGCCGCCTCGCACGCCCGGCTTCCCGAGTTCCCGCGCAGGACAAGGGAGCTGACCGTCCCGACGGCCATCGCCCCGGCCCGCGCCACGGTGTATGTGCCGCCGTCCGGGGACGCGCCACCCCCGGTGCACGTCAACTTCCACGGTGGCGGCTACGTCATGGCGCTCACCGAACTCGACGACCCGCTGTGCCGGTTCCTCGCGGCCGAGGCCGGGGTGGCCGTGGTGAACGTGGACTACGTCGTCGCCCCGCAGCATCCCTTCCCGGCCCCGCCCCGCCAGGCCTACGAGGTGGTCCGCTGGGTCGCCGAGCACGCGGCCGAGCAGGGCTGGGACGGCTCCCGGCTGACCGTCGGCGGACAGAGCGCCGGCGGCGGGCTCGCCGCGGCGGTGGCCCGGCAGGCGCTGACGGCGGGCGGCCCCTCGATCGCGCTCCAGGTGCTCCACTATCCGCCACTGGACCTGGCGACGAACGCGGCGGACAAGCACGCCTCGATCACCAGACCGATGCTGCGGCCCTGGATGGCGGAGGTCTTCGACACGTCCTACGTCCCGGACCCGAAGCGGCGCAGCGACCCGCTGGTCTCCCCCGCCCACCCGTCCGACACCGCCGACCTGACCGGGATCGCCCCGGCGCTGGTGATCACCGCGGAGTACGACCTGCTCAGAGCGGAGGGCGAACGGTACGCGGAGCGGTTGCGGGCGGCGGGGGCGTTGGCCGGGTACCACGAGGTGGCGGGGGCCGACCACGGGTACGACGGCAAGGACGACGCGAAGGCCCGGGAGGTCTACGCGCTCATCGCGCGCCAGGTGCGGATTGCGACCCGGGGTAAGGACGCCGCGGGGCCGCCGGCGCGCTGAGCGCCGGCGCGGCCCGGCAGGTGCTCGGCGCCGGCCGGGAGAGTGTCAGACGGGCAGCGCCACGCCCAGCCTCTCGGCGTGCCCGGTCAGCTCCCGCCAGACCTTGGGAGCCACCGGGATGCCCGTCCGTCCCCGCTCCTCCGCGACGGCCGCGCTGCGCTCCCCCGGGTAGAACACCCCGTCGGCACCGTCGGCGGCCGGAAGGCCCTTCAGGGTGCCGAGCGTGTCGTCCACCGCGCCGACGAAGGCCTCCGGGTCGCCGAAGGCAGCCGGGTCCAGGGCGATGAGCAGGGCGTTCTGGCGGTGCTCGCGGTCACCGGCGTGGAAGGACGCGAAGATCGGGGCTCCGACCAGCACGCTGGTCAGGAGTTCGAAGGCCAGGGACATGCCGGAGCCCTTCGCGCCGCCCAGCGGCAGCGGCATGACCGCCTGTTCCGGGTCGGTCGTAGGGGTGCCGTCCGCCGTCGCGGCCGCGCCCTCGGGCAGCGGCGTGCCGCTCGCCTTCGCCTGGCGGATCTTGCCGAGGGCGATGGTGGCGGTGGCCATGTCCAGCAGCAGCGGGGCGTGTTCGCGGGCCGGTACGGCGATGGCGAGGGGGCTGGTGGCGACGGCCGCGCCCTTGACTCCGGTGTAGCCCATGTTGGGCATGCCGGCCACGAACCCGAGCCCGACCAGGCCCTGGTCGGCGATCCGGGACACGTAGTAGCCGATGGCGCCGGTGTGGACCGTGCGGCGGACTCCCACCGAGGCGATGCCGGTCTCGCGGGCCCGCCGTACCGCCTCGTCGGCGGCGGCGGTCAGGGCGACCGGGCCGGGGGCACGGTCGGCGTCGAGGACGGCGGCGGCCGGCGCCGTGGACTCGACGGTGAGCCGCGGGCCGGGGTTGGCGACGCCCTTGGCGAGCAGGTCCAGGTAGGCGGGGACGCGCGCGGTGCCGTGCGAGTCGACGCCGCGCTGCGCGGCCCAGACGAACACGTCGGCGGTGGTACGGGCGTGCTCGGCGCTCAGACCGCCCTTCTCCAGCAGGGCGGCGGAGAAGGTGCGCAGGTCCTCGGCGGGCACCAGGATCTTGGGGGGTGTGTCGGACATGGCGGCGGAAGCCTCCTGGGCTACAGCGCCCCGTCGGGGGCGCGGGGCTGCGTCGATCCGCGGCTACCGCCGCGCGGGCGCGACCGGCCACGGACAGCCGGCGGATTTGGAACGGCGTGTACGGCGGAGCGCTCAGCGGGTGACGAGGACGTCGACCACGGCGGTCGTCCCCTCGGCCGCCGCCTTCAGCGCGCGCTCCAGTGCGGGCGCGAGCGCCTCCACCGTGTCCACGGTCTCGGTGTGCATGCCGAACGGTTCGGCGAACGCGGCGAGCCGGGGCAGCCGGTGCAGGTCGGTGCCCAGCCACTCGCCGGTGTCGGCGGCCGCCCCTTCGGGGTAGAACCGGCGATGGTTGAGGTTCATCGACTTGTACACGCGGTTGTTGAACACCACGATCAGCAAGGGCAGTTCGTACGACTTCGAGGCGTCGTACGACGGGATCACCGGGTTGTAGGTGAAGGCGCCGTCGCCGACGGTGAGGACCACCGGCCTTTCCCTCGCGGCGAGTTTGACGCCGAGGGCGACGGCGATGCCCTGGCCGAGTCCGCCCTGGACATAGAAGTAGGAGTCGGGGCCGGTGACTTGGAGGTGGCGCCTGACCACCCGGCTATGGGTGATCGTCTCGTCCACGACGATCGCGTCCTGCCCGTGCAGCAGCCCCCGCAGGGTGGCGGCGACCAGCACCGGGTCGACGCCGTCGGCCCCCTCGGCCCTGGCCTCGGCCGCTGCGATCGCCGACCGCTCGGCGGCGTGCCGCTCCGCCTGCGCCGCCCGGCGGACCTCGACCGCACGTTCGTCGAGATCCTTCGCCCGCTTGGCCAGCTGCCGCAGCGTGTTGGCGACGTTGCCCTCCAGGTACCTGTCGGCGAACAGCACCTGGTAGACCACGTGCGGGCGCTGCGGGACCTCGTCGATGACGACGACCTGCGCCTTGGCGGGACGGCGGGACGGCGGGTAGAAGGGGGCCCGGCAGTTGACCAGGAGGATGAGGTCGGCCTCGTCCATCCACGGCCCGATGTCACTGCCGGCGTGCAGCGGATGGGTGCGCGGGAAGTTGCCGCACACCGCCGAGTCCGGCTCGACGACCGGGATGTTCCAGGCCTCGGCGAAGGCGACCAGGGCCTCGAAGCCGCCCGCCTCGCGCCCCGCCGTCTCCGTGACGATCACCGGGTTGGCCGCCTCGCGGATCAACTGGGCGACGGGGTCGACCTCTTCGGGCGAGCTGTGCGTGGAGCCCGGTGCGACGAGGGGCTTGGCCTCGCGGCCGTCCCACTCCTCGAGCAGGATCTCCAGCGGGATGTTCAGGTACGCCGGTCCGGCCGGTGCCCGCCAGGCCAGCTCGGCCGCCCGGGTGATCATGGTCGGCAGCGTGTGCACACTGGCCGCCTCGGTCGACCACTTGGTGAACGGCTGGGCGATGCCGTGCGGGCCGCCCACGATCGAGAGATTGCGGTACCACTGGCCGCCCGGGTCATGCCCGGGAGCGTCGCCGTAGGTCGTCGACTCCGAGGAGGCGACGACCATGGGCACGCCGGCCAGCAGCGCCCCGTGCACGGCCATCGAGCCCTGCAGCAGGCCCGGCGCCGCGTGCAGCAGCACGCCCTGCGGACGGCGCCTGATCAGCCCGTAGCCGGTGGCCATGCCGGCGGCGACGGTCTCGTGCGTGAGGTCGAGGTACTCCGGCGCGGGTTCGCCGTCGCGGTGGCGGCGGGCCAGCGCCTCCCACACCGGGGCCCACTCGGACCCCGAGGAGCAGAAGAGGTAGTCGGCGCCGACGGCGTCGAAGGCGGCGACGAGGGCGTCACCGCCGTCGGTTCCTGGAGTGTTGGTCATCTCCGGTGTTCCCTCAGCCCTCGATCGGCCAGTTCAGGACCTCGGAGATACCGCGGCCCAGGATCCATTCAAGCTCCTCGGGCGTGAAGTCCCAGTGCTTGGTGAACTGCTCGATCGTGTCGGTGTAGGTGATGCCGTGACCGAGCAGCCGGGTGATGTCGGTGCCGTAGAAGCAGCGCTGCGGGCCCATCTTGTCGACCATCTCGCGCACGTACTTCTGGATGTTGTTGTTCGGGAAGGGCTGCGTGGAGTAGCCCGGCAGCGCGGACACCTTGACGTAGATGTTCGGGTGGACGTGCAGGTCGGCGGTCTCCTGGACCCAGTAGCCGATCGCGTCGTCGACACAGCGGGCCATGATGCCCATGTGGTCGATGATGATCTTCAGCTCGGGGTGCTTGGCGGCGATCTCGCCGAGCTCACGCTTCCAGATCGGGGCGTGCACCATGGTCGGGATGCGCAGCTCTTCGGCGACCGGCCAGTACCAGTCGTTGGTGCCGTCGATCATCCAGTTGCGGTCCTGCGGCCGGTGGAAGGTGAGCCGGGTGCCCTTGACGTGCGGGTTCTGCGCAAAGTCCTTGAGCATGGCCTTGCCCTCTTCGGGCTTGTTCTGCGGGATGCGGGCCATGATGCCGAACCGGTCCGGGTGGGCCTCGCAGGCCTCCAGGGCGTAGTCGATGCGGTCGCCCTCCCAGGACGGCGGCAGGATCAGCGCCCGGTTCACGCCGGCCTCGTCCATCAGCTCCAGCGCCTCCTCGTAGGAGAAGGGGTCCTCGCGGTGGCCGTTGAGCCGGATCCGCTCGCGGGCGCCGGGCACCCAGGGGCGGTCCGGGGTCTCTTCCTTCCAGATGTGGATCTGCGTGTCGACGACGAACATGGCGCGAACTCTTTCTCTCGGAGGGGGCTTGAGGTGCTGTGGAAGGAACGCTAGGCGGCCCGTGAGCTCTTGCGGAGATCCCGGAGCGCAAGCTGTTGTTGCGCGGAAGTGCGCTGTTCGCGGCGCATTCCAGGTGCCGGAACGGATCGTTCAGGAGTCGCCGAACACAGCCGCGGTGATGTGCTCGGCGATCGCCATGGAGGCCGTGGCGGCCGGCGAGGGGGCGTTGCGTACGGCCGTGATCCGGCCGACCCGATGGATGCGGAAGTCGTCGACGAGCGTGCCGTCGCGGTCCAGGGCCTGGGCGCGTACGCCCGCCCCGCCGCGCACCACGTCACGGACGCCGACCTCCGGGACGTACCGCCGGGCGTCCTTCATGAAGGCGGCGGCGGAGAAGGAGCCGCGGTACTCCTTGACGCCGGTACGCCAGTGCTCGGCGGCCATCTTCCAGACCCCGGGGTAGGCGGCGAGCCCGAGAAGGTCCCGGGGCGAGACCCTGCTGCGCCGGTATCCCTCCTTGGCGAGGGCGAGGACGGCGTTGGGGCCGACCTCCACGGAACCGTCGACACGCGGGGTGAAGTGCACGCCGAGGAAGGGATAACGGGGGTCGGGTACCGGGTAGATGAGGCCACGCACCAGATCCGTCCGGTCCGACTTCAGCAGCATGTACTCGCCGCGGAACGGGACGATCCGGGGTTCCTGCCTGTCCTGGGCGAGCCGGGCGACGGAGTCGGACTGGAGGCCGGCGCAGAGGATCAGCCGGTCCACGCGGACGCGGTCCTGCGCGGACGCGACCTCGACACCGCGAGGCACGGTGGTGATCGAGGTGACCGGGAAGCCCAGCCGTACCTCGCCGCCGGAGTCGACGACGTCCTTCGCGAAGGCCCCGGCGACCGCCGGGTAGTCGGTGATCGCGGTGCGCGGGGAGTGCAGAGCCGCGATGCCGCCGGCGTGCGGCTCCAGTTCCTTGATCTCCTCGCGGGAGATCCTCCGCAGCTCCGGCACGTGGTTGTTCCTGGCCCGCTGGTAGAGGTTCTCCATCCGGCCCAGCTCGTCCTCGCGGACGGCCACCACCAGCTTGCCGATCTCCTGGTACGGCAGCTCCCGGTCCTGGCAGTACTCGCGCAGCAGCGCCACGCCCCGCACGCACAGGTCGGCCTTGAGGCTGCCCGGTGTGTAGTAGATGCCCGCGTGCACCACACCGGAGTTGTGGCCGGTCTGGTGCCGGGAGACCTCCCGCTCCTTCTCGAACACCACGACCCGGGTGCCGGGGCGGCGCAGGGCGATCTCACGGGCCGTGGCGAGGCCCACGATGCCGGCGCCGACCACGCCGATCGTCTCGTCAGCCATCGGCGTCCTCCTCTCTCGTACGGTGCTCACGCGCCGAAGTGGACGGCCACCGTCTTGACGCGCGTGGAGAACCTCAGGACTTCCTCGCCCTGCTCCTTGTAGCCCGTGCCGGAGTCGTGGAATCCGCCGAACGGCAGGTGGACGTCCCAGCCGGTGGTGGTCGTGTTGACGGCGACCTGCCCGCACTCGGCCTCGTCGGCGAAGCGGTACGCCGAGGAGAGGTCCCGGGTGAACACGGCGGCGGCGAGGCCGAAGGCGGAGTCGTTGACCGCGTCGACGGCCGCGTCGAAGTCGTCGACCGCGCGGACGGCGAGGACCGGCCCGAAGACCTCCTCGCGCCAGACGGCCAACTCGGGGGTGACACCCGCGAGGACGGTGGGCTGCACGTAGCAGCCGTGGGGCCGCTCGGTGTCCGCCCGGCCGCCGGTGAGGACAGTCGCGCCCTGCTCGACCGCCCTGCCCAGGTCGGCGAGGACGCTGTCGCGCTGCTTCGGGCTCGACAGCGGGCACAGGGTGGTCGCCGGGTCGCTGCCCGGGCCGACCGTCAGGGCCGCCACCTCCGCGACCAGCAGCGCGACGAACCCGTCGTACACCGGTCGTTCGACGATCACCCGGCTGGTGGCGGTGCAGCGCTGCCCGGCCTGGCCGAAGGAAGCGGCGACGACCGCCTTCGCGGCGGCCGGGAGATCGGCGTCGCGCAGCACCACCGAGGCGTTCTTGCCGCCGAGTTCGCCCTGGAAACGGACGTTGCGGTCGGCCAGGCGGCGCCGGATGCGGTTGCCTACGGCGTTGGAGCCGGTGAAGGTGATGCCGGCGATCCGGGGGTCGTCGAGGAGCGCCTCCTCGATCTCGGCGGTCCGGCCGGTGACGACGTTGAGGACCCCGGCGGGCAGGCCCGCGTCGTGCAGGGCGCGGGCGAAGTGCAGGCCCGACAACGGTGTCTCGGTGGCCGGCTTGAACACGGCGGCATTGCCTGCGGCCAGCAGCGGGGCGAGCTTGCGGGCCGGGGTGATCAGCGGGTCGTTCCAGGGGCTGATCACCAGGATCACGCCGATCGGCTCGCGCTGGGTGTGCGTACGGTGCTGCGGGCGCACGTCGTGCAGGAGGGTGCCGTAGCCCTGGCGCGCGAGGCCCGCGTAGTACTCCAGGAAGTCGGCGGCCTTCAGGGTCTCGCCGGTCGCCTCGGCGAGGGTCTTGCCGTTCTCCGCGGTGACGTCGGCGGCGATCTCCCCGGCCCGCTCCCTGATCAGGCGGGCCGCCTCGGTGAGGACCCGGGCCCGCTCGAAGGGGCTGGTGCGCTTCCAGCCGGTGAAACCGCGCTCGGCGTGGTCGTAGGCGCGGGTGACGTCCTTGGCGGACAGGGCCGGGACCCGGGCGAGCGGGGTACGGACGTCGGCGGGGTCGTGGACGTCGATCCATTCGCCGGTCCTCGTCCACTCTCCGCCGGAGAGGGTTTCCAGGGTGCGCATGGAGATCACTTCCTTCGTCGTCCGCGGCGCCGCCGGTGCGGGCCGGATGTGACAACACACCATGTGGGAGGGGGTCCACCAGCCCCGTGAGGGCAGGCATTGCTTGCGCCGTGCGCGGGTCGGCGGGCGCATGATCCGTGCTGGAATCGGCGGGCCGGACACGATCCTTGGAGGAACCGCATGGCATACGCAGTCGTCGCCCGTTACCGCTGCGCACCCGCCGACGAGGCGACGGTGCGGGCCGCGCTGTTGAAGGCGCGGGAGGCCACCCGCACGGAGCCCGCGAACCTGATGTACGAGGTGCACGTGGTGGAGGGCGAGCCGGGTGGGTTTCTGCTGTACGAGCGGTATGTCGACCGGGAGGGGTTCGAGGCGCACAAGGCGGCCGAGCACTTCAAGGAGGTCGTTGTGGGGGTGGTGTGGCCGTTGCTCGTGGAGCGCACGGTGACTTTTGCCGAGGTGATTTAGCGCCTGCCGGGCTGGTGTGGAGGGAGAGGGCGCGGGTGGACTGTGGTTGCTCGCGCCCACGCGGCGGTAGCCGCACATCGACCACCGCCCCGCGCCCCTGAAGAGGCGCTCGTGCAGCGCCTCTTTCTTCTAGGGGCACGGGGAACTGCGCGACCGGCCACGACGGCGCCGCAGACGGCGGATCGCGGCACACAGCGGAGCGGTCAGAACTCGTTGCCCCAGCAGTACCGGGCGATGGTCTCGACCAGCACCAGCTTGCGGCGCTGGTCCTCTGCGGTCAGCAGTGGCCTCGACGCCACGTCCGCGAAGCCCCGTGACGGCGATACGGCCCCGTCCTCCAGGTCCTTGAACTCTCCGACCGCGTCGATACGGGACATCACGGTGTCGATGTCCTCCAGCTCAGGCACCGTCGCGTCGACCACGCCCAGGCAGAAGTCCCTGTCGTCCGGGAGTGCCGTGACGAGGTCGAGTTCGGCCTGCGTGCCCTGGTCGAACGGGAGGATCCAGCGGTCGGCGCCGACTGCGGCGTACAGCTCCTCCGCCCGTGCCCGGTCCACCTCGGCCGGGGCCGACCAGCCGGGGGCCACGCCGATCCGTACGCCCTCGGGACGCTCGTCCAGGCGTACCGCGAGCGTGTCGACGGCAAGCGCGTCCTCGAAGGACAGTGCGCCGGGGTCCCCCGGGTCGGTGCTCAACTGGTCGAGCAGGAGCGGGTTGTCGAGCTGGATCAGGCGGACGCCCTTCGACACCAGCAGCTCGATCTCGGCCCGGACGATCTCCGCGAGGGCCTCGCCCAGCTCGCGCGCCGAGGAGACGCCGAGGCCCGGCCGGAACGTGGTGGCCGCCAGGTACGCCGGGGAGGGCAGCGTGGCCTTCGGGGCGATCACCGTCAGTTCGGCGAGTTGGGCGGCCCGGTCCGCGAGCAGCGGGCCGGTGGCCTTGGGCAGGGATTCGGCGACCCAGTGGACCAGGCCGTCCGGGGCCGCCCCGTCGGTACGGCGGAACCCCGACACGCCGTCGAGGACCGCGCTACGGAAGTCCTCGCGCGGGAAGTCGCCGTCGGTGACGACGGTGGAGCGCAGCTTGCGCTGGTAGGCGACCGCCTCCCGGACCGCCGCGTCGACGGCCTCCGGGTCGGCGGTGGACAGGCCTGCCGGGCGGACCAGGCTGCCGTGGTGGTCGATGCGGTAGTTGAACGTATCCGCCATGGTGTCAGTCCTTTCCGCCGGCGCCGGTGACGCCCCACGCGGCGAACTCCAGCTCGTAGCCGAGGTCCTTCAGGACCTCCTCGGCGATCCGCTGGTCCTCGTCCGCGGTGCCGCCGGCGATGCCGAGCCCGCCGATGATCTCACCGTCCTTCTTGATGGTGACGCTGCCCTCGGCGGCCATGATGGGAAGGGCGGCGCCCGGGAGCTGGGAGAGCTGGGCGAAGAAGACGGGCTGGCTCTCCTGCCACTTCTTCAGCATGGGTCCTGGGCGCTGCATGACGGCGGCGGTGTAGGCCTTGGCGCGGGCGATGTCGGGGGTGAGGGGGCGGGCCCCGTCGGGGCGGCGGATGGCGACCGGGAAGCCGCCGGCGTCCACGACGGCGACGCTCACCGCCTTGCCGATCTCCCGGGCGCGCCGGTGGGCGGCGTCGATGATCTCCTCGGCGGCGGCCAGGGTGAGGCTGCTCATGCTGCTTCCTTCGGTGCGGTGAGGGTGCGGCGGAGCCGGGCGACGGCCGCGTTGTACGGCTGGGGCGTCTCCCAGTACATGGAATGCGGGGCGTCCGGGACGATCTCCAGGTCGGAGCCGGGCAGCAGTTCGTGGGCGCGGGTGACGGTCTTGACGCTGAGGACGGCGTCCTTCTCGCCCGCGAGGAAGGCGACCTTGACGCCGGAGGCCTGGATCTCCTCCAGGGAGGGGCCGTCGGTGTCGAGGTTGCGCAGGTCCTGCATTCTGGCGACGTTGAACGTGCCCATCTGCTGGAACAGGAAGGTGAGATCGGCCCGCTCACGCTGGAACGTTCTGGTGAGCAGCCGGTCGATCACCGGCAGCTTCACGGCCTCGGCCCGGTCGGCGGCGGCCAGTTCCTTCAGCTCGGGGTGGCTGATACCGCCGAGGGAGTGGCCGAGGACGACCGAGGACACCCGCTCGGGGCGCAGCAGGCCGGCGCGTAGCGCGGCGACGGACCCGATGGACTGGCCGACCAGCATGGCGTCGGTGAGGTCCTCCCGGTCGAGGACGGCTACGACGTCGCCGGGGAAGTCCTGGCCGTCGAACTCCGCCATGGACGAGTCGGACTTGCCGAAGCCGCGCAGGTCCACGGTGACGACCGTGAACTCCTCGCGCAGTGCGGCCACCTGCTGCCACCAGGCGGCGTGGTGACCGCCGCTGCCGTGCACGAACAGGATCGCCGGGCCGCTGCCGTGGCGCTCGTAGTAGATGGAGGTGCCGTCGGAGTCGGCGAAGGGCATGGGGTTAACTCCCGTACTGGAGCGGCTAGTTGGGGCGGCGAGCGTGGTAGACCAGCTCGATCATGGTGTGGTCGGGGTCGTGGATGTAGCAGAACTTGGACTGGTTCTCCGGGCGTTCGATCGGCCGGGTGTGCCGGATGCCCAGCTCCTTGAGGTGGGCGAGGAACTCGTCCCAGTCGTCGACCTCGACGGCGAAGTGGTAGGGCGCCATGCGCTCCATCTCTTCGACAGGGGTGAAGTGCAGGTCGAAGGTGCCCCGGGTCATCAGCACCACGCGGGTGTTGGACTTGGGCATGATGCGCTTCATCCCGAAGACCTTGGTGTACCAGGCGGCGGTCCGGTCGGGGTCGGTGGTGGGGAAGTTGACGTGGTGGATGTAACGGGGTTCCGCGCTCATGAGTGGTTCCCTTCCAGGTGTACGGGGTTGGACAGCACGCCGATGCCGCTGATCTCGATGTCCACGGTGTCGCCGGGCTCGATCTGGCAGGTGGACTCGGCGCCCATCCACAGCACGTCACCGGGGTGCAGGGTGATGTGTCTGGTGATCTCGACGATGTGGTCGTAGGGGTCGAAGACCATGTCTCCGGTCGGGAACGCGGCGCGGACCTCTCCGTTGACGCGCAGGGTGGTGGTCTGGGCGAGGGCGTCGACGTCGGTCTCGATCCAGGGGCCCATGGGCTTGAACGTGTCGCTGTTCTTGCTGCGCCAGAAGGTGCGGTCCTGGTGCTGCCAGGTGCGGGCGCTGACGTCGTTGCCGATGGTCCAGCCGAAGACCGACTTCCGGGCGTCGTCCTGGGTCGCGTACCGGACCGTACGGCCGATGACGGCGACCAGTTCGGGCTCGGCCTCGAACCGCCCGGTCACGTCGGCCGGCCTGACGATCGGCGAACGGTGGCCGGTGAGCGCGTTGTTGGCCCGGTAGCCGACCTCGGGCCGGTCGGGTGTCGAGGCGCCGGCGTGCTCGATGTGCCGTGGGTAGTTGTAGCCGACGGCGTAGAACACACCGGGTACGACGGGCGGCAGCCAGACGGCCTCGGCGACCGGGACCGTGCCGAGGACATCGGGGTCGGCAGCCAGTGGTGAGCCGGAGAGGAGTTCGACGTCCGTCTCCGCCACCCGGCCCCACACCGCCCGGCCGTCGACGGACACGCGTGCGTACCTCATGGCGTCAGCAGGTGGGAGACGCGCTTGGTGACCAGGTAGGCGTCCAGCGCCTCCGGCCCGCCCTCCCGGCCGTACCCGCTGTCCTTGACCCCGCCGGAGGGTGCCTCGTGCACCGAGCCGCCGCAGTGGTTGAGGGAGAGGATTCCGGCCTCGAAGCCGTCCGACAGTTTCTCGGCGGTCGCGGCCGACCTGGTGAAGCCGTAGGCGGCCAGGCCGTAGGGCAGTGAGTTGGCGATGGCCAGGGCGTCGTCCAGGTCGGCGAAGGGCACGATCGGCGCGACGGGCCCGAACGGCTCCTCGGACATCAGCTCCGCGTCCGGGGTCACGTCGGTGAGGACGGTCGGCGCGAAGAAGTACCCGGGGCGGTCCGGGCGTTCGCCGCCGGTGAGCACCGTCGCGCCCTTGCGCACCGCGTCCGCGGTCAGCCGCTCGACCGACCGCAGCCGGCGCTCGTTGGCGAGCGGGCCCATGGTGGTGCCCTGGGCCAGGCCGTCGCCGACGACGACCGACTCGGCGGCCTTCACGAACTCGGCGGTGAAGTCCTCGACCAGGGACTCGTGGACGAGGAAACGGCTGGGCGAGGTGCACACCTGGCCCGCGTTGAAGAACTTGGCCTGCGCGGCGCGCCGGGCGGCCTGGCCGGGGTCGGCGTCGGCGCAGACGATCACCGGGGCATGGCCGCCGAGTTCCATCAGGGTGGGCTTCATGACCCTTCCGGTCTCGGCGGCGAGGAGCTTGCCGACGGGCACCGAGCCGGTGAAGGCGATCATCCGGGTGACCGGGGAGGCGATGAGGTGCGCGGAGACCTCGGCCGGCTCGCCGAAGACGAGGTTGAGCACCCCGGCCGGCAGGCCCGCGTCCGCATAGCACTCCACGAGCGCGGCGGCCGTCGCCGGAGTCTCCTCGGAGGCCTTGATGATGAGCGAGCAGCCCGCCGACAGCGCCGAGGAGATCTTGCGGTTGGGGCCGCCGACCGGGAAGTTCCACGGCACGAAGGCGGCGACGGGGCCGATGGGTTCGCGGCGGACGGTGAGGACCGTGCCGGGCGCGGACGGGATGATACGGCCGTACGCGCGGCGGGCGTCCTCGGTGTGCCAGCGCAGCGTCTCGGCGGTGCGCCTGGCCTCGCCGGTGGACTCGGCGAGGGTCTTGCCCTGCTCCAGGGTCATCACCCGGCCGATCTCGGCGGCGCGTTCGGCGATCAGGTCGGCGGCCCGGTCCAGGATCGCGGAGCGCCTGGCGACGGAGGTCGCGCGCCACACCTTGAAGCCCTCGGCGGCGGCTTCGAGTGCCCGGTCGAGGTCGGCGGCGGTCGCGAGGGGGACCTCGCCGATCGGCTTCTCGGTGGCGGGGTTGGCGACGGGGGCGGTCCGTCCGGTGGAGCCCTGGCACCACTCGCCCGCTATGTACATGCGGACGGCGGGATAGCCGTGGTCGGTGGTCATGAAGGGGTGCCCTCTCAGGGTCAGGACGCGGTGGGGGCTTCCTGGTCGCGGTTGGTGCGCAGGGCCCAGATGTGGTGCGGCGGGGTCGTCTCGTGGACCCGGGTGCCGTAGTTCTGGTCGGCACGGTCCATGTCGGCGGCGTACTCGACGCGGCCGCCGCACGGGGCGTGCAGGAAGCGGAAGACGTTGGAGCCGATGGTGTGCCGGCCGAGTCTGCGGGCCTCCCGCCAGCCGTGCTCGATCATGTGGTTGCCGCCCTCGATCACATCGTCGAAGCCGGGGACCTCGTAGGCGATGTGGTTGATCCCCGCCTTGTCAGGCCGGTGGCACAGCAGCATGGTGTGCTGGTCGTCGTCGCCGGGGGCCTGCATGAAGACGCCCATGGGTTCGACCACGTCGGTGGGGCGGAAGCCGAGCCGGTCGACGTAGAAGCCGACGGCCTGCTCACGGCCCTGCTTCGGGATGTTCAGGGCGACATGGCACATGCGCAGCGGGCGGACCCGGGTGATCGGCTCCAGGGCGGTGTTCCAGCGGTTGACCGTCCCGAGCGTGTTGGCGGCGCGGGGCGTGACGGGGGCCGGCCTGGGACGGGCCAGGGAAAGGCCGACACCGAAACCGGTCTCGTCCACGGTGTGGTGGACGCCGTCGGCGCTCTCGCGGACCTCGCGGTCCCGGCCCACCGCCGCCACCAGCCGCTCCAGTTCGGCGGGCGTGTCGACGCCCCAGACGACCTCGCGCAGGGTGGGCCCGTCCTCGACCGGGGCCGGCAGCAGCGGTCCGGGCAGGGTGTCGAGGTGCAGGGTCTGTCCGGTGCGCGTCTCGAACACGGCGTGCTCGTCGGTCCGTTCCACCGGGAACAGCCCGAAGTCGTCGAAGAACCGCACGCAGATGTCGAGGTCGTCGATGCCGTACGTGACCGATTCGATTCTCTGGATTCCCATGGATTCCTCGTTTCCAGGTCGCCTCGCGAGCGTAGATATCGGCCGGCGAGGGCCTCAATGGCCTGAGCTCTACGGAATGCGCAAGCGTTTCTTGCGGCCCCGGCTACGACCGGATCGTGGGAATCGGGTTCTGCGAGAACCACTCGGCGAGGAAGTCCAGGAACACGCTGATCTTGCGCGGGGTGTCCTGCCCGGGACCGTAGATCGCGTACAGCGGGCGGTCGGGTACGGCGAGGTCGGGCAGCAGCACCTGGAGGGCGCCGGAGACCAGGTCGTCGTAGGCCGGGCGCTGGGGCAGCAGGGCGATGCCGCGGCCGTGCACCGCCGCCTTCTGCAGGGCGATGTAGGAGTTGGACGAGAACGCGATGTTGCGGATCTTGTGCAGGGTGCTGGCGTGCCCGTGGCCGATCCGCCAGACCGGGTCGTTGAGGTGGACCAGGCAGTCGTGGGCGGCGAGGTCGTTCGGGTGGGCGAGCGTGCCGCACCGCTCGACGTACTCCTCGGCGGCGCACAGTACGAACGGCAGCGAGGCGATTTTCTTCAACCGGACGCTGGAGTCCCGCAGGTCCCGGGTGTGGAAGGCGACGTCGAATCCGCTGTCCAAGAAGTCGTAGGTGCGGTCGGACATCCCGCCGAGTTCGAACCGGACCTGGATTTTCGGATGGGCGGCGGAGAACGCGGCGATGGCGTCCCCGAGGTCGAGGCTGCCGATCCACTTGGGACAGATGACGCTGAGGGTGCCCTCGGGCCGGTCGTGGAGCTGGGCGATGCCGGCGTCCTCGGCCTCGATCTCGTCGAGGATGCGCGCGGCGAACTCGGCGTACCGCTGGCCCGGCTCGGTCAGGCTCACGGAGCGGGCGGTGCGGTTGACCAGGCGGACACCGATCTGCCGCTCCAGTTCCGCCACGTGCCGGGAGACCAGGGAGCCGGAGGAGCCGAGTTTCTTGGCCGCTCCGCTGAAACTGCCGACCTGGGCGACGGTGACGAAGCTGTGCATGAGGAGCAAGCGATCCATTTTTCCTCCGAACGCGCGTGCGGCTCGCTCGCGCTGGTCACCCACACAAATCGAATGTCGGCAATCCTGTCAACGGTTCTTCGCTTAAAAGATCGGCCGCATTTCTCATGGTCAGGCCCCGGATCAGGCCCCGGATCAGGCCCCGTCCGGGATGATCCGGCCGTAGCCGCGGACGTCCGGGAACGGCGGCTCCCGGTCGGCCTGGAGGTCCACCTGGAAGGTGTTGAGGCACATGCCGAGCATGGTGAAGTTGCCGAGCGCGCCGATGGTGTCGACCAGCCCCTTGGGGCCGAAGTGGGCCAGTGCGCGGGCGAAGGTCTCGTCGGTGACGAAGTGCTCCTCCAGGACCTCCCGGCAGAACTGGTAGAAGGCCTGGTCGGCCTCGTCGTCGAGGACCGCCGGACGCTTCTCGGCGATGGCCTTGACGGCAGCCTCCGGGATGCCGGCCTCGATCGCCTGGTGGACATGGGCGTTCCAGGAGTACTGGGCGTCCCAGTTGCGGGCGGCCATCAGCAGGGCCAGTTCACGCAGGTGCTTGGGCAGGCCGCAGTCGAACCGGGCGAAGGCGCCGAGCGATTCGGCGCGTTCGCACATCTCGGGGCTGTGCAGCCAGACCCGGAACGGGCCGCGGACGGCGCCGCGGCGGCCCGCGATCCTGGCGGCCAGTTCCTGCTGCCGCGGATCCATGTCTTCTTCGCTGAGTACGGGGAGCCTCATGGGGGCCGGTACCTGCTTTCTCTCTCCGGCGGCCGTGGGATGCCAGGTGACGCTACAGCCGGATCCGGGCGGCTCACCCCTCTCGGAACGCAAGGTAAAACTGCACGCCAGGGGGCACCCGTTGGCGCGCACGCGGCCTAACGTCGGTCGGCGTACCGCATCGCAGTGGAGAGGAATCCCCGGATGACCACGATCATCAAGGCCGCGTCCGTGCCCCCGCTCGACCGGGGCGGCGCTGTCGTGTCGACGCCGCTGATCACCACGCCGTCGGCGGGCGGGGAGAACCTGATCACGAGCGGGATGAGCGTCTATCCGGTCGGCTCAGGGGCGCCGTCCCACTCGCACAACTGCGACGAGCACGTGACCGTCCTGGAGGGCGAGGCGGAGGTGTGGGTGGACGGCGAGGTGACCCGGCTGGAGCGGTTCGACACCACCTACGTCCCGTCCCCCGTCCCGCACCTGTTCCGCAACGTCGGCGACACCCCCCTGCGGATCCTGTGGGTGTACTCGTCGGGATACGTCACCCGGACCTTCACGGAGACGGGAAAGACGGTCGAGCACCTCTCCGCCGACGACCAGATGGGCTGAGCCCCCGTCCCCGGGGACGTCCCAGGCGTCCCAGGGCACGCGGGGACGACATGACGGCCCCCGGCCATGGCAATCCTCCGAATCGTGATCACGCTTCGTGGTCACGAGCACGACAGCACGGAGGTTTCCATGTCCCGTCGGATCCTGAAGAGCGGCCTGCTGGCCACAGTCGCGGTGTTCGCGTTCCTGCCCACGGCCGGGGCCGCCACCGCGAGCGCCGCCACTCCGATCCCCGCACCGCAGGGAATCATCCAGTACTACAACTACACCACCCTGCCCGCCCCGGCGGTCGGCCGTCACCACCGGCACTACGGCTACCGCACCGTCGGCCGGGTGACCACGCACCACGTCCGGCTCAACGTCCGCTCCGGCCCGAGCACCCGCTACCGCGTGGTCGGCCACCGTCACAGCAACCGGCTGGTCCCGGTGGCCTGCAAGACGTACGGCGGTTCGGTGCGCGGCAACCACACCTGGTACCGGCTCCCGCACCGCAAGGGGTTCGTCTCCGGCCACTACGTCCGGGTCGGCCACGCCGTTCCGTGGTGCTGACGGGTCCGGCCCGCCGTACTCCCTGACCGCCGAGGCCTGTTCGGGAACCCCGTTTCCGAACAGGCCTTCGGCATGCACCCCCTGATTGACCGTCTTCACACCTGTTCGCCGATTGCGGCCCCGGTATCCATGGGAAGCCATCCCGACAACAGGGGCGAAACGCCCATAGCGTAGTGAAGTCGAGGCACGCGACATGCGGCACTCCGAAGGAGCGACCACCACCCCACCCGACGAGTCGCCGGCGGCGCGCCTGCGCGAACTGAAGGAGCGTACGGGACTGAGCCTGGCGGCGCTGGCCGCCCGCACCCCGTACAGCAAGTCCGCCTGGCACCGCTATCTCACCGGCGCCAAACGGCCGCCGCGTCCGGCCGTGGAGGCCCTGGCCCGGCTCGCGGGTGTCGATCCGGCGGCCGTACTGGCGCTGTGCGAGGCCGCCGAGGAGCAGCCGGCCGCGGCTCCGGCACCGGAGCGGCCGCGGGCGCGGCGGTGGTGGCGGCTGCCGCTGACCGCGCTCGCGCTGCTCGCCGTGGCCGGCGTGACCGCGGCCGCCGTGACCGTGTCCGACCGGCGCGCCGCCCAGGGTACGCAGCCGGTGTCGGGGGCGCCGCGCTGCCACGGGCGGTCCTGCCAGGGCGAGTTGCCTGACGCCTCGGCGTGCTCCCGGGACGCGCAGACCATGAGCAGGGTCACCGGCACCGCGTACGACGTCCGGCTGCGCTACTCCCCCACCTGCGGATCGGCCTGGTCCGAGGTGCGGATGCACGCCCCGCACGCCCGGGAGGTCTCGGTCCGGGCCGGGCAGGACGTGCTGTCCGCGAGCTATCCCGCCGAGGACTCCGTCGGCTACACCAGTCCGATGCTCGCGGTGCCGACGCCCCGGGGGGTGGAAGCGTGTGGGGAGGTCGGGGGGAAGCTGGCGTGCACCGGGCTGGAGGCCGAACCCGACGGTCTGGAGGAGTGAGAAGTGGCGCCGCGCCCGTGGCAGGAGCGCGGCGCCGGACGGTCGCGGACACCGGTCAGTGGGCGGCGACCAGTTCCTCCTGGTCGTTGCTGCGCTGCGGCTGCCGGGCCGAGCGCAGGGCGGCGATGCCGATGAACACCATCGAGGAGACACCGGCCAGGGCGAAGGCGGTGAAGCCCCAGTCGCCGTTGCCGGCGGCGAGCAGCTGGCCGCCGAGCCACGGGCCGAACACGGCGCCGAAGCGGCCCATGCCGGAGGTCCAGCCGACGGCGGTGGCCCGGTTGTCCGGGGTGGAGCGGATGGAGACGGTCGCGTAGATCATCGTCTGGGCGCTGTTGAGGAAGACGCCGGTGAGGAAGACGACCAGGGTGGTCACGCCCATCGGCAGGTGGACGCTGAGCAGGTAGACGCCGGCGGCGGTGAGGGCGAACCAGATCGCCGCGATGCGCGGGGCGCCGAACCGGTCCGCGGCCCTCCCCGCGACCAGCATGCCCACGATGCCGCCGAGGTTGAAGACGACGACGAAGGTCAGGGCGTTGGCGAGCTCGTAGCCCTCGGTGCGCATCAGGGTGGGCAGCCAGGTGGCGACGCCGTAGACCAGCAGCAGGCCACCGAAGGAGGCCAGCCAGTACAGCAGGGTCTGGAGCCACTCGCCGCCGCGGAACAGGCCGAGCAGCGCGTCCCAGCGGTCGGCGGCGGTCTTCTTGCCGGGGGCGGCGGGCAGTTCGACCTCGTAGCGGTCGGCCAGGGCGGTGGCTTCTTCGGTGCGGCCCTTGGCGACCAGCAAGCTCAGCGACTCGGGCAGCAGCTTCAGCAGGACGGGGACGAAGAGCAGCGGGAGCACGCAGACCCAGAAGGCGGAGCGCCAGCCGAACGGGTCGACCAGCCACTTGGCGACGTAGGCGGAGAGGATGCCGCCCGCGTGGTGGGCGGTCATCAGCACACCGATGGTGATCGCGATCCGGCCGCCCTTGGCGTAGTCGGAGACCATGCTGATCGCGGTCGGCAGCAGCCCGCCGAGGCCGACGCCGGCCAGGGTGCGGCCGAGGCCGAAGACCGCGAGGCTGCCGGAGATCGCGCAGATGCCGGAGGCGAGCGAGAACAGCGTGACGCAGCCGATCATCAGCTGCTTGCGGCCGATCCGGTCCGCGACCGTGCCTGCGGTCAGGGCGCCCACCAGCATGCCGAAGGTGGCGTAGGAGCCCAGGTCACCGGCCTTGTCCGGGGTGATGCCGAAGGTCTTGGTCTCCAGCAGGTGGGGCAGCACCGAGCCGTAGATGAACATGTCGAGGCCGTCGAAGAGTACGGCCAGCCAGCACAGGCCGATGACCAGCAGGGCCAGTTTGCCGCCGCGAGCGGACAGGGCGGTTGAGGAGGACATCTTTGTTTTCCTCTCGTCCAGGAGGCGTTCCCTGGAGGGGAAGCGGTGAGGGGGTCGACGCGGCTCGTGCGGCTGACCCGTGGTGCGTAGACGCTAAGGATCCGGAGCCAGAAGTGTCAACGGTTTTGTCAACAATCTCAGCAACGATCCGGACACCGGCCGAGCCACTCTGCGGACGGGGTAAACCCGCAGGTGGCAAAGGGGGGTGGGGGGGGGGGGGGGGGGGGGGGGGCACCCCCCCCCCCCCCCCCAAAAAGGGAGGGGGGGGGGGGGAGACCAGACAAACTCCCCCCACACCCCCCCCTGACCCCAACCCCCCTATGCCAACAAAA
>NZ_JBVIKO010000022.1:0-174835 GCF_055580905.1 Streptomyces sp. NPDC031497
GCGCGCGGTCTGCTCCGCAGACACGACGCGGCGTCGCTACGCGACGCTTCCCGGCGCTGCGCGCCGGAAGGCCTCCGGGCTCCGCCCGGAGGGGCCAGGCACTCCGTGCCCGGCCTGCCGGACCAACGCTCCGCGCTGGCCCGGGACCTGACTGCTCCGCAGTCAGGTAAAAGCGGCAGCAGCAAGGGAGGTGATGGGGGGTGCCGCGAACTGGTCGGCACCCGACCGAGGGTGACGCTCTGTCACCGCACCGCCCGTGCGTCAAAATTGGCGACCGGATAGATTATGGGCTGACATCCCACCACCGCCTCACCCTAGAACCCTTAGCCGAGAATGCGTCAATTCTGGAGCCCGGATGGATTCTGGGGTCACGGTCGGGGCCCCCTTCCGGCTAGTCAATTCCGCTCGATGTGCACGACCCAGGTGACGGCCTGCACCTTGCTGGGAATCTCTCCGTTTTCCTGTGCGGCGGCCCGGTAGCAGTCGGCCAGGAGGTTGTACCGCCTGAGTGCGCCGAGCCCTCGGGCGCGCTGCCCGTAGACCTTACGTACTGCGATATCGTGTGCGTGGGCTGAATGGCACACATGGCTCTCTGTCCTCACCAGGTTGAGGCAGTGGATTCGATGCTGCGGAATCTCTCGGAACAGCCGGGAAAGGAACCCCGCCCGAAGGTCTGCGGACTCAGGTAATACCGTCGGTGCACTCACCGGGGTCCATGTGGCTCGTCTTCAGCCGACCCTCGTAGATGCCTTGGGAATAGCCACCGGGTAGGTTCGTTACCCCGTCTTGGGTAAGGGTTTCTCCGCGCGTCCAGGTCAGACCGTCACGGTCCCAGAACACAGTCGCCAAGCCCCATAAACTGTCATAGGCCAAACGTCCGTAACCATGGCTTTTGTACCAACTCATGTCGTCTATGACATATCGCTGTTCTTTAGCTGGTTCACCTTCTACCGACGCCCAGAGTGATCGCGACGTGAGCGTAAGCTGTGAGCACGGCGGCATCGTGTTTGCAGCTATGTCGAATGCGACACGTATACTCTTTTTCCCGACACTGCCCTGCACGAAGAAGCGGATTTCAGTCTCACTGATGGCGTCGCGTGACCTATTTTGAACAGTGATTACCAGATCATCACGGGCATTGTTTTCCACCCATAAC
This sequence comes from Streptomyces sp. NPDC031497, assembly GCF_055580905.1. NCBI lineage: Bacteria > Bacillati > Actinomycetota > Actinomycetes > Kitasatosporales > Streptomycetaceae > Streptomyces > Streptomyces sp. NPDC031497. The sequence continues at coordinate 1,157 of NZ_JBVIKO010000022.1, forward strand.
GAGACGAGTCGTGCCTGGGATCTCACCTCCCGCTCTGCGGTCTCCTTGGACTGCTTGAGCTGATCTCGCGCGACCTCGGCACTGAAATATGTGGCGATGCCCGTGAACATCAGGGTGCCGATGGCCGTGATTGCACCACCTACTGTGCCGACCTGAGCCCACGGAATACGGCGCCACCAACTTCGGCGCGGCGTCGTTGTATCCGGCTCGGGATCAGGTTGCGGCTCAGGCTCGGGTTGTGGTTCTGGCTCGGGCTGAGAATCAGGCGCGGGTTGCGACTCAGGAATGTTCTGTCTGACTCGGCCCCGCACTCGGGTGGGAACTGTGCGCTGACGAGCAAGCCGTAACCGAACACGCTGCTGTGGATCGTTGGTCACTCGCCCCCCTCATCTCATCAGGCACCTAGAGGCTCGCACAGCCTACGAAGTCGCGGAACCCTGATATGTAGAGCGTTTTGCCAAGAGGGCAGCTACAGACAGATGCTGACCGAGGGACGGCATTGCGGGCTCCTCCGTCGGCTAGACCGCGGAGCCCTGGGGTGCGGCGGCCGGTGACGCACCCCGCCCCGCCCACCCCGGCCCAGAAAGGTCTTGTGCTGCGCCCTGCGCGCGTGGGTCCTTGCTGCTCCCCCAGGGCTGCGCTGCGCCTAGCGGGCCGCCCGGAGGGCGTTGAGGCGGTCAGAGGGCGTGGCCTCGGTTCGGCGGTGGCTGCTCCTGTGCAGTGCGCCTTGCCCGAGGTGCTCCGACACTCGGCCCGGAAGTCGGTGGGGTTGGGGTGTCCCTTGCGGGATTTTCGGTGGCCGGCGCCCTTGCCACCCGCGCTCGCGCGGATTGGGCGCCGGCCTCTTTCGTGTCAGGGCGCTGTCTGCTGTCCGCCTGCATCCAGCAGCGCCGTCGGGGTATACGCATCCGGCTGGGGCTGTGCTTGAGGGAGGCTGGACGGGCCGGATGGACTACAAGGCGGGGGACGACGGGCGGAATGCGCTGGTAGGCGAGTTCATTTCGGTTTCCGAGGCGTTCGAGGGCAGTGCGGACATCGCTGCCGCCCGCGCCCTCGCCCGGTCCTTCCTGACCAACGTGCAGGCTATTCACGGGCTTCCGGTGTCCGGCCGCGCCATGGGCATGGTGCAGCTGGTGGTGAGCGAACTGGTGACCAACGCCCGCAAGTACGCCCCCGGCCCCTGTCTGCTGACCTTGGACGTCAGGAACGGCGCCGTCGAGGTGAGCGTCTGGGACAGCAGCACCGCCATGCCCGCCGTCCTGGCACCCGACCCCGCCCGAATCGGTCAGCACGGACTGGAGATCGTGATGGCCGTGTCCCAGAGTTTCCAGATCCACCGCGAGCCAGTGGGAAAGCGGATCACCGCGTCCCTCCAACTGGCCGACGATCCGGGCGGAGACCCGGCCGGCCGCCAGCCCTGAGCGCGGCCCGTCATCCAGCACGCGGGCAGCCGCCAACCCTCCCGTGGGGAGGCCGGGAGGGGCGGCGGGCCCCGCCATCGCAGGAGCGGGACAGCAGGGCCCATCAGGGGCCCTCACCTGGGGGATTGGATCGCGCCCGCCCGCACACCATGCACCACAAACCGGCCACACGGATAGATCCAGGCCGAAAGTGTTCGATCTCCCTGGGCGCGGCGCCTAAAGCCCTGCTGTTGTTCGGGGGGAGTTGCTGTACGGACTGGGCGCCGGCCTCTTGCGTGCACGGGAGTGGAGCAGCGGTGGGAAGTCGAGCTGCTTCCTCGAAAGTGCCACCATAACGACTCGCTGTGAGTCATTATGGGAGTGCCCGTTCCGACTCCCTGAAAGGCCCGTACTGATGACCACAGACCCTCCGCCCTCCCCCGCGTCCCCGCCAGAGGAGTTGTGGACTGTCTCGGTGGTGGCCGCCTACCTGGGGTTCACGGGGGATTCTGCGACCGGTTCGGCCCGTAAGCAGCTGTCGCGGTGGGGCATCGCCGCTCACAGCCGTGAGCCCGGCCGGAGCGGCCAGTCGTTGTACCTCGCGGCGCAGGTCCGCGCGGCCCACGAGGCGCGCCCCGGGCGCGGCCGCCACGGGGCCACCAGGACCGAGGGCGGGCGCTTCACGGCATCCACGGACACCTAGAACCCCACCGGACACCCTGCTGAACATGGCAGGGCGGCCGTCCACTGCCAGGCGCACGGCCGCCCACCCACCCAGTCACCAGAGCAACCGAGACCAGGAGGACCCCCATCGTGACCGTCACGCTCCGCCCACATCAAGTCGAAGCCGTCGACACCGTGCTGCGCCATCTCTCCGAGCAGCCCGGCCGGGGCATCCCGCCCGAGGGGCTGCGCACGCAGGTCATCGCCGCGACCGGGTCCGGGAAGACGCTGATCGGCGTGGCGGCGGCCGACCGTCTGTCCGCGCGCCGGGTGCTGGTCCTCGTCCCGACCCTGGACCTGCTGTTGCAGATGGCCGCAGCGTGGCGCGCGGGCGGCCGTCACGGCGCAATGATCGGCGTCTGCTCCCTGCGGGGCGCGGACAGCCAGGGGCTCCCGTGCACGACCGACCCCGACGAACTGATCGCCTGGACCGCCGGCCCCGAGACGGTGACGGTGTTCGCGACCTACGCGTCGGTCGGCATGGGCACGCTCCAGCGCGCGCACGCCGCGGGGCTCAGGGTGTGGGACCTGATGGTGGTGGATGAGGCGCACCGGGTCAGTGGGGACGGGCTCAAGCCCTGGGCGGCCGTGCACGACCAGACCCAGGTCCCGGCCGTGCGGCGGCTGTACATGACCGCGACGGCTCGGATCTGGGAGGCCGACGGGGACGGGGACCGCCCGCGGCTGGTGGCGTCCATGGACGAGGACTCAGCCGGTGTTCGGGCCGGTCGCCTACAAGCTGAAGCTGTCCGAGGCGATCCGGATGGGGCTGGTGGCGCCCTATCAGGTGCTGTGCCTGGACATCCGCGACCCCGAGCTGTACGCCGCGATGACGACCGAGGCGACCGGCTCCGGCGCAGTGCGCGGGGCCCGTCTGGCGGCAGTGCAGACCGGACTCATGCGCGCGGCCGCCGAGGAGCGGTTTCGGCGGGTGTTGTCCTTCCACAGCCGGGTCGGCGAGGCGGAGGCCATGGCGGCCGCCGTGCCCGCGACGGCGGCCCGCCTCGCCGAGGACGACCCCGACACCTTCCCGCCGGCCGAGCAGGTGTGGGCGCAGTGGCTGTACGGCGAGCACCCTCCCGCTCACCGCCGCCAGGTCCTGGACGAGTTCGCCTCGGACTTCCTCGCCGAGCTGGACGGCCAAGGGCGGGACGTGCGCGCGGAACTGCGGGTGCTCTCCTCGGTTCGGGTGCTGGGGGAAGGCGTCGACACCGCCGAATGCGACGCAGTGCTCTTCGCGGACGCCCGCGGCAGCATGGTGGACATCGTGCAGATGGTCGGGCGTGCCCTGCGCACCCGGCCCGGGGCCGGGAAGCTGGCCACGCTCATCGTGCCGGTGTTCCTCTGCGAGGACGAAGACGCGAACGAACTGCTCACCTCCGACGCTTACGGCACCCTCGCCAAGATCCTCGGAGCACTCAGGGCCCACGACACGGACACGATCGAAGCCCTTGCCGACCCCCGCGTCCGCAACGCCCTCCCGCAGCCGGACACGGACGTCGGCCACGACCAGGAGCAGGGCGACGACAGCCAGGACCAGGACGTCGTCCAGGTCGGCGCGGCGGCGGCCGGGGTGCTCAGGTTCAGCGAGGAACGCGACCCCGCCGCCCTCACCCAGTTCGTCCGGCTGCGGGTCATCGACCCCGAAGCCGCGTACTGGCGGCGCGGCATCGAGGCCGCCACGAGGTGGCTGCGCGAGACCGGCAACAGCGAGCTGCGCGTGCCGTACACGTACGTCACGCCGGAGGACTGGGGCGCGGTCGGCTCGCATCCGCTGGGGGTGTGGATCGCGGATCAGCGCCGGTACTACGCGGCCGGAACCCTGGAAGCGGCGCGCGTCGAGCAGCTGGAGGCGCTGGGGATGGTGTGGTCGGTGCAGGCGTCCGCGTGGGAGGCCGGCCTCGCCGTCGCCCGCGCCTACGCCGAAGCGCACGGGCACCTGCTCCCGCCGACGGGGGCGGTGTGGGGTGGGGACAACTTTCCCATCGGGACCTGGACGAAGAACGCCCGTGCAGCGACCCGCAGGACGGCTGAGAACGCCGAACGGCGGGCCGCCGGGGAAACGGGCGTCCCGTACGCCGGGGAGCTGTCAGAGAGCCGTATGGAGGCTCTGTCCGAGATCGACCCCGGGTGGTGCCCGGCTTGGGAGATCGGATGGCAGCGGGCCTACAGGCTCACGCTCGCCCATCGGAAGGCGGGCGGCGCTCTCCCGGCCGGGCCGGGGGAACTGATCGTGCAGGGCGAGGACCTGGGCATGTGGGTCACCGGGCAGCGGGCCGGGTGGGAGCGGCTGATGCCCGCGCAGCAGTGGCTCCTGGAATCGGTCGGGATCGAGCCCCCGGCCGAGGGGGAGCCCGTGGCGGGTGCGTCCCGGCCGCATGACGCACGGTGGATCGCGAACCTTGCGGAGGCGCGCCAGTTCCACGAACGCGAAGGGCATCTGTCTGTGCCCCGCAAGGCGGTAGAGGTCGTGGATGGCGTTGAGCACAAACTTGGTGCCTGGCTCGACAACGTCCGTAGGAGGGCCGCCAAGCTGAGTCCGCAGCGCCGCGCCGACCTCGACGCCCTCGGCATGCGCTGGTAGCCGGTACCGGCCGGACATGACGGTGGCCCGCCCCGGAAGAGATCCAGGACGGGCCATCGACGTGCGTGTGGTCGTGAAGGGCGGTCGCCTACGCGGCGAAAGGCTCCAATGAGGCATCGCCGAACGATCGTCCTCATGGGCAATAGGTGAGGCCCGGGGACACTGTCCCCTCCACAACCACGCTCTCTGCAACACGGCGGGACGGCTAGGCATTCCCTCAGGCACGCGAGCACGAAGCAGACCCCACCACGTTCGGCGCCACGACCCGCCGCGTTCAGCGGAACACCGCCGCAAACGCGGAACGGACGGAAACGGTCACCGCAGCACCACCACCCGTCCCGGGACACCTCCGCGGGCGCGGAGCGGACGGCCCGTTGGGGTCGGCGGTGAGCGCGTCGATCGGGACACCTCCGCGGGCACGGAGCGGACAGCTCGTTGGGGACCTCGGCGTAGGCCGTGAGCGGGACACCTCCGCGGGCGCGGAGCGGACGCGCACCAGGCGACGCCGTCCCAGCCGTATTCCGGGACACCTCCGCGGGCGCGGAGCGGACTCCGCTCACCTCCTGCATTCCTTTCACGCGTCGGGACACCTCCGCGGCCACGGAGCGGACCAGGACAGTGACACCGCCCTCGCCGTGGCCTCCGGGACACCTCCGCGGGCGTGGAGCGGACGCGGGAGGCCAGCAGGGCGGCGGCCTCCCGTACGGGACACCTCCGCGGGCGCGGAGCGGACCTGTCCGGTGCCGAGGCGGGTGTTAGGAGTGTCCGGGACACCTCCGCGGGCGCGGAGCGGACGGCCGGGATGCGGCTCGGGCGGCGGTACGGGGCGGGACACCTCCGCGGGCGCGGAGCGGACCGGGCCTTCCACAGGCGCACCGTCACCACCGCCGGGACACCTCCGCGGGCGCGGAGCGGACGACACGGTCTGGCATGCGGCCATCGGGCCCGACGGGACGCCTCCGCGAGCGCGGAGCGGACATGGTGCCCGACCTGATGATCGAGTGGCAAAACGGGACACCTCCGCGAGCGCGGAGCGGACCCAAGCCAGACGAGCATGCCCGCCGAGGTCGCCGGGACACCTCCGCGAGCGCGGAGCGGACCGCACGCCCTGCGGGTGCATGTGGTTGACCTCCGCAAGCGCGGAGCGGACGTCCAGTTCGGGCCAGGCCTTGACGCGTAGTGCGGGACACCACCGCGAGCGCGGAGAGGACGCAGTGACGGCGAGGGTCGCGTTGTCGAGGAGCGAGAACGGAGATCGGCGCGCACGGGGCACTTGCGCGGAGGGACGACCCGTTGAGGGCGGACGACGACATGCTCATCGGGATGTCTCTGCGGGCTCGGAATCCGGTGCGGGGGCGATGCTGAGCAGGCCGCAACCGTATGCCTTGCCGCGGCCGATGCCGTGGTGGATCGCTGCCTTGAGCAGGTCGGGGTTACTGACGGTGGCGGTGCCGTCGAAGCGCACGCGGTGATGGCGGATGGTGTTGCCGCGCTTGGCGGAGGTGTCGGGGCGAGTGCTGGGGCGGTCGCGAACGGCGTCGAGGGACTGGGAGGCGAGGGTGAGGGGTTTCAGGCCGGCAGCGTGGGCCTGCCGGTGCCACCATTCGTCGGCGGCTTCGCCGCGCAGTGGGACGACGGCGGGGAGGTTGTAGAGGGCACGGGTGGTGGCGCCGGGTTTGCGCACAGGTGAGGCCGTGCACCGGAAACGGACGGTACGGCCGGGCTTGAGAGCGGTGAGGAGGTCGTCGAGAGGGCGGGTGGTGAGGGTGCCGTAGCCGTCAGGTAGGCCGGTGGGGTCGGGGGGCTGGTTGGACTGCAGGAGGAGGTGGCTGCCGGAGTGGGTGTCCTCGATGCGGAAGAGGACGCCGAAGCGGGTTCTTGCCTGGTCGGGGATGTCGTCGGGGAAGAGAGACATGACGCGGCGGTGCAGGGAGGTGCCGTGGGTGCCGCTCAATTCCTGTTGGGCCAGGCGCGAGATGGGGCCCGGGGTGAGCCGGGTGAGCCACAGGGTCATCGGATGCTCCCTTCCGCGGCGGGGCGGGCTTCGGGTGGGAAGGTGGGCGTGGTGTAAGCGGCGAGAAGCCGTAGGCAGGCGGGCCGGCCAGCGCGGAGGCGCTCAGGCGGCGTCATTGCTGACCATTGCGGGCGTGAGGGGGATGTGGCCGGTGTGTACGGCTCGGGATGCGAAGGCGCGTTGCTGGCGGTGGAAGGAAAGTGGTTGGTCGTGACGTAGTTCGACGTCGAGGATCCAGGGTTCGGCGTCGACGACGGTGCGCAGCCACGTCTGGGCGGGTTCGTCGGGGGCGGGGCGGTGACGGGCGCGGATGTGGGGTTGGTTTTCCAGCCAGGGGTGGAGGGTCAGTGCCTCATCGAGCGGTCGCTGGGTGATGGCACGGCGCTCGCCTGGCAGTCCGTGGCTCGCGAGGGGCCGGGCGGGGACGAAGGCTTTGCGTCCGAAGTAGAGCGGCCAGCGCGGACGGTCGAGGGCATCGTGGAGGCGGTCTAGGAGTGGTGCGTCGTCTGATTCGAGGGCGACGAGGAAGAGGGCGTCGGCCAGGTAGAACCGTTTGGTGACGGCGGTGCGGTGGTTCTTGCCATCGGTGTTGGGCACGTTCTGGACGGTGTGGAAGTCGCTTTCGACGACGCCCTCCCGGTCGACGCGCACGCCCATGCGCAGGCTGGCCAGGTGTTGGATGTCCTCATCGGCTTCCCTTGGAATGCCGAGGGCGGCTGCGAGCAAGCCGACGACGCCGGATTTGGTGGGTTCGGTGGTGGTGTCGCGGCTGTTGAACTGGGATCGGGTGCCCCAGGACTGCATGGGGGCGTCGAAGCACATCAGCAGGGTGGGCACGGCGGTCAGCTCTTGGTCGCGGTCAGCAGGCCGGAGGTGAAGGCGTCGAGGGTGGGGGCCTTCATCTCGTCGGGCACACCGGTGAGGGCGGGGCCGATGGTGGCGATGCTGGTGTGGCGCAGTTGGGTGTCGCCGTAGAAGCCGCGCAGCTGCTGGAAGTGGTCGATGAGGCGCTGGCTGGATGCGGCCATGAGGTCGGGGACGTCGGTGACAGGGCTGAGGAAGGCGTTGGCCAGGTTCCAGGCGCCGGTTTCGCGCACGACGCCGAGGAGTGCTTGGGGCATGGTGCGAGCGGCCATGGAGTTCTGTTTGCCTCCGGGCACGGCGTGGATGAAGGAGTACAGCCAGGCACGGGCTGCGCGGGCGGCGAGGTCCGGGTCGGCGGGCAGGTTTTTGGCGAGCTGGTCCAGGTCGAGGTTGGCGTAGCGGTAGAAGCAGGCGGTGTTGAAGTCGATGGTGCCGATCATGTCTGCGGCGGGTTCGGCGTCGGGCCTGAGGTCGTCGAGGGCGGTGTAGTAGTCGAATTCGTTGACGACGGCGTGGGTGGACAGGGCGTGGGCGACCTGTGAGGCGGCGTTGACGTTGAAGTCGGTGTTGTCGGCGATCATGCGTCCGAACAGGGCGATGTCCGCGGCCCGGGTGCCGTCCAGGATGCGCTCGGCCTGTTCCTGGGCCTGCTTGGTGGGTTTGGCCGCAGCCGTCTTCGAGGTCTTCTTCTGCGGCGTTTTCTCGGTCTTCTCCCTGCGCTGTTTTGCCTCGGCCACGGTCTTGGCGAGGGTGTCCCACCGTTCGTCGCAGTAGTCGGCGAGGTGTTCCTGGGCGGGCCGGCCGACGTAGAGGAGGTACTTGGTCAGGCCGGTCGCGGCGTGTGGGGCGAATCCGATTTCCTCGAGGCCGGCTTGGCAGACGCCCAGGGCTTCGTCCTTGTTCCGGCCGCGGTCGGCGAGGATGCCGGCTGCGGCGTCGCGGAGGCGTTTGGTGCGCACTCCGAGCTCGGAGGTGTCCAGGCCGTGCTGGGCGAGGAGTTGGCGTGCGGCGCGTTTGAGGGACTGGCTGGAGATGCGGGCGCGGGTGTGGCCGCCGAAGCGGGCGGTTTTGGGCTGGCCGAGGTCGTCCCGGTTGAGGTTGCTGACGGGGAAGGACTGCAGGAGGTGGAGCTCGATGAGCATGGCGGGTCTCCGGTTCAGGCGGTGGTGTCGGCAGGGGCCGGGGCGGGCTCGGCCGTGCCGGCGGGGGTGGGGCGGCTGGCCCGGTGGTAATCGCGGGCCCAGGTCAGGCGGATCCGCTGGCGGCGTTCTGCGGTGCGCCCGTAGGGGTCGTTGGCCAGGAGATCGACGAGTTCGTTGAGAAGGCGGTAGTAATCGACCGGGATATCGGCGGTCGCCAGCAGCTGTACGCACTGGCGCAGGTAGTGGGGTAGGGCTGCGGTTTCGACGGAGACCAGCTGGGTGAAGCGGCGTTGTACGGAGTCGCCGCGCTCCTGGGCGAGTTGGCCCATGGCGGTGCCGATGGAGGGTCTGCTGCGCTCGCCGTGATGCGGCTGGGGGTGCAGGGCGAACAGGCCCGCGAGCAGCAGCCAGATGTGTTGTTCCGCCTCGGGCGGGTCGAAGTCGAAGACGATGGTGTAGGCGTCGGCTTCCTGGCGGGAGCCGGAGAAGCAACGCCGCAGGCGTGCCATGGTGCGGCGGGCCTCGCTGGCCGCGTGCCGGTTGTCGGAGGACATCGACCGGTGTAGGCCGTAGAGGTGGGTGACGAATTCGCCGCGGCGCTGCTGGATGCTGTCCGGTTGGCTGGGTGCGGTGCGGGGGGTGGTCATGCGTCCTCCGGGGGTGGCGCGCTGTAGCGGGCGAGGCCGCCGCGGAAGATGCGCTGCAGCTTGTGGCGGGCGAGTTGGAAGTCGTCGAAGTGGGCGCTCGCAGTCAGCAGCGAGCGATCGCGGCGTGGGGCCCCTTGCAGCCACTGCCAGGCGGTTTTGTCGGCGAGTTCGCAGACCGCGTGGCCCCAGCGTTCGGCGGGTTCGGTCTCGCCTGTGCCGTCCAGGAGGGCCTGGCCCAGTTCCCGCAGGAAGGCGGCGAACGGTGGTGCCAGCTGCGGCCAGTAGAGGATCTCCAGCTCGCTGGACTTCTTCTCCTGGTCCTTGTTGAGCTGGCGGTGGAAGTCAGCCGCGTACTGGCGTTCCATGAGCTTCAGCTGTTCGCCGAGGTCGTTGGCCAGGGACACCGCGTAGCCCACGATGCGGCCGATGCGGGCGCTGTCGGCCCGCATGAGTGCCACCGGTGCGGGAACGGCTTCCTCGTACCAGGCGTAGGTGTCTCCGCCCTGGTCACCGAGCTGCTGTCCGAAGATCCGCAGCGTGTAGACGGTGTCCTCGGGGATGTGGCCGTCCTCGACGAGTTCGGCGATGTGGTCCAGTGCGGCCGGCCGCCGCCGCTCTGGTTCCTGGGCAGGCAGCGGCCCCTTGGCATAGCGGGCTGCGCGCCAGGTGTTCCACCAGCGTTTGTCGGACGCCAGCAGCAGTTCCTGGCTGTGGCGCCACACGCCGCGCAGTTCCTCCAGGGTGACTGCCCTCAGATCGCCCTGCTTGCCGCCTTTCAGCCACGGCCGCCGGTAGGCCGCCATGGCCTCCCACTCGACGAGGTCACCCTCCAGCCGCGTCCCCGGAGTGAGCACGACACCGTTGACCTCGGTGGTGCCGGAGGAGGTCGTGGTGGACAGCAGGATGCGCCGAGACGGCCAGGTGAGCAGATCCGTCCAGCCCAGCGGGGTACGCGCATCCGGCTCGGGGTCGGGGGGCTGCTCGGCTTCCCACACCGGCCGGTCCCGCCCGGTGGTGCGGGCGGGCAGTTCGTCGTCCGGCTGGTAGCGCTGCATGTTCAGCAGCAGGGTCTCGTGCAGAGTGGCGCCCTCGACCAGCACACAGCCGAAGCGATTGCCCAGACCGCCCTCTGCGGTGCGCTCTTTGCGGTAGGGCTGCTTCGTTCCCGAAGTGTCGTAGGCCTGCACGGTCACCAGCCAGCGGGCCGCCTGCGCCGGCGGCAGGACCGGACACTGGTCAGCAGTGGTGTGATCGAACAGAGTCCGGTTGCTGCCCGTGGCCCAGCCGGCCACGAGTTTCGCCGTGCTGCCCGGGGTGTTGTCCAGAGCCGCGCACTGGAAGAACGGCATGTCCGGATCGAACAGATCGAAGCGGGCGTGCCACTTCTCCTGATAGCCGGCCAGTTCGGCCGCGGGCAGTCCGCCATCGGTCTGGGCCTGCCACAGCTGTGCCCAGCGGGCGGCGTCCAGCGGCTGGTACACCCGGTGCGCGAGAGCCAGCAGCAGGCGGTGCAGTGCCGCGGTCATGGTCGGTGAAGATCCCGCAAGACGCCGGTAGGAAGCTGCCTCACGCAGCGCCTGGGCCAGGCTGATCTCTTGCCGGGCGCCGTCCATGCGCACCGCCGGCAGCCATGGCTCGGTCAGCAGATTGAAGCCCACAGCGTGTCGTTCCTCCCCCAACAGTCGTGCAGGGGGCGAGTCTTGCAAACGCCACTGACAATCGCGGCGGGTTCACCCGGAATGGATCACTCGCCCCGCGATGTCGGCTGAATTCATACTCAGCTCGAGGCCGGTGCGGTATGGGCGGGAGCGGTACCGCGCTGCGTGGCCTCGTCCTTCACCGATGGCACGGCAGCGTCCCAGCCATCACCTGCCGGGAGACAACGGCCGCAGCGGCATCCCGCGCAGCACTTCCACCGCCAGGTCGGGGGGCCTCGTCCGCGGTGCCGAGCGGCGAGGAGCCCGGCAGGCATGCAGCGTCTCGCCGCTGGTCATCGGCTCGTGATGCAGTCCTTGAGGGAGGGGTGCGTCCGGCGAACGGAATGGCCGGCGAGGCGCTGAGGTCGGGGTCAGGTTCGGTGGCCCATCGAACCGGGAGATCCCGTGGGGGCGGGCTCGCGTCCTCACCGGCGGCCGCGCTCTCCTCACCATCGGGTGTCAGGTCACTGCCAGTCGCCGTCGCGCCGGTAACTGTCCTGCCGGGTCCGGTTCGCCCTGGTCGCCCGCGCGGTCAGTTCCCACAGCTGGACATCGTCCCGGGGCTGCGGCAGCCGCACACCCTCGGCCTTCTCCTCCCGGCCGGCGATGCTGCGCTGCAGCTGGGCTGCCGCCCGCTCCCACTGCCGCTCCCAGCCCCGCGGGCAGACGACCGCCTCCTGCGGGCCGTAGACCAAGTCCACCAGGTGCTGCACCTCCTCGGGACAGCGCACCTGCGTACGTCCACGCAGCACCGCCCAGGTCCGCAGCAGCACCGCCTCCGCATGAACGTTCGTCGTGTAGCGGGGGAAGGTGACCTTCTGTGCCTCCTCCTCGACTCCGGTCAGAGCCAGCAACAGGCCGGGTCTGTCGCCGTCGCGCTGGTGGCGCTGGATACGGCCCATCCGCTGGATCAGGCTGTCGATGGGCGCAAGGGAGCTGATCATCACGTCGAAGTCCACGTCCAGGCCCTCCTCCAGCAGCTTCGTGCCCACCACGATCGCCCGCTGCGGCCGGACCTGTTCCCGGTCGGGGTGCGGGGGGCCGAACCGCGCCAGGATCTCGGCCTCCACGCTGGCCCGCTGCGCCTCCTCCAGCTGCCCGTGCAGCAAGAACACCTCGGGCCGTTCCGCCTGCGGCAGCGCCTGAACGAGCTGGAGGATCTGCTCATACGCCTCCTCGGCGTGCCGGACCAGGTTCTGCACCACGGCCACGCAGCGCCCCTCACCGGCCTGCCGCAGCGCCCACCGGGCCCGCTCCGCAAAAGCGACCCGCGACAGCTCCACCACCCGGCCGCTGTTCAGCTCCGAGGCAGGCACGTCCACCACCTGCACGGCATCACAGCTCTCATCCGCCCACACCACCCGCGGATATCCTCCCGACGCCGCGGCGACCGCCTGCGTGCCGGGCCTGCGTCCCTGCGCGCCGGCCCGCCAGCTCTCCACCAGCGCATGCTGACGCCCGGACGGCAACGTCGCCGAGAGCACCACGACCGGTACCCGCATGCGGCCGAGCCACCACAGCAGCCGGTCCATCAGCGTCGACATGTGGACGTCATATCCGTGCACCTCGTCGAACACGACGACCTTGCCCGACAGGCCCGTCAGACGGACGAAGACATGACTGGAGCGCAGCGCCGCCATCAGCGCCTGATCGACCGTCCCCACACCCACCGGTGCCAGCAGACCGCGTTTGTGGGCGAACCACTGCGCGGCCTGTCCGTCCCCGTCGCCCTCACCGTCCACATCGACACCCACCGGCCGCAGTGCAGCGGCCGGATCCACCGCCGCGGCACGGCCGTTGAGGTATTCGCCGGCCGCGGAGTGCAGCAGCCGCACCGGCACGTCCGCCTCCTCCAGCAGCTCCTCCACGGTCTCGAAGGCCTGATTGCTCGTCACACGCGATGGCATCGCCGCATAGAAGCCCTGCAGACCCAGCCGGCGCACCATCTCCGCCACCGCCTGCAAGGCGGCCTTCGTCTTGCCCTCCCCCGTCGGGGCCGCCACCACCACGATCCCCGGCCCCCGCATCCCGGCCACCGCCGCCTCGACCGCCATCTGCACCGGACGCGGCTGTGCCTCGTCCGGGAAGAGAGCCGCGAACCCAGTCTTGCGTGGCGGCTGCCACGGCCGCCACGCCAGCTTCTCGATCTTGCGCGCCTCGTCCACGCGCGCCTGCGCGAGGTAGGCGGCCAGGTCGACATCCAGGCCCGCATACGACGTCTCCGGGCGTGCAGAGGCGATCCAGTCACTCACCGAGGCCAACCCGGCCAGCGCCACCACCGCCTCCGGACTCAGCCGCACCTCCTGCCACGGCAGCTCGTCTGGCTGCGGCAGGCCCCACAAGGAGACAACCCGCTCCACCAGCTCGTCGCACGCAGCCGCCCACCGCGGCCCCCCGTTGTCCCCCACCGCCTCCCGCGCCTGCTGCACCGCCGCAGCCGACGGAACCACCCCGTGATGACCGCCCAACCCCCACGCGACCGACCGCGCGGTGGCCGGCACCGCACCCCACGACCGCAACAACCGCGCCAGATGAACCGCCGTCAGCAGACCGTGATGACAGTCCGTACGCGCCTCAATGTCCCGCCACTGGGCCAACCGCCCAACGTCAGCCCCCGCCACCGGCCCCAGGGCCGGCACCGCCACGTCCTGCCGCAACCCCTGGAACGCCGGCGACAGCTTCCCCAGATCATGCAGACCACACAGCACCGACACCCAACCCGCCGCATCCCCCAGCGGACCGAAACCCGCCTCCAGCTCCGCACGACAGTGCGGCCCCACCAAAACCCCCACCAGCCCCTCAGCCACCACCGCCGTATCCAGCACATGACAGATCAAAGGGTGCGGAACAACGCCACGCCCCAACTTCCCCCACGCCCCACGAACATCCACCCCAACCCCCTACCCCACGAACCACCCCGGTCACAAAACTTCAAGATCGCACAACCGCGCCGAGCCACACCGCCGGACACCAGTAGCCTGACGACCACCAGCGAGCCCCGCACCGCACGCACCTTGACAACAAAAATCCCAAACCCCCACCCGATGGGGGAAGTTCGGACAGACAACCCGGTCACCACACCCGGTAGGCCACCTTCCCAGCACGCGAAGACGGCCCGCAGCCGTCGACATCAGCCCGGTCGACGGCCATACCGACTCCGTCACGGAAGGTCTCCCATGGAATTTGCGCTGCTGGGTCGTCGACCCCGCGTCGACTCCGCGCGAGCGGAGGTGCCCCATGATCGGCCTGCGGCGAGTCGATGCACATCTGGCCGACTCCGCGCGAGCGGAGGTGTCCCGGACAACGCGGGTACCGGGGCGCAGAACCTGGCGTCGGCTCCGCGCGAGCGGAGGTGTTCCGGACCAGTTCGACAACCAGAAGGAACTTGGAGAGCCAGCTCCGCACGATCGGAGGCGGTCAGGCTCCAGGCGAGCGGAGGTCTCCCTCCCGGCACCGTCGGGTACGCGATCTTCGAGCTGTCGGCTCCCGCGCGAGCGGAGGTGCCCCAATGACGTCGGCCGACCTGTTCGTGGTGGGCTCGTCGGCTCCTCGCGAGCGGGGGTGTCCCGCACTCGTCGAGCGCCTCGGTGACCTGCGTGGCGTCGGTTCCGCGCAAGCGGAGGTGTACCGAACTACGAAGGGCAGCTCAACATCTTCCTCGAGTCGGCTCCGCGCGAGCGGAGGTATCCCCGCGCAGCCCGCGAGCGTGGAAATGCTCGCGTGGTCGGCTCCGCTCGGAAGTATCCCAGCGGTGCGGCGGGGTCTCGGCTCCCGCCGGCTCCGCATGAGCGGAGTGGCGGCCGTGTAAGGCGCGTTCACCGAGCGACTCCGCGCGAGCGGAGGTGTACCGCCGGTGCCGCTTGTCTGGTCGTCGCCGAAGCTGTCAGCTCCGCGCGAGCGGAGGTGCCCCGTTCGTGGTGCTGCCGAACACAACGTTCATGACGTCGGCTCCGCGCGAGCGGAGGTGTCCCGCCGCCGACGGCGCCGCCGCGTCCCCAAAAGGGGTGTGCTCCCCACGAGCGGAGGTGTCCCGGATCTGTGGCCGCGCAACCCGGCGGATCCCAGGTCGGCTCCGCACGAGCGGAGGTGTCCCGGAGCTCCAGGCCGCCGAGATCTCCCTGAAGAAGTCGGCTCCGCGCGAGCGGAGGTGTCCCGGACGCCTGGTGGATCGCCCTGTGCATCACTGCGTCGACTCCGCGCGTGCGGAGGCGTCCCGCACTGGGCCGACTTACAGAATGGCAAGATCATGTCGGCTCCGCGCGAGCGGAGGTGACCCGTTGTCGTTGCAACGTGAGCTGATCGTCGTGCTGTCGGCTCCGCGCGAGCGGAGGTGTCCCGAGGGCGAGCACGCCGCTTACACCCCTGGTGGAGTCGGCTCCACGCGAGCGGAGGTGTCCCGACGACCTGCTGCCCTTGAGCAGACGTCCGCAGGTCGGCTCCACGCGAGCGGAGGTGTCCCGTACACAGCGCTGCTGATCGCGCTGTACCTGGGGTCGGCTCCGCGCGAGCGGAGGCGTCCCGTGGGCCTGCTTCGAGTACGGCGAGATCGTGACGTCGGCTCCGCGCGAGCGGAGATGTCGCGCCCCGGGATCGGCGGATACCCGGGGGCTTCGGTCGGCTCCGCGCGAGCGAAGGTGTCCCGCGGGCGGCGGTGCCGACGAGGTAGGGCAGGTGGTCGGCTCCGCACGAGCGGAGTGGTCCCGGCGGCCATCACCTCCGAGCCGTCGATCAGAACGTCGGCTCCGCGCGAGCGGAGGTGTCCCGTCCGGCACGGTGGGGCGCACGGAGAACGTCGGGTCGGCTCCGCGCGAGCGGAGGATTCCCGTCGCAGGCCGCGCGCGAGTACTTCCGCGCGTGGTCGGCTCCGCGCGAGCGGGGGTGTCCCGCACGACGGGTGGGAGCCGGAGCAGCTGCTCGTGTCGGCTCCGCGCGAGCGGCGGTGACCCGGCGTTCATCTTGGTCACCGCCCCCGCCTCCTTGTCTGCTCCGCGGGAGCGGAGGTGACCCGGAGACCACGCAGGGCACGTGGGTGACGCCCTCGTCGGCTCCGCGCGAGCGGAGGTATCCCGTAGTCGGAGGGCAGGACCCACAGCCCCTTGCCGTCGGCTCCGCGCGAGCGGAGGTGTCCCGATCGACTTCCCCTCGATCTCGGCGCGGATGTAGTCGGCTCCGCGCGAGCGGAGGTGTCCCGTCCGGGTCGGACAGCGGATGGCATGAGGGAGGGTCGACTCCGCGGGAGTGGAGGTGTCCCCACCTCGATGTCGTGCGAGGCGGTGTTGTTGAGGTCGGCTCCGCGCGAGCGGAGGTGTCCCGTCGCCGCAGTTGGCGGTGTTGTCGACGTTCAGGTCGGCTCCGCGCGAGCGGAGGTATCCCGATGGCGCATCAGGCAACGCCGTCCCAGCCGTAGCGGGCTCCGCTCGAGCGGAGGTGTCCCGAACTCTTCGCCGTCCTCGTACTGCGGCTCTATGTCGGCTCCGCTCGAGCGGAGGTGTCCCGGGCGAGTACAGCGACCTGATCCGCGAACTCGGGTCGGCTCCGCGCGAGCGGAGGTGTACCGCCGTGGCAGTAGTCCTCCACGAAGACGCCGTTGCCGGCTCCGCGCGAGCGGAGGTGTCCCGGAGGAGAGCGGCGCGTTCGTCGTCTCCACCGAGTCGACTCCCGGTGAACAGAGGTGCCCCGGTGCTGGCGTTCTGTGCGGACCCGGGATCGAGGTCAGCTCCGCGTGAACGGAGGTGGCCCGGCGTCGCCCTCGACTTCAGCGTCGGGAGTCCCGTCGGCTCCGCGCGAGCGGAGGCGTCCCGGTGAACGGTCTTATCGCCCGGCTGTGGATCGAGTCGGCTCCGCGCGAGCGGAGGTGCCCCGGTCTTCAACGTCATGCGGCGTTCGGACCAAATGTCGGCTCCGCGCGAGCGGAGGAGTCCCATCCCCCAGCAGTCGGTGCATGCGGCCAGGGATGTCGGCTCCGCGCGAGCGGAGGTGTCCCGATTCCCTGCCCGGATCCGGTAGAGGTCCGCTGGTCGGCTCCGCGCGAGCGGAGGCGTCCCGGCCGGCGTGGACGAGTGTCTGGCCGACGAGGAGTCGGCTCCGTGCGAGCGGAGGTAATCCCGACCTCGGCGGTTGCCCCGGTGCCGATCTGGATGCCGGCTCCGCGCGAGCGGAGGTGTACCGAACGCCTACCAGGCGTCCATCACGCAGGACCAGTCGGCTCCGCGCGAGCGGAGGTGCCCCGCAGCTGCTGTACGTGCAGGGCCTGGCCGAGCAGTCGGCTCCGCGCGAGCGGAGGTGTCCCACCGGTGTTGCCGCGGCACCACACACCGTGTGAGTCGGCTCCGCGCGAGCGGAGGTGGCCCGTCGTCGAGCCAGTGGAGAACGAACACGCCATCGTCGGCTCCGCGCAAGCAGAGGCGCCCCGTTCTCCATCCAGATGCGGCGAGCGATGACGAAGTCGGCTCCGCACGAGCGGAGGTGGCCCGATGTCGCCCTGGGGGAGGACTTCGCAGACCAGGTCGGCTCCGCGCGAGCGGAGGTGTGCCAGTGCACCAGGAAGCGGCGCTGGCTCCGGTGGTCGACTCCGCGCCAGCGGAGGTGTCCTGTTGCAGACGTTCAGCGGGATCGTGACGCCGCCGTCGGCTCCGCGCCAGCGGAGGTGCCCCGGAAGACCGGCTCACCCTCGCGCAGGCGTGGGGGTCGGCTCCGCGCGAGCGGAGGTGTCCCGGCCGTCGCTGACCTCCCGGCCCGGACGGTGGTGTCGGCTCCGCGCGAGCGGAGGTGTCCCGAACGGCGGGGCGTGGCGGAAAGCATCGTGGGCGTCGGCTCCGCGCGAGCGGAAGTGTCCCGTTCAGGTTGCCGCTGCCGAAGGTGGTCGTGCTGTCGGCTCCGCGCGAGCGGAGGTATCCCGTACTGGTCGACCATGTACAACGCCGAGGACCAGCCGGCTCCGCGCGAGCGGAGGTGTCCCGTCGGTCGGCGCCCTGGTGAGGTAACTGAACTCGTCGGCTCCGCGAGCGGAGGTGTCCCGTCGTCGAGCCAGTGGAGGACGAACACGCCGTCGTCGGCTCCGCGGAAGCGGAGATGCCCCAGACAAGATCCACAAAATGTTGCGGCCCGGGTAGCACGGCGTGAGCGGGGGCGGCCCCCGGTCGCAGCGCACGGGGGGGCGCCCAGGTGGACTGCCCGTCAAGGTACTGCGCCGCCCAGTCTCTATCGCATATATCGCGGAATCGGGTCGCGTGGCGGGACGCAGCGCGGTTCGCGCAGACGTGGTCAGGTTTCCTTGGGGAAGAGCCGCTGCACCATCTCGATCACGAAGGCTGAAGGCCCCAAGGACATCCAGTATCCGTTCCTGGTCTCGTACCCGGGGCCGACAATCATGGTCACGGTCGACTCTGCACGGGTGAGGGCGACGTAGAAGGTGCGCCTCTGCTCCGCGAGCTCCGCCTCCGTGGGTTTCCGCCACTGCTTCCCGCTTGGGACATCACGCGGAATGAGGCCCTGGAGGAGGCCCGGCAGGATCACGGTGTCGAACTCTCGGCCCTTGGCTGCGTGGTAGGTGGCGAGCAGTACCTTGCCGATGACTTCCTCGCCGCGCGCGAGGTCCTGCAGCAGAAGGGCCTTGGACCTGCACAGGCCGGCCAGGCCATCGAGGCAGCTCGTGTTGTCCTGGTCGGGGTGTGCTGCGGCTATCTCGTCGAGAGCCAAGCCGGCGCGCAGCTGCTCCAGCCAGGCGAGGGCAGGTGCTTCGGCTGGGTAGAGCTCCTCGGGGTCGAGGCACAGCTGCAGAGCCCTGGGCACGAAGAGCCGCGAGGGGGACGGGGCGAGCTGGGCCTCGGTACGCAGCGTGGTGAAGGCGCGGGCCAGGGAGGCAAGTGACGGCGCCTGCGTACGGCGCAGCATGTCGGCGCGATCGGTGCCGGATGCGGTGTGGATCTGGTAGTTAGTGACGGCGCGGCTGGCGCACCGCTGGACGAAGCGGGAAAGGCTGCCTGCGGGGAGCTTGTCGTCACCTTCGTGCCGGAAGTCCTGCTTGCGTCGGGTGAGCTCGCTGCGGACGTCGTCGAGCAGGCGACCGCGAGCGGGGTAGAGGATGGCGATCCGCTCGGGGCTGATGCCTTTGTTCTGCGCCTGCTCGACCAGGTCGCAGGTCACTCGGGCATGGTCCGCGAGCCCTCCCTCGACCTGTTCGAGGTTGACGTCGCCTGGGGGTGCGCCTTCGCGGGCTAGGCGGCCTCGGGAGAGTCCGAGGGCGGCTTCGGCGGCGGTGATGATGTCCTGGCCGCTGCGGTAGTTGACCTCGAGTTCGAGATCGAGGAAGTCTGCTCGGCCTGCCAGCTCGGTCAGGTACTTGGCGTCGGCTCCGGTGAAGCCGTAGACGGACTGGTCGGTGTCCCCGACGGCGAAGACGGTGATGCCAGCCAGGTCGCGCAGGGCGAGGACGAGTTCGTGCAGGACTCCGCCGAGGTCCTGGTACTCGTCGACGACGAGGTGGGGGAAGCGGGAGCGCAGGAGGTCGCGGACATGTGCGTGCTCCCTAACGATGTGCACGGCCCGGGAGACCATGGCCTCGAAGTCGATCTCGCTTCGGAGGATGAGCTGTTCCTCGTAGAGGCGTGCCGCCTGGACTTCCCGCGGGTCGAAGCTGTCCAGGTTCTCATTGCAGGCCAGGGCCCGGCGGATCCGGGTGCTCTGGGGCATGCGGTGCTGGGCGAGAACCTCGGCGATGCCGACTTGGTCGAAGCAGCGTTGCAGGAGCGCTTCGGTGGCCGTCTTGTTGAGGACCTGACCTGCTTGGGGTGCTGGCTGCCCGGTCAGGTGCGCGAAGGCGCGGAGGATCTCGTTCAGGCAGAAGGCGTGCACGGTGGAGCAGGTGATCCGCCCTTCGGCGCGCACGCCGCTGCGGAGGACGCGGCGGCGGATCTCCTCGGCCGCCGCGTTGGTGTAGGTGATGCAGGCCACGCCGCGGAAGGCCGAGATCTGTGTTTGGAGCACGTAGGCAATCCGGGCGACGAGGGTGCGTGTCTTCCCGCTTCCCGGTCCGGCCCGCAGTACGACGTTGCCGTCGTGGAGAACGGCGGCCCGCTGCCTGGGGTGCAGACTGTCGAGCTCCGCTAGCAGGGCGTCACTGACCTGCATCGCTGCCCTGCCCGTTGGCCTGTGGCGCCGTGTGGCCGGTGAGCAGTGAGATTCCACGGGCCGCGCGGCTGATGCGCTCCATGGCCAGGAAGAGGTAGGAAGCCGTGCCCAGGCGGCGTAGGGCGTGCTCGTCCAGGGGGACAAGGTCATCCGTGATGTTGGCTTCGGACCGGATCCGGGCATCCAGGTCGACCTGGGCGATGTGCGCAGCGAGGCGTTGTGCGAAGCGGCCCTTGCCGAGGTCGCCGATGCGCTTGAGCATCTTCTTCCGCAGCTCGGGGTCGACCGTCGTGTTCAGCTCGTTGGCGACCCCGCGGCTCACGTCGTCGATCGCGGTGGCGTTGCCGTTCAGCTCCTTGAAGGCCTGGATGATCTCCTCGCCGAACATGGAGCACAGGTCGGTCTCCAGGGTCTGGGCGCCGACGTAGACGCCGTGGTCCTGGAGTTCTGAGGCGAGGGGACCGCGGGTCGTTTGGTAGCCGCCCGCGCCGGTTTCCGGCAGGCGGGCAATCTGGTCCCGGAGCGCCTTGCCGCGGGCTTCCTCGGGGTGGAGGTTCGCCCCCCGCTTGAGGCCGGCTTCCCGTCGGCCGCGCTTGTCGCGGGCGGCGTCTCCGTCGGTGATGACCACGTGAGGGGTGTCGAGGCCCTTCGGACCGAGGAGCGCCCGGTAGGGCTTGAAGTCGGTGCCGTGGACGCTGGCCACCACGGTTCCGTAGGCGTCGAGGTCGAACCCAGCGGCTTCGGCCAAGGCGGGGAGGATGTACAGCTCGGCCAGTCCTTCGACCAGCACGACGGCGGAGGCGAAGAGGACCTCGGCGCGGCTGACGTCGAGGTAGCGCTCCAGGTCCGCGGCCTGCTCGCTACTGACGGGGAGGGCGGACGTCGTGGCACCGGTAGTGCCGTTCTCCGTTGCACGCAGCACGATGAAGGAGCGAACCGGGGCAACGGCGGCGATGTGCGGACTGTGGGTGGTGAGGACGAGCGACGGTCCGCTGCGCAGCAGGTACCCGAAGAGGTGCCGCTGGAGGGTGACGTGGAGGTGGGCTTCGGGCTCCTCTACGGCGACGAGGGTGGCGATGAATTCCTCGTCGTCTCGCTGCTGGCTGAGGGCTTCGAGCAGCAGGCCGAGGTAGATAACGTTGGCGCTGCCCAGGCTGGTGTCGGAGATGCTCCTGCGGCGTGCCGTGTCGAAGAACAGCCGTACAGCGCGAATCAGTTCGTCCGGCTTGGAGGAGGCGAACCCCAGGGTGGGCTGGACCGCCAGGCGCGGCCCGAACATCGCTGTCAGCCGGTCCGTCAGGTGCCCCTCCAGCTTGGCGACGTTGTCGTCCTTGGTGAGCTGGTCAACTGCCGTGGCCATTGCCGAGGCGGTGGCTTCCAGGTTCACCGGGTCAAGGGGGAGCCGTTCGAGGAGATCCCTCATCGGGCTGCGCCGCCAGTTGTGCAGGTCCGCCTCGGCGTCTCGCAGGGCCGGCAGGACACGCAAGGCAACTTCGCGGCGGATGGCGCGCACGTCGTTGGTCTCGCGGTCGCCAGCGAAGACGATGACGTCGTAGTCCTTCGCGGTCAGCGGCCGGCCAGTCGGCTGCACACGGGAGCCATCGGCCGTGGCCACCTCCGTCCGCGGGGCGAAGCGGTAGGTCAGCCGGGCTACGTAGGGATCGAAGTCCACCGCGGCGCTGGACAGAATGCTCTTGGCGTCGGCGTCGTCGTCGAAGCCGCGTAGCTCGACCACGATGGTCACCTCGGCTCCGCCAGCCAGGCCTGTGGGGTGTCCTTCCCAGATGTCTTCCTCGCGCAGCATGCGCCGTGCGTCGGAGATGGATGGGTCGAGGACCAGGCGGATCGCTTCCAGCAGGTTCGACTTGCCGACGCCGTTCTCGCCGACGATCACGGCGTGGGCGGGGAAGTCGTCGATGACGAGGTGCCGGAAGTTTCGGAAGTTGCGTATCTCGATCCGCGAAATGTGCAGGCCCATTCGTCCCCTTGGCGATCTGGTGCGATGTGGTGATTCATCATTCCAGGACCACCCATGCCGGTGAGCGGTTTTCCTAGCGTCCGGTGGCCTACCAGGCCGCCTGATAGACGATCTTCGCTCGCGGGTGGCAGTGGGAACCTGTGGAGCCGAGTGCTAGTCGGCGGTATCAGCGGCTAGCTATGGTGGTGGGTATGGCAAAGCAGACGAATATCCGACTGGACGACGCCGTCAAGGCGGCAGCCGAGGACCGGGCCAAGCGCCGCGGTCTGACGCTGCAGGGGTACGTGGCTGACTTGATCGAGGCCGATGTGAATCAGGCACGTGCCGCCTTCATGGCTGGCGCCGCGACGTTCCTGGCCCAGTACGCGGACGCGTTCGAGGCGGAGGTCGGTGAAGACCGGTACCCCGGACTTCCCGAAGGGCTGGCCGAGCGCGCGCCGAGGGACGCCGCGTGAATCTGCGCATCGATCTCGCCTGGATCTTGGCAGTGGCGCAGCAGATCCCGGGGGATCCCCAGGTCGTCGACTACGGCGTGCCGGTAGCAGCCGAAGCACGTCATCGGGCGGAGGTCCTGGACCACGAGGTCTATCCCGAGCCCCATCACAAGGCCGCGGCCTTGCTGTGTGAACTGGCGAGGAACCCCAGCCTTGAGGTGCGCAACCTCTTGTTCGCAGCCACGGTGGCGGCGGCCTACCTGTCCGCATGCGGCCTCCCGGTGAGCCCTGGGCTGGACACCGTGATTCCCTTGGCCCGCGCCGCCCGGGACGGGCTCCCGGTACGTGAGGTCGCCGCTCAGATCAAGACCTGGACGAGCTGATCGGGCATGGCCGTGGGCAACGTCGCCCGGCCATCAATACGCCTCTGGTCATGGACCGGAGTTCCCGCGGTCGACGCATCGCGCAAGATCGGTCACGCGCCAGGGGGCGCCTGGTCGGTCTATGGTCTGCCGACGAAGTTCGTGACCAGCGCGCGGATCCGGGAGCGGAGCTCGGACCACTCCTCGGTAGATCGGTGCTCCACCTCCATCTGTTCAAGCACCCTTTCGAAGGACAGCAAGGCCACACGGCCGCGGTCCGGGCCTCATGCAAAGGGAGCTGCCTGACATCCGCGCCCTCGGCGCGGCGGTGCAGCGCGATGATCCGGGTCAGCACGTTGAGGTCGCCCAGGATTCGGACGAGCTCTTGATCCGCCCACCTGCGTCCCCCGTCGGCGCCGTCACCACCACCAGCCCCGGCTCCTCCCCGGCCGCCGCCCCGGGCAGAACCTCCGCCACATCGCGCTGCAGCGCGTTAGGCGGAAACGGGAACAGGTCACCGAAAGCCGGCTTGGCCTCCTGCGGGAACCCGGCCCGGCCGAGCCGGGCCGCCCGCACCACGCCCGGCGCCGCCGCCACCGCCCGCCTGTAATGCCCGTCCAACTCCCTGGGGCGTCCCGCCCAGTCCCGGCCCGGCAACAAACGCCTGATCCAGCCGATATCGCTGGCCAGCCAGTCCGCCAGCACCACCAGCCCGTACAGCCGGACCGCCGTCACCGCCGACAACTCCCCCGACGGCACCGCCATACCCCCCACCACCCGGCGCAGCTCCAGCAGATGCTGACGCCGCTGCTCCTGCCAGCTCCCCTCCCCCAGCCCCGCCTGATACCGCGAGGCCGCGGCCGCCTGCCGCAACGGCACCACCCCTGCGAAACACCCGTGGTGACCGCCCAGCCACTGCGCCACCTGATGCGCAAGACTCCCCGCCGGCGACCGGCCCACCCGATAGCCGATCTCCCCCAGCAGCGACACCAGCGACCAGTGCGTCCCCTGCTCGTGCCGGAACCCCCGCAACCCCTCCGCACCCACAGCCGCCACATACGACCCGTCCTCAGCGACCGCCCCGAACGCCGCGGGCACCTGCGCCTGGAACACCGGCGTGATCTTCCCCAGATCATGCAGCCCAGCCCAGAACGACAGCACCGGCCGGGCATCCCCCACGCTCAGACCCAGCTCGGCTGCTATCCGCCCACGCGCCACGTCATCCAGCAGGACATCCCACAACGCCCCGAACACAGCCGCCGTATCCAGCAGATGACAGACCAGCGGATACGGGTACGGCAACCCGTGCTCCTTACCCCACAACCGCACATCGACCAGCGGAGCATCCTCGTCGTCCATGACACGCTCTTCTAACACCACCCACTGACAACACCCCCCGACCAGCACTTCTCCAAGTCACAGCACGGCAAGCAGAGTTACCCTCAAGGCCGACCACAACGCCGAACCGGAATCCCGGCTCCATGACCCCCACACCCCGCCCAACAACCAGACCCCACCGCACCGCAAAATAAAGAAATGACCAAGCCGCTCTACCGCTGCAGGTCGCGAAGTGTCGGCTCCGCGCGAGCGGAGGTGTCCCGGCGTTGCAGCGATTGGCCAGCCTCCGCATCCAGTCGGCTCCGCGCGAGCGGAGGTGTCCCGCCATCTCCCGCAGCAACGCCGCCGACCGGTTCGTCGGCTCCGCGCGAGCGGAGGTGTCCCGTCTCGGAACCGCACGGCAGCCTCAACTGAGTCGTCGGCTCCGCGCGAGCGGAGGTGTCCCGGTCTTCAACGTCATGCGGCGTTCGGACCAGATGTCGGCTCCGCGCGAGCGGAGGTGTCCCGAAGCCGGAGACCGCGCTCCAGGCATTGTCCTCGTCGGCTCCGCGCAAGCGGAGGTGTCCCGGTGCAGCTCGAAGAGCAGCAGATCACCGGCGGGTCGGCTCCGCGCGAGCGGAGGTGTCCCGCACCTGTTGCAGGCGTGGGGGTGGGGGCAGTCGTCGGCTCCGCGCAAGCGGAGGTGTCCCGGTCTGCCGCGCACTGGATCTGCCGGAGGACGAGTCGGCTCCGCGCGATCGGAGGTGCTCCGGCGGGACGCGTCGGTACTCCTCCCCGTCATGCGTCGGCTCCGCACGAGCGGAGGTGACCCGTTGGGGGGCTTCGTGACGGAGTGAATGGCGGCGTCGACTCCGCGCGAGCGGAGGTGTCCTATGACGGTTGACGTCAGCCGACTCCGCCCGAGCGGAGGTGTACCGCTGCTGAGTTACGCGTCGAAGCGGGACGCCATGTCGGCTGCGCGCCAGCGGAGGTGTCCCGGTGAGCGTGCCCGTCAGCGGCATGCCGTTTGGGTCGGCTCCGCGCGAGCGGAGGTGTCCCGGTCTGGCCGCTGCACAGACGTAGTGGAACAGGGGTCGGGTTCGGCTGCGTCACGACTGCATCATCACACCCTCCACTGACAACCCACGGGACACGGAGAGGCACGCGAGCGTGCACGACGACGTGGCAGGGCACGATCAGGGCGATCAAGGCTCACAGGGCGGCGTCCCGTATCCACTGGTCCTCACCGGCGCATACGCCGCGCAGGCACACCGCCTCGCAAACCGTCCCAGCCAGGACCTCGACATCTGCCGATGTCCCGGGGTCGTTCTTGATCCCGACATCCTTGTTCAGGCCTGCGTGATGGCGCCGTCTTCCATCAGCGATACTGGAAGCATGGATGCGACGACCGCTCCCGTCCGCGCCGAGGTGCTGAGGGACCGCTACCGCAGCCGGCTGCCCAGGAGCCTCGGGGAGCTGGCAGGCCCCGTCGAGGGCACCGTCGACCTGCCGCTCCACATCGTCTGGTCCGGGCGGACGAGCTACAGCCTGGACCGCCCGAAGTCCTGCATGACCCTCTACCGGGCCGTTCTGGCCGAAGGCCTGCGCGAGGACCTGGCAGCCTTCCTTCACCATCGGCTGCTGGCCGAGCAGTGGCCCGTTCTACGTCGCCTGGTCAGCCCCTACATCCGCGAGGCGTGGGAGGATACCTTCCCCGAGCTGCCGCGCACCGGCACGGCGGCATGACGGCCGCGTGAAGCTCCCCCCGCTCCACGAGCGCCTCCTCGCTGACGTCCTCGACCTTGGCTCCCCCTATCCCCTGGTGCTCACCGGCGGATACGCGGTGCAGGCCCACGGCCTGGTCGAGCGCTTCAGCCGCGACCTCGACGTCGCCACCGAAAATCCCGCCCCGATGGAGGAGATCGTCGCCTCACTCACGGCCGGCCTCACCGCGCGCGGCTGGCGGACCACGCATGTCCAGACCGACCCGCTCAGCGGCCGGTTCCTCGTCACCGACCCCGACACGGGCGAAGAATGCGAAGTCGATGTCCTCAAGGAGGCGTTCTGGGCCCCGCCCGCCCAGACCCGCTACGGTCCTGTCCTCTCCCTCGATGATGTGATCGGCACCAAGGTCCGCGCCCTTGCCGACCGCGGCACCGTCCGCGACCTCATTGACGTGCAGGCCGCCTCCCGCCACCGCTCCATCGCCGACCTCGAAGCACTCGGCCGCCGACGTGCCCACGATGAATTCAGCCTCGAAGACCTTCGTGACCGGCTCACCGGCGCGGACTGGTACGAGGACGAGGACTACACCGCCTACGGACTGAACGCCCAGCAGATCGCCGAACTCAAAACGTGGGCACTGGAATGGGCACAGGACCTGGGAACACGGATCCACGACGAAGACGACTGACATCCCCCACGCATGAAAGCAGGCGAGGTCGACACCCGCAGGAAAGACCTGCAGGCGGCACCACCGGGGTGCGCTCCAGACGGACCCACCCCGGTCCCGAAACAATTCCAACCTGAAGTGAAAATTATTACATTAATAGCATTAATGGATGGTGGCTGGGCTTTCAGATAAATCTGCACCCGAGACAGCACTCCTGCCAACAATCGCGACCGGGTGCTGCGGGCCCTGACGAAAGCCGTCCAGGCCGGACTCATCCCAGGTTTCACCGGGACGACCCAGCGCATCGTCAACGTGCTCGCAGGCCGCATGGACTACGACACCGGGCACGCCCGCTACGTCCTGACGGACGTCATGGAACGCACCGGCCTGGGCCGGACCGCGGTCACCAACCACGTACGACTGCTCCGCGCCGGCGGCTGGCTCGCCTGGGCCGAACACGGGTCACGGCGCAACGCGCTGCGATCCCGCAGCCTGCCCGGCTACGCGAAGACCGCGACGGTGTACGCCGCGACGATCCCACCGCACTACGACACCCACGTGGGCAACACGGTGGCCGGCACCGGCTACCGGGCCCGGCTCATCACCGGCCAACGCACCGCACCACCTCGAGGGACCGACACCAAGGCTCCTGTCGACGACCATACGCGGACCCCTTCCCTGTGGTGGGTTGAGAAAGAGGAAAAGGTACAGCTAGTAGGTGGTGAAGAAGGTTCTACCGCGAGCGCGACAGACGAAAGGTCCGTCCGACGGAAGAAACGTCGCCGGCTGACGGTGACCGGCTACAAAATCACCGGCGCCCGCATCGAACGGGCCCGCCAGACCGCGAAATCGGTACGTCCGCTCGTCAACTGGACACAACGCTCCACACTCGACGAACTGTCCTGGGTGCTACTCGACCTCATCGCCCGAGACTGGAACGAACCCCGCATCGTCCGCTGGCTCCACCACCTCGGCCACGAACTCGGCGTACCCCGATGGCGGCCACGCGCCCCCCACCGCGTCATCGCCGCCGCCCTACGCCGCAAGACACAGCAAGACGCACTCACAACCGTCCCCACCGACCTGAAGCACGAGGAACACCTCCCGCAGGTGGGTCCCAACAGAGCCTTCCAGCAGGCCACCGCCGTCCTGCGCAAACCGCTCGGCGGCCACGCACAACCCCCCGGTTCCCTCGACGGTTCCGGTGATGGCGACGAAACCGCCCTCACCGCCTGGGAGTTGGCACACCTGCGCGAAGCAGCAAGAACCGACCCGACGCTCGTCCTCGCATACGCCCACATCCGCGGACCAGCCGCCACTCTCGCAACCTACGGCACCATCGCCCACACAATCCTCACCACCCCAGCCGCATACACCGGCTTCCACAGGACGGTCTGACGCTGACGCCACAAACCCCAGCCGCCCTGTGAGCCAGATGCGATCCCCCGAGGCTGCTATGTCGTGTCAAGCCGCTTGAGCGAGTTCGCCGACGTTGCCGAGTCGGTTCCGGTCGGCGCGCTCAAGGATCTTGAAGATTTGGCGGCAGATGACCCGCTTGAGGCATCGCTGCGCGTCACGGGAGGTCTTCCCCTCGGCGATCTTGCGTGCGACGTACGTCTTCGTAGAGGGATCGAGTCGCATTCGGATCAGGGTGATCGTGTGCATGGCCCGGTTGAGCTGCCGGTCGCCACTGCGGTTGAGGCGGTGTCGATTGGTCAGCCCGGACGAGGCAGGGATTGGCGAGAAACCGGCGAAGGAGGCGAAGGCGGCTTCCGAACGGAATCGTCCCTGGTGAGACCAGCTGACCAGTATCTGGGCGGCGGTGATCGGTCCGATTCCGAGCAAGCCGAGAAGCTCGGGGGCCTGCCGCCGCACCAGGGCGAGGATCTCGTTCTCAAGTTCCTTGGCCTCGGCCTGCAGGGCCTGGATGCGCTGGGCCGTGGACCGCATGGCTCGCACAGTCATCCGGTGCTCGAGGTCCTGGGCCGGGCGGTGTCGGAACTGAGCACAGTAGGCGATCTGGGCGGGGCGCTTGAGCTTCGCGGCCGTGGAAGCGAGGACAGCGCCGTGACGGGTGGCAAGCAGCACCCGCAATGCCTCGCGTTCGCCACGGAGGCGGGGCTGGATCAGATGCTCGGTGGCCAGGGCCTCCTTGGCGGCCCGGATGGCGTCGAGCATGTCGGTCTTACGGCCCCCGCGGTTGGCCGCTCGTTTTGGGCGGCAGACCTCGACGACCTGCTCGCCGGCCTGGTCCAGGAAGACCGCGAGGCCAGCACCGTAGCTGCCGATGCCTTCGAGGGCCCAACAACGGCGGCCGGGAACGTGCTGGCGGGCGAAGTCCAGCAGGCGACGATAGCCGCGGGCGTTGGCCGGGGAATCGGTGCTGGCCAGAACGGCGCCGATGGGGCTCACGGCGGCTGCGGCGAGGGTGTCGCGGTGGGTGTCGACGCCGATGACGCCATCGACTTGTTCTGCAAGCATGGTCATGCGGTTGTTCTCCTCCGGGCGGCCGACCGTAACGGCGTCGGCCTGGGTGGAGTCACCGCGTGGCGGAACTGTGATGAGTCACGCCGGAAGGCGGACAAGCTGCTGATCAAGCCAACGGGTGGGCCGGGCCGACGCCCGTGTCCGGCGGACATCTCGGGGGAACGGCAGTCCCTGACGGGACGCCAGTTATGTTTCGAGTCATGCCGGATCACGAGCGCCGAGCCTGGCAGCAACCCATCCCGGGCCGCAGAAGAACTCTCACAGTTATGTTTTCCGCGGTCCTCCAAGAGGACCGCTGGCCTCCGGGCCCGGCATGACTGTTCCCCCCTGTCGAACGGATGACCTGGGGGGTGGTGTCACCGGGCCCGGGAGGCGTCGTTGGAGACGCTGATGAGAGGTCCGACTACCGCCTGGCCTGGCGCAATGCCCGGCCGCTTGCGGGCGGCAGGTCTGCATAACGTGGATGCGCATATACGACGCCGACGCCCTGGCCAGCACCGCACAAACCCCGTTCGGGAGGATGGGTTGGACGACATCAACGACGTGGGCGTCTTCCTCGGCCTGGACGTCGGCAAGAGCGCCCACCACGGGTACGGGCTCACCCCGGCTGGCAAGAAGGTCTTCGACAAGCAGCTGCCCAACAGCGAGCCGAAGCTGCGGACCGTCCTCGACAAGCTGGCCGCGAAGTTCGGCATTGTGCTGGTGATCGTGGACCAGCCCGCCTCCATCGGAGCACTCCCGCTCACGGTCGCCCGGGACGCGGGCTGCAAGGTCGCCTACCTGCCCGGCTTGTCCATGCGGCGGATCGCCGACCTCTACCCGGGCGAGGCGAAGACCGACGCGAAGGACGCCGCGGTGATCGCGAACGCCGCCCAGACCATGCCGCACACCCTGCGCTCTTTGGAACTGACCGACGAGATCACCGCCGAACTGACCGTGCTGGTCGGCTTCGACCAGGACCTGGCGGCCGAGGCCACCCGCACCTCCAACCGGATACGCGGCCTGCTCACCCAGTTCTACCCCAGCCTGGAACGCGTCCTCGGCCCGCGCCTGGACCACCCCGCGGTGACCTGGCTGCTGGAACGCTACGGATCCCCGGCCGCGCTGCGAAAGGCCGGACGCCGCAGGCTCGTTGAGGTGACCGGGCCCAAGGCTCCGCGCATGGCTGCCCGGCTGATCGACGAGGTCTTCGACGCGCTCGATGAGCAGACCGTCATGGTCCCGGGCACCGGCACCCTCGACATCGTGATCCCGTCCCTGGCCCGTTCGCTCGCAGCCGTCCACGAACAGCGACGAGCTCTGGAAGCGCAGATCGGACAGCTGCTGGAGGCTCACCCTCTTTCCGCGGTCCTGACCTCGATTCCGGGGGTCGCGGTCAGGACCGCCGCCACCTTGCTGGTCACCATCGGCGACGGAACCAGCTTCCCCACCGCCGCTCACCTGGCCTCCTACGCCGGCCTTGCCCCGACGACGAAGTCGTCGGG
The DNA here is from genome assembly GCF_055580905.1 of Streptomyces sp. NPDC031497. Taxonomy (NCBI): domain Bacteria; kingdom Bacillati; phylum Actinomycetota; class Actinomycetes; order Kitasatosporales; family Streptomycetaceae; genus Streptomyces; species Streptomyces sp. NPDC031497. Next base: position 31,811 of record NZ_JBVIKO010000022.1, read on the forward strand.
GACCTCGATCCACGGCGAACACGCGCCCAGAGGCGGCAACCGGCAGCTGAAACGCGCGATGTTCCTGTCCGCGTTCGCCGCCCTGCACGATCCCGCCTCCCGCACCTACTACGACCGATGCCGGGCCCGCGGGAAGACCCACACGCAGGCACTCCTCCGCCTGGCCCGCCAGCGGATTAACGTGCTGTTCGCGATGCTCCGCGACGCCACCTTCTACGAACCCCGAACCCCACGCCTCGCTTGACGAAAGACATAGAGGCACCCCCCCGCCCGGTACCCCCTGCCATCGGCACTGGCCCGCGTGCCGCCTTTGGCCGACGGGCCTGGCGTCCCATGCGCGTGTGCCTGGCGCGGTCAGTCTGTGGTGAAGCTGGACAGCATCGCAGCGGGGTAGCGGCTGCCTGCCGAGCCGCGGGGAAGGATCTCAGTGATGCGGGCCAGATCAGCGGCGGAGAGCTGGACGTCGGTGGCGCCGGCGTTCTCCTCAAGGCGCTTGGTGCTGCGAGTGCCGGGAATGGGCGCGACGTCCTCGCCCTGGGCGAGCAGCCAGGCCAGCGCGAGCTGGGCGGTAGTGATGCCCTTGCTGTCGGCCAGATTCTTGAGCTGATCGATGGCGCGCACGTTGTACGTGTAGTTCTCGCCCTGCCAACGCTCGTCCCAGCTACGCATGTCGTCCGCGGGGTATTCGCTGGCGGGCTTGACCTGGCCGGCCAGGAAGCCGCGGCCGAGCGGGGAGTAGGGCACCAGGCCGATGCCGAGTTCCCGCAGAACGGGAAGGATCTTCTCCTCGACCTCCCGCTCGAAGAGCGAGTACTCGTACTGGAGCACGGAGACCGGGGTGACGGCGTGGGCGCGGCGGATGTACTGGGGGCCGACGTTGCTCAGGCCGAAGTACTTCACCTTGCCTTCGGTGATCAGTTCGCCGACCACGCCGGCGACCTCCTCGACCGGAACGGCGGGGTCGGAGATGTGCTGGTAGAAGAGGTCGATGTGGTCGCTCTGCAGGTAGCGCAGGCTGTTCTCGGCGACCTTGCGGATGTTCTCGGGGCGGCTGTTGAAGCCGGGGCTGAGCGCCGGGGCGGTCATGTCGAAGCCGAACTTGGTGGCGAGGACCACCTCGTCGCGGAAGTCCTTGACCGCCTTGCCCAGGAGGATCTCGTTGCTGCCGGTACCGGCGCCGTACAGCTCGGCGGTGTCGAAGAAGTCGATCCCGAGTTCGTGGGCGCGGCGGATGGTCGCGATGCCCTCGTCGTCGTTTGAGGCGCCGTAGGCCATGGACATGCCCATGGTCCCCAGGCCGAGCGCCGAGACGCGCAGACCCTGAGAGCCCAGATTGCGGTGCTGCATGAGTTCACTCCCTCAGTGTTTCGCCGGCTTCACCCGTAGAGGCCAAACCGAACTGTTCCGTTTGACCCTACGCGCCGACCGCCCGGATGCCAAACCAAACGGTTCGGTGCTCTATCCTGGGGCTATGTCCCAGTCCCGCGACTCCGGCCAGACCGCAGCGCCCGCAGGAGCCGCTGGCGGCGGCGACACCACGCGCGAGCGCATCCTTGCCGCTGCCATGGAGGAGTTCGCTCGCCACGGCATTGCCGGCGCGCGCGTGGACCGCATCGCCAAGCTCGCCAAGACCAGCAAAGAACGCGTCTATGCCTACTTCCGCAGCAAAGATGCGCTCTATGCCGCTGTCGCTGCACGAGAGTACGTCGTCATCGCCGAGGCCACCCAGATGGACCCGTACGACCTGCCTGGCTACGCGGGCCGCCTGTTCGACTACTTCGTCGCCCGTCCAGACCACCACCGCCTGATCACCTGGGGCCGCCTCGAACTGCCGGGCACCACAGCCGTTGCCGACGATCCCGACCAGGCAGTGATCGCCCGCAAAATCGACCAGCTCCGCCAGGTGCAGCAGGCTGGACAGCTCGACCCCGCCTGGGACCCGGCCGACGTCCTCGCCCTGGTCAACCAGATCGCCATGACCTGGGCGTCACAACCCGAACTCAGCGAGGCCGCCGCCGCACACGCCGTGGACCCCACCACCGCCGCCCGCCGCGCCGCGGTGGTGACCGCTGTCGAACGGCTTTTCCCTCGAGCACGCTGAGGTCCCCCGGACCGGCGGCAGCCCTGCTCGAACATTTCCCAAACGGCGCCGGCCCTTGCCGCTCACCAATGGGCCATCCTGCTGACGAATCAGTGCTCCTGGGCCAGGGAACAGACGCCGGGTGGGCAGGCACGGGCGCCTGCTTGCGGCAACTTCACTTGGCCGCACTCGGGTATTGAAGCTGGCCCCACCGTGTGGCCGTGAGGGGGCGTATGTGGGTCACCACCTGGCGAAACACCGAGGTCACTGGTCCTGGCCGACCGGTCGCCCAAGCCGAGCACGGCGGGCTCCCCGCCGAATGGCGGACAAGTCCCGCGCCCGGCGGCATGCCGGAACCCGGCAGACGCGCGGACCATCGTCGTACGACCGCCGCACACAGCATGAGGAGCACAAGCAATGACGCTTACGCCGCCCCCGTTCGACCCGGAGCTCGCGGCCGCCCTGGAAATGATCAAGGACCCGCTGCCCCTCAAGCTGACCATGGACGAGATCGAGGCCCTGCGCAACGGGCCCGGCATCGCGATGTTGCCACCATGGACCTGACCCTGGACGGCGCCTTCGAGGTCGAGGACCGGGTCGTGGCCGGCCCCGAGAACGCGCCCGACATCTCGCTGCTGATCTGTCGGCCGGCCGCTCCGGCGACGGACCGTCCACTGCCCGTGATCTACCACATCCACGGCGGCGGCATGGTGGCCGGCAACAACCGCGCCGGCGTGAACGACGCACTGCGGTGGGCGAAGGAGCCGGGCGCGGTCGTGGTGTCCGTGGAATACCGGCTGGCGCCGGAGCACCCGCACCCTGCGCCAATCGACGACGTGTACGCCGGGCTGCGGTGGACCGCCGAGCATGCCGAGGGCCTGCCAACCGTTGTCCCGCCCAAATGATCTTAGGAGACGGCTACCGAGGGCAGCGGCAGGCCATCTCGCCTTGGTTGGGGTCATGGTCGGGCCGACCATGACCCCAACCAAGGGGGTATCGGTTCGCGCGTCAGGCGGTGGTCTGCCGGTTGTGGTGCTTGATGAGCGCGTCCAGCATCGTGTTGAACTCGTCGGGCGGCATCTTGTGGATGAGGAAGTGCGCCGCCTGCAAGCCGTCGTTGTAGGGGAACTTCTTCGGTTGCTGTCCCGGGGACTGGTCGTCCCTGGCTGCGTCGTCGGCGCGCGGTTCGGGGAGCGTGGTGGTCCGGTCCGGCTGTGGCCGGCCGTCCTGTGCGGGCAACATCGTGCCGGGATTATCACGGCGTGATACTTGCGCCGCCTCCGTGCTGTCATCGGCTGATGGGTCAGCCGCTTTCGGAGGTTCCGGTGTCTCGCGGATGGGCGTGCGACGGTCGGCGGCGGCGCGCTCGTCTGCCTTCTTCTTTTGTTCTTCGGGGGACAGCTTGCCCAGGTTGCGTACGTGCTCCACCGTCCGCTCGCCAGTGACTAGGTCCTTCTGGAGCTCTGGTGACAGCTTCAGCAAGGACAGCTTGCTGGAGATGGTGTTCTGGGGGATGCCGAGTCGCCGGGCAGCTTTGGTCTGGGTCCCGTAGTAGGTCACCAGTTGCTGGAGCGCGTGGGCCTCTTCCAGTTCGGTCATGTCGTCGCGGTGGTAGTTCGCGATGAACGCGGCCTCGAGGAGGGACTCGTCGGTGCTGACGCGGGCGTTGTCGACGCGGACGGGGATGGTGGCCAGGCCTACGCGGCGTGCGGCTTCGAGGCGCCGGTGACCGTCGACTACGACGTAGTGCGCGCCTTCGTCCAGGTCGTCGGTGCGGTCGGGCCGGTCGCGGAGGTAGGCGTCGGTCGTCGCGATGACGATGGGCAGGATGACGCCGACTTCACGCACGGACGCCACGGTGTCGTCCAGGTTGCGCAGGTGGTTGCGCGGGTTGTCGGGGTTGTCGCTGATCTGCGTGACCGGCAGATCGGTGACTGCTGTCGCCATGGTGGCGCCGTCCCCGATGGCGTGGCCGATGACACCCCGCCGTGAGCTGCGGGCGCCAGCAGCCGCGCCGAATGCGGTTCCGCTGCCGAGTTGGTCTGCTTTGCTCACAGGGTTGCCTCCATTGCGATCATCCGCATGGTGTTGGCCTGCTTCGAGTGCGGCGCGTACGAGAGGAGCGGTTGTTTGACGCGGACCGCTTCGCGCTGTTCCTTCAGGTCGTCCAGGACGGCCAGGACGCGCTGGTCTTCCAGGCTGGCCCACTGGTCCAGGGACGAGGTGGCGACGAAGCCGCGTCGTGCGTCGTACTGGTTGACCACCAAGCCGAGGTAGTCGATGTCCAGGCCGAGGTCCTTGCGCAGGTCCTCGATCTGGTCGACGAGCATGCGGTAGGCGGTCGCTGAGCTGTCTTCGGCCTGAACGGGAATCAGGACGCCGGAACGAGCCGGCCGTTCGTTGCGGCGCCGGCGCGCGTAGTACAGGGCTGCGTCCATGGCCAGACCGAGGCTGGGAGGGCAGTCGATGATGATGACGTCGTAGTCGTCCTCGATCGGCCGTAGTGCCCGCTCCAGGGCTACTTCCTTCTGGAAGCCGCGGGACTGGGCAGCGGTGAGTGCAAGCCGGGAGTCGAGTACGAACCCGTCGAACGCGCCGGGCAGTACGTCTAGGCGGCGCCCGAATCGGGGGTCGTCCACGGTGACGATCAGATCGCGCAGGTCGCCCTCTGCCTCACCGATCATGTGGGAGACGAGGCTTTCCCGGCCGGGTTCGATCTGCGGGATCCCGAGCTGGTCGGACAGGTGGCTCTGGGGGTCGTAGTCGACAACCAGGACCCGCCGTCCTCCGATCGTCACCCGGTCGAGCAGGTCGTGGACGTCGGTCTTGGTCTTCCCTATGCGCTTGAGGTCGCCGTAGGCGAGGGAGTCGATGAACCGGGTGAGTGCTTCCCGGCCGACGTCGGGGTCTTCGGCGTAGGCCTCGCCCATCCCGAGGGACACCGTGGTCTTGCCGACGCCGCCCTTCTGGTTGGCGTTTATGATCCGCACCGGGTCGGCCGTCTGCGCAGCGTTTTCCGGGGAGGGGTGTTCGTCCAGCCAGAGCCGGATGCTCTGGGCGAGGCCCTGCGTGTAGGAGACCGAGCGGTCGTTGCAGGTGCTCCTGAAGTCGTCGTACAAGCCGGGCGGGAGCCACGGGGAGAACGACTTCGCGCCCGACGTGTCGATCTCGGGCGAGGGGCGGGTGCTGGTCCGCCAGGCGGTGATGCCGGCTTCGACGGCATCTTGGATGTCCAGGCCGAGTTCGGCACATCGGATCTTCAGTTCGCGTTGGAGCGCCGGGGGGAGCTTGGACGTCACCTTTTCCCGGTCTCCCTCAGGGTATGGAGAGGCCACGACGTCACCTTACTGACCTCTGCTGCTTCTGAGGCACCCGGTTAACGCGGTCTGATGGGGTTTCACCCTCTCAGTGGGGTAGCGATTATCACGCCGTGATAGTTGGGGCTGGCTTCGACCGGGGCGGCTGGAGTATCACGGCGTGATAATCCAGCCGAAGGCGAAGCAGCCCTGTGAAGCCCCCCGGGCTGGAGGTTCTGCTGGCGTCTGCTCAGCGCCGGGGGTCCGCGTGCTGTGCAACATCCCGTGAGTTCTTCTGGGTGCTGCCGAGTCCCCAACCCTGTGGCCAGGAGGACTTCCTCTCTCTGATGCCGCTCAGCGGCCTGACGTGATTTCAGCATTTCCGAGTCCTCCCACTTGTCGGACCGGTCCACAGGCAGGGCCAACGTGAGGGGAGCGGACCGGTGATAGGCGGTTGTCACACTTCGCACCAGAGCCGAACGCCCGCCGGTCGCATGTCCCCGTACCGGCCAGCGAGAGGTACCAGTGGCGGCCTCCTGTGCCAGCCAGTCAGGTTGCTGCCACGAGGGCCGACTCGGCCTACAAGGGGCGGGTTGCGTGGCGCGGAGCGGGAACCGCCTACCTCTCCACTTCGTCACTGAATGCAAGTTCCTGGTTGCGTAAGGCGAGGTTGGTGGGGAATGGATCCGGTATCGGTGGGCCTGCTGGTAGCGCTGGCCGGCGGGGCCGGCGGGAAGTTCGGCGAGCAGGCGTGGGCGGGACTGAGCGCACTGGTGCGCCTTGCCTCAGCTCCGGACGATCAGAATCGGGCGCAGGCGCTGAGCACCGCCCTGGCGGTGCGGGCCGCGGTGGATGAGGACTTCCGTACCCATCTCACGGCCTGGCACGAGCAGGCCAAATTGGTACGCACCGGCGACGGGTCAGTGACGAACACCGTCAGCGGCGGTACCCAGAACGGACCGGTCATCCAGGGCCGGGACTTCTCCAACCTGAACTTCACCACCCCGCCCCCACCTGCGTCCTCCTCCGGTGCTCCCGGTAACAGCGGACCCGACTCGACGCGGTGACCGGCGTGACAGATGCTCCCAAAGGCGGCGCGACCAGCAACACGATAACTGGCGGGTACTTTTTCCACGCGGTCATCCAGGGCCGGGACATCACCGTGCAGTTGCCGCCGACCATCACCCCAGCGCTGTCCGGGCTGCCCGCCCCGGCGTCCGACGATGCCGCCGGCGGCCCAACTCGCCATGAACCCCAGACGGTGCGCCAGGGCGTTCTGTGGAATCAGCTTTGTCAAGCAGCGGTCATCATCCGGGGGCCGTCATCGTCTGCTGCATCGCCGCTGCTCGGACAGCGGCTTCTTCAATCTGGCGTCGGCCAGTCTGGCCTCGGCTCCAGATGAATGTGCGCCAATGACGCGGTGTCTCGCTGCTCCAGTTCCGGAACTCCTCGACCGCGACACTGTCAGACAGCCGCCACCGGATGGTGGGGCCTGAGGCTTCGGGGACGTCGGTGAGGCCGTCGAGCAGCTCGGCGAGTGCGAAGCTGTCCACCTCGGGTGTGATGCGGTCCCAGGTCGAGAGCGTGTCGGTGAGGGCATGGGATTCGATGAGTGCCGGTGAGGGACGGGGCGATTTCGAGGAACGTGCCGCCTCCATCGTCCACTCCGACTCGTCCGTCCGTGTGCACCAGGTAGCGCACTGGAGAGGAGACACGTTCTCCGAACCAATCGAAGTACCAGCCGTGGGTAGAGCCGGTCGCCATACGCTGGCCCAGGTCGTAGTGCCACTCGCGGAGCGTGTCGTGGCGTTCGCCCTGGATGGTGTAGCTGCTTCGCACCTGGTAGCGGAGTCCGCCGTATCTCTGCTCGAATCCTTCCCGGCGGATGACGAGCATCATGGGTGTGGGGATCAACTGGCCAACGCAGTCCCGGATCCGCAGGAACTCTGTGGAGAGTCGGGGTTCCTGCTGATGATCGCGCCAACCGGTTCGTTCGAGCAGACTTTGGGCACGAGTGGAAAGACCGGCGGGGTCATCCAGGATGTGCATCCTGCACTTCTTTTTCCATGCCAGGGTGTGGATTCGTAGGCTCTCACGGTACCGGGTCGAGTCGCTTCGATCCCCAGAGGCCTGCACGGTCATGGATTCAGCACGGGTCTCCCGGACCGCACTCTCGCGGTTGGGTCGTCACGTTGACGATCGGCAGGAGGGTGGCGCTTCACTCTCCACTGCCTGGAACGACACCGCGAAGAGCAGAACACCGCGTCCGGCCGGGCACCCCGCCTCAACGGGTCACCACACCCCTCACGGAACCTCTCCCCGGCCCGCCCGGAGCCTTCCGCCATCACTCCACGGTAGGCCGCCTCAACGTGATCAAACCGCGCTTAGAAACAACTACTCAGGCATCACAGTTATGCCGATACCTGCTACGACGAACGGCCCCTCCGGAGAGGGGCCGTTGCTGCGAGATTTCGGATCAGACCGTTGTTTGGTCGTCCTGCGGCGGCTCCGGCTCGCGCCATGCTGCGCGAGCGCCGTCCAGGGCGCGTCGGCTACGGGTCAGGGTTCTACGTACAGGCCTGCCGAGAGTCGAAAGCGTCGCAAGAGCGACGGCAGCGCCCAAGGAGCCGAGGAATTCCGGAACAGCAGAGTGAAGCAGCTCGGACACAGTCATAGCAGCACGCGCCAGTGGAGGCCGCACGCGTACTTGCTCCCTCGTGAACTCAACTTGACTCTGGTCGGGTGGCACCTGCATGTCTCGGCCTCTAAGACCCCCGTCACACCAAGGCAACTGCTACAGCTGCCAAGGCGGCCCACGGTGCCAAGATTCATTGTGCGGCATGAGCTCGTCGACCGTGTTCGTTTCACCGAATTACGCATCAATCGCGCGGCGCGGGAAGAGCCTTGCCAGTGGCGCTCGGCACCAGGGAGGCCCGGCCGGCCGCCAGCTCCGGTACGTACTTGTAAATCGTGGTGCGGGAGACGCCCAGCAGCTCGGCGATCGAGGCGATGGTGTTCTCCGGGTCGGTGAGCAGACCGCGGGCGTGACGGATCTGTTCCTCCGTCATGGCGGGCGGTCGGCGGATCCGTTCACCGCGGGCCCGTGCGGCCGCCAGGCCCTCGTGGGTGCCCTGCACGATCAGTTCGCGGATGAACTCCGCGAGCGCGGCGAACACGTGGAAGACCAGGCGGCCGCCGGGCATGGTGGTGTCGAGGGATTCGTGCAGGGACTGGAAGCCGATCCCGCGCTTGCGCAGTCCGGCGACGATGGCGATCAGGTCCTGGACCGAGCGGCCGAGCCGATCGAGGCTCGGTACCACGAGGGTGTCACCGGGGCGGAGGTAGTCGAGGCACTTCCATAGCTCCTCGCGCTCCGCATTCTTCCCCGACTTCTTGTCGGCGAAGATGCGGCTGCAGCCGGCCACTTCCAGGGCGGCGATCTGGCGGTCGAGCAGCTGCCCCTTCGTGGAGACGCGTCCGTAGCCGACCCGGGCACCGGAGGCAGTCGCGGGGAAGGCTTCCAGAGGGCTCTCAGTGTCCGCCCACGCGGCTGTCGTCGTCATGTGAGGCACCGTACGGAAAAGGGTCGTACAGCGTTTCTGGACGCCTATCGTTGTTGAACACCCTTGTTGAACATGGGAAGTCGCTTCTCGCCCGGTGTGTCGACGACGAGGTCCCTGTGTCCACCAACCGATCAGTTCCTGAACAGGAGGTCTCGACATCGGCGCGCCGGGCAGGTGATGTATCTGCATGGCGGCAGCCGTTCGTGCTGAAGATGGTAATGCTCTTGGTGTGACAACACCGGATGCCCCCGAATCCCCCACCCCTCAACGCCACTGGGCACAGCTATCCCGATGGGTAACTGGCCACATCAGGAAGCTGCTGGGAATCGTCATTGTGGCGATCGTTGGGGTGATAGCTCAGCAAGTTGCTGTGTCGTGTTCCGCCGCCAAGCCTCAACGGCCAACGCAAGTTCATTACATTCGCCTTTTCGATGAGGAGGGAGGAATGGTTCCTCCCTTCACAGTGACTGAAAGCATTAGTGGGGCCACATGTGCTGCAGACTCCCAGGGAAGCGGCGATCCCACCTCCTGGCGCTGCGGTACCCCAGATAACTACATTCGAGATCCCTGCTGGTCCACGCCATGGAGTGCATCAGGTGACCGAGATATGGCATGTATTGATTCACCTTGGGACCACACGGTACTCCTCTTGTTGTCACCCAAAGTAGACGTAACATCAGATTGGTCCACTGCGCCTTACCGGAGAAAGACCCCGTGGGCTCTGCAGCTGCGAGACCCCGTTAGGCGCCGATCGCTTCACTGTGTGTGGGTGCAGGGGAGCGCAGTTCAAGAGATCTACGGTATGCGCATAAACTACTACTGCTGGCCCGTGGGGCATGAGTGGCAGACTTCGCACCTGGTTGCCAACGCATGGGGTGAACTTGATGTGTCGCATTCCCTTAACAGGGTGGCCTTCACCGAAGTCGGAAGTAGTGAAGTCCGCCAAGCGGATGTCACAGACACGTGGCCCTGAGAGAAGCAGCCGAAGAAACGCCTGCAGCCGTTAGCCTGAGAATTACCCTCAAACTCTTTCATAGAGCTTCTTCGATCTAGCCACCGATCAGGTGACGGTCTACGAAGCGCAACGAGCGAGGCCCCCGAGCTGTTGATCGAGATGTCTGACGTCTCAACCACGCTACTCGGGGGCCTCGTTGGTCAGCTGTCCTGCCGCACCCGTCTGAAAGGCGACGGCGTCCACCACACCATGCTCGGCATCGCCCGCCTGCACAACCTCACCCTCGTCGGATGACGGAGAAACCAGCAGGCCAGCCAGCATCCCGTGGATCATTTACTGGACCGTCTTTAGCATCGCTTGTCATGGCTACAGTGATCGTGACCGTTGGGCTGGCGTTCATCGGCTACCTGGCGACCTACCTGAACGGGCTGCGTCTGGCGCAGAGACAGGCCCGCCTCACGCGCGTCAACCAGCAACTGAGTGACTTCTACGGGCCGCTGTTCGCCCTGATGGAAGCCAATAGCCGCACCTATGACACCTGGTCAGTGAAGTACGCCCGCCCCGACGGTCGCGACCCCTTTCGCCACGACACTCCTCCCACCGAGCAGGAACTTGCGGAGTGGCGTACCTGGGCCACAACCGTCTTCATCCCCAACATCCAGGCCATGCGAGACGTCGTGGTCACCAAAGCCGACCTCCTCATCGAGGAGGAGATGCCTCAGGCCCTCCTACAGCTTTGCGGCCACGTCTCGGGGTACGAGATCACTGCTGCGCGCTGGGCCCGAGGCAACTATGAAGAGCACTTGTCGGTCATATCCTTCCCGGGCCGGGCGCTCAGAGAGTACATCCGCGACAGGTTCACACAGCTCAAGAGGGAGCAGGCCCGATTGCTCGGACACAGCCGACCTGCCAGCGGGAGCCGATGGACGAGCCTCATCGGTCGATGAGGTGAAGCCCGCCAGCACAGTCAGCACATTGCGGGACAGCCTTTACGAGCTCGTGCACGGTAGGCAGTGAGACGTCGAAATCTTCAGTGGGGCTCGGGGTTCACATCTGCCGTGCGGATTTGAGGTCCGTGATCTGTTGGTGGGACAGCAGGCCGGCGATGGCTTGAACGGTGTCGCTCATGTGCTCGCGATAGGTGCACGACGGTCGGTCAGGAAGATGGCTACGGACAGGTCGGCGATGGTGGCGGCGGTCTTGTCGGGCGAGGGGCAGAGTCAGGGAGTAGTAGAAGAACTCGCCGGTGGGGGCGGTGTGGTCGCCGTTGTAGGCGACGTGGTGGCCGGAGTTGTACTCAGGGCGATGACGGGCTTCCAGTTCACGGGGGGCAGTGAGGTCTTTCAGCGTGGCCACCGATCGAGTGACAGGATGACCTGCCCCACGGTTTGGGTTCCAGCTGCGGTCGCTAACTGGCGGCGATGGTGTCTTGGCTCGGAGAGTAGTTTGTACTCGATCGGGGTGCGGTAGCCCAGTGCTGAGTGACGCCGCTGTCGGTTGTGGAAGACCTCGATGTACTCGAAGATCGCGTTAGGACAAGCCGGCCCCCAAAGGCTCTACCGGTGATCGACCGTCTCGTCGCTCGCCGAGGAACTTGACGGCCTTACGGACGATCTCGAGCTCGGTTCCCAGCTCGCGGATCCGTCGACGCGCTGCACACAGCTCTGCGGACTCCTCCAAGACCGTGCCAGGGCGCCGTCCGTTGTCGATGTCGTCCTGGCGCAACCACTTCGACAACGTGACCAGATGGATGCCGAGGTCAACGGCGGTCTACTTCTGTTCTCTTCCTGCCCGCACCAACGCGACGGCGCGGGCGCGGAACTCAGCGGGGCAGGCGCGGGGCATGTCCGGCAGCCTTTCGTGAAGGCCGTCAGTTAGCCAGCAGAACCGGAACCTGAGAAGTGGGGCAGGTCAAGAAGTCACCCGATCGTGCAGCAGACCCCGTTTTTTGAAACCTTTCATATCTAGGCACAAAATGTTCGATCATGTCGCAGATCATCGCGTGCTGACACGCCAGGTCTCGCCAGGAGGTAAGGTGATGATCGCTTCAGGCACGGTAGGACGCGTGCTGCTCAGGGCAGGGCCCGTTCGCCTGTCCCGGCCGCCAGGTCGCTGTTCTCTTGGGGGCCAGGGGTGAAGCACCAGGGAGTGTGGCGGAATGGGCAGACGCGCCGGATTCAAGTCCCGGTGTCCTTGCGGGCGTGAGGGTTCGACTCCCTCCACTCCTACCACCACGCGCTTCCGTTGATCAGGCCGCGCGGCTTGATCACCGCAGGCGCTGCGAACGACCACGCGGTGCCTGGGCCTGGGCCGGAATTACCGCCAGGATGTTCCGCACGGTCACCGCGTCCATGCTGGCGCGCTGCGCGATGCGCGGGACTGTCTCTCCGGCCTGCCGGGCAGCAGTATTCGCTGCAGCCAGATTCCGGCGAGCCATACGCAGAGTCTCCTCTGCCGCGGTCACGGCCGACACGGCATCCTCCAGGCTCGTATGGTCCGACGAAAGCTTGCGGGCAGAGGATGGCGTCATGAAGCCATGATGGCGCAGCGGCCAGGGCCTCTTCCCGGATACGCGGGGTCTAGACAGCGATGTTCTGGGTCGGCTGGCTTGGCGCGGGTCTACGAGCGAGATCGGTGAGGGTGGGTTGCTGTCTAGTTTGTCGCCTCCGTGCCTGTTCAGAACAGTTCCAGGTCCTTGCCGGTGGTGTCTGCGATGACTGGACGGGAGTGGGCGGGGAGGTCGTCCAGGCGGTCAGGGCCGGCTGCGGCGGCCAGGGCCGGGGCTGTCTCGGCCAGCCAGGCACGGAACCGTTCGGTGGCTTCGCGGTAGGGGACTTGGGCCAGGACACGGTGCTCGCCGGAGGGGCAGCAGTCGACCGTAACGGTGAGCAGACAGGACCGGGGCGCGTTCTGGCTGCCTGTCCAGGACACGCGCAGAACACCGCAGGGCTTGCGTCCGCGGGAGGCGCGGTGGGTCGGTCGCAGCGATTGGCAGGCTATGTATGCGGTCCATGCGGCAAGGTGCGGCAAGGGCAGGGTGGCGCGTGCGCGGCAGCCAGGGCAGCGGTGCCAGTGGCGGAGCCAGTCGTCGATGTAGGTGTGGAAAAGGCGGGTGTAGCGGTCTGCCACGCGGATGTCGTTGCTGTAGAGGTGGTCGGGGCGTTCCTGTGTGTTGCAGGACTGGCAGACGGGTGCGCGGACATAGCCGTGTTCATGGCAGTGATCGAGCACGGTGGCGGGCGCGGTACGGCAGACGGCGCACGCCCACCCGGCAACCTTGCGGGAGGTACCGGGCTTCCTGCTGAGCACCGAATACAGCTGGCCTTCCAGCTCCTTCGTGTACGGGCGCAGAGAAGCGGTGTGGGCTTCCGGGCTCGTCGTCTGCTGAGCGCCAGCGGGACGGGGTTGCCGGGGATCGGAGGGTGGCCTGATAGCGGCTGCGGTTGCCTGGCGGATCCTCGCTGCTTGGACCCAGCGTGTTTCGGCGTGCTCAGCCGCGTCCAGCAGCCTGACCACAGCACGCGGCAGCCACCACGTGCGCCGTGTCCCGTCGCGAGTCTGCTCTATGAGCATCTGCCGCCAGTCGATCCCCGCCAGAGGAAACGGCCGGCCGACTTCACGCCGTGCTGCCTGCCCTCGGCTGGCCAGCCTCTGTACTTCTTCCGAGATGCGCTGACGCCAACGCAGCGGCGTCTCCTCCTCGTTGCATTCCTGCCTCGGTGTCCAGCGAAATGGACCGATGCGGACCAGATCCTGCTGGTCCATCGCAATCGCGTTCAGATCGGCGGCCGCCTGGCGCACCTCAACCTCCGGAGCACCCCACAGACCGCTACTCGTCCTCACGGTCGACACCGCATGGCTGCCGAGCAGGATGTAGCCCGCCCGGGCACGGGCAGGAGAGCAGGTAAATGCTCCAGAGGCCGTCGGCACAGCACTGCCCGCCGTCAAATCAACCCACAGAGCATCCGCAGCCCCCAGAGTGACCAGGCCGTCCAAGCGACCGGACATAACACGCTCCGACATACCGACAGGCTAAAGGCCTGCAACGCAACACCGCGCCCCAAGCCTGTCGGCCGGCCGGACCGCTGCCCGCAACTGCCGACGCTGGAGCAACTTGGCGGAGGCGACTTCGCTATCTGGGACGGAAATGTCCCTGGTCAGCAACTTGCCAGCATCTACGCCGCTCGTCACCGGCGCGCAAGGAAACGGGGCACCGAGACACTCGCCCTCTCAGCCACCGTCGACATCCTCACCCAGCACGGCACCGCGCCGCTGCAAATCGGTTGCATCTTCACGCCGGACAGAACATGGGCCTTCATGCTTTTCCTCGCCGAGGATGCCAGCGTCATCTTGGCCTGCACGGGAGTCCGCAAAACCGACCGATGACAGTCATCCCTCTCAACCCGCACCCGCTACATGCCTAACGTCCCTTACGCTGCCAGATCAAGCTGGCCTGCGGAGGACGCGCCGCGACCCGAGATAACCACGGTGCGTAGGGCGGTGACGAAGTACAGGATCCGGACGGCTTCAACGTCGTCGGTGTACTGACGCAGCTGGGGGCCGGTGGTGCCGCCGGGGATCGGTGCGCCAATGTCCGGGTCGACGAAGATGACGACCAGGGCGCGGTCCAGGGCGTGGATGTTCGCTTCGCTGGTGATGTTCTCCAGCTGTTTGGCGGCGGAGTCGGAGAAGGCGATCCGGGCGCGGCGGGGCCCGTGTCCTTGGGTCATCAGGCGACGGCCGGCCGCTGGGCTGCGAGCCGGGCGAGGTGCGCCTCACGCAGTTCCTCCCAGGGTGTGCAGTCCTCTACCGGGGGCAGGCCGTTGGTGGCGATGTCCTGCAGAACAGCGGCGAACTGGTCGGCCCGCTCGCGGGTCCGGGCCGCATAGGCGCGGACGGCGTCGGCGGCCGCGGGCTCCAGCTGCTGCCGGACGGCTCCGTCGGCAGGGGCCGGCTGGTCGTTCATCAGAGCCTCCAGACGCGGGATGGGGCGTGTGTCTTCACGGTATCGCCGAGTGGACCGCTCGGGGACCGGCTCGGTGCAGGCTGCGGTCCTGTAACCAGAGGGCCCTGCGCGGCGCGTGACGGGGCCGGGTGTTCCGGCCTCCCCCGACCAAGCCGTCAGCTTCTCGCTTCCCGCTCCGGGAGAACGGTTCAGGTTGTTACTCCCGTGTTCTTCTTGCCGTTGCACAGGCCAGGAGGTGCCCCCGACGGATCTTTGTGCAGGGGCAGGCGGTGTCGCTTATCGGGCATTGCCCCGTCAATATCGCAGGTCAGATCCCTAGTAGGGCCGCAGTATCCGCATGCTGCCACTGGTTTGTAGAGGCGCACCATATGCTTAGCCTCGTTCTTCCGCAGTGTCCGCCTCGCGCTTCCTCGGTTGGTGGTTTCACCGGTCGTTGAGGGGGCCCGGCGAGCCCGCTGGGCTTACCAACTCGGGCACTTTGGAGGTCCGATGGGTGGTCTGACGCCACCAGAAGATGGTGACGACCAGGATGACGATGAGAGGCGCCGGGAACGGCGACGACTCGTGCAACTCCTGATCGATTGGTCACCGGTTCTGGCGACCGTCACCAGCCTCGCACTAAAGCAACTCTCCTGACGGAGGGGTACGTGGGATGCGGCCGTACCGGTGTCCGGACAGCAGTGAGTCCGGCCGGATAGCAGACGGCCGGACTCACGGCTACAGCGCGGATGGAGGGCCCCTGACCTGGGTTGCAGCCCGGGGAGGGGGCTCTTCGTCGGTAGACTTTATGTGACACCCGCAGGCCGATCGTACCCGTTGTATCTACACCCCTGGCGGAGACGGCGGTATCTACATAGCTATCCGGTGATGTGGATACGCGGGCGGCCCGCTCACCTCGTGCTCAGGCGGCGAATCCGATGTTGGTGACGTATTCGTACTGGCCCCACTGGGAGCCGAGGTCGACCACCGCGTCGTCTACCCAGGCGTTGTCCAGCGCGTCGTCATCGTCGGCGGCCCATGCGGCGACGATCCGGTCCCACCGCCGTACGTTCAGCGTGCGGTACTGAACCGCCCGCTGCTGGGGCCGGGACACCTGCGATTGGTTGAGCGGGTGGAACTCCACGCGGGTGCCGCGGCCGTCGCGGTTGAGGCGGGCGAGCAGGTAGCGGGCGATGTTCGCCCGCCGCACCGCGCGATAGGCCTGCTCGATCGCGGCCAGGTTCGCGCGGGAGGGCTGGCGGGTGCCGGCGAGCCAGGCCCGGATGGTGCGGGGCGTGGCGGTCAGGCCGGCTTCGCGTGCGGCGGTGCGGGCGTGGTCGGTGCGGGTGAGGTAGTGCAGGCGGGCGAGCAGGCCGCGCCGGGCGGTGATCGGGGTGGCGACGTATCCGGCGAGCGCGTCCAGCTGCCGCGCGACGGCCTCATGGCCCTTGATGCCGCGGGCGCCGAACTTGCCGAAGTCGAGGTTGCGCTCGGGCATGTCAGGCCTCTTCCGGGGTCGTGGGGTCGGCGCTGCCGACGGTGTAGACGTCCTTGACCTTCACCTCGGTCACGCCGCGCCCTTCGGGGAAGATAGCGCGCCAGTCACCGGCCACGTGCAGCTCGTCGGTGCCCATCGCCCGCACCACCATCAGTCCCTCGTCGTAGGCGCGGTGGGCCTTCCACCACAGGTTCGCGAACGCCTGGGAGCGGATCAGGTGCATCCAGTCGGTCCGGTAGAGCTCCCGGTTGTAGTTCGACTCCCCCATGGTGGAGACGAACTTCGAGTACATCGCCTTGATGTACTCCAGCGTCACCTCGTCGCCTTCGGCGATCGCCCGGTCCCGGGCGTCCTTGAGCGTGATCCGGAACTTCTCCAGCAGGCCCTCCGTGCCCCCGGACGTCCAGGACTCGTGGATCACGGGTGGGTCGCACAGTCCGTACTTCGGGCCGGAGATCCGCAGCAGCAGGCGCAGGGTCGGCTCGGTCACCCACAGCGGGCCCGGCTCGTCACGCTCGCCGATCGGGTTCGGCAGGTAGGCGTCGTGGTCCCAGTTGGGCGGGGTGATCAGGTGGATGCCGGCGCGGCGCCGGTCGTGCTGGCCGCCCTCGGAGTGCTCCAGCTGTCCGAGCGGCAGATGCGTCTTCAGCGCCGACAGGTACGCTCCGTTGACGTCCAGCGCGGTCACCTCGTGGGCGCCGGCCGGGAGTTCGGGCCGGGTCCACTTCGGGCGGGCCTCCCACACCTGGTCCGCGCCCCGCGCGGTCTGCTTGCGCAGCACATCGGGCAGCCACGGGTGCGCGACCACGTCGTAGCGACCACCCTTGCGGGACTGGTCGAGCAGCGCCATCGCGTCCGGGATCGCCCGCTTCACCAGGACCTCGGTCGCGGCCATGACGTCCCCGCCGTGCTCCGCGAGCGCGGCCGCGACCGCCGAGGAGATCCGCCCGGCGAGCGGGTCCGGGGCGTCGGCGGCCTGTACCCGGCGGCCGGCTGCCACGACCTTCACCCCGCGCGAGGCCGGCCGCGCCCCGTCGGCGCGGCCGCTACCATGCACGCTCGCGGCCGGAACCGCCGCCGCGGGTGCGGGTGCCGGCTGCGGGGCCGGGGGCGTGGTGGCGCATTCGGCGGGGTCCAGGTGCTGGGGGAATCCGGCGACTTGGTGGCGGGCCGGCTGCCCGCACAGCACACACGGCCGGGGCGCGGCCAGGCTCTCGCCGTCGTCGGCCTCCCCTCCCGGGGACCTGCGGTGCGCCGGGCCGTCGTGTGCGGTGACCGGGGCGGTTTCGGCGCGGGCGCCGACGGCAGTGTCCTCGGCTGCCGCACCGTCGGCGTCGGCGTCCAGCGAGGCGAGCTTCGCCTCAGCACCCTTGAGGAAGTAGGCGTACTGGTCGCGGAGGTCACCGCCGGGGTCACGGCCGCTCTCCCAGCCGCCGACCGTGGAGGGGCTCACGCCCAGGGCGCGGGCCACCTGCGTACGGGAGAGGTGCAGCGCCTCGCGCAGGGCCCGGCGTTGCGGGGCCGGTGGCAGCCCGGCCTCTTTGCGGACCGTGGCCAGCAGAGCGTCCACCGCGTCGAACTGCGCCATCACGTCCGCTCCAGCCCGTTCACATCCCGCCGCAGCCGCACCAAGCGGCGCTCCTCGGGCAGCTTCTCGCATGCCCGGCTCGGGCCCGCCAGCAGGTCCAGTACATCGATGCCGTAGTGCACGGCCAGCGCCTCGCAGTCCTGAAGGCTCCATGCGGCCGCGCCGGACTGACGGCGGCTCACCTGCCCCTGCGTGACCCCGAGCACCCCGGCCAGCGTCGCCTGCGACTCACCCGTGGCATGCAGCAGCACCGCCACCGTGGCACGCAGTTGTTCCGCCAGAGACATCCCCATACCCCACACCCTACCCCGGAAATGGAATCTTCGCATAAATAATGCGCATTTCCCATATAGGTGGTGCGGGACGCCCACCGCACGCCCAACTGCACTGGCCGTGAGATGCGCAGGCACACCTGCTCAGTACCGGACCGCGTCCCGGGCAACGCCTTCAGCCCCTGCCGCCGCCCGGCGGCGTTCCCCCGGGGGCTCTCCCGAGGCCCCCGCTTCCAACTGACAGCCCCCGGCTCACTACTCTCGGATCCTTCTCCTCGAAGTCGTCCTGGATCCTGTCGAGCAGCTCCTCGCCGGAATACGGGTCGGGCATGCCGGTGTCCGAGAGGGCGGCAAGGATCTCTGCAGCCGTCGGGCAGGTCCCGGGAAATGACACGGACTACGGTGCCTTCGGGCACGGCCGTCCACTGCCAGGCACACGGCCGCCCGCACCGCCCAGTCACCAGAGCAGTCGAGACCAGGAAGGACCGCCATCGTGACCGTCACGCTTCGTCCGCATCAAGTCGAGGCAGTCGACGCGGTACTACGGCACCTCTCCGAACAGCCCGGCCAGGGCATCCCGCCCGAGGGCCTGCGCACTCAGGTCATCGCCGCGACCGGATCCGGGAAGACTCTGATCGGGGTGGCGGCTGCGGACCGGCTTTCCGCGCGCCGGGTCCTGGTCCTAGTGCCCACGCTGGACCTGCTGTTGCAGATGGCCGCCGCGTGGCGGGCGGGCGGCCGTCGCGGCGCGATGACCGGCGTGTGCTCCCTGCGGGGTGCGGACAGTCAGGGTGTGCCGTGCACGACGGACCCGGACGAACTGATCGCCTGGACCGCCGGCCCCGAGACCGTCACGGTGTTCGCGACCTACGCCTCGGTGGGTATGGGGACGCTTCAGCGGGCGCATGCTGCAGGTTTGCCTGTTTGGGACTTGATGGTCGTGGACGAAGCCCACCGGGTGAGTGGGGATGGTCTGAAGCCGTGGGCGGCCGTGCACGACCAGGCCCAAGTCCCGGCCGTGCGACGCCTGTACATGACCGCCACGGCGCGCGTGTGGGAGGCGGAAGGGGACCGGCCGCGGCTGGTGGCGTCCATGGATGAGGACTCGCCTCTGTTCGGGCCGGTCGCCTACAAGCTGAAGCTGTCCGAGGCGATCCGCATGGGCCTGGTGGCGCCGTATCAGGTGCTGTGCCTGGACATCCGCGATCCCGACCTGTACTCCGCGCTCACCACCGAGGCGACCGGCTCCGACGCCGTACGCGGGGCCCGGCTCGCGGCGGTGCAGACGGGGCTGATGCGCGCGGCCGTTGAGGAGCGGTTCCGGCGCGTGCTGTCCTTCCACAGCAGGGTCGGGGAGGCCGAAGCCATGGCGGCGGCCGTGCCAGTAACGGCGGGCCGGCTCGCCGAGGACGACCCCGAGACGTTCCCGCCCGCCGAGCAGGTGTGGGCGCAGTGGCTGTATGGCGAGCACGCCCCCGCTCACCGCAGGAGCGTGCTGGACGAATTCGCCTCCAACTACCTGGCACGGCCTGGCCTGGACGGCACGGACGTGCGCGCCGAGCTGCGGGTGCTGTCGTCGGTGCGGGTGCTGGGTGAGGGCGTCGACACCGCTGAATGCGACGCGGTGCTGTTCGCCGATGCCCGCGGTTCGATGGTGGACATCGTGCAGATGGTCGGGCGCGCGCTGCGGATGCGGCCCGGGGTCGGGAAGCTGGCCACGCTGATCGTGCCGGTCTTCCTCGGTGAGGACGAGGACGCCAACGAACTGCTCACCTCCGACGCCTACGGCACCCTCGCGAAGATCCTCGGAGCCCTGCAGGCGCACGACACGGACACGATTGAGGCGCTCGCGGACCCACGCGTGCGTAACGCCCGTCCGGCACCGGACGCGGACGACGACCGCGACCAGGACGACCGCGAGGGCGACGAGGAAGACGACCAGGAGGACGTCGTCCGCGTCGGTGAGACGGCGGCCGGGGTCCTCAGGTTCAGCGAAGAACGCGACCCCGCCGCCCTCGCGCAGTTCGTCAGGTTGCGGGTCATCGACCCCGAGGCGGCGTACTGGCGGCGCGGCATCGAGGTGGCCACACGGTGGCTGCGCGAGACCGGCAGCACCGAACTGCGGGTCCCCTACACGTTCGTGTCGCCCAAGGACTGGGGCGCGGCCGGCAGGCATCCGCTCGGGGTGTGGGTGGCAGATCAGCGGAGGTACTACGCGGCCGGAACCCTGGAAGCCTCGCGGGTGGAGCAGCTGGAGGCGCTCGGGATGGTGTGGTCGGTGCAGGCGTCCGCATGGGAGGCCGGCCTCGCCGTCGCCCGCGCCTACACCGACGCACACTCCCACCTGCTCCCGCCCACCGGGGCCGTCTGGGACGACTTCCCCATCGGGACCTTCATGAAAAACGCCCGCGCAGCAGCCCGGAAGGCGGCTGAGAACGCCGAACGGCGCACAGCCGGGGAAACGGGCATCCCGTATGCCGGAGAGCTGCCAGAGGCCCGTATGGAGGCTCTGGCCGACCTCGACCCAGGGTGGTGCCCGGCATGGGAGATCTCGTGGCAGCGGGCATATCGGCTCACGCTCGCGCACGTGAAAGCGGGCGGCTCCGTCCCGGCCGGCCCCGGTGAACTCATCGTTCAGGGCGAGGACCTGGGCGTGTGGGCCGCCGGACAGCGGACCGGGTGGAAGCGGCTGATGCCCGCACAGCAGTGGCTCCTGGAAACGGTCGGCATCGAGCCCCCGGCAGAGGGCGAGCCGGCGCAGGGTGCGCCCCGGTCACAGGATGCCCGGTGGGCCGCCAACCTCACCGCCGCCCGCCAGTTCCACGCGCGGGAGGGGCACCTGACCGTGCCCCGCAAGGCCGTGGAGACCGTGGACGGCATCGAACACAAGCTGGGGGCGTTCCTGGACAACACCCGCCGCCGGGCCGCCAAACTCAGCCCGCAGCGCCGTGCCGAACTCGATCAGCTGGGGATGCGCTGGTCCTAGAACAGCCGCATGAGGATGGCCCGCCACGACGGGGGATGTAAGACGGGCCATCCCTGATTCGACATGATCCCCCAAAAGCGAGCCGGGCTTCAGGCATATTGGAATTCTTGACGCAAAGGCCACCTGACAGGCGGCTTTACGCCGGTCTGCGCGGGGCGCGCCCTGCATGTCGCGCGCCGGGCGCCTGCGCTGTCCGTCCCGTGCGTTGCCGTAGCACGTTGGCGGGAGTGTCGTTGTCCTGGCGTGAGTGCGGAGAGGCATGACCGGGACGATGTGGCGTTCGCCCACCCGACCGGTGCCTACTGGTCGGCCGATGCCGGCGGGGACTGTCCCGAGTGCCGCGAGCTGTTCGGCGGGGCAGAGGTTGGGCGGCAGGGGTTGGCTGGTGAGGGGGCTGATCTCGGTGACCGGATGAGCTGGCTGCGTGTGGTCATGCTGCTGGTCGCGGTACTCACGGTGACGGCCGCGGTAGTGGGAGTGCTGGCCTGACCCGGTCGGACCACACGTGAGTCTAGAATCGAACACATGAACGAGTTGCCGCCGGATCCCCCGCGCCTGCGCGCGATCCTGGCGCACCTCGACAAGCAGCTCGCCGACACCGACACCGTCGCCACCTACCTGCGTCTCCAGCGCGGTGCCGTCCTCGCCGCGATCTCCCGCGCCGAGCGCACGGCAATCCCGCGCCCCGCAATCACACCATCCAGGCGGCAACACCCCGGCCCCGGCGGCCGTCGCGAGCCTGCCAGCCGCCTGCCGACCCGCTACATCATCGAACGGCCCGAGAACGCCAGGCAGGCCGCGCCCATCCACACCAGCAACTGCACCAAAGGCTTCACGAGCAGCAAGCCCATCGATGCCGGCCTCGCCCGCCAGGCGCTCGTCAACGACCCACGCGGCTTCACCGCATGCGGCACCTGCCGGCCGGACACCGAGCTGGGCATCGACGTCACCTGACCAGCCAGGACGCAGGCATCACTCCCCCGCCCACCCGCTCCGGTCTTCACGCGCCGGGCAGGTCGCGCAGCAGCTGGCGGACCGCGCGGCGGATCACCAGGCGGCGGGCGAGGCGGGGCGCGGTGTAGGCGGTGACCACCAGGCCCGCGGTGGCGGTAAACGTGGCGAGCGGGCCGATCCAGCAGGAGACGAGTAAGGAAGTACCGGTCAGGAACAGGGCGGCGAGGGTGAGCGCGAGGGCCTGGTCGTCGTCGCGGTGCATGAACTTCCCCTGGAGATATGGGTCGCGGTGGGGCCGGGTGAGGGTCAGGTGCGCTGGAGGCATCCGGCCGGCACCTGCCCTCCGGGCACGATCCGCCACAGAGTCTCGCCGCCGCACTCCCGGTACTCCGAAG
Organism: Streptomyces sp. NPDC031497; assembly: GCF_055580905.1. Lineage (NCBI taxonomy): Bacteria > Bacillati > Actinomycetota > Actinomycetes > Kitasatosporales > Streptomycetaceae > Streptomyces > Streptomyces sp. NPDC031497. Next base: position 54,343 of record NZ_JBVIKO010000022.1, read on the forward strand.
CATCCCGGCCGACCCCGACCACGCACGACGTCACCCGCTCCCCCTTGCGCAGGTAGCGCACGATCGACGAACGCGTCGTCGCGACCGGCGGTTCATTCCACGCGGGCTTGCGTACCGCGACTTTCTGCACGGCCCGCCACGCCGACGTGCACAGCATGGCCGTGGGCGAGGCGGCGGGAGCCGGCGGGACAGCGGACAGGGCAGTCGCGAGGACGGCGGCGACCGCGGCCGTCGTGGTAAGCAGACGACGGATCGAGTGCATGCACGGTCAACCCCCGCCCGGGGCCGGACAGTCACGGCTCCCCACTCAAGATCACCCGCCGCGGGAGCGCCGGGCAGCTTGTCAGCCCGGACCGGCGCTCGCGGCCCCGCCGTCGCGCGCAACGCAGACGCCCTGCCCGGCAGACGCTCGCCTGCCGCCCGACTCCCATCACCCCTTCCACCAGAGTTCGGGGCGGGAAGGAGTCGCAGAGGGGATGTCAGCACCCCGACCACGCCCGAACAGGCCCCTGAGCTGCGCAGCGCGAAACGGCTCCCGTGAAGTCGCGCAACATCCAGTGCAACCACTGCTGCAACCCTGTGGCGCAACGTCAGCTGCAACCCCTGGCGCGACGTCTGCGCCGTGTCAGTGCTGCGGTCTAGGGTCGCGGTAATGACTGACGGAGATCTTGCAGCGTTCAATGTGGCGTGGGACCGCTTCGCTTCCTGGCTGTCCGTGCAATGTCCCGTTGACCACGCGGCCCGAAGATCGCCTGCCTCGACCGAAGACGTCACGGCGCTCGAAACGCAACTCGGGTTCCCTCTCCATCCCCAGCTGAGGACACTTCTGGAGCGGCACAACGGCGTCATGAAGCATCCGGAGCCAGACAATTACCACGCCGGGGCCTTCCTTCCGCTCGGACACCGGCTCATCGGAACAGACCTCATAGCCCAGCGGTACAAGTCGATGAAGGACGGACTGACGGAGATCATCTCCGCGGGGCGGCCGGAGGAAGATCTCTGTGGCCATGCCCACCAGTGGGTTGAGTTCGCGCGCCCCAATGACGGCGGCATGACCTTCATCGACCATCGCCCCGGCCCCACCTACGGGCACGTCTTCGAGATGGGCATCGGGTCGGGGGACATCGAAGGCACCAAGTGGGCCTCCAGCCTGGCCGAGCTGTTCGACCAGCTGGCCACGAGCCTGGAGACCGGCGAGTCTTTCCAGAACTACTGGCCAACGTCCTGCGAGCTTCCCTCAGGGCATCACTGCCTCACCTGGGACATCAGCAGCCGGACGAAGAACGACGGCATGCAGAACTGGCCGCCGCCGCGCCATCCCGACCTGCCCGTCCGTCTCTCGGCCGTGTCTCATGGACAAGGCCCCAAGCTGGGCCGACTCATTGGCGAGTTGGCTCCTCTGACGTACCCGGAGGCTCCATTGGAAAACGGCGCTCCGATCGCGCCGTTGCCTACGAGCGGCGTCAACGTGAAGGGCGACGCGGGGTGCGAGGACACCACGCGGTGAGCGGTTTCAACACCGCCAACTCTGGAGGCATTGCCGAGAAGGCGGCGCTGCCAAAGATGCTTACCGTGTCGGCAATGGGACCGAGCCGTACCGGGGCCGACGATCCGGCCGGTCGGCCGCGTTCCCGAACCTGTGGGCGAGACAGTCACACCCACGAGTGGACGAACTGGACTCGGCAACCGCGACCACGCGACACTTCGACAACAGGGCCTCTTGCTTCTCGCTGGACTCGACATCCGCGAGCTACCAAGAGGCCCTTCTTCCATGCCTGCACACAGAACAACTCACCCGAATCGGCCCCTGTTCGAACCCTGCCGATCACACGGCCGGATAAAGAAGCCAATAAAACGGCCTGGGCGGCTGCGTTGGCGGCGTCGGGGAAAGAGAATGTCTCGCGGTGGCAAGCAGGCAGTCGAAAACCGGATCCGGTCCAGCGGATGCTGGCCCTGGCAACGGATCCGGTGCCGTTGAGGAGATGGTCTGGGACGGGTCGAGATGTACGGCCCGCGGTGGCCTTCTGTGGTGATCAGCCGCGGCGCAGCAGGGTGATCTTCTGCCGGGCGCTGGAGATGGACTGGGCCAGTTCGGCGCGGGCGGCTTCCTGCTTCATGGCCTGGACGAGCTGGGCCTGGTGGTCCTGGGAGGACACCTTGAGGGCGGGGGTTAGGGCGGGCAGGGCGGTGTTCAGGTAGTCGTCGACGCGGTCGACGACCTTGGCCAGCTCGGTACGAATGGCCTCGATGTGGTCGGCGACTCCTCGGATCATGTCACCGGTCTGGGAGATGTCCTCCATGTCCTCGGCGCGGCTGGGCTTCTTCGCCCTGCGGCACTGCGCCTTGTAGAGGTCGGCGAGCCACTGGTCGGGCTCGTCGTAGGCGGTGTTCTCGGTGTCGGTGTTGCGGATCTGCTTCATCCAGGCGAAGACCTCCCGATGGTGCAGGAGGGTGTAGAGGGCGAGCGCTCCCATGAGGAAGGAGAAGGCGATACTCGCCGCGAGGGTGCCGCCGCTGGTGCCGAGCGCCAGCGTGGTGGCATTCATCGTCGTCATGTTGGTCCGTTCACGGGCGCGCCGCTCCCAGGAGGGGTGCGCGGCGCGGCAAAGGAGGATGGTGGGTCCGGAGGAGCGTCGGGGGTGGTGTCAGGCCCCGACGTAGAGGCGCAGGCTGTCGACGTCACGGACGACGAACTGCCGGTAGCGGGCCTCGATGACGCCGTGGTGGCGCAGCGTGCGCAGGGCGTTCTCCGTGGTGGAGACGGCGAGCTGGAGGGCTGCGGCGATGTCTTTCTGGCCCGGGCCGGTGATGACGGTGTGGCGGGAGGTCCTGGGGTCGGGGACGCCGGCGGTGTCGGCGAGGTGTGCCAGGAGTCTGCTGACCCGTTCCAGGGGCGGGCGGATGGCCATCCCGTAGACGACTTCGTCGGTGCGGTTGCGGTCTTCGAGGCTGTGCAGCAGAGCGAGGCGTGCGTCGTACAGGCGGCGCTCGATGAGGGCGCTGAAGTACCGGGCGGCGCAGGGGATGACGACGGTGTTGGTGAGGCAGCGGGTTTCGGCGCAGGAGGCGGACTCGATGAGCGCGGCCTCGCCGACCAGTTGGCCGGCGCCGCGGAACCGGGTGATGGCGGGGATGCCGGCGCCGGTGCCCAGGGGGTAGCGGTCCTGGCGTACGACGCCTTCCAGGACGATGTAGACGTACGGCTTGTTCGGCCCCATGGGCAGCAGTTCGTCGCGGGCGAAGGTGCGGCTGCGCAGGCCGGCCTGGAGCAGCTGGTGCCAGGTCTCCGCGGAGCGCAGGTGCAGGTGGTGCAGGAAGCTTCCCTCAGGCTTGCCTTCATGGGCGTGCAGGAGGTCGGTGGGCCGGGAGGTGTCCAGGGCGGGAGGCATGGTCACGCTCCCGTCCTGGCCGCGATGGTGGGACGCGTTCCGGCGTCCGCGTGCCCGGGGGCGCGGTGGTGACGCGACGTCATGGGCGGCACGACGTGGTGTCCCGGAGGGGACGGGGGTACGGCGCCGCAGGAGTTGGCGGTGGCCATGGTGTTCTTCCCTATTCGGTTTGATCGTTTGGGGACCCCGCTGTGCAGCGGGGTCCCCGGTGGTGGGTCCTTCGCCTCTCCGGGAGGTGGTGCGTGCCCGGTGGTGTGGTCCGGGCGAGGGTGGAGTGACGTGAGACGGGATAACGCTACCCCTCGCCGCGAGCCGAGAGCTAGTCGCGTTTCCGGAAGGACGGCGAGGGCGATTGCCACGGCAACAATCCCCTACCCGTGGGGGATTGTTACGGCCCACCCCGAGGTGGGCCGCATAAACCTTTTCTCTCGATTTTCACGAATGCCCGTCATTCGCATACAGATATTCATGCGACGGCATGGAAAAAACCCCGGGCGACCAGCCAGCGGCCCGCATGTAAACGCGCAGCAAAAACGGGAGGCCCCGGGGCACCACCCCCAGGACCTCCCGGAAAGGGTCCGGACCCACCAGGATCAGACCGGTGTCCAGTAAACACCACCGGCCGCGCTAAGGTCACTCCCGATCGGCCGCCAGATGGTCTCTACCGCCGTAACTAGCAGTGGAAACACCCCAGCTGCGGGGTTTTGACATGCCCAGCACACGCCTCAGGACTTGCCAAGGCGGCACTCCGCGACCCCGCAGAGATCGTCCCTTTTGTGCATCCTGGCGCGGGACGCCCCCGCGCCCCGGGAGCCCTGAGAGTGCGATCAAATGATTATCGCCGTTCAGGAGTCAACAAACCCGACCAGTGGACGCGCACCCCGGCGCCCTGCCGGTCGGCCGCAAGTGCGACCGTCGCACGGGCGCTCCATCTCGCCGTAATCGGCTTCTCGCATTCCGAGGGTTAACATCGAACCGGAATGCAACCCGCATAGATAATTCTGGCGCCTCCACTCACCGCGGGATATCAGACATCAATCGGCGGAAGCGAGCGGCCAGATTTCCGAATGTCGACTGATCCATAATGCCGTCTTCTGCCATCCTCACCGGCACACCCACCGCTCCCTGCCGGCACCTCCGAAGCCGTCGCTCACCTTTTGGCCCGTCAGATTTGTTACAGGGCCGACAGGTTGACGTCCGAAGCTGCACGGAGACGACACGTCATGTACGGAAGATGGCCATGCGGACACGCGGCGTAACATCCGTCACACTGCGAGCCGCTGACGCCTCCGGGCGTGCGCCTATGGGCTCACCGAACGCCCCGTGCCTCTTCTGGCGCACTGACCCGGCAACACGCTCCGGAGCACGCCACACGACTGGCTGGGCATAGCTCCACTAGGGCAGACGAGCGGGGGATAGCGATGACACGGCAGCCGGACGAGAGAGCCTCCCATGAGAGCCCCCCTGAGAGTGATGTCGTCGACTTCCGCCACGGTACGTTCCACGGCCCCGTCACGGGGAAGATCCAAAACGACCACTATGCGGCTCCACGGTCTCCGGCTTCGTGGCCACATCAGGTCGGAACCATCCCCCCGCAGGCGACGTGCTTCCGGGACCGAGCCGAGATATCCCGCCTGAGCAGGGCACTCGCCGTCGGGGGAACCACGGTCGTCACGCAGGTCGCACCAGCGGCAGTGGTGGTCGGGCTGGGCGGTGTCGGCAAGACCCAGCTCGCCGCCCACTACGCTCGCGCCTGCTGGCAGAACGGCGACCTGGATGTCCTGGTGTGGATCACAGCTACCAGCCGCAGCGCGGTCACCAGCGGCTACGCGCAGGCCGCAGCCGAGCTCCTCGGCAGCACTGCGCCTCAGGACCCCCGCCAGGCTGCCGCCGCGTTCCTGGCGTGGCTGCAGCCCAAAACAGGTCAGGAGGCGGGCCGGTGGCTGGTTGTCCTGGACGACGTCACCGACCCGGGGGATCTGAACGGCCTGTGGCCGCCGGACAGCCCGGAGGGCCGGACCCTGGTCACGACCCGCCGCCAGGACGCTGCCCTGACCATCGGCCGCCCCGTCATCGACGTCGGCGTCTTCACCCCCGACGAAGCCCACGCCTACCTCATCGCAGCTCTCGCCCCACGGGCCGAACCTCACGAACACCTCGTCCACCTTGCCGACGACCTCGGGCACCTCCCCCTGGCCCTGTCCCAAGCCGCGGCGTACCTCACCGACACCGAACTCACAGCCGCCGAATACCGGCAGCTGCTCGCGGACCGCACCGTCCGCCTCCGCGATGCCGCGCCGGACAGCCTCCCCGACAGCCAGGTCCACACCGTGGCCGCGGCCTGGTCCCTCTCCATCGAGCACGCCGACCTCCTACGTCCGGCCGGTCTCTCCCGCCCCGTGCTGATACTTGCCTCCCTTCTGGACGCCAACGGCATTCCCGAAGCCGTGCTCACCAGCTCACCCTCCCGGGCCTACCTCGCCCGCCATCACACATTCCGTGCCGCTGCGGATCCTCCGGCCGAAGACCAGGAGCCAGTGCCGACGCGAGATGTTCTGCAGGCACTTACCGCTCTGCGCCGGGTCAGCCTCATCCAGCACACCCCCGCCACTCCTGAAACCGCGGTCCGTGTCCATCAGCTCACCCAGCGCGCGGTCCGTGACACCCTCACGTCCGACCAGCTCGGCCGCGCCGCCCGTGCTGCGGCAGACGCCCTTCTGGACGCGTGGCCCGAGGTCGCGAAAGACACCGCCCTCACCCAGGTGCTCCGGGGCAACACCATGGCGCTCAACGCCTGCGCCGAAGAAACCCTGCACCAGCCGAAAACGCACACGATCCTGTTCCGAGCCGGTCGCAGCCTGGGCGAGGCGGGCCACTTCACGGAAGCGTGCGCGTACTTCCGCGATCTCATCAAGGTCCTCACCTCCCGCCGCGGGCCCGACCACCCCCGCACCGTCTACGCTCGGTACAGACTCGCCCACTGGCAGGGAGAAGCCGGAGACATCGCAGGGGCCACCAGCCTTCTGGCCGACGTACTTGCCGACCGGGTACGGCTCCTGGGAGCTGACCACCCAGACACCTTCGCCAGCCGCCACGACCTCGCCCGATTGCGAGGAACGGCGGGAGACGCGGCCGGGGCCGCCGCCGCCTTCGCTGAACTGCTACCAGACGTGGAACGGGTGCTGGGCCCCGACCACCCTGGCGCCTTCACAACCCGGCTCAATCTCGCCTGGTGGCAGGGCACGGCCGAGAACGGAATCCCATCCGAGACCACGGCCGGTCTAGTGGCCGACCTCGCGCAAGTGCTTGGGGCCGACCACCCCCAAGCACTCAGTGCCCGCCTTGACCTCGCCCACTCGCAAGGAAAGGCCGGCGACGCCGCAGGGGCCGCAAGCGCCCTCACCACCCTCCTGCACGACCTCACCCGCGTACTCGGCCCCGACCACCCCAAAACACTCAAAGCACGGACCGAACTCGCCCGCTGGCAAGGCGAAACCGGCAGCGGCAACGCTCAGACGAGAACGTAATTCCTGGTCACGCAGCCTGCAACGCGGACCGCGCGCCAGTCTGTCGCCTGGGGACTGTCTGACGAGCGCGATCGCCCTTCGCTGGTGTGACTAGTTCGCCGGTCGGGTGAACCCTCCCCCAACCGGCCGTCAGGGGCCCGACGGGGCCGCTACGAAGATCACAGACCTATTCGTGATCTTCGGAACGGAGACAGTTCGTGCGCCATGCCCGCACCCGACGCGCCCTGATCGCCGCGCTGTTCGCGCCGATCGCCCTTCTCACCCCCGCCGCCCACGCCGCCGCGGCACCCGCGCACCAGCCTGCGCACCGAGCACCGGGCGAGACCATCACCCTCCCGGTCCGCGACGCACTGGCCGCACTGCCCGTCGCGGACGAGAGCCGTACCGGCTACACCCGGGACAAGTTCAAACACTGGACAGACGCGGACAAGGACGGCTGCAACACCCGCGCCGAGGTCCTCCTCGAGGAAGCCGTCACCGCTCCCGAGGTCGGTCCGAAGTGTGCGCTGAGCGGGGGGAGTTGGTACAGCCCTTACGACGACCGCTACCTCGACAGCGCCAGCAAACTGGACGTCGACCACCTGGTCCCGCTCGCCGAGGCCTGGGACTCCGGCGCCTCCGCCTGGACCGCCAAGGAACGCGAAGCCTACGCCAACGACCTGGACGACTCCCGCGCGCTGATCGCCGTCTCCGCGGCCTCAAACCGGTCGAAAGCCGACAAGGACCCCACCGACTGGCTGCCCCCGTCCGACGGTTACCGGTGCACGTACGTCACCGACTGGGTCGCCGACAAAACGCGCTACCAGCTGAGCATCGACCCCGCCGAGCAGACCACGCTCGCCGAACGCCTCGCCGCCTGCCCCGACCAGCCCATCACCGTCACCCTCGCCCACTGAACACGAGTCCGGGCCCGCTGCTACGGGGGAAAGCGGCGGGCCCGGACTTCTGCCACGCTCCCACACCAGCGCCGCCGGTGCACGGCCTTCGCGTCCTGCGGTCCGGCCCGCCGCGGGCGGGCCACTGGCCGCCCGGTCAGCTGAGGCCGAGGCGGCCAAGCGCGGTCGTCCAGTCGGTGACGATCGCCTGCTGCGCCGCGACGAGGGTGACCTTGCCGGAGCAGACCGCGGTGTGCAGCTTCGTCTCCACCGGGTCCTTCAGGTTGTTCACCCCGGATCCCTTCTTGTGGCCCGGGTCGGTCGGCTCCACCCACAGATTGCGGTAGTCGTTGGGGTCGCCGCCGAGCTGAAGGCTGATCAAGTGGTCGTACTCGGCATCCCGCATGCTCCCCGTGAACCTGTACGAGGCCGCGTTCAGCTTCTTCTCCTTGCCCGTCACGTAGGTGGACGGGCGCACCCCGGAGGTGTAGCCGACCTTGCGGCAGATCGTCGACGCCAGGTTCGCCTGGGTGACGGCCGGACCCCCCCGGGTGCACGCCGGGTCCTCCAGAGGTTCGCCCCTCTCGTACCGGTAGCGGCACGATCCCGCTGCCGGCTGCTGCTGGACCACGTACTTCTTCTGCGGGCCGGCCCCCACCGCGATCGCCCGGCCGCCGGCCGACACCGATCGCTCCGCCGGACCGGTATGCCGCAAGCCGGGCCCAGGGTCACCGGCCACCGGCACCGCCGGGTGGGTCAGCGGCGGATGGTGCCGCCGTTGCGGTGGCCACCGCGATGCTGACCCAAGGAGACCCCCCACGACGGCCCCGGCCTCGGCCTGCCCGTCGTCCGCCACCTCGTTGACGCCTCCGGCGGCACCATCACCCTCGACCCAGCCCCCGGCACCGGCCTGGACGTCGCCGTGCGGCTCGGAACACCTCGATCAGCGCCGGTGCCGGCGAGAGCGCGTTGACCGGCCCGGACGTGAACTCGACGCTTGGCGCCGGGACATCCAGTACGTTCGGCCTGAATGTCCCGGTGGTTGGCAGAGTCAGCCGATGCCGGTGACCTGCAGGGCCGTGGTCCAGTTGGTCTTGATGGCGCTGCGGGCAGCGGACAGGGTGATGGTGCCGGCGCAGACGGCGTTCTTCAGCTTCGTCTCCACTCCGTCCTTGGTGGTGGCGGTCTTCGTGCCGGAATACGGCTCGGGCCACAGGTTGCCGGTGCTGCGGGGCGAGCCGCCGAGTTCGAGGGGGACGAGGTGGTCCTCCTCGTAGTCGGCCATGTTGGTGTCGGAGTAGCCGTAGTCGATGATGCCCTGGGCCTTGAGGGGGTTGGTGTAGGACGTCGGGGGGCGGACGGTGGCGGTCCAGCCGGACACGCATATCGTGCTGTGAATGTTCGACTGCGTGACATCCGAGTTGTAGGCGCCCGGCGTACACGAGGAATCGGGCAGCGGCAGGTAGGCGTGGGAACAGGTCGACGCCTGGGCAGTGCCGGCCGAAGCGGCGATCATGCCCGCGGCCGCCAGGGCCAGAGCACAGGTAGTAGCGGTAAAGCGACGCATAGGGGGATCTCCCGCGGGATCGGCCCGGACAGTGGGGTACCGGGCGGCTGACGGCATGACACCACCGCTCAGGTCTATGCGAGTAGAGCTGCGGGATGAACAAGAGGCGACCTGCGCAATCCTTACCTCACCCTGACCAAGCCTTTCCCAAGCTCCCTGTTTCGCCGCAGACTCGGGCCGCTTCCCGCCCGGATCAAGACCCGCGCCCAGTACGAGCGCGTACAGCAACGCCGGCAACCCACCGGCCAGAGGAGCCCCGTCAGGGCTGGCTACGGCGGCTTCTTCCGGCTCCGCTGAGGCGCTTCTATCGGACTCCGGATGGTGAAGCCAGGTTGCGGCGACCTGAATCGGCCCCACCAGTGGCCGGCGTCGAGAACCGAGCAGGGCGATTCCAGGCCGCGTTAGGGAGCGCCGATCTTCACAGATCGGGGCCACTTCGGGACGCCTCCCTGGTCCCAAATGACGTCGCCGTAGCCACCGGCCACCCGCCCCGCACGTGTGACTGAGCATCCCAGTTGGCCACTCGTGTTCAGTGGCCTGCTTCGGAACCCGTTTCCGCAGGTCGGGGCGCCGCATGAATCGAAGGGCAAGGAAACGCCGTTCGGCCCGGCGTCGCAATGGCGCCGGGCCGAACGGTGAAGGCGTCCGGAACCGACCCTTCCGCGGTGCGTGAGTCCGTCGGCTTACAGGCCGCCGGTCTTGACCGGGAACTTCTGGATCGTCGCGACGACGATGTCGGGCTTGTCCGGGTCGACGAAGTCGACCGGCTTCTCCAGCTGGAACAGGTCGCCTCGCGGGGGGTACTGGGTCAGCTGGCCGAGGACCGTGAACCGGTTCTTCGCGTGCAGGACCAGCGGCTCACTGCCCGGCTGGTCGATGGTCATGGTGCAGGGGCTCAGGACCAGGGAGCACTCGAACTTCGGCGGGAACTGCTGCGTGATCTTCAGCCGGCTGGCCGGATCGACGTCGACGTCACTCTGTTCGAGGGTGATGGTGCCGCCCTCCGCTCCCCCGCCGTCCAGTGCGGCGAGTTCGGCGGTCATCTTGAAGCCGATCAGTCGCATCCGGGCGCTGTTGTTCGGGTCGTTCGGGTTGACGTCGAAGCGGTGTTTCCAGCCGCCGCGGAAGTCGACGGAGACTTGCTTGTTCCGGATCTGCAGGGGGGTGTTGATGGAAAGCGAGCTGCACGGGATCTCGGCACCGACCGGGGGAAGCAGGGGCATGCGGCAGTCCTTCGGGTAGCGGGGCGGGACAGGACGGGGGGACCCGTCACCCTCACCCTTGGGCCGGGCACGCCCCCACGCGAGCGACGTCGTCCATGCAGACCGCAGATTCACCCCACCGCGGCACCCCACCCCACAAGCACCGGCCGGGAGCGAACCTCTGCTGATGGACATGGCACATCTGCATGGACGGCGCGGAACACAGACTCGGGGCGTTCAGTCCGGCTTCGCGCAGGAAGGCCGGTCTACCCGCCGTGTTCCTTCAGATGACGTCGATGGCAGTGGACGGCGAGATGCGCTCACCGACGGTGAACTGCACGCTGGTGGGGCCCTGGGGGGTGTCGTCGGAGGCGCTGACGCAGACCCACATGACCGATCGTGATCCGGCGTCGGGGATGGCCAGGTCGACGTCCAAGAAGGTCAGTGTCTGGCCGTCGTCGGAGATGCTTCCCACGTACACGGTGATGTTTCCGTCGCTGCCCCAGACGGTCAGCTGGTGATCGGGGCTGTCCTGCGTACCGAACCGCATGTCGGCGTCGGCCGGAAGAGCTGCGGTGACCGTTTGCAGCGCGAGGGACTGCGATCCGCTGTTCTCCAGCTCCACACCCGGGTATACGGGTGCTCCTCCCCTCTCTGCGGTTACCGGGGCGCCGCCCGGCGAAACGGAGAAGTCCGGTGTGTCGACGATCGTCGTGGAGGGGGAGGTCTTTCCTCCGACGGTGAAGGTCAGGCTGGTGGACCCAAGCGCGGCCTCGTGGCCGGCGCTGACGGCGACCCACATCACCGTGGTCCCGGGCAGCTCCAGGTCGACGTCCGTAAAGACGAGTGAGGTTCCGTCCTCGGACAGGGTTCCCGTGTACTGGGTTGTTTCCTGGATGGCGTTCTGGACGGTCAGCTGGTAGTCGGCGAGTGTCTGCGTGCCGAAGAGCAGACCGCGGCCGACGGGCAGGGCGACCGTCACCGACACCGGGTCGAACGCCAGGCCGGCTTCGACATGTACTCCCGGGTACCCGGGAGCTCCACCCTGGACCAGCTCCACGTCAGGCGGGCCGCCGGGCGTCACCGTGAACTCCGACCACTGCAGCACGACCTGGCCGCGGTTGCCTGCGTCGCCGACGGGAGACTGGTACAGGGGATCGTTCTTGCCGCCCGCCTGGGTGCCGTTGCCCGCCAGGGTGCGTCCGCCGGTGACTCCAAGACCGTTCACAAAGCTGCTGCCGCCGGCCCCGCCACTGCATGCGCTGCTGCCGGCGATAGCGAAGCCGCCACCGCCGCCGGCGTAGCCGGCGCCCCCACCCGTATTGGCGCCCGCTCCTGCACCCCCGCCTCCGCCCATACCCGGGATCGGCACCTGGCCTCCAGGAACCCCGCCCCAGGAGGCGGTGGTGTCGCCGCCGTTCTGGCCGGTGTTGCCGCCACGCCCCCCACGGAAAATCGACTGTGGAGTGGTCCCGCCGGCGCCGCCGGTGGAACCCGAGGCTCCACGCGCCGGCGTCACTGTCCACCCGCTGCTCGTGTGGGTTTGTGCGTCAAAACCGCTGGCGCCGCCGCCCGCACCGCCACGCGCAGCGGCGTAAACACCAGTACCACCCGCTCCGCCTCCTCCGGCGATCAGAAGCGATCGCCCCAGCCGCTGGCTGAACAGGCCGCTCATACCGCCCCCACCGTGCGTGCCTCCTCCCAGGTCGACGACGACCCGCAGTGTCTCCCCGGGCACGACGGCGATGTTCCCGGTGGCGAAAGCGCCCCCGCCTCCACTGCTGGGTCCATATCCCCCGCCACCCCAGCAGCGGGCGTTGATCGTGGTGACGCCCGGGGGGACGGTGAAGTTCGCGACGCTGCCGGAATAGCCGAAGCGCCGGCTGTGGGTGTAGGGGGCGATGGGCGCGCTCGGGGCCGCTGCAATGGCCGCGCGAGGCTCGATTGAGATGGCGGATTCGAGGGGCGAGACAGTGGCTTCCTGGGTCATGATGTGCGGTCCTTTCGCTGAGACCGAGCGGATTCCAGTGGGTTCGCATTGCAGGCAGGCGGTCGCGTGAGGGGAAGGCCCGGCGTGTGTCGGGCGTTCTTCCGCGGCTGCCCTCCGTGCGGTTCGATGTCGTTGCCGGGGGCTGTGAAGTCGTGATCTGGCTCAGTCCGCGGCGCGGTCAGGGGCACGCGCGTTGTTCGTCCCCCGGGTCGGCGACGCCGTTTCCGGGGCTGTGGCTCATCTCGCCGGCATCGACGAGGGTGCCGATGGCGCGCCTGCGCAAGGAGTTGCGCCGGCTCCGCTCCCCCAGGGATTCGATGGCGTCGCACCAGATGTCGAGATCGGGAGCCGCACTGAGTTCGATGGAGCGAGCCTTGGCCCGGCGGGAGGCCCGCTCCCAGTTGCCGGGGTCCTGCAGGGAGGCCAGGGCGTGGATCCAGGCGTTGAGGTCGTCGCGGTAGGCGAAGATGCCGGCTTCGCCCAGGGACTCCACGAGCCCGGGGGTGGGATGGGCGATGACCGGGATGCCCGAGGCGAACGCCTCCACCGCGACCCGTCCCCAGGACTCGTACAGGCTCGGCATGAGCATCACCCGGGCCCGGCTGTAGACGTGTTCGCGCATCTGCTGTCCGGGTACCGAGTCGAGGACTTCGCAGTTGGGCAGCCGTGGCGGCGGCATGATCTGCTGCCCGTAGGCGCCACGGACACCGAGGAAATTCCATTCCGGGGTCCAGGCGGCGATCTGCCAGAACAGCTCTCCGCCCTTGTCGGAGTTGAGATTGACGAGCGTCGCGCAGCCGCCGGGCACCGTGCGGTACTCCTCCGCGAGCACCGGCGGGCGGACCACGATGCTGTTCCTGGGCAGGAACTCCCGCGGGTAACGGGCGTAGAAGATCTCACCGTCCCGCCGGATCCACTCGCTGTTGTAGACCACGAGATCGGCGCCCGCCGCGTTGTGGAAACTCACCGCGAAGTTGTCGTGACAGATCACCGCCAGCGGGATCCGCCGGTCTCTCGCGAGCCCCGCCACCACAGGCACATTCTCGAAATGGGACAACAGAACGTCCGCCCCCTGGGCATGGGCGGCGAAATCCAGGCCCTCCTGGAAGGGGACGACCTGCACCCCGTCGATCTCGTAGCTCTTGTCGATCCTTCCGGGGTGCGACAGCCACACCTCCACCTGGTGACCACGCTCGGCCAGCGGACGCAGCATCGAGTGCAGCATCCACTCAGAGCCGGCGTTGTGGTCCGGCGGATACCCGTACACCCGGGCCACGATCGACATACACCGCCCCGCAGGTGCCGCGGCCAGCCGATACGGGCGGGATACCACTGTCTCCACCGGTAAGAACCCCCTCTGAACAGATCAAAACGACGACGTCGGCGAATCAGACGGAGCCGGGCCCACCTGCGCTGCAACGACCGCCCCGGACACCCCCACCATCACGTCCGGCGGGAACGCCAACACCCGGGCCAACTACCCTGTGCACTCAACCGTATTCGTAGAGTGTCAGCCGTGGGCGGGCGTGCGGAAGCAGTCAACGACACAGCCCCACACGCCACTTGACCGCGCGAGCGCCCCCCACACGCCTCGCACCGGGACCGCAACGAGCGCCACCCCCGCACCTACCTGTTCGGTACCGCCCAAGGGCACGGCGCCGCTATCGAAGATTCGGGTGGCCGCCCTTCGATGGTGTGACTAGGGTCCGTCTTCAAACAGATCTCCCAGAGCCAGACGGTTTCAGCCGTTCGAGAGCCTCTTGCCGAGCGGGCGTAGGCCGGACTTGCGCCCGCTGCAGGGTGATCGTGCGCGAGGCGACGTATTGCCAGCGATCATTTTGCGGCTCACCCTATTAGGAACGGCGGTGGCTGTCCGCGCTAGCCGCCTATCCCAAAGTTGGATATATGTATCAGATCGAAGTAACGGAGCATGGCGAGACGTACCGCCCCCGCAGTCTGCGTGGCTACACACACACCGAGCAGGCCGAAGAGGCGAGAAGGAGCTTCCTGCTCGACTCTCCATGGGCTTCCGCCGAAGTCATAGAGCAAGATTCGTGAGGCTGCTATCCGGCCGGTAGTGGGCTGTCGCTGCATGGACGTCTGTCACGCTTTCGCGCTGCCCTCGAGCAGTTCCTGCATCAGCTGGGTACAGGCAGCGTGGGTATACGCACCCGCGAAGTGGCCATCACGCGTGCAGCTGCTCGGCGAGGGGTTTGTGGCCAGTCATCGGCAGTGACCCACTGGTGCGAGCAGGGCGCTGAAGTTTCACCTTCGAAGATCACCGGTTAGTGGATCATGGTGGGGTGATACGTCGCCATGAACTCACCGATCATGAGTGGGAGTTACTCGCTCCGCTGATACCGCGAGCCGCGACGGGACGGCCGCGGGTGTCGGACCGGAAGGTCATCAACGGGATAATCTACAAGATACGGACCGGGATCGCCTGGCGTGACCTGCCCGAACCATACGGGCCGTGGAAGACTGTTCATACGCGCTTTCGCCGCTACGCCCTGGACGGCGTGCTCACCCGAGCTCTCGAGCAGATTCAGGCCGAGGCGGATGCGGTAGGTGACATCAACTGGCTCGTGCAGATCGACTCGACCATCGTCCGCGCCCACCAGCACGCCGCCGCGACAGGGCGAAAAGGGGGCAGCACCGACCGGGCGAACCGGACGATCACGCCCTCGGCCGATCCCGCGGAGGACTGACCACCAAAGTTCACCTCGCCTGTGACGGCAAGGGCCGCCCGCTCGCGATCCTGCTGACCCCGGGGCAACGCCACGACAGCATCTGCGCACGCCCCCTCCTGGAACGCATCCGAGTCCCACGCACAGGACCAGGACGACCACGTTGCCGGCCCGACCAGGTCATCGCAGACAAGGCCTACAGCTCCCGCGGCTTCCGCGCCTACCTGCGTAAACGCGGCATCGCACACACCATCCCAGAGAAGACCGACCAGCAACGACACCGCCGCAACCGAGGCCGCAGCGGCGGCAGACCACCAGGATTCGACCGAGAGGCCTACCGCCGACGCAACGTCATCGAACGCTGCTTCAACCGCCTCAAGGGCTTCCGCGGCATCGCCACCAGATACGAAAAGACCGCGACCTCCTACGAAGCGGCGGTCACACTCGCGTCGTTCCTGCTCTGGGCGAGATCTGTTTGAAGACGGACCCTAGTTCGCCGGCCGGGTGAATCCGCCATTGATCACCCCGTACAGCGCCGCTCCGGCGACTACGAAGATCACAACCCTGTGCGTGACCTCCGAAACGGAGACCCGGCTGTGCGCCTTGCCCGTACCCGCCGCACCCTGATCGCCGCGCTGTTCGCGCCCCTCGCCCTGCTCACCCCCACCACCGCCCACGCCACCACCGCGGCCGCCGGGCACCTGCCCGTACGCCACGCGCCGGGTGAGACGATCACCCTGCTGGTCCGTGACGCGCTGGCCGCACTGCCCGTCGCGGACGAAAGCCGCGCCGGCTACTCCCGGGACAAGTTCCGCCACTGGACCGACGCGGACAAGAACGGCTGCAACACCCGCGCCGAGGTCCTCCTCGAGGAAGCCGTCACCGCCCCCGAGATCGGCGCGAAATGCGCGCTGACCGGCGGCAACTGGTACAGCCCGTACGACGACCGCTACCTCGACAGCGCCAGCAAGCTGGACGTGGACCATCTGGTCCCGTTGGCTGAGGCCTGGGACTCCGGCGCCTCCGCCTGGACGGCGAAGGAACGCGAGGCCTAGGCCAACGACCTCGACGACTCCCGCGCGCTGATCGCCGTCTCGGCGGCCTCCAACCGTTCGAAGGCCGACAAGGACCCCACCGACTGGCTGCCCCCTCCCCCGGCTACGGGTGCACCTACATCACCGACTGGGTCGCCGACAAAACCCGCTACCAGCTGAGCATCGACCCCGCCGAGCAGAACGCGCTCACCGAACAGCTGGCCGCCTGCCCCGACCAGCCCATCACCGTCACCCTCGGCCACTAGGAGGGCATGCGTCAGGCCCGTCACCATGGCGGAAAGCAGGTGACGGGCCAGAAGGAGAAGGCGGTACGCGACGGCAGCCGGCGCTGCGCCCGGGACATAGGCGCAGCGCCAGGGAGAGAAGAGAGGGAGTGCCGGGGCCGGGCCCGGGGGCAACGGCCCTGGGCATCAACGGGCAGGTCAGCGGTGGCCGGCACCGCGGTGGTCACGGTTGTCCCCGCGGTGGTCGCGGTCGTCGCGACGGTGGTGGCCCCAGGAGACCTCGTCGACGAAGCGGCCGTGGTCGTTGCGCAGGGTCGCGGTGTCGGAGTCGTTGTTCCACACGTAGTTGCGGCGGTCCTGGTAGACATCGGCGAAGCGGTCGCGGCCCTCCCCGGTGTGGACCCGGACCGTGGACCTGCCGTCCAGGCGGAAGCGGTCGAAGGTGTAGGTGTGACCCGCCTCGTCGGACAGCGTCCAGCCGTCCAGGTTCACTGCCCTGCCGGAGGTGTTCGTGACGTCCACCCATTCCTTGTTGAGCGACCAGTTGGAGCGGTCGTCACGCCCCGGGGAGTCGTACTGCACGTCGCTGATCACGACCGCCCGGTCGTGCGGGCGGGCGGCGGGCTGGCCGGCGGCCGCGGCGGGCAGCGCGAGCGCACCCACAGCGGCGGCGGCCACGGCGACGGTGGCGGTGGCGGTGGCGGTCAGACGACGGGCGGAAACTGATACGGACACGAGGTCCCCCTTCTCGGGGCCGGACACCACCGGCACCTGCAGCATGAAAGCCGCAGGCCAGCCGGGGTGCGTTGTGCGGGTCGGCGGCCAGGTCGGCCGCACACCCACACCTTGCCCACGATGCGGCGACGATGTGTCGGACACGCGAAGGCCGTAACGGATTCTGCATATTTCCATGACTCTCGCCTGTAACATCCATGTATGCGGCGAATGCGCAAACTTGACGGAACGTCACCCAGAAATCCCGGTGCAGCAGCGGTATCGCCGGGACGGACCGCTGCCTCAACTCCTCCTCCAGGGCAAGACCGTCACCCGAAAGTGCGTAACAGCCGCTGACCTCATGCCCTCTCCAGGCAGCGCGCCGGCACCTGCCCTCCGGGGACAATCCGCCACAGGCTCCCGCCGCCGCACTCGCGGTACTGCGACCACCCGCCCCTGCCCATCACGACCACACACGACGGCACCCGCTCGCCCCGGCGCAGGTACCGCACAATCGGCGAACGCGTCGTCGCGACCGGGCCCTCGTTCCACGCCGGCTTGCGCGCGGGAACGCGCTGTACGGCCTTCCAGGTCGAGGTGCACGGCGCGGCTGCGGCCGCCGTGGTTCGCGGAGCAGCCGAAAGGGCAGTCGCAAGGACGGCGACGACGGCGGCCGCCGTGGTGAGCAGACGTCGGGGCAGGTGCATAGGCCATCAATTCCTGCCCCGGGCAGACCGGTCACGGCCGCCCGTCGTAGATCACCCGCAGGAGCCAGCCGGGCAGCTTGTCTGCCCGGCACCGCGCGCGGCACCTGCCGTCGCGCGCAACGGGGACACCTGCGCGGCCGCCCCTCGCCCGCCGCCCGAAGCCTGTTCCACCCACCCACAACAGCCGTGCCTGACGGCCCAGATCGCTGGGTCCTGGTCCTGGCAGCAGAAGGTGACCGTAGGACCGGGACGTTGGCGGCGGCTGGGAAACCCGGTACGGCTGGGTGTTGGAATCCCGTGGCTATTCGCGAGTACCTGGACGGGTCAGTTCTCCTATGGCAGCTTCCAGCGTGTCCAGTGCCGGCTTCAGGTGGTCGTGTTCGGTGCCGAAGTCGATGAGTTTGCCTGACGCTTCGATGAACATGCGCACGTCTTGGTGTTTGGTGGACAGCACCGCAGTTCCTTCCGGTGAGGCCAGCCGGATGAACAAGCGCTCTCGCTGAGACGGTGACGCCTCGTCAGGCCAGATGGTCACATCGCCAATACCGGTTGTTTCAACCAACCCTACTTTGAGGAGATCGCGAGCGAAGATCCATACCGTTTCGTCGGCGGCTCCTACTTTGAAGCGCGCTTCAACTGCGTAGGGGTCGGAGGCCCGGTAGGTGAGTCGAGTTCGCAGGATCTGCGTAAATGACTCGCGCTTTTCATCGTGGATGCACATGGGAATGTCAACATGCTGAGCGCGGACGCCATCTACGGTTGTCGCCCACAGCCGGACCTCGTCGGCCGTCCGTTGCCATCGCGTCAACGATGGCAACGGCGTACTGCTTCTCTCATGCCCGCGGCCCATTGATTTGGGCAGCATCAACCCACTGCTGGCCCTGAGATAGCCCGAGGCGGCGAACCGCGCGACGCGAAGCCTGGCCAGCATGGATGCAGGCGCGAGCAGCGACTCTTCCCTGGAGTCGTCAGCCAGTGCTGTTGCCGGTTCCAGCGTCGGCCGGATGAACTGTTCGAGATCGTGCACGCGCCGCTCATATCGCATGCCCGCATTGCAGACCGACGCTTGAAGTCTGCATTGCTGCTGTAGCTCGACATGGAATGACGGCAGCTCCTTTTTACAGCCGATCAGGTCGGCAAAGCCTTGAATAATCCCACCAAAGACAAAGCGGAAAGTGATTACCCGTTGGGAAAAGTTCGGTACGCGCACACTTTTGAATGTCGATGGCGCAGCGCATGTTCCCGGGTCGAGGCGTACTCTGCCCAGCACAGAGAGGTTTCCGCCTTCACTGGCCAATAGCCAGTCAATTGGCCCATGGTTGATCAGCGGCGGGTACAGGATTACTGATGTCGTCGACCGCGCGCATGCACTCGCTCCGCGGCGTTCCATGCGCGCTGTAAAGCCGTGCGTGCGGCGTTCGCCTGACAGCATCACCCACAAATTTCGCGGGGATTCGACGTGCCAGAGCAGCGATCCGGGCTGGAGGCGGCTGCGGTGCGGGCTGCGGTCGACAATCCGCCAGCGGTGCCAGGCGAGAGCATAAAGGAGGCCAAACGAACGGCTCTTCCCGCTTCCCAACGGGAGCACAACACCGGTTTGCAGGAGTGTTCGATCGCGGGTGCGGTCTCGTCCCGGGGAAAGCTGGGGGGCTTCCTCGTCCACAGTCGGTTTCCGCTCGCTGTTACTGGGGGGCAAAACCGCCAGGTCCGCAGGATCGGGCTGCTGCGGTTTCGGCGTGTTCTCCTCGCGGGCGGTGACGTTGCGTGCAGTGTGCTGTCGCCGGACGGCTTGGGTCATGCGGCGCCTGGCCGTAGCAGGAACGGTGCTTGTCTCTGCCATGACGTGGGGGGCGCCCAGGCTGGAGGCGTCGAGCAGGGCGTCGAAGTCGTCGTCCATCGCAACAACGTGTTCCATGGGTTCGTCCTTCCGGACGGTCATCGTGCTCCCCCTTCCCCGAGGTCGGGCTTCTCGGCGAGGTCGGTGAGGATGCGGGCGCGGAGCCGGCCGATGCGGCCCTCCAGTGCCTTCTCCGTCAGCCCGACCTCCACGGCCGCCTGCTGCTGGGTGTAACCCAGAGCGCGCAGGGCGAGGCCTTTGCGGACCTTGGTGTCGGTGATGTGCGGGAGGATGCGCTTGATCTCGTCGTGGGTGGCGGCGGCGTAGAAGGGGTCCGTTGCGCGCTGGTCGGGGATGTCCCGCTCGCCGGGTCCCGGGTCGGGGTCGGCAGCGGGGAGGCTCAGCTCAGCCTGCCCTAACTGCAGGCTGCGGAACCAGCGGATATAGACGGGGCGGAACGAGCGGATGGATGCGCCGACGAAGTAGGTGGTGAGGCTGGCGCCGCTGTTCGGGTTCCACTTGCCGCGGACGAGGCCGTGCTCAACGAAGAGGTCGAGGCCGGCGATGACGGTGTCGGTGGCGACCTCGGCTCGTGCGTCGGCGTCCCAGTCCGGGGTGGTCATGTGGACGGGCACAGGGCGGCCGGCACGCCGGGCGTGCGTGAAGATCTCGCCCGTGCCGGTCCACTTGGTGATGGTGCGCCAGCCGTAGTCCATGAGCCGGGTGGTGGTCTTCTCGTAGCGCGGGCCCTCGAAGTTGTCGCCGCGCAGGATGTCGACGATGCGGGCGTCGGCGGCGTGGCGGGTCCGGTCCGGTGCGTACCCGGTGAGGGTGTGCTCCAGGTTCAGCAGGCCTTCGGTACTGAGCTCCTCCAGCTCTTGGTCCTCCTGCAAGAGGCCTTGAGGGGCTCCCCCGTGGCACATCTCTCCCGGCACACTCGCTCCCTTGCGCTCTGCCGCCCCCGTGGGCCCCGTTTTCCAGCCTGTCGCGGATGTCATAGGCGTCGGCCGCGTCCTTCCCCTCGCGAAACCCACGACTAATTTCTGTGACCCACGTCACGTTGTGTGGAGCAAGGGGAAAAGCGCGGTCCGGAGCTAGAGCATTCACGACCGGACAACACCCGGCCCCCGAATCCCCGTTAGAACGAATGGAGTTCACCGTGACCCACAACACTCAGCAGTCCGGCGGGCAGCAGCCGCTGCTCGGCCTCCGCAGCGCCATCGTATTGATCTTCGGCGTGCTGACCGGCATCGGCGCCGGCCTGTTGACCTATCTCGCACAGCGTTCGGTTCCCGCCGCCCTGCTCGCCGCAGGCGCCGGATTCGGGGCAGGCGTCCTGTTCTTCCACACCATCATCAGCTGACCCGAGCAGTACCCCGGGGGGGGGTTGGGGGGGGGGGGGGGGGGGGGGGGGGGGGCCGCCACCCCCCCCCCCCCCCCCCCCCCCCCCCACCCCCCCCCGCTACCTGCCCACGTGTGTGACGTGCGGGGGATACCGAGCCGGTTCGGCTGACAACGATGACCAAGGCAGACACACTCTGTGCCTAACAGATCATCAGAATCGGGCCGGGGGGTGCCGTAATGGACATCAAGGCAGTGGGGGCAGCCGACCAGGATCTGCTGACGGCCGTCATCGGCCTGGGCGACCGCAACCGCAAGACGTTGGGGTTCCTGCCGCACGCGGTGTTCCGGCAGGCCGCCGCGACCGGCACCCTGCTGGCCGCCGTGGAAGGCCCGCAGTTGGCCGGCTATGCCCTGTACGGCCTGCCCGGCGACCGGGTACGCCTGACACATTTGTGCGTCGACGACCGCTACCGCGGCCAGGGGGTGAACGACCGGCTCGTCGATGCCATCTCCGCGCGGCATGCCGACCGGCTCGGCATCATGCTCAAGTGCCGCAATAACTACGGCCTGGAAAAGATGTGGACCCGGCTGGGCTTCCAGATGCGCACGGAGGTCGCAGGCCGCTCGGATGCACGTGAACCGCTCGTGGTGTGGTGGCGTAGCCATGGCCATCCCGACCTGTTCACCGATGTGGAGTCGCCGGCGCTGGTGACTGCGGCGATGGACTGCAACATCTTTGCCGACCTGCACAGTCTGCTGCCGCGCAACGGTGCTCAGGAGACGAAGGCGTTGGCCGCCAACTGGCTGGTGGACCTGGTGGAACTGGTCGTTCTGCCGCAACTGGTCACTGAGATCCACAACGGCCGTCATGCCGGCGAGCGCAGGGCCCAGATCCATGCGCTGATGCACTACACGCAGCCCGAACTCGAACACACCGACCGGGAACGGGTGCGCAGGGAGCTGGTCCAGGCAGCCTGGGAGGATCTGGGTATCGGGCTTCCCCGCACTCCCAATGACGATGCGGACCTCGCTTACGTCATCCAGGCCCACGCCGCGGGCGTGCAGCTGCTGGTGACCCGCGACGAGGGTCTCATCGCCCTCAGCCCCGTGGCGGAGAAGGTGTGCGGCGTGCGAATCCTGGGACCGACCGACCTCGTGCTGGCCGTCGATGAACTGACCCGCGCGCAGGCTTACCAGCCCGGGAGTCTCCTCGGCACCGCCCTGACCACGACGGCTGTCGCCGCCGGCCAGGAGCAGCAGCACCTGGTCTTTCTCAACAAGCCCGGAGCAGAGAAGCAGAAGGCTTTCAAGAAGCGGCTGCGGGACTTCGCCGCCAGGCCCGACCAGTGGGTCCGCCAGCAGATCACCGATGAGGACGGCCGTCTGCTGGCCACCTTCTGCCACCAGATCCGCGACGGTGAACTGCAGGTTGCGCTGCTGCGCGTGCTCGAGCAGCATCCTCTCGGCGCCACCCTCGCCCGTCAGCTGCTGTTCCTGCTGCGCCAGCAATGCCGCAGCGAGGGCATCGAGGTTCTCAGGTTGAGCGACCCCTGCCCGCAGCGCGTTGTCCTTGAGGCCGCCAAGGAGGACGCCTTCCGTCCGACCGACGACGGACTCGTCGCACTCGTCCTGGACCGGCTCACCGACGCCCCAACCCTCGATGCCCACGTGAGCGCACTCACCGAGCGGCTCGGCCTGACGCTGCCCCCGCTCACCACGCAGCTGTCGGCGACCGCGGCGTCCGCCGTCGAGCACGCCTGGTGGCCGGTGAAGATCACTGACGCCGACCTTCCGGTCTTCCTCGTGCCCGTCCGCCCGAGATGGGCCTACGAGCTGTTCGGCTACCCCGAGGGACTCCTCTCGCGTGACGACAGCCTCGGTCTCAGCCGTGAGCACGTCTACTACCGTTCCCCGCGCCCTCGGGGGGAGACCGCCCCGGCACGCATCCTCTGGTACGCCAGCAGTGACGAGACCCTGAGTGTGTCCGCCGTCTTCGCCTGCTCACGGCTGGAGCAGTGTGTGACCGATGACGGCGAGCGCCTCTACCGTCAGTTCAGGCACCTCGGCGTCTACCGCCGCAAGGACGTTCTGGAAACCTCTGCCAAGTACGAGGGACGGGCCATGGCCCTGCGTTTCTCCGACACCGCGCTGTTCCCATCTACGGTTTCCCACCGGCGACTTGTCGAGCTCGGTGCTCGGTACGGGCAGACGGTCAACGTACAGTCGGTCTTCAAGATCTCCCCCGACCTGTTCCGCGCCCTGTACGAGGAAGGCCACCGACCGCGGTGAACACGCCCGAACGAGCCCTGCTTCTCTCGCTCCATCCGCGGTTCGCCACAGCCATCCTCACCGGCGACAAGACCGTCGAACTCCGACGCCAGCGCGTCGCCGTCCTGCCCGGCACACCAGTGGTCATCTACGCCACTTCCCCCGTCATGGCGCTGACGGGAACAGCCCGGCTGACCGGCGTGGACACCGCCGCTCCCGGGCAGATCTGGCGCCGCCACCGCACCGCCTGCGGCATCAGAAAGAGCGAGTACACCGCCTACATGGACGGCGCGGCGCACGCCTCCGCCCTCCTGCTGGATTCCCCCCGCCTTCTGTCCAGCCCGGTGCCCCTCGACCACCTCCGCGCCACCAGCACCTTCCACCCGCCGCAGAGCTACCGCTACCTCACCCCCGAGGCCCTGCGACAGCTGGTAGCCGGACACGAAGCCGCCGACGAACTCCTCGACCAGATCCCCATCCCACCGGCACCCGCTCTCACCCCTCCCGGCACTCCCCCACCACCTGTGCCCGTGTCCCCACCCGCACAAAGACCCGGTCCCCTGCGCTCGGCAGCCCTGGCACCCGGCACGCCCGTGGGATAACCACGCGCCACCATGCGCCACCACGCGCCCACACCACCACATCCGGCTCAGCCCCCTACGAGTGCGAGGTCCATGGCCAACGTTGCCGAAGCAGCCCGCCACGGCGGCCCCGGACACCCCGGGGTCTTTCGGTTCGCGCCCGTGACGGGTGAAACGACCGCATCGCTGATCCGGCGCACCGCTCACTGCTACGGGATGGAAGCGCAAGCACTGAGCTCGTACTGGCAGTGGCGCAACCACCCGCCACGGCACCCGGGGCCGGGCGAGCGGAATGCGGAGGTGCTGCTGAACGCGGCCGGCCGGCAGGTGCTGGCGCGGCTGTGCGGGGTGGAGGAGAGGGTTCTGGCGCGGGCGCTGCCGTCCTTTGGGCTGCGGGACGGCAAGCTGCCGGAGGGGCCTCCGAAGGCGGCATGGCGGACGGCCGGTGGTGTGGCGGGTCCGGCCTCGTTCGGCTGCCGCCTGTGTACGGCCCGGCGCACAGGGGCGGCAGCACCTGCGCCTGGCGGACGGTGTCGCCGCCTAGAACAGCCTGCAGTCCCTCATCATGGTCGGTTCCGCCTACACGACCACGATCGCGGCCCTGGACACCGGGAACTAGCTGACCTGACAGAGCATCACCCTGACCGGAATCAGCTTCGCCATCACGGTGGCCGCGATGTTCACCGGCTACTACAAGTTCCGCGAGTTCGGCGAGGACCGAGAAGCCGAGGCGCTGAAGCTGTTCACCCAGCGCGTCGTAGATCATCGCAACGAACAGCGCCGCCGCCAGCAACAGCTGGACCAGCCCGCCCCCTCCAGCCAGCCGCCGGCGACCTGACGGCCAAGCGTCCGCCGGCGTCAGTGGCCGCTGGCATCGAGGTGCCGGGACGGCTGACGCACCCGGCGCTCTGCACTACACACTCGCGCGTGCGCAGTGCCTGGCCCCGCCGCACCGTCATGCCCAGCTTCACGGGCCGGCTCCACCGGCCCTTGTTCAGCGCCCCTGTCCCTGGCCGCGGCGCTGGGTGGGACGGGGCGTGCGGCGCGGAGGGCGGGACTGCCGGGCCGGGCCCTCGGCCGGCTGAGTCGTGGGTGAGGAGAATCCGCCGGGGATGCCCGGTCGTGCGGGCATCGGCACCTGGGCCGCCGGCCCCTGCCCGTCCCGGCGCCGGCTCACGCCGGAAGGCTGGGCGGCGCGGGCCAGGATGCGGGCGTTCGGGATCAGTGGAGCGCACGCCTGACAGACTTCTTGGAGTGTCCAGACGCGGCCGACGAGGGGATCGTGCTGCAGGACCAGCGCCACACCGCCCGCGCAGTGAGCGGGCGTGTCCGGGTGGGCGGCGCACTGCGTGGAGCCGCAGTGACACCAGGCGTTGGCGTGGGCGGTGGCCACCCGGGCATGGGCGGCAGCGTGCTGGGCGGCGAACGCCCTTAGCCCGGCGAGGTCTTTGGAACGGGGCGGCATCCGGCAGGCCGCGGTACTGCAGCTGACGGTGGCGGTCCGGTCGGCATGCCCGGTCAGACGGACCGTCCAGACCCGGCCGGGGACACGCTCGGTGGAAGGCTCGCTGGCAGCAGTTGTCACGGGCATCCGTTCCTCAGGGAGTCGATAGCAGCAGTCCACTATGAGCTACCCGTCGCCGGTGTGGCGCCACCTCTGCATTGAGCTTGGGGTCACGTTCAGCGTCGTGGACTGCCGGGCACAGTTGCAGAAGCTGCGGACGGTCTCGGGATCGTGGACACGTCTGTGGCCCCAGCCGTTGGGGCTGGGGCCACAGTATGTGCTCGTGGTCGTGAAGGGGTGGTCGCCTACGCGGCGAAAGGCTCCATGAGGCTTCAGCCGAACGATCATCCTCATGGGCAATAGGTGAGGCCCGGGGACACTGTCCCCTTCACAACCACGCTGTCTGTAACGCGGGCGGGTGGCTGGGCATTCCCATCCACGCGGCCGGGTGGTGGGGCCTGAGGTCAAAGGGCGGGCCGCACCCAGCACCACCCTTACCGACAGCCCGTTCCAGACCCTTCCTGGGTACCGGCCCCCACCCCTGCACACTCCACCACCACGCCCCGGGAACCCAGCACTTTTCACACATGCGGTAGAGCTGAAGAGCGGGATAATCGCGGCCTCCAACCGCTCCAAGGCCGACAAGGACCTCACCGAATCACCGAGCAGCTCGCCGCCTGCCCCGACCAGCCCATCACCGTCGCCCTCGCCCTCGCCCTCGCCCACTAACCTCCAACAACACAGCGAGGCCCCTGGAATCCGCCTGGACCACTGATCAGCCTTCGTGGCTGATCCTCTCGCAGGGCTTGCGTAGCTCGCGGTACAGCGTGGAGCGGTTGCCGCCGAGCTCGGCGGCAACTTACTCGGGCATCGCACCGCCCGTGATCCGCTGGTCGACGCCGGCTCCGCCGTCGTCGTATTCAGCGATGGCGGAGGCCAGTTTCTCGCGGACTCTCCTTGTCAGCGGATGTTCACGGACCAGAACCCGCAAGCAGTCGGTGAGGGTCCGCTCCAGCAGCGGAATGGCCCTGCCCGGATCCCCCGCCGCCAGGTAGGCGGCTGCGATGTTGTTGCGGGTGGTCAGGGTGTCGGGGTGGTCGTCGTCCAGCGCCCGAAGCTGGTCGGTGAGGTTCTGCTCCAGCAGCGGGATGGCTCGGCCCGGATCCCCCGTCGACAGGTAGGCCACAGCGAGGTTGTTGCGGGAGGTCAGGGTCTCGGGGTGGTCTTCGCCCAGCACCCGCATCATGCCGGTGAGGGTCTGCTCCAGCAGCGGAATGGCCCGGCCCAGATCCTCCGCCGACACGTAGGCGTGGGCGAGTTTGTTGCGGGTGGTCAGGGTGTCCGGGTGGTCTTCGCCCAGCACCCGAAGCCGGTCGGTAAGGATCTGCTCCAGCAGCGGAATGGCCCGGCCCAGATCCCCCGCCGACACGTAGGCGTGGGCGAGTTTGTTGCGGGTGGTCAGGGTGTCCGGGTGGTCTTCGCCCAGCACCCGAAGCCGATCGGTAAGGATCTGCTCCAGCAGCGGAATGGCCCGGCCCAGATCCCCCGCCAACCGGTAGGCGCCCGCGAGGTTTCCACGGACTCTCCCTGTCAGCGGATGGTCGGGGACCAGAACCCGCAAGCAGTCGGTGAGGGTCTGCTCCAGCAGCGGAATGGCCCGGCCCAGATCCCCCGCCGACAGGCAGGCGTCCGCGATATAGGCGCTCGCGAGGTTGTTGCGGGAGGTCAGGGTGTCCGGGTGGTCTTCGCCCAGCACCCGCATCATGCCGGCGAGGGTCTGCTGGAACAGCGGGATGGCCCGACCCACGTCCCCCGCCGCCAGGTAGGCCTCCGCGAGGTTGCTGCGGGTGGTCAGGGTCCCGGGGTGGTCGTCGCCCAGCACCCGACGCCGGTCGGTGAGGGTCTGCTCCAGCAGCGGAATGGCCCGGCCCAGATCCCCCGCCGACAGGTAGGCGCCCGCGAGGTTGCTGCGGGAGGCCAGGGTCTCGGGATGGTCTTCCCCCAGCACCCGACGCCGGTCGGTGAGGGTCTGCTCCAGCAGCGGAATGGCCCGGCCCAGATCCCCCGCCGACAGGTAGGCGCTCGCGAGGTTGTTGCGGGAGGTCAGGGTGTCCGGGTGGTCTTCGCCCAGCACCCGCATCATGCCGGCGAGGGTCTGCTGGAACAGCGGGATGGCCCGACCCACGTCCCCCGCCGCCAGGTAGGCGCCCGCGAGGTTGCTGCGGGTGGTCAGGGTCCCGGGGTGGTCGTCGCCCAGCACCCGACGCCGGTCGGTGAGGGTCTGCTCCAGCAGCGGAATGGCCCGGCCCAGATCCCCCGCCGACAGGTAGATGCACGCGAGGTTGCTGCGGGAGGCCAGGGTCTCGGGATGGTCTTCCCCCAGCACCCGTTCCAAGATGGTGAGGGCGCGCTGGAAGTGGCTGGTAGCGCGGGTGAACTGGCCCTGGCCGTGGAGGAAGTGCCCGGTGCGGCTGACGAGGCTCGCGGTGGCGTCGAAGTCGGTTTCGGCGGGTGCGTCGTCGGCCAGGGCTTCAATGTGAGGGAGCAGGGCACGCCAGGCGGGCCATGTTTTAGGGGTGTCCCAGGTAGCGGGCAGGGTGGCGTGCAGTTGGGTGGTGGCGAGGGTGCGGGCCTTGTTGACGAAATGGGGGGTGCGGTGGGGGTCATTGGGGTCGGGGGTGCGGGCGACGGCCTGGACGAGCCGGTGGACGGCCAAGGTGCCGGTGGTGGAGTCGGGTGTGACCATGCTGTGGGCCGTCAGGAGGCTGAGCGCGGCGTGCAGTGCGGGCGGGTTGGCCAGGCCGTCCAGGACACTGGTGGGGATCTGGTCGGGTGCGTACCAAGCCAGGAGGCGCAGGAGGTCCGCGGCCAGGGGCTCCCGGTCACTGATCTGGTCTAGGGTGATACGCCAGATCCGGGCGATGGTGCGCTCGGGCGGGGTGATGCCGATGGCACCTTGGCGATACACCACCGCCGGATGCTGCTGGAGCATTCTCAGATAGGCGCGTGGCGTGGTGAGCGGGCTCTGGGCCAGGTAGGCGGCCACCTGTTCGACGGCCAGGGGCAGGTGGCCGAGTTCGGCACACAGTTCGGCGGCACCGTTCAGTTCGCGGGTGCCTGCTGCGGTGGCGATGCGGGTGAGCAAGTTCAGGGCTTCGGTCTCGTCCAGGACGTCCAGGCGTACCACGGTGGGGATCGTGTGCCAGGGAGTGGCAAGGCGGCTGGTGATGAGGAAGCGTCCCCCCGTGCTGGCGCGGGCCAGGAGCGGGGCGATGTCGGCGGGGTCGTTAACGTTGTCCAAGATGAGCAGCCAGCCGCTGTGAGTGGCCAGCCACTGCAGAGCCCACTCCGCCAGCGCCTCGTTCGGCAAGACGTGGGACAGGGCTGGCTGCAGGGCCCGGGCCAGGTCGGCTAGTCCCTCCTGCACGCCGACGGGGCTGTCGGCAGTGATCCACCGGATCGGGGCGTGGCCATGCGGACGCGTGGCGGCCCAGTGCGCGGCCAGAGTGCTCTTGCCAATCCCGCCCAGCCCATGGATGGCCTGCACCACCCGCACCGCCCGGACCGGCGAGGGCCACATCCAGCCGCTCCAGCTCGCGGACGCGGCCGACGAACAGCCCCGGACGCACCGCGAGGGTGTCCAGCCCAGCCGGGGCCGCGACCTCTGCGGCCGGCCGGAGCGCCTCCGGCGGCAGGGAGACTGCCCGGGCATGGTCCCCGGTCAGCACGGGCGCGTAATTGCTCTCCCCGATCGCGACGGCCCGCTCGGCACTCGCCTCCGCCCTCGAGCCGTGCCCGGTGACTTGCGGCTGTGGTTGCGCCCCGCGTCGCCGCAAAAGCCACTTCACGGGCGCGCGCTGCCGGGCTGGTCGCCGGTGGAGATCGGCCCAGAGTTGTTCCCGCCGATGGCGATCGAACGCTCCCCCGACGCGGACACCGTTCCCGGCGCCGATGGGGCTGCAGGCTGCGTGGGAGTAGGCCCCCCGACCACTGGCTGAGCGGGCACCGGAGCGTCGCCGGTGGAGAGGGGGCCGGAGTTGCTTCCCCCGATGGCGACTGCGCGGTCTGCCGTGGCCTGCGCCGACGGGCCGGACAGCGTCTGCCCCTGGGTGGCGAAGCCGTGGCCCCACAGGACCGTCAGTGAGGCCATGGCCGCGCCCAGCGCGACGGCCAGAGACCAGCGGATCGCGGGGTCCTTCAGCAGTGATGGCAGCACCACCGCCCCGCACAGCCATGCCGGCACAACGAAAGCCGCCGCCGTCGCCAGCCCCGCCACTGCCCACTTGAGGTTCTGTCCCATACCGTCCCTACCGTGCTAACCATCCGTGTCCACCACCACAATCGCAGCAACATCCCGGTCTTGACCGGCCTTTGTACACCAGAGCCCGATAAGGCCGAGCCCCAGGCGCTAGGACCGCTCGCTGCGGCAAGCCCGCAGCGGCTGGTACCCCGGCGTTCAGTGATGTCTCCGCCGATACAAGTGGCCTGAAAGCAGCCAAAGACTGCTAAGGACCTGCCGGAAATTAACGTGTTGCTTCGCGTGGTTCCGATCGTTGATCTGGCATGGGTGTGTCTGGTGTAGTTCGTGATCAACTGGCCGTGAAGTTCGAGGTGTTGTTTCCGCATCTGGACGAGCGGCAGCGGCGGCTGTTGATGGGGGCCGAGGCCCGGATCGTGGGGCGCGGAGGTGTTCGGGCGGTTGCGCGGGCGGCCGGGGTGAGCGAGGCGACGGTCCGTAAAGGGGTGGGCGAGCTGGAAGCCGGCGAGGACCCTTTGAGCCGGGTGCGCAGGTCTGGCGGTGGCCGGAAGAAGGCCGTGGATCTTGACCCTGGGCTGCGGCCTGCGCTGCTGGCACTGGTGGAACCCGATGAGCGGGGTGATCCGATGTCGCCGTTGCGGTGGACGGTGAAGTCGACCAGGAGCCTGGCGGCGGAGCTCACCCGGCAAGGACACAGAGTCGGTGCCGACACCGTCGGTGTTCTGCTGCGCGAGGAGGGCTTCAGCCTGCAGGCAGGCGCCAAGACCCTCGAGGGCAAGCAACACCCGGACCGCGACGCCCAGTTCTGCTACATCAACGAGCAGGCCAAAGAACACCTGGCCGACGGCCAGCCGGTGATCAGTGTGGACTCGAAGAAGAAAGAACTGATCGGCGACTACAAGAACGCAGGCCATCAGTGGCGGCCGCCCGGTGAGCCAGTACTGGTCAAGACGCACGATTTCCTGGACCGGCAAGGACCGGGGAAGGCGATCCCCTACGGAATCTACGACGTCGCAGCGAATACCGGCTGGGTGAGCGTCGGCACTGATCACGACACCGCAGCGTTCGCGGTCGCCTCCATCCGCCGATGGTGGCGGGCCCGGGGCCGGCATGACTACCCCGCTGCCGAACGCCTGCTGATCACCGCGGACGCAGGCGGCTCCAACGGCTACCGCACCCGCGCCTGGACAACCGGACTCGCCGCCCTGGCCGCCCAGACCGGCCTCGAGATCACCGTCTGCCACATGCCACCGGGCACCTCGAAGTGGAACAAGATCGAGCACCGGCTGTTTTCCCACATCTCCATGAACTGGCGGGGCCGTCCGCTGACCAGCCACGATGTAATCATTGCCAGCATTGCAGCGACCACCACCCGCACCGGGCTGACCGTCCACGCCGAACTCGACCCCAGCACCTACGACACCGGCATCAAGGTCACTGACAGCGACATCGACGCTCTGCCAATACACCGGCACCGCTTCCACGGCGACTGGAACTACACCCTGCGACCTCGGCCCGACATCACTGCGGCCCAAGCCCCACGGCCGGCCAGCAATTCGTCCCCACAGCCCTGCACCGGGAATCTGCGCAGTCCAGAACTCACTGGCATGCCCGAACCTGCACTGGATGAACTCATCGGCCAACTGTCGCATTCACTGGAGGAGTTACCTGAGCGGGCCCGGTTCCAACAGCGAGGAGGTCAACGAGTCCGTGCTCGTGGGGCAGGCGGCCAAGACAAGCTGACCACCTCCGACAGAGTGCTGGCCACCGTGCTCTACCTACGCAAAATCGGCACCCGAGACCTTCTGGCTCAACTCTTCGGAGTCAACGGCAGCACCCTCACCAGAGCCATCCACCAAGTCCAGCCCCTCCTGGCCGAACACGGCCGCACCGTCCCACCCTCAACAGCCAGGTTCCGCACACCTGCCGACATCAGAGCGTTCCTCGCCAACAGCATCCCCGCAAAGACCAAACCAGCACGTTAATTTCCGTCAGGTCCTAACGACTCGGTCCGCGATTGAGGCCAGGACATGTCGGCGTGCCGGGTCGGCTGGTAGTTGATCAGCAGGCGGTCTGCCGGGCGAGCACCAGTTCGATACTGGGTTTGCGGCGGGTCGTCCGACCCGCCAACTACACCGGACGCTGCGGCCGCGCATCGGTGTCCGGCCGGGCGAACTGCGCGGTATAGCGGGCACGGTGCCCGTCCGGCAGGCCCGTCTCCTCCGCCTCGGAGACCAGGGTATGCAGGTGCGAGCCGGCCTCTGCGGGCTCCAGCCCCGTAGACAGCGGTCAGTTCGGCCACGCCTTCAGCCCAGGGATGGACGTCGTCGGCTGCCCACCAGGGGTTGCGCCGCCCGTCCAGCAGGTCGGTCAGCAGTCGCAGGGCATCGATGAAGTTCGACTTCCCCGCATTGTTCTCACCCACCACTACGTTCACACCGCGCCGCAACGGAACATTCATGTCGAGCAGCGACTTGAAACCCTTGGCTCTGACCCGCCCAGATACAATGAGCCTTTTCCAACCTCACGTTGAGGGTGCGTGATGGAGAAGACTGCAGTGCTTCCTCGCATATGGTTGCCCGACTGCGTCGTGACGTCGGCGTGGTACCGGAGATCAGCTGCGGTCTTCGGCGCTGTTGTCGGTGATCGCTCGGAACAGCTCGCGAGCCCGCTCGCAGAACTGCTCGACCTCCGTGATGTCCGGCTCGTCACCGTCCGCCAGCATCCGAGCCTGGAGCTGCTCGGAGCGCAGCCCGCCGTAGCGGGCCCGCACCTCAGCGGTCACCGGCTGGACCGCGATGTGCAGGTGCTTGCGCGCGTCGCGGCCGTGCGACCACATGCAGACGTAGGTCTGCTCGGGCTGGCACAACGTCTCCACGACACGAGCGGTATCGCGCAGCAAGGGGCCGAGTTCCGCCGCTGCTGTGTCGTCGAGCTCAGCGATGGCCACGACGTGCTCCCGCGGACCGACGATCAAGGTGCCGAGATTCATCGGACCGACGACGTGGTTCACCACCCAAGCAGCGGTCTCGTGCAGGACGCCCCCGGGCAACTCCCGGCGCCCGGTCAGAAGGTCACACCCAAGACACCCCGTCACATCCACGCGCACCAGCCTATACAGAGTCCGTAGCGATGATGTCGACGGCCAACTTGGTTGATGAATAAGCCGGTTGGCCTGCGCACGCGATGAAGCTCCTGGTAGACGGGTTCACGACCAAGATCGCCCGTGCCGCCAGGAGCTTCATGTGCTTGTCTACCCGTCTGCCCTCGACCTGTCCACCCGGCACCTGCGGTTCCTGACCGACCGGTTGGCCACGCATCGGGCGGCGTGCGGGACTCGGTGGCGCCGGCTGTCCGCCGGCCGCCAGGCGCTGCTGGTGCTGGCGCACCTGCGCCTGGGGCACACCTACGCGCAGCTCGCGGCCAGGTTCGAGGTGGGCGTGAGCACGGTGTACCGGTACATCACGGAAGCCGTCGGTCTGCTCGCGGTGCAGGCGCCCAACCTCGCCACGGCGGTGACGGCCGCCTCGGCAAAGGCGTTCGTGATCCTGGACGGGACGCTGCTGCCGATCGACCGGATCGCCGCCGACCGGCCCTTCTACTCCGGCAAACACAAGAAGCACGGCATGAACGTGCAGGTCATCGCCGATCCACACGGGAAGCTGCTGTGGGCCTCACCCGCCCTGCCCGGCGCCGTGCACAACATCAAGGCCGCCCGAACCCACGGCATCATCGACGCCCTCACCGAGGGGGGCCTGGCCTGCTGGGCGGACAAGGGCTACCAGGGCGCGGGCGGCACCGTGCGGGTGCCCTTCCGCGGCCGGTGGGACCGGCTCTCGGCAGGTCAACGCGCGGTCAACACCGCGCACGCCCGCATCCGGGCCCTCGGCGAGCAGGCCATGGCGACCTTGAAGACCTGGCGCCTGCTGCGGAAACTCCGCTGCAGCACCACCCGAATCACCAGCCACGTCCAAGCCATCCTCACCCTCCACCTGACCTGCTCAAACTGAGGTTGGCAAAGGCTCAATATGCCCCTTATCTCCCCATGAGAGGGAGCGTACCTGGTACCCCACCAGGCCGGGGCGGCATCGGACTCCCCGCCGCACCCGCGGGCGCCCGGACCTCACTCACCGGCGCCCAAGTCGATGTTGAACGGATAGCGTCAGACCGTCGCACGAGTCAGGAACGCCATCCAGCCTGCGACCGCCGCGGCATGCCCTCGCCACCAGGAACCTGATCGGACCCCCCTCACCCCGGGCTGCACCTCGTGCAGGTGGTGGCTGCCCGCCTTGGCTTAAACGTGGCCCAGTTCCCTTGCCACGCCGGAACGCGGCTAAGCGGATGCCGGTTAGGCGCGAGGCAGCGGCTCGACAAGCAGTGCGTCCATGGGCTTGCTGCGATGGGGGCGCAACACTTTCCGGCCGGAGAGGTAGTGCACCGGTTGGTCGTGGTTGGGGAGGATCGTGATGGCCAGGGCGGCACCGCCGTCGGCCAGGTCAATGCCCCCAGGTCACCGTCTCGCCCAGGATGAGGACGTCGGCGAGGAGCTCGAGCAGTTCCGGTTCGTCGTTGGCGACGCGTCGCGACAGCAGCCGCCGGCGGCTCTCGTCGATTGCGACGCAATGATGGTGGGTCTTTCCAGCGTCGATGCTGGCCCAGATCGCGGCCGTCGATCGGACCGGGGCTGACCACGTTGACGCGGATCTGGCGGGGAAGCAGCTCCCGGGCCAGGCTGCGGGTCATGGAACGCACGGCCGCCTTGCCGGCCGCGTACGCGCTGAGCATCGGAAGTCCCAGCACGTTCGCCACGGACGTGCTGAAGACTACGCCGCCGCCCTCCGCCAGCAGCGGGGCGAGCTTCTGCACCGTGAAGTAGGGGCCCTTGGCGTTGATGGCAAGCAACTGGTCGAAGAGCTTTTCGCTGGTCGCCTCGAACGGCGCGGAGCCGTTGACGCCTGCGTTGGCGAACAGGGCGTCGACCGTGCCGAACTCGGTCTTCACCGGTCGGCCAGCGCTTCGATGCCGGGCAGCGGACCTGCGTCGCTGCGAACCGCGATCACGCTCTCACGGAGCTGGCCGCGCGCGGCGTCCAGGGCAGCCTGGTCGCGTCCGGTGATCAGCGCACGTACTCCTTCGTCCACGAGCAGATGCGCGGTGGCCAGGCCGAAACCGCTGCTGCCACCGGTGATCACTACGTTCTTGCCCTCGTACTTGCCCATGTCGGACACACTCCATCTGCGGAAACGGTTGGGGGTGTCATCCGAGCGGTCGAACCGTCCGGACGACGTCGAGTCAACAGCCGTCTGGAGCGTGCGTCCAAGACTCGTTCTGCCACCCCGCCATGCAGGAACTGCATGACGGGTAAGCTGCTGCCATGCACGACGAAGCCCCGCCCTCACCGACACCCCGTACAGCCTCTGATCTTGATCTGAGGCT
Organism: Streptomyces sp. NPDC031497; assembly: GCF_055580905.1. NCBI lineage: Bacteria > Bacillati > Actinomycetota > Actinomycetes > Kitasatosporales > Streptomycetaceae > Streptomyces > Streptomyces sp. NPDC031497. The sequence continues at coordinate 89,508 of NZ_JBVIKO010000022.1, forward strand.
GGTGCGGCACTTCACGGTCGTCGCCGAGCATCTGAACTTCACCCGTGCCGCCGCGGAGTTGCACGTCGCGCAGCCCTCCTTGAGCCGCCAGATCCAGCAGCTGGAGGACGCCCTCGGCGTGCGCCTGCTGGAACGCACCACTCAAGGAAGCCACCTCACCGCGGCCGGTGCGGCCTTTCTCCCGCAGGCCCAGACGCTCCTGCACACGGCACGGCAGGCGGCGCTCACCGCGCAGGCCGCCGCACCGCCGCGCACGATCACCATCGGATACGTCGACGACCTGGTCATCACCCCCGCAGTGCGGGACCTGCGCCACCGTCACCCCGACGCCCACGTCCGCACCCGCCACCTGGACTGGGACGAAGTCCGCGCCCTGCCCGAGGGCAGGGTCGACGCGCTCGTCGTGCGCACGCCGCTCCCGATCCCGGACGACGGCCTGGACGTCACCGCCCTCTACGACGAACCCCGGGCGCTCCTCGTGTCCGCGTCCCACTGCCTCGCCGGCAAGGAGTCGGTGACCTTGGCCGACTTCACCGACGAACCGCTCGTGGCCTGTGCCGGTATGGCCGCACGGTGGACGGGTCTCTGGCGGCTCGATCCCCGACCGGACGGCAGCCCGGCACCGCTCGGCCCCCTGCTCGTCGACACCTTCGAGGACAAACTCGAAGTCGTCGCCGACGGCCGGGCCATCGCCCTGGTCCCGGCCGACGACCCGCGCCGCACACTCCGCGACGACCTCGTCACCGTCCCCGTCGACGGAATCGAACCCTGCCAGGTGGTGGTCGCCACCCGCTCCGCAGACCCCAACCCGCTCGTCGCCCGCTTCCGCGAATCCGCCAAGAACCTCCTCGTCCGCGAGGCCTGAGCCGCCCGGTCCGTAACCACAAGGCACGGCTCTGTGGCGTCCGACAACGACGGGGCGGCGGACGTACTGCTATCAGGCATCTCACCCAGCCAGCCACGGGCGGAGCCAACCGGCCAAGAGGGCGCGTTGAACCGCTCCGGGTGTATGGGAGATGGACGGTCCCGGCCCTCAGCCCTTGCCGGAGTGCGCCGTAGGGAAGGCGCCCGCTGCTCTGAGGGTTGCGGAGAAGCCGCCGGCCAGTTCGGTGAGCCGGGCGGTCGCGGGCGGGCCGAGGTGGTCGTACGGAGCGGCATCAAGTCGGTCGGTGAGCACCTCGGCCTCGCCGCGCAGGGTCGGGCCCGCCTGCGTGAGATTCCCTGCCTCGTCCAGCAAACCGCGCTCGCGCAGCCGCTCCCGGTCGGCGTCCTACCGCCGCGCGGATCGCCCGCGGGTCCGCATGAACAGTGCCGATGTCGGTGCCGTGCCACAGGCGTTGTGCAGGACCCGCGCCTCGATGCCGGACAGGCGGGCGATCGCCAGGGCGCCAGGGTAACCGTCACGGCCCTGTTCTCGTGTAGCTACGGCCAGGTGGCGTGTAGCTCTGAGTAACTACACGTTGCTGCGGTCGCACTGCTGAAGGGCGGCGAAGTCAGCGTGGGCCGCCTCGACGGCCTCGGGATACGCCTCGCGCTTGGCGTGCTCGGCCAGGGCCCGGTAGACGCTCGCCACGGAGGGGTGCTGTCCCTTGCGCTTGCCCGTGGGGATGATCAGATCGGGCTGGATCTGCTCGACGGACTCGCCAAGGGCCCTGCGGCGGAGGACGGTGTGCAGCATGTCGTCGGTGATGACCGGGGGCCGGCCGCCGTACTTGCCCTTGCGGGCTGCGGTGTCGAGCCTTTCGAGCGTCGACTCCCGAATGTTCTCCCGCTCGGTCTCCGCCATCGCCGCGAAGAACGCGAACAGCAGTTTGCCTGGGCCGCTGGGGTCGTACAACCCCGGCAGCGGCCCGGCGAGCATCTCCAGGACCAGGCCGTGCGCGGTCAGATGGTCCGCGAGAGCGGTCAGCTCTGCTGCGTCTCGCCCCAGCCTCTTCATCTCGTACACCGTGAAGATCACACGGCAGTGCGGGGCGTGAGCCTTGATCTCCCGCGCGGTCTTGAGCGCCTCCTCGAACTGCGGGCGTACGCGGATACGGGTGCTGATCTTCTCGCTGAAGATTTTGTCCCGCGGGATGCCGTGCTGGGTGAGCGCGTCGAGCTGTGAGTCGAGTTCCTGGCTGCGGTGCGAGCATCTCGCGTACCCGATGCGGATGTCCGCGCCCGGCACGTCCGGGTCGATGGGAGCCGGCGGCGGGGTGCCGGGCCGCCACGGCTGTCCGGGGGTGCGGTCGGCGGGGGTGGGCACCCGTAGGAGTTTGGCGAGCCGGGGCACCTTGGTGAAGCGGCCAGTGTGGTAGGCGGAGGCGACCGCACCGGAGCGCGAGCGGCATGGCGAGCCCGGCTGTGCGCCGCACTTCGGGCAGGGTCGGCGTTCGACATCGTCCGCGTCCGACAGGCCGGATGCGGAGAAGTCGTGAGGGTCCGTCATGACCCTGGATTTTCGCACAATGCAAGTCTCAGAAGAGGGTCCGTCCTGCTTTTGAGTGAGAACGGGTTTTGAGAACTGATCCGCGATCACCAAAGGCCCCGGCGCCTTGTTCTTGATCTTGCTCGGGCAAAGGGTCGTTTATGAGACATCTCCGCAGACATGACAGATCGTCAAGACGCGTGTCGACCGCTAGGGTACGAGACCGATGGTATCTACGACGATCTACAACACCGATGATTGGAGCAGCACTTGATGCGGGAGGATCTGCCCACGCGTCCCGAGACGCGTAGCCCGGAGGAGACACGGCCGGGTGATGCATTGCCACCCGAGGGTTCCCCGGCCGGCCAGGATCTGTCGGCCCGGCCTGGTCGCGGCTGGACACTGGCGTGTGTCTCCATTGCGACATTCATGCTCATGCTTGACCTCACGGTCGTCAATGTTGCTCTACCTGACGTACGGGCGTCGTTCCACTCGTCCTTCCCTGCTCTTCAGTGGGTTCTCGACGCCTACGCCCTGGGGCTGGCGGTGTTTTTGCTGACGGCGGGATCATTGGCGGATAAAATGGGCCGCAAACGTGTTTTCGTCATAGGCTTCGTGATTTTCATCGTCGCTTCGTTGGCCTGTGGGATCGCTCCCAACGTGGGCATATTGTCGGCCGCGCGCGGTGTCCAGGGAGTCGGGGGCGCGGTGCTCTTCGCTGTTGGACCGGCACTGATCGGGCAGGAGTATCACGGCAAAGACCGTGGCAAGGCGTTCGGGGTTTTCGGTGGAGTGGTTGGCCTCGCAATAGCCTTCGGCCCTCTGGTGGGTGGTGCGCTCACCGCTCTGGACTGGCGGTACATCTTCCTGATCAATGTGCCCGTCGGCATTCTCGCCCTGACTGTCACCCAGTTGCGGATGCGTGAGTCACGTGAGGCCAGTCCCCGGCCGGTCGACTGGGGAGGGGTCGCTACGTTCTGTGCGGCACTGGGGTTGCTGGTCCTGGGATTCTTGCGGGGGGAGGACGAAGGCTGGGGAAGTGGGCCCATCGTGGGTATGTTTGCCGGGGCGGTCGTACTTCTCGTTGTTTTCTTCGTGATCGAGCGTCGGCTCGGCGATGGGGCGATGCTGGACATGCCTCTGTTTCGCAATGTGACGTTCGACGCCCTCTCTGCCGCCACCGTTCTATGCGCGGCAGCTACCATGTCTGCGATTTTCCTGGAGATTTCCTATGTGCAGAACGTCCTGGGGTTCTCGCCATGGGGGGCGGGCGTTCGTTTCCTGCCGCTGACGCTGACCCTTTTTGTGGCGGCAGCCATAGCTGGCGGTTTGACAGCTAAGGTGCCACCGCGTGTCCTGGTGGGGGGTTCGCTGCTTTCCATCGCTGTCGGGCTCTGGCTGGTTACCCTGGTGGGCCCGAACGATCGATGGACGGCGCTCCTTCCGAGCATGATCGTCACCGGACTGGGAATGGGGCTGTTCAATCCGCCTCGCGCTTCTCTTTCCATCGCCGTCGTCGAACCCTCCAAAGCGGGAATGGCCTCCGGTATAGGTGAGACGTTCCAGCAGGTGGGCACCGCAGTGGGCATCGCGGCGCTTGGAGCATTCTTTCAGGCCCGTGTCAGTCATCTTTTCGATGTTTCGGCCGCCGGCCGTGCTCTGGGCGGCCACGCCGGCGACGCTGTCGCCGCCGGCGGCGGTGCCCACCTCGCCTCGCAGACACAGGGGCGGGAGACGGCGGCTCACGTGGCTCTCGCGGCCCGTACCGCCTTCGCACACGGCTTGAGCGACGTAATGATGGTGTGTTCCGCAGTCGCGCTCGTGGGCGCGCTCGTGGCCTTCGGTTTCATCCGCCGACGGGATCTGCACGAGAGCGCGCTCTGAGACCGCTCGTGGAGTGACTTCGCTCCATGCAACTCCTGCAACACGCGGCTGCGGGGGAACGGGGACGCCCGTTCCCCCGCAGCCGCGCAGCCGAAGCGAAGTCTTGTCTTCGGCTGACATGCTTGCTGAATGCGTAAGAATCGCACGCAATCGCCGTCAGATGATTTCCGCACAGCACTTCAAGGAATGATTATGGATAATCCACTGGATCCAGCCGACCGCACGCCCGAAGAATTCGAATTCCCGCTTGCGCAGAGCACAGGCTATCTACTGCAGAAAGCCGGAGGGCTACTCATTCAAGATGCCGAAAAGGCCCTGAAATCCAATGGACTGCGTTTGCGATATTACTACATCCTGGCCGTACTGGGCAGCAATGAAAAACTATCGCAGCAGGATTTGGCAAAACTGCTCAACCTGGACCCCACAACCGTGGTGGCCGTGATAGACGAAATGGAGCAGAACGCCCATGTGGAGCGGCGGCGCAACCCACATGACCGGCGCCGGTACATCCTTCATCTGTCGGAGAGTGGACGTGAAGTGCTGGAGACGGCATCGCGTGCTGTGGACGAAGTGGAGCGGCGCTTTCTCTCCGGGCTTCCGGCCGAGGATCGCGTCCGGCTGAACGCGATCCTCGGCCGAGCGCTAGCCGACCGGTGGCCCCGGGTCATCGCTTGTGACTGAGCGTCGCACACCCAGCCCTCGTCACACATGCGGCAACCGGGATGGACTGCTGCCGTGTCTCACACGGAGCTGAGTGCCACTGGACTCGCCCGGTTAGTTAGTACCTGAGGGCGTACTTTATTCGCCGAGTGAGAGAATTGGACCGTTTAGCTGAGTGGGCGCGTGCGTCCGCTTCAAGGAGCTCGGTGGCCTTCCTCACTCTTTCCTGCGCTATCTCGGCGGCCTCAGCCACCGGCATCACGAGCGGGAGGTCAAAGATCTGCACGATCTTCTCAATGCGCTCGGCAACGCTTCCGCCGATAACGTGATACGGGATGTCGAGTTCGTCGAGGGTCTCGATCAGCAGTGTGTCCGAGAGATGGCGAAACGACTCCGAAACGGGCCGATGACCGTCGGATCGAAGTGGAAACTCCACGGGCAAGTGTATATACGCGTCATACGTCTTTTTAGCTCTTGCCTTGACGACGATTCCATACGCATTCATGTACTGCTTGTAGAAACTCCGGTAGGGGAGCCCTACCGCCTTTTTCACGGTCCTCAGCGCCACTCCAGCACCGGGATTGATCCCGGCTTGCATTCGGCCGACGCCATAGATCCACTCATGGATTACTGACCCGTCCGATACGAATGATCCCTGCTGGAGCGCCTCGTGGTGAATCCGTTCTTCGAGTCGGCGCAGTCCCAGAGCGATGAGCTCACTCGCTGAAAGTTCTTCGAGCTGTTTTCCCGGAGCGATACCCTGAATGAGCTCTCGGGCCGTCAGGGCGTGAGTGCGGGGTATGCCGGTGGCGACGGACAGGGCTTCCGTGGTCGTGGACTTACCCGTTGAATAGGTCCCGGATACTGCGAGCCTGATGGTCACTTCATTTTCCTGTCTGTGGAGGGTGTCTGGGTCAGCTGACTACGTTGGCGGTTCCCGCTGCTGCAGGCAGGGCATGAGCCAGTGAGAACGAGCCTTCGACACCCAGCAGGCGGGCGTCCAGGTCCGCCATGCGCCACTTGGCGCCACGCATTTCCCGAAGCCGGGAGGACGCTGTCGACAGAGCGCAGATGAACGGGTTATGGATCGGTTGGTACGGCGTCTTCTGCTCTGCCGAAAATCGACGCATCCACAGGGTGGAGGTGTCTTCGCGTGAGACACCGTCCACCTCGTAGAGGAGGGCCTGCGCCACTTGAGCCGCTATAACAATGCTGTCCACGATCGACAGCGTCGGCAGGTACTGGGACCCAAGCCCGCATACGATGTCTCCAGGCATGGCGGGGAAGACAGTTGCGAGCCCCTGTGCCCTACCGTTCTCCGGGGAGAGGCGCACACGCTCAATCACGCGGATCGCAGATTTGTGCCCCTCTCCGTAGTACGGGTTCCATAAAGTACCCAAGATTTCGGCCGCGGACTCGAATGCTGCGGGCTGCTCCAGCAGACTCCCGGATTCGTGCTCAACCTGCATCCGGACCTTTATCGACCCCACGCGGCAGTCGAATGATGTCACCTCGTCACCCAGCGAATTCCTCTGCTCTGCGCTCCCGACCACCCGGCCGCTGACCGGGATCGCGGAAAGGTCCAGAGTCGGTTCACTGGCCGCCCGGGCCTCGACGGAGCGGATCCACGCCCGCGAGCGCTGATCGGCATTCAGGCCGTACACGCGGCTCAGGTAGCACTCGGCCAACTGCGCGGCGAGAACTACCGCGTCGATGCTGCTCAGATGCGGACGCAGTTCACCGGTGGAGCGCTTGGTCGACCAGTCCTTCGGATACGAAATGTCTCCCGTGGCCTGTACCGATCCGTCCGCCCCGAAAGTGATGGCGCACAGCTTTTGTTCGACTTTGGTCAGTCCCTCGCCGAAGTACCGCTGGGAGGTGGGGCCGAGAATGTCCTCTATGCTCCGATAGCTAATATCGGACATATGGGTTAACTTTGTCACTTACTCATCCGATCGCCGTGGGCCACATACATAACCGTTAGGTATTTGACCATCGGCACGGCGTGGAGCGCGCAAGATTCGTGCTTACTCGCATGACGTGACACTCGTCACTTCGCTGAGCGCAGACGGTACGAACCGGATGCTCCGGGCTATACCGACGCCGCCGGAGCCACGGACCCGTTCGGCCAACTGGTTGGAGCTGGCACCTGGTCGCCTTCTGCTCGCGCGCAGGGCGGCACCGAGGATCTCGCGGGCGTCGTCAACCTGGTCCAGCACGGCGAGCAGGGCCTCGGCGCGTCTCGACGGTGTGGCGCCACGCACAGAAGGCCTCTCAGGGCCCGCACGCGCCCCCCACGCGCGCAACGAACGCGAAGGTCACGCCCAACAATGATCGCGGGCCGGCGACCTGACGACGTCCCGCCCGAGATCACGGCCACCATCGACCGGCACGCACGTCCTACCGTCGTCGTGGACTCCTTCTTCCGCCGTCTGTTCACCGAGAGCAAGCAGACGCCGTTCCCGGCCGCGGAGATCGAGCAGCCTTTGGGCGCTGGCGCCGCAACCCCGAGTTGATCCACGCCCTCGCCTCGGCTATCCGGCATCGGCTGCCACGGCCGATGCCTACCGACGCGCCTCTCGGCGCACTTTCCCGGGCTCTACGACCATTCGGCAGTAGCTTGTCACCTTGTAGCTGAGGCCTCGCTCTGCGGGCTGCGTGGGCCAGGCACTGTCACCGCAGCCGAGAGCTCCAGGTCCAGGCGGCTGTTCATGTCCGGTCAGACAACGAGCGATCACAGATACGGACACGAGGGCCCCCTTCTCGGGGCCGAACACTCGCGCACCCACACCCTGGCCGCCCACAAACACGACCAGCGTGAAACACGAATCATGTGACGAATCACGGATATTTCAGTTACTCTCACCTGAAAGACACATGTATGCGATGAGCATTACGAATTGATGGCCTGTCGGTCATCGATTCCGTATGGGCGGCAGACGCGTCGATCCACGCCGCCAGGCTGCGCCGGCGGCGGCCGACGGACCGGTCCACGAAAGTACGTAACAGACCCCGTAATCCGAACGGATGAAGCAACAGTGGACAGGTCCGCCAACGGGGCCATAACCCCCACACGGCCCCCGCGTCAGCTCTTCACGCTCCAGGCAGACCACGCAGCGGCTGGCGAACCGCGCGGCAGATCCCCCGGCGGAGGGCAAGGCCAGGTACGGCATAAGCGGTGACGACCAGCACGGCTATCACGGCGAACGTGGCACGCGGGCCTTGCGCTGTGTACGGCTACGCGCTGCGGCGGGGTTTGCGGGTGGTGGCCTTCTTGGCCGTCGCCGTCTTGGAGGCCGTCTTCTTCGTCGCCGCGGTCTTCTTCGGGGTCGTCTTCTTCGCCGGGGTCTTCGCGGTCTGCTTTTTCGCGGGCATCTCGTGGACCTGCTCCTCGGTGCCGGTGTCCTCGCCGCGGGAGGTCTTCGCCTTGTCCACGGACTCCTGCAGGGCCGCCATCAGATCGATTACCTTGCCCGCCGGCTTCTCCGGCTCCGGCGCCTCTGGCAACTCGCGGTCCTCCCGTCTTCGCGTCGATCACCTTCTTCAGCGCCTCGGTGTAGTGGTCGACGAAGTCGGGGCCCTCCAGGCGGCCGGTACTCATCCGCTCGATCAGCGTCACGGCCTCGTCGACCTCCGCGTCCGACACGTCCACCGCCGGCGGTTTCACCCCGGCCGAGTCCCGGACCTTGTCGGGACACCGCATCACGTGCAGCACCTCAGTAATCAGCCCACGCCCCCAGCAACCACCCGTCCCACAAGTGCCCTGCAGCCGAAGCACAGTCCTTCATATGCCGCCACAGCGGCAGCATCCCCATGCAGATCATGCTTCGCCCATACACACATCGCCGGCGCCACAAGTACGCCCCAACAGACCCGAACTCCCCACTCCCCCAGTGCTCATGCAACAGACATACAGGCAAGCAACCACCACACACGGCCATTCCCTCGAATCAAGCCACTAACTGATCCGAAGTCATGGCATAGCGTCCGCAGGAAGACCTGAACGAAGTATCGTGATCAGATTTGACACCGAGAACCCACCGGAAACCACCATCACTTACGCACTCACGAGACCAACATGGCGCAAATGCCGTAGTCTTCCAAAATCGCCGCATCACTGCATGCCCCGCGATGAACTCGCAGATCAGCGTCTCTGCTCCCCGCAACCGCGGGGTTGTTCCCACGACACGAGCGGTCAGCCCAGTGGCGAGAACCTGCTCCCCGCACCCGCGGGGTTGTTCCCACCAGGGCGAGCAAGTCGCCGACTGCTCCCCGCACCCGCGGGGTTGTTCCCGACCCCGATTCGACCGACCTCGACACCACCCTCTGCTCCCCGCACCCGCGGGGTTGTCCCCAGCGAGCCCAGCTCGGCATACAGGCTGCTCGCCGCACCCGCGAGCCTGTTCCCTGCGGCCGGGCAGCCTGCCGTTGTATGCGGACCTGCTCCCTGCACCTGCGGGGCCGTTCCCTGCGGCCAGGTCGAGTTACGCGTCTCCCACGACCTGTGCACTGGGATGCTCGACGCCCTCACCTGCGGCCATCCTCGCCCACGGTACCCACGCCCCGCCCGCGCCGTGCCCTGCGCGACCTCACCTCTCTGCATCAAGAGAGCGCCAAGCGGCACAACGAACTCGCGGTCTCGAACTCGACCAAGCTGACACGTCCGCCGCGTTCTCGTTCCGTCGTTGCGCTTGATCGTCAGCAGTCGAGGACTGCGCAACGTCGGGCGGCTTTGGCGCCTTCAGCTTCACACCTGCCCCGGAGCTCCTGCGGCGCCCGCCGGCCCATTCCGATGGAGCGTGCCTCGCCGGTTGGATCAACCGGATATGCCGCTGTGGCTGGAAAGCGTGTACGGTGAGAAGAAAGTGTAAGGGGTAGGCATTTGCTACGCAGCAGGTGCTACGGCGCATAGGGATGGGTGGGTACCGGGTGTGGGGCAGGTGCTGCGTGTCCGAATATTCCGAAAAGTAGGTATACGCTCTTGATCGGGAGGGAATCAGAGCTCGAACAACTGACCGCCCTTATGGATTCGGCACGGCAGGGACACGGATCTTCGGCACTCGTGTCCGGCGAAGCGGGGATCGGTAAGAGCAGGCTCGTGTCGGCAGTCGTCGAGACCGCAGCCTCGTCAGGCTTCGAGATACTGTCCTGTCATGGCATCCGCGGCGCGGGCGCGGCCGGTTTCGAGGGGCTGCATGAACTGTTGCTACCTCTGCTCAATCGGATCGGCTCACTACCGCCGCGCCAGCGCATGGCCCTCGACGTGGCGTTCGGGGCGGAGGGAGAACCGGCCGACCGATTCATCACTGGGCTCGCCACCTTCGGACTGCTCGAGGAAGCTGCAACGCGGGGTCCCATCCTGTTGCTGATCGAGGACCTTCACTGGCTGGACCGGTCAACAGCCGACATCATCACATTTCTCGCGGCACGCATGAGCGTCATGCCTACGCTGCTCCTGGCCACCAGCCGAGCTGATCGCATGTACCCCGACCGTAGCCTGCACTTCAAGCATCACGTGCGTCTGGCACCGCTCAGCGAGGAGGACGCGCTGAACCTGGTCGCCACGCTCGCGCCCGCACTGACAATGCCGCAACGGCGCCGCCTGGTCGTACGCGCACTGGGCAACCCGCTTGCTTTGACCGAATGGTCGACCGACCCGTCGTTGGCCGAACGACAAGTTTCCGGCGAGCGCGGCCGTGTCCCGGTGAGCAAACGGCTGGAGGACTCCTTCCTGGCAGAGGTCGCCCAGTTGCCCCAGGCGACGCAGCGTGCCCTCCTCGTCGCCGCCGCAGGAGAGGACTCGAGCAGCTATGAAGTACTCGCAGCTGCCCGCAATATTGGCCTAGACCAGAGCGACTTCGTGCCAGCCACGAACTTCGGACTGATCACTCTCGCGGACGGCACATTCACGTTCCGCCACCCGTTGGTGGGTTCGGCGGTGTACGACAACGCGGACTTCGAGACGCGGTCGCACGTACACACCGAACTGGCGGCGGTCATCGTCGATACCGCACGTGCTGTCCAGCACCGCGCTGCAGCAGTCGCCGGGTGGAACGAGGATGTCGCCGCCGAACTCGAAGAACTTGCCGTATCGACTGGCCGACGGGGCGCACGGACCGAAGCGGCCGCCGTCTGGCGACGCGCAGCCGAGCTGACCCCGGTCGCAACGGAGCGGGCGCGACGCATGGTGATGGCAGCTGAAACCGCGCGGCAAGCGGGCGAGACAGCCGACGCCGTCGCCCTGCTCTCCGAGGCGAAGCCGATCGTTGCCGACGAAGCGTCGATAGTTCAGTTCGCTCGCACCGAATGGATGCTCGCCAGTACCAGCACAACGCTTCCGGATAGAAGCGGTGACGAACTCATCGCGCTGTCGCGGACACTCAGCAATCCAGATGACCGAGTTGAGGTCCTCACCTGGGCGGCGGTGCGCTGCTACACCCGCCAGAACTTCTCTGCTGAGACCACGGCAGCCTTGGCCGACGAGATCCGGCGACCCGACATCGCCGTCACCGATCGACAGCGGCTGCTTCAGTCCATCGGCCTGGCCCTCATAGGCTCGGCGGATCGGCTCACGTCGGTCGAGGAGGCGTTGTCGATCTTCCAGCGGCAGGTACGCGAGACGGACGCGACACTGCTGAACTGCCTCGCGTTCGCCTTCGAAGACGCCCATGACCTCGCCAGCGCCGAACGCATTTGGAGCGCCGAGGTCGAAATGTTCCACCGGTTGGCGCGGACGAGCGACGAGACGGTAGCCATCGCCGGGCGTGGCACGGTACGAATGAATGCCAACGCGATCGCTGCTGGCCTCGCCGACTGCGAGCATGCCCTGCGCCTCAGCTACGATCTCGGACTATCGGTGGTCGGGTCCATCGCCGCGGCGGAAATCGCACGCGCACGTGCATGGCGCGGCGAACACGATTTGGCGACCACTGCCCTGGACACCTGTGCCGAGCTGTCCGGACCGACGCCGTTTGCCAGGGTGGCGGCCATCGCGTCCTGGGCGTCCGCCCAGATGGCGGCCAACGAAAGCCGCCCCGACGAGGCTGTCGCCCACTTGCTGAAGAGTGTCGAGCATCCGCCCATCGGCATCTGGGCGGGCGGTGACCTTGCCGACGTAGCCGTGCGAGCCGGTCGGCCGGAGGTGGTGGAGGGCTGGCTGGGCATGGCGACGAGCGCCCTCGCGTCCAGCGGCTCCGACCATCTCGCGATGCTCGTCGAACGGTCGCGGGCGCTGTTGGCGCAAGGCAGCGACACACGCGTCCACTTCGAACAGGCAATACAACACGGTGCAGAAACCACCGCGTTCCTCGACCTGGCCAAAACTCGATTGTTCTTCGGCGAGTGGCTGCGCCGGGAACGCCACATCGTGGAAGCGCGCGGCCATCTCTCCGCGGCACTGCATGTCTTCGAGTCACACCACACGGCACCGCTAGCGCAACGCGCGGCACGAGAGCTGGGCGCTGCCGGCAGTACGGTACAGCCGACTCAGCCGCGCCAGACCTTCGACGCCGGTGCCGTGCTGACCGCGCAGGAACTGCACGTTGCCCGGCTGGCAGCCCAGGGATATACGAACAAGCAGATCGCCGACCAGCTCTACCTCTCTCACCGCACCGTCGGATGGCACCTGTACCACCTTTACGCCAAGTTGCAGATCAACCGGCGATCGCAGCTCATGGCCGCCCTCGCCTCCGCGCTTGACTGACGCGAGACACGACTCGCAGCCACCGAAGGCTCTGGCCGCCGCTTCTGCCAGCGGCCCGGGCTCTGAGGCGGGGCAGCAGTTGGGGGGTGCCGGACTGCTAGTGAATCCACTCCACCGCCCCGCCCTTGGCGGTGATCCTGGCGCGCTTGTCCTGCGGGTACAGGTCTTCCACGTTCAGGCACAGCACCTCGTCGGCCCGCGCCGCTGACTCGTAGAGCATCTTCCAGCACGTCTTCTCTCACAGGGAGACGTCCAGGCGCCACAGCGCGGCGATCTGGTTCTCGGCGAGAGCCTTGGTACGGTCACAGACGGTGCCGGCCGCCGCTCGTTGCCAGTCGTAGGATCGCGATCGATCTAGCGATCTCGTGCATGGTTGGCGTGGCACGTCGAAGGCGGCGGATCCGTCCCGGATTCATACCCGAAAGCCGCTGGGCCGGGTGGCGGTCTGCTGGTGTGAGAGGAGTCCGGCGACGGCTTGGATGATGTCGCTCATGTGGTCGCGGCGGCCGTGGTGGCGGGCCAGAGCCCGCCAGTTTTTCAGGTGGACGATGCCGTGCTCGACGTGGGTGCGCCGTGAGGAGTGCGCTTTGCGCTGCTGCTCGTGCCGTTCCTCGTACCAGGCGGGAGCGTTCTTCTTGAACTTGCGGTGAGGCAGTGACACTACCCGTCCGCCAATCTGGGCGTCCATGCCCTGGTAGCCGGCGTCCGCGAGAATCTCCAGGAACGGACCGTCGGCCAGGAGTTTGACCAGGCCGAGCTGCCGGGCCCGGGTGATGTCGGCGCAGCTGCCCGGCCGGACCGGGCTGCAGTACAACAGCCGCCCTTCGGCGTCCGTGAGCACTATGGACTTCACGGCGTTCTGCTTGGTCTTGCCGGAGACGAACTTGTCCCCGTCCTTGCGGCCTGCGGCCGGGCGTCGCACCCGGATCTCCGTGCCGTCGATGATCCCGGTCCGGCCGTCAACGCCCAAGAACTCGATAACTTCGACGAGGGTGCGCAGCCGGACATCCGGCGCGACGGTGCAGCCCCGCTGCGCGAGCAGGGGACGCACTTCGCCGATGGCACGGGTGACGGTGGAGGGGTCCACGCCGAACCAGCAGGCCAGCACGTCATGAGTGGTGCCATGGCGCAGACTCACCAGGGTCGCCAGCAGCCGGTCGACGAAGACGAACCTGTGTTTCGCCCCGGCTCCTACAACCCATCGTTCGCGGCCGAGCCGTCAAACGTGCCTGGTGCTGTTCGTGCCACAACGGCCCCACCTCAGCGACGAGTTCGGCGATCACTTCCGGCGACAGTCCAGTGACCCGACACTCCGCCACGATCAACTCGCGTGCCCCAGCCCCCATCATGCCCCGTTCAACGAGCTACCTGGGCGCCGAGCCACGGCCAACCGTGCACGAGGTCGTTAGGGCGGGGCCTCAACTACCCACGCCCCCGCCAGGGTTCGTCAGCCGTTCGCTTACACACAGGGGACAGCTTCGTGCGGAGATAAGAGGAGTACGCCCGGGTCTTCTCCTCGGCGAAGGCCCCGCTCCCGATGGCCGGACTGGAGCTGACTTCCAGCACATACCACTGACGAGTCTGACGGTCCTGCACCACGTTGACGCCTGCGATCTCGCAGCCCATGAGCTCAGCTGCCCGAACGGCCATCCCCAGTACCTCTCGATCGAAGGTCTCTGCCTCGAACAACGTGGCGTGTCCGCCCTGCTCGGTGTTGGTGAGATGGGAGCCGTCGGTGTTGCAGCGGTGCATGACGACCGGCACGTCCCGGCCGAACACCAAAATCCGAAACGTCCCATTGTTAGGGATGAACTGTTGGGCGAGAAAAGCTGCTTTAGCGTGCGCGGGGTCCTCGACGTACCGCAGGAATTCGATCTCGGTCTTAACCAAGAAGTTAAGCCGCCCGCCCCGGGCGTTCATCGCCTTCAGTATGAACGGCAGGCCAAGCCGGTCGGCAAGGTCCGCGAAGGAGCCGTTCAGCAGCGGCCTTGACAGATAGAATGTCGCGGGCACCGGCAGCTCATCCTGCGCAAGGACTATCAACTGATAGAGCTTGGTTGGTGCGCTGATCGCGGCCGCGTTGAGCGGCGGCCGCCGCCGGTGCTCCAAGTATGCGGAGACGGAACTCAGCAGCGTGGCCGTCGGGCGCGGGTAGGAGGCGATCTGAATCAGCCCGAAATCCGCCAGGTCCCGGCCGCCGGTCGTCTCGTACACGCGGGTTCTGCCAGTCTCTACCGAGAACGCGATGTCCTCGATCCTGCAGAAAAAGGTCTTGAACTCGTCTCCGAGATCCAGACCGGCGCCCACGGCGTAATCTGGCTGGAATACCTCACCATTGACGATCAGCAAATCCCCGCCCGGCTCGGCATACCCGCTCGCTGCGACGTCCCCGCGCAGCGAGCGATGCAACCGGCCAATGACTCGGCGGGCGATCCCAGCCAATAACGAATATTCCGGCTTGGGTGACAGCCCCCGTGACGCAACTCCGTCCCTGCAGGCTTCCGGGACGGGCACTCCTACTGGCCGCCCTTCTGCACGTAACCCCTGACGAAATTCTGAGCGTCGGCCTCCTCATGAAGGCCGTCTCCCTTAAGAAGGTCGTCGATTTCGTTGAGCAGTTCATCGGCGTCCGATGACACCTTTGAATCGCTCACCGCGGGCTGATCCCCAGCCTCGGCTGACACATCCTCGTCGCGAGAGTCCTCATGACGGCGGTTCTCTTCCCTACGCTGCACGGCTCAGCCCCCTCCCCACTCACGGAGTGAAACCCGACTCGATGCGGCACCCCGTCGCAGTTGAAAACGGTCGCATGCATGACATCATCCGAGATCAGCAATCGCGTTCCCTCAGCTTCTTCTGATGCCCTAACGGACGCCAACCCTGCCCGGATGGCCACTGGCTCACCACCCTTGCCTAGGCTTGGCGTTTATGCAGGTGTCCTGCTTGTGATGGCTGCTGCGATGCTCGGTTTGGCTTGTTTCCCGACGGCGTGTTCGCGTGCACGCTGCTTGTTCTTCATGCCGATTGGTCGGCCGGGGCCTGCGGTGGTGGGTTTCGGTGCGCTGGCCGGCTGAGGGGTTTTCCCGTGGATAGGGCGAAATGCGACCGGGATCGCCTGCTCCGCGGGACGCCGGACCCGGCTGCTGGACTGGGCCCGTGCGGTGGACGGCCTGCTGCTGGAGGACGAGCCTCGACCGATTCCCCATACCTCACGACCGGCGGAACCGGTCCGCTAGTCACGCCCGACCGACACACCTCAACAAGATCGTGTTACGAGCTCCAAGAAGGCCGGCGAGGCGTCTACTGCAATGGCACTCCTGGGGAGCGACTTCGGCGGAGGCCCCTAGATTAATCAAACCACGCACCCGACAACATCCCGGTTCAACGCGCGAGTCCGGCCATGACTACGGGAACGCCCTGTACCACCATCCCCCTTCCTACGGTGCCGATATGTGTACGTTGCTTGAGGAATCCAGCCCTATGTGCCGTTTGTCGTGCCGAAGGTCACCCGGTAGTAGCAGGCGCCCTTGCAGGGCATGGTCGCCGCGTCGTCGAAGGCGTACGAGTAGGCGTACGGCGCGGCCCGTTTGAAGACCTGGGTGTAGTCGACGGGCCATTTGGCGGGAACGCAGTTGTCGCGGCCCGCCCAGGCGCCGCGGCAGCAGTACGTGTCGCCGCCGAACGCCGCGCACGGCGGTTTGCAGCCGATCTCCTGGCCGCCGGAGAGGGCCTGCATCGCCTTGGGGCAGTCGATCTCCGTGGTGCAGGTGCCGTGGTAGCAGCCCGTGGAGCTGACCGGGTCGGTGGTCGTGGTGTGGGAGATATTGATGTACATGGGCAGGTTGGCGCCGTCGACCATGCTGACGTCGTAGAAGTCCATGCCCGCGTACGCGTCGAAGGTGAACTCGCCCAGGGTGGTGGGCGGGTTGGGGCCGGTGCAGACGCTGGTGCAGTCGCCGGAGGCGCAGGGGCCCGCGGCGGTGCCGGTGCATCCGGTACGGCCCCAGATGCGGCCGCCCCAGTTGTTGGCCACGGTCAGCGAGAGGCTCTGGCCGGGGGCGAGCCGGCGGCCCGCCGGGTAGACGGCGGTGTTGGTGACAACCGCCCAGACCGGCTGCGCGGTCCGGTTGACGACCGTGATCAGACGCCGGCCGGCGGGTGCCGCGGCTGGCTGCTGCTGACTGCCGCCCGATCCTGCGGCCGTCTTCGCGGTGGGCTTCGCGGACGCGGCGGGCTTCTTGGACGCCGATGCATTCGGGGAGGGCGATGGCTTGGCGCTGTGGCTTGGCGAGGGTGACGTGGAGGGGGAGTCGCTCTGCGCGGCGGGCGGCTGAAGCGCGGCGGTGGCCTGACGGTCCGTGTCTGTAGTGCGTACGGTGCCACTTCCGGACGGCGACCAGGTGCCGTATGCGATCAGCACGGCGACGGCTGCCGTAAGGACGGCCGTCACCGCGTACCACCGGCGGCGAGATGCTCTCGCGCCGCGTCGTCTGCGTCCTCTTGCCATTGCGGTACCTCTTCCTCGTACTGTTCGCGGGCTTGCGCTTCATGGGCGGCTTTGTCGTCGGCGGCACGACCACCTACGTGCCACTTCTCCCGTCGACTTCCGTGTCGCCTCGCGTGAAATTCGTGGTCGCCGTTCCAGTAGGCGTGCTCGTTGTCCTGCCCTGGACCCGTGGAGCCGCCCTGACCGGCTCCTCGGAAGTGGGCTACGGGCTCACGCCCCAGGTGATGCGGTAGCCGCACTCTCCGGAGCAGGTGAGCACGCTGGTCGCGTCGTCGTTCACGTAGGAGTAGGCGAAGGGCTCGGCCTTCTTGAACACGGCCGCCGAGTCGACCGGCCAGGACGAGGGGACGCACCGGGGGCGTGCCGCGTAGGCGCCCGTACAGCAGGTCTGATCGGTGTCGAAGACCAGGCAGGCGCTCAGGCACGCTACGACATGGCCGTCGCGGACGCGCTGCAACTTGGCGGGGCAGGTGGCGTTGGCGTCCCGGGTGCAGCCCGCGGCGGAGCACCCCTGTGCGTCGATCTTGTCCTTCGACGTGCCGCCGTAACTGTTGATCCACATCGGCAGGTTGTTGCCCTCGACCAGGCTGACGTCGTAGAAGTCCATGCCGTTCCAGGCGTTCAGGTTGAACTCGGCGAGCGTGGAGGGGAATTCGCCCCATGTGGAGCCGCACTGGAAACGGCCGCAGTCACCGGTCAGGCAGTGGCCGACGCCAGCGGCGTCGAAGGAGCAGCCGGTACGGGCCCAGACCCGGACGTCCCAGTGGTCGGGGACGGTAAAGCTCACACTAGCCCCGGGCCGCAACACCCAGCCCGTGGCCTCCACGGGATGGTTGGGGTCGGCGGCGATGGCCGGCCAGATGGTCTGGGAGAGGCGGTTGACCAAGGTGACGGTCCGCTTGCCGGGGGTGGCAGCGGTGGGCTTGGTGTCGTCGTGGGCAGTGGATGTCTTCCGGGGGCGGGGAGTGGCCGAGTGCGGGGTTGACTTCTTCGGCGACGGTGTCGACGAGGGAGTGGTGCGGGGTGTGGTGGTGACAGTCGAGGTGAGGTGTGTGGGCGACGGAGAGGATGTGGCGGCTGATCGCTCCGCCACCGTGGGAGCGGGTGAGTCGGTACGGGACAGCAGCAATGCTGCAACCACGGCAAGACAGGCGATGAGCACGGTGGTGGTGGCCAGGCCCACGGATCTCGCGCGTCGGCGTCGTCTACGGCGGCTGGTCAACCGGCTTTCTGGCATGGTGGAACGCTCCTGTCTGCTTCTGCGACGACCGCTTCTGCAGGGGAGACCGGAGTGGTAGGTGCTGGATAACAGAAATGAGGCGGCCGGAAGGGAAGGCCGTGGGCGAGGTGCGCTACGTCCGGTCGTGGCCACATGTGTGGGCCTCGCCGAGCAGGGACCTGGGACACACTTATGTGGGCGTTCGTACAGGACGTTCGCCTAAGCGCCGATACTTGCCAAGGTCCTCCACGAGACTTCAGCTGAACGATCGCCCTCGTGGAGGGTAGGCGGCGAGGCCGGGGCGTACCGCGGGTGTTGGGAAACATCCCCGGGCGCGGGGAGCAGTCAGACTGCCTGAGCTGTGCTTCTGCTTTGGCAGCAAAAGGTATCGTAAACCGCTTACGGATACCGATCCTCTCCGTGAGTAAGTGGGGAGTGTCAGACCTCTTCCGGTCTCGTGGGGTCAGTGCTGCCGACGGTATAGACGTCCTTGATCTTCACCTCGGTCACGCCCCGGCCTTCGGGGAAGACACCCGCCACTCGCCAATGACGTGGAGTTCGTCCGTGCCCATGGCGCGGACGACCGTGAGGCCTTCGTCGTGGGCGCGGTGAGCCTTCCACCAAGGGTTGGCGAAGGCCTGGGAGCGGATCAGGTGCATCCAGTCGGTGCGGTAGAGATCCCGGTTGTAGTTCGACTCACCCATGGTGGAGACGAACTTGGAGTACATGGCTTTGACGTACTCCAGCGTCACCTCGTCGTCGTCGGTGATCGCCTGGTCCCGCGCGTCTTTGAGTGTGATGCGGAACTTCTCCAGCAGGCCCTCCGTGGCTCCGGAGGTCCAGGATTCGTGGATCCCTGAGGGAGCACACAGCCCGTACTTTGGGCCCGAGATCCGCTGCAACAGGCGCAGGTTCGACTCGGTGACCCACAGTGGGCCCGGTTCGTCACGCTGACCGATGGGGTTGGGCAGCACCGCGTCGTGCTCCCAGACACTTGGGGTGATCAAGTGGACACCGGCGCGGCGTCTGTCGTGCTGTTCGCCACTGGAGTGTTCCAGCTGCCCGAGCGGCAGATGGGTCTTCAGTGCGCTCAGGTACGCTCCGTTGACGTCCAGCGCAGTGACCTCGTGCTCTCCGGCGGGGAGCTCGGGCCGGGTCCACTTCGGACGGGCCTCCCAGATCTGGTCGGCGCCCCGCACTGTCTGCTTGCGCAACACGTCAGGCAGCCAGGGATGCGCGACCACATCGTAGCGACCGCCCTTGCGGCTGTGGTCCAGCAGCACCATCGCAGCCGGGATCGCCCGCTTCACCAGCGCTTTGGTTGCCGCCTCCACGTCACCGCAGTGTTCCGTGAGTGCGGCGGCAACCGCCGAGCCGATCAGGTCCGGCGTGTCCGCCGGCTTCAGACGGCGGCCGACGGGTACGACTCGGAATCCGTCCCCTTGCCCTCTCTCCGCGGAAGGTTCTGGAGGACGGGTTTCCGGGTGTGCCAGCAACCCCTCGGGCGCCTCAGGTTCGCTGCGCCGTCCGCATTCGGGGGCGTCCAGATGCTGGGGAATCCCTCGACCTGTCGAAGGGCGGGTTCCCCGCACAGTACACACGGTTCGGGTCTGGCGAGCAGGTCGACGTCCTCGTCCGCGGGAGTGCCGTCGGGGGGCTCCGCAGCTTTCTGGGCGGCCAGTTTCGACTGGGCCCCCTCAGGAAGTATGCGTACTTCGCCCTCGTCTCCCCGCTCGGGTCCCGTCCTGCCTCCCAGCCCCCGACAGTGGAGGGGCTGACACCCAGGGCTTTGGCGAGCTGGGTCCGCGAGAGGTGCAGTTCCTCGCGAAGGACACGCCGTGCTTCGGTGGGCGGCAGCGGCGCCTCCTCCTTAACCCCGGCGAGCAGGGCGTCGATGGCGTCGAAGTCCGTCATCACATACCTTCCTCGGCGGCAGCCTGAGGTTGGGTGGCGAGCTGGTGGCCGGACGAGCGGCCATATCTGGTGGGCAATGCCTCGGTGGCCTGAGTGGGGCCTGCCAGGAGGTCGAGGACGTCGATGCTGTAGTGGGCGGCGACCGCCTCGCAATCGGCCAGGGTCCACGTCGCGGTGCCTCGCTGACGACGGCTCACCTGAGCCTGGCTGACTCCCAGAGCGACTCCCAGAGTTGCCTGGGATTCGCCGGTCGCGTACAGGAGCGCGGCCACCGCGGACCGAACTCGCCCCTCCAGACTCATACTCATGATGCCCGGGTTATCGCTCAAAGCTCATTTTTCGTTCGGATCTCGCATTTCTACTGAACCTTGACGCAACTGTCCGTCCCCTTTAAGTTATTTTTTCCGGATACGGCGGAGCCTCCTGCAGCCTAGAGAGGGGAGCGACGGATGAGCAATATCCCGGGCACCGTGCCCGCGGTCGCCCACCGCAAGAGTCTGGTGTATGATCCGCGAGGCCTGGTGGACGTCACCTTGCTGGTACGGCGGCGAGCCGGGTCCCCGGGATCTGCTGGTACAGGTCGAGGCCGTCGCGGTGAACCCGATGGACTGCCAGGTGCGCCGGGGCGGAGATCCGGGCGGTCGGCCGAAGGTTCTGGGCTGGGACGCCGCTGGCACGGCGGTGGTCACCGGTGACCGGGTCAAAGTCCTTCAGGGCAGGTGCCGAGGTCTTCTGCGCTGGCGCTCTCGACGTCCCCGGATGCAATGCCCGCTTCTACACAGTGGATGCCGACATCGTCGGCCACATGCCGGCATCTGACTTCTTTCACGGAAGCGGCCGTCCGGCCGTTGGCCTCGCTGACGGCGTGGGAAGGCACGCCGAACATCTCGGCCTGTACAGGGCTGCCGATTAGCCGGGCGCTCTGTTGGTGACCGCGGCCTCGGGCGGCATGGGCACCACACCTTGGGCACAGACCGGAAGCTCGCGGGGCTTGCACCGTCAAGTGACTGATGCACGCGGTTTGTCCGGCAGGCACTCTGAGACGGACCGGCGCCTCGTCGAGGGTCGGAGGGCGGTACGTCCCACGCGGAGAAGGGGAGCTGGCGTGAAATCGGTCGAGTGGAGATCGTTGAGAAGCAGCAATCCGATACTTTCCCAGCCACAGTTCAGGCGGCCGGCTGGGCAGAAGACGGCGGTCCGGGATCCACGGGCGGGGATCGCCGTCGCGTCGAACCGGTCCGGGGCGGGGCAGGATGTCGAACCGGAGTACGCGGACGACAGTGTTCCGCTTCCACTGGTCGTCGGTGACCTGATGACGATGGATGATGTCCTGTCCCGGATGGCAGCCGCGCTGGCATTGACGGCGTTGGCGGCGGTGACGGCGTGGCTGTCGTTGGCGCGTGCGCCCTTCGGTACGGCCGTGTCCTACGGCATAGCCGCCGGGACCGGGCTACTCGCGGCGGCGCTGGTGGTGGTCCAGCGCCGAGGGGGGCGGAAGTCCGTTTTCCTCACCCTGGCGTTCTCGGCATTCCAGGGTGTGTTCCTCGCCGTTCTCTCGTCCACGGTGTCCGGCCATCTGTCAGCGGGTGTCCTCGTTCAGACAGTCCTCGGGACAATGACCACCGCAGCCGGAGTTCTGCTGGCCTACAAACTGCACTGGATGCGGGTGCACCGGCGGATTCTGGGGTTCGTCGGCTCTGCGCTGCTCGGAGTGGCCTTCCTCGCTCTGACGGACTGGCTCCTGTTCTCTGCGCTGGGTGCGGACGCCCTGGGGCTGCGCACCATCGGCCTCGGAGTAGTCATGGGCGTAGTCGGCGCGGTCCTCGGGGCGTACTCGCTGTCGCTGCACTTGCGTCAGGTGGAGGACGCCATCAGATTCGGGCGGCCGGGGCATCAGTCCTGGTCAGCGGCGTTCGGGCTGGCTCTGACCTTGACATGGCTGTATGTGGAGACCGTTCGGTCGTCGGCACTGCTCGTCGGCAGGGCCCGGCCCTGACCGGGCCGGCGGCGGGTGGAGAGGCGTGTGGTCCGCGCCGCAGTCAGACGATCGACCGATGGACCGGTCAGGCCTTGGACCGCATAGGCCGGACGCCCTGGTCGGGGCGTCCGGCCAGTAGGTGAGCGAGGGAGAGTGGCCGCAGGGTCTATTCGGCCCAGCGTCCGACGGCCGTCAGCCACGCGGCGGTCAGGTTCAGCCACTCGGGGAACCGCTCGTCCATCCCGTTGAAGTATTCCGCCCGACTGGTGGCACTGGCGAAGAGTTCCGCAGCAGCCTGCAGATAGTTGCGGGTGTCGTCGATGGCGGATGCGGGGTCGTCACGATCGGGATGCTTGTGACCTGCCACGACCGTGACGGGATTGACCGCGGCTACGGCTTCGACGGCGCTGAGCCACTCGTCGACACCATGAGCGCCGGCCTCGGCGAGATACTGGTGCACGTGGTTATAGATGACATCACCGCTGACCACTAGGTCCAGTGACGGCACGTGCAGGAAAGTGGTGTGCTCGGTGTCGGTGTGGCCGGCGGCATGCGGGATGAGGGCGTGCCCGTCGACCTGGAGGCCGCCCTCGGGGACTGCCTCGGCAATGACAGGGGTTTCGCCGATGAGACCCGGGAATGCCGATTGCCAGAACGGGTTCGGCTTCCCGCTGGGAGTGGTTCGCTCCATTTCCGCGATCGTCTCGGCCGTTGCCCAGACCTTGAGGTCCGGGAACTGCGCCTGGACGGGAGCGGTTGCATACCAGTGGTCGCCGTGCGCGTGAGTGACATAGATACCGGTGATGGTGCGATTGAAGTCGGCAGCCCACTTCGCCACGGCGACACCATGTTCCGTGGTCAGCCCCGGGTCGACCAGGATGGCTTCGCGGGGACCATAGATGAGCGTCGTGGTCATCGGAGACCAGAGCGACGGGTTGCCGTCTGGTCGAGGCGGCAGAGCAGTGGGCGCCAGCGGCTGCATCGGACTGACATGTACGGCGTGAGCCAGGGGTGGCATTGTTGGTTCCTCTCACCTGAGCAATAGGGTTCGGCCGTGTATGGCCGTACGGGCGGACGTACGCGAGAGGTCTGCTGCCGGCTGGTCAGGTCGGCGTGTGTCGCGATGGCAACGAAGAAGGGGCCATCGCACACCAGTTCCCGCACGTCGGCACGTCGTAGGGGGCTCATCCTGCCGCCGTCGCGGGCAGAACCTCCTAAGTGCCGATAGGGGCGGGTCTTTGGGGCATTCCTTTTGCCTCAACATGCGAGAGTGGAGAGCTGACAGGACGTAACGAGGATTCGGGAACCTGTCCATACTGGTGGACGGGTTCCGTGGTCGATTGCGGATTCCGGTGGCGCACTTGGCTGCTGTTGGTACTGTCTTTCCCGTCTGGCCCGCCGCTTCCCCGCCGGAGCGACGGGCCAGGTGTGCGCCAGGGACGGCCGTCGCGAGAGGCGCTTCGAGCGGCGCCGCTGTTCCCCAGACCTCAGTGATCATGGGCCGGCCCAGTACACCGCCGGGTGTCGGCCGTCACGAGATGCTGCAAGGACCGGGCTCTGGGTGTGCCGACGCGAGCCGTCGAGCAGGGGTCTTCGGCGACGGCAACGCCATCGATACATACGGTCTTTCACGGCGGTCGGCTCAGGGGGACCCGGTCGTCCGCTCGCCGCTCTTCCCTGTCGGGGATGGCCTCACGCATGCTAGGTGGGGGATGGCCGCCGCCCTCTGCTCCCCGTTGTCATGGGGATGGTCCTCTCTTTGGGAGAACGCCCGGCTCACGACTGGTCCGGGCGGCGATCGCGCGTATTTCCGTGAGCACTGTGGCGACGGCCGGAACCGTGGCCATCTCGGGCCACAGGAGTGCGTAGGTGCGTCGGAGCGGCCAGTTGCGAAGCGGGCGGTGTATCAGGTCGGGGGCCATCTGAGCGCGCAGAGCCATCTCCCCCATCAGGCTGATACCAAGGCCGGCGGAGACCAGTGCCTGGACAGCGATCACATCGTCGACGGTTGCGACGATGCTCGGCTGGAAGCCAAGGCTGGTGCAAGCTGCCATGAACCGGTCCCGATGGCTTTCCATCACCCAGTTCACGTCGACGAGTTCCGCGAGGTCGATGGTTTCTCTTGTGGCCAAGGGATGGTCGTCGCGCATGACGACACACCGGCGGTCCGTCATCAGTTCCAGGCGCAGCATGGTGCTCTCGCCCTCCGGGAGATCCTCGTTCTCCCAGTTGCACAGCAGGCCTAGATCGGCCTCGCCGGCTTTGAGGATGCGGCGGGCCTCGACAGGTTCCGCTTGCATGACGGTGATACGGACATCGGGATGAGCCTCGCGCAGTGCGATCACCAAATGGGGCACCAGAGTCGCGCAGCTGCTCTGGAAGGCGACGAGGCGCACCAGTCCGCCGCCCCGCGCGACCACCGCCGCCACGTCGTGATCGGCGGCGCGCAGGACGGAGAGGACGGTGTCCGCGTGTCCCACGAGAGTACGGCCGGCTTCGGTCAGCCGCAGCCCGCGCCCGGTACGGACCACCAGCGGCGTTCCTACGGCCTGTTGCAGCCGGCGCATCTGATAGCTCACAGCCGGCTGTGTGTAGCCGAGCGACGCTGCCGCCGCGGTGTACGAGCCGGTCCGGGCCACCTCGGCGAGGACCTGCAACTGATGCACATCCAGCATCGGGAGAGCATAAGGGAATTTGATGGGCCGGAGAAAAAATCCTCGTTGGACACGTGTGTACGCCGGTGTGTCCAATAGCGGACACCGCAAATCCGCTCGATGTGATCGACCAGGAGCAACGTGTCCGGTTCCGCTGACTCAGGTATGGCGCTTGCCCCCCACCGCATGGGCGACGAATCCCAGCCGCTCCTGAGGATGCGGGGGGTGAACAAGCACTACGGCAGCACGCAGGTTCTGCACGATGTCGATCTGGACGTCCGCACCAGTGAGGTGGTTGTGGTCATCGGCCCCTCGGGCTCGGGCAAGTCCACGCTGTGCCGGTGTGTCAACCGCCTGGAGACCGTCACCAGCGGCGGCATCAGCATCGGCGGTGTGCCGCTGCCCTCGGAGGGCCGGGAGCTGTCCCGGTTGCGTGCCGAGACCGGCATGGTGTTCCAGTCTTTCAATCTCTTCCCTCACCTGACCGCCCTGCAGAACGTCATGCTCGCTCCGGTCAAGGTCCGCGGGTTGCCGAAGTCCCATGCCCGGGAGCGGGCGCACGAACTGCTCGCCCAGGTGGGACTCGCGGACAAAGCAGACGCCCGGCCCATGGAGCTCTCCGGTGGGCAGCAGCAGCGAGTCGCCATCGCACGGGCTCTGGCCATGGACCCGAAACTGCTGCTGTGCGATGAACCGACCTCCGCGCTGGACCCGGAGATGATCGGTGAGGTGCTCGCCGTGCTCAGCGAGCTGGCCGCGGGGGGCATGACGATGCTCATGGTCACGCATGAGATGGGTTTCGCCCGGCAGGCGGCCGACCGCGTGGTTTTCATGGACGGCGGACAGATCGTGGAAGTGGCGCCGCCTGCCGAGTTGTTCGGATCGCCCCGCCATGAGCGGACTGCGCAGTTCCTGTCGAAGGTCCTGCGTCACTGAAGGCGGGCGGCGGACCGTACCCGGGAACCCGCCACGCCCGCATCACGTGTGCCGGACAGCGCCGTGCGGCACGTGCACCTGCCTGTTCCCGTCCCCGTTTCCACCGGAGGAAAGCCCGATGATTGTCCCATACCTCGCTTCCCGTGCCGTCCGCAGAGGGGGCGTGGCCTCTGCCGTCGCTCTCACGTCCATTCTCGTCGCCGGCTGCTCGTCCGGCTCCGCTTCGTCGGTCGCGAAGGTGCCCGGCACCCAGGCGAAGAGCACGACCGGTTCGGTCGTCGACCAGCTGATCGGTGCCGAGAAGCCGGCGGATGCCTCGCTGATGCCGAGCGGGTCAACGGCGGCGGCCATCAAGGCCCGCGGCACGCTGAACGTCGGCGGCACCCAGACCGCCAGCCTGTTCTCCCTGCTGGATCCCACCACGGGCAAGGTGGAGGGCTTCGACGCAGCGCTGTCCGAACTGCTGGCCAAGTACATCATCGGCAAACCGAGCACCAAGTTGACGAACGTCACCAGCGCCACCCGGGAAGCGCTCCTGAAGAATCACTCCGTGGACGCGGTGTTCGCCACCTACACCATCACCCCGGATCGGGAAAAGGTCGTCAATTTCGCGGGTCCTTACTACATGGACGGCCTCGCGCTCCAGGTGAAGAAGGACAACGACTCGATCCACACCATCAAGGACCTGGCCGGCAAGACCGTCGTCACCGAGTCGGGTTCCACAGCCGCGGTCACCGTCAAGAAGGAAGCCCCTTCCGCCAAGATCCAGCTCTTCGACACCAACACCGAGTGCCTTCAGGCTCTGCGCCAGGGACGCGCAGACGCCTATGTCCTCGACCAGGGCATCCTGGCGGGCAACGCCAGCACGAACCCGGAGGTGAAGGTCCTTTCCGGCACCTTCAGCCAGGAGCCATACGGTATCGGCCTGCCACTGGACAAGCCGGACTTCAAGAACTTCGTCAACGACTGGCTGAAGAAGATCGAGGCTAACGGCACCTGGTCGAAGGTGTGGCAGGCCACCGTCGGAAGCGAGGTACCCGGCGGTGCGCCGACCCCGCCGCAGATCGGCTGACCCGTGCACGTAGTCGCCTCCCATGTCAATGTCTTCGCTGAGGGCTTGCTGGTCACCCTGGAGATCAGCGCGTGCACCTTCGCGCTCGCCGGTCTGCTCGGGCTCCTCCTCGCGCTGTGCCGTGTCAGCCCGGTCCGGCCGCTGCGCGTAGCCGGCCGGCTGTACGTCTCCTGCGTACGGGGCGTGCCGCTGCTCGTCCTGTTGACCCTCTTCGTCTTCGGGCTTCCGGACATCGGCCTGGTCTACTCGCTGTTCTGGACCGTGGTGACGGCCATGAGTCTGTACTGGGCGGCCTTTCTGTGCGAGACGGTCCGGTCCGGTGTACGCGCCGTTCCGAAAGGCCAGATCGAAGCCGCACGGGCCCTGGGCTTCGGCCTGGGCCAGATCCTGCGGCTGATCGTGCTGCCCCAGGCTCTCCGTTCCATGGTCCAGCCGCTCGCCTCACTCCTGATCGCCATTCTGCTCAACTCGTCGCTGGCTGCGGCCGTGGGTGTCACCCAGGAACTCTCCGGGCAGACCCAGCTCCTGGATCAGCAGTACGCGCAGCCTCTGGTCACCTTCGGCGCGGCGGCGCTGTGCTATGTGCTGTGCACGCTGGGCATAGGCGGCCTGGCCGCGCTCGTGGAACGCAAGCTGGCGGTGGCGCGGTGAAGCCGACCGAGCAGCTCGCTCCGGCCCACGGCAGGGAGCCCGACAGTACGGTGCCTCAAGACACCGGTGTTCTGGCCTTCGCGTCATTCCGCAGCAGCACGTCGGTGGCGCGCCGGCCAGGCGGAACGAGGCGCGTGCTCGCCGCACTGTGGCAGCGGCTGGACGACGATGACGCCTCGCTGTTCGACGAGCCGGGCCCCCGCGGGCGTCGCCGTATCGCCTTCGGCACTGTCGTGTCACTGATGCTGATCGTTCTGCTCGTCACGGTGGCCGTTCATCAGTTCGCCTCTCACGGGCAGTTGGATGCGGACAAGTGGCGGCTCTTCGCGCAGGGTCCGGTGCTCGAGTACTTGCTCACCGGGCTGTGGGCAACTGTGCGGGTCACCCTGGTGAGCGGCGCCATCGCCCTGCCTGTCGGAGCCCTGCTCGCTCTCGTGCGGGTGACTGACGCCCGGCTGCCGCGAGGCACCGCGACCGTGCTCGTGGAGGTTCTGCGTGCCGTCCCGCTCCTGTTGTTGGTGTACGCCTGCCTGCTGGGGCTGCCCGCCGCTGGAGTGAACCTGTCCTTGTTCTGGATGCTGGTGTGGCCCATCGTCGTGACCAATGCGGCGGTGTTCGCGGAAATCTTCCGGTCCGGCATCCAGGCGGTGCCTCGTGGACAGACCGAGGCCGGATACGCGCTGGGTCTCGGGCACCGCCGCACGATGGGACTGGTCGTGCTACCGCAGGCGATCCGGCAGACCGCCCCCGCGCTGGTCGGCCAGCTCGTCCGCCTGCTGAAGGACAGCACCCTTGGCTATGTCGTGAGCTACCCGGAGCTGTTGCAGTCGGGCAAGGTCCTGGGCGAGTTCAATCACACCGTCGTCCAGAGCTTTCTCGTCGTCGCCTTGGTCTTCGTCGTTGTGAATACCGCCCTCGCCTTCTGCGCGAGCCGGTTGGAGCACCACCTCACCGGCGCGGCCAAGAGCCGCCCGTAGTCCTCCGGCCGGGTTCTTCGGCCTCCCTCTCTCACGGAAGCGAGTACGACGTGTGCCGGCTTATGGGTGTCGTGTCCAGGACGGTTCGACCGATCGACGAGCTGCTGATCGATGATCTGGTGCCCTTCCTGGCACAGGCCGACGAACACAAGGACGGGTGGGGGGTGGGCGCCCGGCGGCCCGAGGGGACCGTTGACATCGTCAAGGCAGCGGGCCGCGGCGACGTAAGCGAGCCGCTGAAGTCGCAGCTGCGCGTGACCCGGACCGACGCCGCTCTGCTCCATCTGCGCATGGCCAGCCCGGGCTTCCCCGTCACCCAGGCCAACACCCATCCCTTCGGGGACGACACCACGGCCCTCGCCCACAACGGCGACTTCACACCGTCCACGGTGCTGGACGACCTCATCGGGCCGGAGGTGCTTGCGCAGGCCGAGGGCGACACCGACAGCGAGCGCTTTCACCTCGCGGTACGCCGTCGGCTCCAGAACGGTCTGGATCCCGTGAAGGCCTTGCAGCAGACGGCCGACGACATCCGTAGCCGATCCGAGCGCTATGTCAGCCTGAACTGCCTGCTGCTGACGCGGGAAGGTCTCTACGCCTACGCCGAGCACGATCCGCGCTCCGAGGTCATCGCACGCCGGGGACCGGACTACTTCGGGCTGCGCTATCGGTGTGACTCCGACAAGGTCGTCGTGGCCTCCACCGGCTGGCTCCAGCCCGCGCCACCGTGGCGTGCGGTTCCGGAACGCGGTGTGCTGGAACTGCGATCCGGCAGCTTGGAGGTCAGCGTCCACGAGGCCTGAGCCGCGCGGGCCCGGATGAGGCGCCCCGCAAATGGTCGATGACCGGCTTGAGTGCCTTCTCCAGGTCGGTCACGGATTCCGGCGACAGCAGATCGGTGAAGTGGCTGCGTACAGCGGCCGCATAGTAGGGGGACGCTGTGCTCAGTTTCTCCAATCCTTGCTCGGTGAGCACAGCGTACAGAACCCGACGGTCGGTCTCGCAATGTCGGCGAAACACGAGAGCGGATTTTTCCATTTGAGTGATCCGCTGTGAAATCCTGCTCTTGGATTGCCCCGTGGCCGCAGCGAGATCGCCCATCCGCATGCGGAAACCGCCAGCGCCGTGCAGCCGCGCAAGAATCTCATAGTCGTGCACCGTAAGCCCGAACCGATAAAGATCTCCATCGATCCTTTTCGTCAGAAGCCGGTTCACATCCAACTGAGTACGCCACACGCCCTGTTCGGCTTCGCTCAGCCAGCGTGCACACTTTTCGTCCACTGTATTCACAATCACCTAAGATGTAGAGCCAAGCATGATTCCTTTCAAATACACACCACGACAGCGGGCCGCTCATCTCATGAAGTGGGCAGAAGAATGGAATAGGTTCGAAAGGGGAAGGAGTATGTGGTCCTACTCTTTGAGCCTCGGCGGTTCCCATGCCCTGATGAACGGCTGGGCGAAGAATGAGAACACTTTGAAGCTTCTCACCCCGGAACAAAAGAAGCTGCTGGACACAGCACGTGTACGTTCGGCGAACGCATCACGCGCAAATTCCGCCTCACGACGCAGCGGAACCGGTCGAAGCTCCGTCTCCCGCTGCGAGGTGTGCCGTGAGGCCGGAGAACAGGCGCCGTTCCGTGGTCAGGGCCTCCTGGAAGAGAAGCTTCGAACTGGTGACGATCGACTCCTTTGCCGCGTACAGCGCGGGCCCGGAGTTCTTGGCGATCTCCGCAACCCAGTTCACGGCTTTACCCAGGAAGTCGTCTGACGGAAGAACGGCGTTGATCCATCCCATGCGCAGCGCTTCCTCGGCGGTGAACGCCCTGCCCGTGAGGATCACTTCGGCGGCCTTGCCCGGTCCGACGAGCCGCGGCAGGCGAACACTTCCACCCCCGCCGGGGATGATGCCGCCCGTGATCTCAGGCTGCTGGAAGAGCGCCTTCGGGGAAGCCACCCGTAGGGTGCACGCCAACGCAAGCTCGTTTCCTCCACCGGATGCGAGCCCGTCGACGGCGGCAATCGTCGGCTGCGGAACTTCTTCGAGCAGACGCAGCGCACGCGACCACGATCCGAGCTCTGCCTTGTCGGCCTTGCCGGCACCGGCCCGAGCCAGGTCGGAAAGCTCCGCGTGATTTATGAACTTGTCGTCGAGCCCACTCGCCAGCAGTACCGCCTTGATCTCCTCAGATTGCTGAGAAATATCCTCCAGCAGGTCGCCGAGCCGGATCACGGAACTGAAGTCGATGAAGTTCTCCGGTGCCCGGCTGAAGGTCAGCACGGCCACAGCACCGGAGCGCTCAACGGTCCACGCGGTCATTTTCTGCTCCCTATCACTCGGGCGCGCGCAATGCGTGCCGCCCGCTACATGTTTCCGGTGTTTCTCCTGGGGCGCATCAGTCATTTGACCAGCCACATCCGCGCACGGGGCGCCGGGCCGGTACGAGGACGCTGGTCCCGGCACTCAACGGGGCCACCCGCAACGGCTGTTGCGGGCCGCACGTCAGGCGTGCAGGTTCAGCCAAACGTATCTGACTGCGATCCAACCCGAGGCGGCAACCTGTTATGTTGCTCGCCGAACACGTGTGATGGTCGTGCGGCGTCGCAGACGGCCGCCAGCGTCACGCACCGCGCCGTTGCGGGGCTGTCGAGCAGGAGGAACCTTGCCGAACATCGCCGAAAATCTGTCGAATGCGGCACTAAACCACCCTGACCGGCCCGCGCTCCGGTTCGGTGACACCGTGGTGAGCTACACGGAGCTGGAGACCACCGCCTCCCGTATCTCCGGGATGTTGCGCGCCGAAGGTCTGCGCGACGGCGATCGCGTGGCGGTGATGCTGCCGAACGTCCCGGCCTTCGTGGCGCTCTACTACGGAGTGCTGCGCGCGGGCGGAGTCGTGGTCCCGATGAATCCGCTGCTCAAGCGGCAGGAGATCGAGCACTGTCTGGCCGACTCGGGAGCGCAGCGCCTGTTCGTGTTCGAGCAGGCGCTCTCGGAGGCGACAGCCGCCGCGGCCACGACCGGGACTCTTGTCCGCGCTGTCGGCGCGGGTGGTCCGCTCGTGGACGAGACCACGCCGATCACGCCCCTCATCTCCCGGTCTGACAACGATGTCGCAGCGATCCTCTACACATCCGGCACCACGGGCAGGCCCAAGGGCGCCACACTCACTCACGGCAACCTGGGACAGAACGCCGAGGTACTGGCGGACCGAGTCGTCCATGTCCGTCCTGAGGACGTCATGATGGCCTGCCTGCCGCTCTTTCACGCGTTCGGGCAGACCGGCAGCATGAACTCCGCGATTCGCCGGGGCGCCTGTCTGGTGCTGGTGCCCCGCTTCGATCCGGCACAGGTACTGGCCATGTTCAGCGACCTGGGTGTGACCATCTTCGTGGCCGTACCCACGATGTACAGCGCCCTGCTGCAGCAGCCGCGGCTCACTGCGGGGCCCGAGGCGCCGGCTCTCAGGGTGTGCGTGTCCGGTGGTTCCCCGCTGCCGACGGAGGTTTTGCACGCCTTCGAGAAGCGCTTCGGCTGTGCGGTGGCCGAGGGGTACGGCCTGTCCGAGACCTCGCCGGTGGTGACGTTCAATCATCTCGACAGGCCTCGTAAGGCCGGCTCGATCGGCACTCCGCTGGAGGGAGTCGAGGTGCGCCTGGTGGACGAGGGTGGCCGGGACGTGGCGGCTGGTGAGATCGGTGAGATCGCCGTGCGCGGCCCCAGCGTCATGTCCGGCTACTGGAACCAGCCGGATGCCACGGCCGAGGCGATTCCGGACGGCTGGTTTCGTACGGGAGACCTGGCCCGCCAGGACGACGAGGGCTACTTCTTCATCGTCGACCGCAAGAAGGACCTGATCATCCGGGGAGGCTACAACGTCTACCCCCGTGAGGTCGAGGAAGTGCTCTACCAGCATCCGGACGTCGTGGAGGCGTCGGTCATCGGTGTTCCGCACGAAACCTACGGCGAAGAGGTCGCCGCGGCCGTGGTGGTGGCTCCGGGTGCCGATGTCACGCCGGAGGCTCTGCGGTCCTTCGTCAAGGAGCACGTCGCCCCCTACAAGTACCCGCGCATCGTCCGAATTCTGCCCTCTCTGCCCAAAGGATCCACCGGGAAGATCCTGAAGCGGGAGATCCGGCTTTCTCAGTGACCCTGCCACGAGTGGAAGAGATGACAAGCGTGACCGATCTCGGAAATGTCTCACCCGAACGGGAATTTGATGTACGGGCCGCGTACCGCCACTGCGAGGAAGTGACGCGCAACGAGGCCAAGAACTTCAGCTATGGGGTCCGGCTCCTCCCCGGTCCCAAGCGCCGGGCCATGTCTGCCATCTACGCGATGGCACGCCGAGTGGACGACATCGGCGACGGAAACCTGGGGACCGAGAAGAAGAAGGAGCTGCTCGGTCGCGTCAGCGCGATGGTGGACGACATCATCGCCGGTCGTGTGGACGGTCCGGATGCGGCTGACCCGGTGCGCGTAGCACTCGCCGACGCCGCTCAGCGTTTTCCGATTCCGCTCACGGCCTTTCATGAACTCATCGCCGGCGTCATGATGGACATCGAGCAGACGGATTACAAGGACTTCGACGATCTACTGGTCTACTGCCGTTGTGTGGCCGGGTCCATCGGGCGGCTGTCTCTGGGTGTCTTCGGCTGCTCGGACACCGGGCTAGGAGAGCAGTACGCCGACACGCTCGGGTTGGCTCTCCAGGTCACAAACATACTGCGCGATATTCGCGAAGACGCCGAAATGGGCAGGCGCTACCTACCTGCCGAAGACATCGAACGCTTCGGATGCGGAGATGCGGAATTCGCCGCCGGAGACATACCCGTAGGCTCGGATTTCGATGGTCTGGTCCTCCACGAGGCGCACCGGGCCCGTCGGCTCTTCCAGGACGGCTTTCGCCTGCTACCTATGCTCGACCGTCGCAGCAGGGCGTGTGTGGGGGCCATGGCGGGTATTTACCGTAGTCTGCTCGGCGCGATAGAGACCAACCCCAGGGCGGTCATGAGCGGCCGGGTCTCACTGACCTCACGGCAGAAGACGAAGATCGCACTCGCCGGCCTGCTGGGCCGGATTCGCTGAGTATCAGCCGCCTGAGCCGAGCGCGCGAGGGTGTTCTCCCCCTCGCGTCGGTGCCCGCGGAGGGGTCGGTTGGTACTCGGTTCGGTCGAACCTTCGTTTCATGACAGTAGACACGTATCTTCTTGGCCCGCGCTCTCTGTGTTAGCCTGCGCCTGCGGATACCGGCAACGTGCCCCACAGCGTGCCAGCATGCCTGACCCGCCCCTTCCACCTCACGAGACCAGATAGCCCGGCCGTGACGGCGGTTTCACACCTACTTCCGGCACAGGTGAGCGGGGAACCATGCCTGTTTGCATACCAGGACGGTGGAGTTCTGCAGATGAATGGCCGTCAAGTGCCCCAGCACGAAGCCCGTTTGACCGGCGACGTCGATGGAACGAATGTGCCGGTACGGTCCGGCTCCGCTACCGGTGAGCCCGCACTATGGGCGGATGATCTCCCGTGGCTGGAGGAACCGGCGGACCACCACATCCGGGAGCCGAACGACACAGCCGTCCTCGGCCGAGACGAAGCCGGGCAGTTGTCCCAGGCCGCCCATTCGACAAACGCATCGCCACGGCCGGACACCGAGGGCCCTGAAGGACTTGACGCCTCCGGGCCCGCGTCGGGCGACGTGACGGCCGACGCTGGCCCGCCGCGGCGGCGACGGGGCAGACGGGTGATCGTACCGGTCGCCGCCGTGTGCGTCGGGCTGGTGGCAGTGTCGGCGGCCACGATCGCCCGACACCACAGCGGCTCAGGTTCCGACACCACTCCGGATGTGGAGGTCACCGTGACCGCCACGATGGACGGGACACCTGCACAGGCCGGCTCCCATCCCCGGGCAAGGCATTCTCCCAGTACCCCGCGCACCGCCAACACGGCGACGGCCACTGCCTCCGGGCAACCGTCCCCGACATCGTCGCCGTCGCCCGGACAGCCGTCGGATAATCCTCACAGCGCACCTTCGGCACCCCATGGATCGTCGGGGGCGGGGGCTCCGTCGACACCGGCTACTGCCACGCAGAAGCCCTATGTGGTTCAGGCCACCGCCGTGCTCAACCCCGGGCAGTCTCTGAGCTGGGGCAAGGGCACACTCGCGATGACATCGGGCGGAAACCTCGTCGTCACCGACGAAAGAGGTGTGACCCGATGGACCACGCAGACGTCCGGGTCGGATTTCCAGACGGTCTTCCAGGACGACGGCTGTCTGGCGATGTACGACTCTCAGGGCAACGTCAAGTGGTCCTCGTACACCAACGGCAACCCTGGCGCGGTACTCGTCCTGACAGCTGACGGCAACGTGGAGATCCGGCTGTCGGGACGCACGCTGTGGCAGACAGGCACCGGACATTGAGCAAGCGCTCGGGCGCCAGGGCCACGCGCGAGCACAGCACCGCGGACGAGCCGGCCCCTCGCATGATCTGCCGATCGGCGGGCGCAGCTTGGCTCATCCATCCTCTCGGCGCGCTGGACCAGCGTTCCCGGCGCTTCGCCGCGCAGTTGGCGCGGGACTCGGACTCCACTCTGGTCGTCGTCGACGTCCCGGACGGGGCAGATGAGCACATCATGGAGGCGGTGGCCCAGGCGCTGCCCCAGGGCGATTCCGAACTGCGGCTCGTCTTCGGGCGCACACCGCCGGGAGGCGCCGCCACTGCAGGGCGATGGCTGGCCGGGCGACTGCACAGGTATGTCGTGACCGCGGTCGGACGTCCGTGGCCGACCACCGAGGGTGCCCTGTTCATCAGCTGCGACCGCGGCCCGGGATGGATCCGGTACGGCCCGGACGGCGGCGAGTCATGGCAGGGGCGCCGGTTTCCGCTGCCCGGGTGGGAGGCAGACCTCCCCGGCGAGCCGTTTCCGCTGACCCCCCAGTTCACCGTGGAGCCGATCGCCGCCGGACTGTGGGTGCGCCCCGCGGAGGAGACGACGGCTATGCAGCGGCATCGCGTCCTGCTGACTCGCAGGATGCGTGCCAGGACCGATTCGGTCACCGTCGTGGTCGGTGCCCCCGGTGGCGCGCCGGTGCCGTTCGACGCTCTGACGCGCCTGTGGAAAACGCTGCCCGAACATATCGCGCTGGCGGCGAGGTTGGTCTGCTTCGGCGCGGTCGAGGTGCCGCAGCGAAGCCCCCTCGCACAGGTTCTCGCCGAGGCCGTGGGCGCCCCCGTGCGTTGGTACACCGGTCTTCCGGTCACGGGGGGTGCGGACAGCCCGGCACCCGACCCCCACTCCGTACGCGCTGTGCATCCCGACGGATCGCTCGGGCGACGTCTCATGACGCAGGAAATCGTCCAGCTGCCGCCGCAGCGGAGCGGGAATCCATGCACTCCTCTGGTGACCGAGCACGCCTGGCCGGTCCGCCAACTGCCTATGGTCAGCCCCGGCATCTACTGGTACGGGCCCGACACCATCGTGGAAGTGACGTCATGCGGTCTGTGGATACGCGGCGCGAACGAGCCGGCTCACGCAGACGCCGTTCGCTCGGCAGCCTCCGATCCGCATCACGAGATGGTGATGTACGAGGATCGTGGTGCCGGTGAGGAGCCGGATCTTTACCAGCTCGCCGCGCGAATCGCCCAGGAGGCCGCCGATGGTGCGGGAGCGCATGTCGAGGTGGTGCCCGGGCACGTGCTCGCCGCGGAGCCACGCGGCCTGACCGGCCCAGGGGGCGTGACTGCCGCCGCGCCCTCCGCCCAGGCTTCCCAGGAGGAAGCGGGCGACGACGAATCCGCCGTCGGCTG
This sequence comes from Streptomyces sp. NPDC031497, assembly GCF_055580905.1. NCBI lineage: Bacteria > Bacillati > Actinomycetota > Actinomycetes > Kitasatosporales > Streptomycetaceae > Streptomyces > Streptomyces sp. NPDC031497. The sequence continues at coordinate 125,884 of NZ_JBVIKO010000022.1, forward strand.
GCTGCGCACGGCTTATGGCCAGCGCTACGACGACTCCTCCGCCCGAGTCGGTGAACTACTGCGCGGGCAGCCTGCCCTGCTGCGCGGCGGATCGACAGCCGACGCCCAACACGAACTGACGGCACTGCGCCTGTACCTGCTCACGGAAGGTTTCACACGCGACACGGGGACGGCCGTCGGCCACTCAGCTCATGAGGCCGGCTTCCAGCTCCTCGTCGACGGCTGGCGCAGACTGCCACGCTTCCGTGGACCCGTCCTCTCGTACGCCTCTCTCGGCGCCGACGACGTGTCCTGGTACGCCGGTCAGCCGACCGTCATCGAGGAGGACTGGTGCGCTGCCGCCTTCTCATGGGCTTCGGGTACGCAGGGCAACACGGACGTGGTCACCCTGTCCGTGCGGGGGCGCCGGACAGCGGTGCTAGAGGCCGGTGACCCTGACTGGGTCCTCTTCGCGCCCGGCACCTGGTTCTCGGTCCTGCGAGTCGAGAGAGGGCCGCGCAATCGGGTGTTCCTGCGCGAGCTGGCACCCGGTGCGGAGACGGACCCGGCGGCCGACCGGGAGGCAATGCGGAAACTGCGGCGGTCGCTGAGCGACTGGCAGCGTGACCAATGGACAGGGGTTCTTCGGTTGGGCGGACCGAGTCCCCTGTTGCGCGCCCCGGGACTGCGTTCCCGCCCCGGGAACGGCCCGGAGTGATTGTCCTCTCCTTCGCGGCTACGCACGATCTTGCCGACCGGCGTAAAAGATGGTGTCCGATAGAATCGGGCCATGAGTAGTCCGCGCCGTCACCGAGTCGCCGTTCTCGCGCTGGATGGGGTCTATCCGTTCGAGCTGGGGATACCGGCCCGGATCCTGGGTGCCGCCGAGGGCTGCTATGCCGTCGACATCTGTTCGGTGGACGGCCGGCCGGTAGAGACCAACGCGGGTTTCTCCCTCACCCCACGGTATGGGCCAGAGCTGCTCGAATCGGCCGACACGGTGATCGTCACACCGATCGATCCGACCCGACTGACCCGGGAACTCCCGGACGAGGTCCTCACCGCGCTCCGCAGGGCTGGTTCAGGCACCCGGCTCGCCTCGATCTGCACCGGCGGTTTCATCCTGGCCGCGGCCGGTCTGCTCGATGGTCGGGTCGCCACCACGCACTGGGAATGCGCTCCGCTGTTCCGTCGCTGGTATCCCCACATCCAGCTCGACGAGGGAGTCCTCTTCGTCGGTGACGGGGCTGTGATCACCTCGGCGGGTGCGGCCTCCGGGGTCGACCTGTGCCTGCATCTGATTCGCACCGATCACGGGGCGAGCCTGGCCAACGAAGCGGCTCGGCGGTGCGTGGTACCGCCGTTCCGCGAGGGTGGGCAGGCCCAGTACATCCGGCGTCCGGTCCCCGACGACCGCAGCGCGTCCACCTCACGGACGCGCCAATGGGCACTGCAGCGGCTGGAGGAACCACTGACTCTCCCACAGTTGGCCCAGCACGCGCACATGAGTCTGCGTACCTTCACTCGGCGCTTTCGCGACGAGACAGGGCAGACACCGCGGCAGTGGCTCATCAAGCAGCGTCTGGACAGCGCCAGGCAACTGCTGGAATCCAGCGACATGACCGTCGACCAGATCGCCTCGGAGGTCGGCTTCGCCACCGCCACATCGCTGCGTCAGCACATGAACGCCGAACTGGGTGTGTCACCGTTGGCCTACCGCCGCACGTTCCGGGCCGCGGATCCGGGTGCCGCGACGGCGGTTATCGGTTGAGGGCTCTGCGGCCTTCGCTCGGGTCGCCGATCATGTCGTGAGCGCGTCGTACTCACGGGAGAGTTCCTCCTGCGTCACGCCGTTCAAGCGTGCCGCCTTTCGCACCAAACCGGGTTCCAGCAGCGTCGCAGGGTGGGCGATCATGAAACCGACCGCCCGCATGGCTGTGGCCACCTCGATGTCGGACATCGCCGCGGTCATGACCTGCCGCATGGCCCAGGCGACACGGCGCTCCCCCAGGTTGCCCGGCTGCCCGACGCCGGCCAGACGCGCGACGTCCGCGGCTGTCGAGGTCTGCCAGGCCGCGGCCACAACGACCTGCTGCACGTCGTAGAAATGCCTGGCCGGCAGTCCGGGGTCTGGGTCGCAGCGGAGGTACTCCGACAGGCATGAGGCGTGGAGCAGCGCGGAGGTCATGCCCTGGCCGTAGACCGGGTTGAATGACGCCACCGCGTCCCCGACGACCACCAGACGAGCGGGTATCCGGTCGAGGGTCTCGAAGTGGCGCCATCGGCTGTCGGGGTGCCGGAAGGTCGTCACGCCGCTGATCGGTTTTCCCGCCGCGGCTTTCTGGTACAGAGGCTGAAGGTCGCAACATCGGGCCCGAAAGTCGTCGACGTCCATGTCTCGCGTGCTGTCGTCGTATGAGGCGAGCATGATGGACCATTGCTGGTCCTCGACCGCGTTGACAGCCGCACCCGCGAGTTCCTTGGCGGCCGAACGAGGAGTGTAACGAGATATACCGCTCAAAGGCCCCGCCCAGTCGCGCGGGCGTTCGAAATATGCGGTCGCGTAACGGATTCCGACTTGGAGGCGTTGCAGTTCCGGTCGCGGCCACCCCTCCGCCGCCAGCCAGTCCGGTGTGCGGCTACCCCTTCCTGTGGCGTCCACGACCAAGTCGGTGGGCTGGACAGTCTCGCTTCCGGCGATATCACACCGAACACCGACAACGGAGTTGCGGTCACAGGCCAGACCTACCGCGCGGCCGGTGACCATGTGGACGTTGGGGAGGGCGAGCGTGCGTTCACGCACCAAGTTCTCGAGGAAAGGACGGCTGCTCAACAGCAGTTCGATGTTGGCGGTCCTGATCTGGGCGATGTCGTCGAGGTACGACACCGTGTCGTCCGGTCCGGCCAGGACTGCGCCCCGCTCACCGGCCTCTTTCAGGATGCCGGGGTACCAGCGCTCCAGTTGCCTGCTGCCACCCGGCATCAGCGTATGGACCTGGGATCCCTGCGGCACGCCGGACCGCGGCCGGGCGCTGGGGCGGACGCTCGCTTCATCGGGGTCGATCACCACAACGCGTTCACAGTGATCGGACAGAACCCGGGCAGCGGCCAGCCCGGCGATACCCGCGCCCAGAACATGAGCCGTTCCGAACAGCACCGAGGTCTTCGCGTGCAACTGTGAGGTGCCAAGACGCTGGAACACTGCGATCGGTGACACAGACACACGCTTCTCCACGCAGACTCGAGGGTGCTGACCAACCGCCTTAAAATGTATCTCCCTACACGCGGGCACGTATCACTGGGGGTATGCCGCTTCGGGCATACCCCCTCGTGATTCTGGGCGCTGAAGACATCAGGCTCGTCATGCGGTGCCCGCCCCAGCGCGGGTTCTCACTCGAAGCGGTAGTCGGAAAGGTCGACGGAGACGATCAGCGGCTCCGGAGCGGGTGTGTTGTCGGGCTGGCGGGGGTAGATGCGCAGCTTCGACGGCAGCGTGATCCCCTCGACTTCCACGGGATCGATGAGGTACCGAGCCGCCGGATTGCTTCCCTGGATGTCCACTTCGTAGTCGTGACGGACGAGAAGTCCGTCCGCGTTGAAGTAGTACGTCTGGACCCTGCTGTGGGTGGCGATGCTGTCGGGGAACACGGCCCTCAGACGCCGCCACTCCTCACCCCGCTCCTGCCACGGCTCGATCTCCTCGACTGTCACGCCGGGCCGCTTGAGAATGAACGGCGACGTGAGATAGGTCCACATCGTGTATCCGCTGAAGTAAGCGACCTGGGTGTCGCTCCAGGGCGTCTCCATCTCGTACCCCTCGAACGACTTGCGGGGCTGGTCCAGTTCCTCGACCACCTCTCCCTGTGGAGTCTCGATCGTCACCCTGTCAGGGGTGAAGGAGGAGCGATTCTGGGTCGGCGCGAACGGCCAGTGCGAGACCCACTCGCGTTTGAGGTCGACACGTACGTTGCAGTCCTCCAGGACGGTCGGCTTGCCCTTGAGGCCCCACAGGACCCCGCCCTGGTGGAGCTTGGCGGTCAGAAACGAGAAGCGGTCGAACCGCTCCAGTCCTCCGTGTGCTTCGATCGCGGTACCGAGTAGGTCACTCATTGCTTTGCTCCCGTGTTCTCTTGCGGCTTCACGTGCGGCCGCCGCAGGTGTTCCTCATGTCCCGCGGCCCCGTCATGCCAGTCTGTGGCCGCCGTCCGACATCAGTATCAGCCATTTGACTTACCGGGACTTTTTGGACAGTGCGGGGTTCGGTTCTAACCTTCTTAGTGACCGCATGGTCATTAGAGGCTCTGCGGTGGTCCCGTCTCCCGGAATCGAGGCAGCGTGTCCGAGACCAGAGCAACGTACAGCCGGCAATCGGCCTACCAGGTAGTCATCGCCGGCGGCGGTCCCGTCGGCCTGTGGGTCGCTCACGAACTGGCCCTCATGGGGGTGCGCCCCCTGGTCCTGGAGAAGGACATCCAGCGCAGCCCCCATTCAAAGGCCCTGGGGGTGCATCCCCGTACGGTGGAAGTCCTGGCCATGCGAGGCCGCCACGACGACATCCTGGCAGCGGGCCGCCCCATACCGAACTGGCACTTCGGCATGCTGGACACCCGCCTGGACTTCCGGCAGCTGCCCACGCCGTTCCCCTTCATGCTCGCCTACCCGCAGTCGGCGACGGAGGAACTGCTTGAACGGTACGCCGTAGAGCTGGGTACCGAGATCCGGCGCGGCCATGAACTGGCCTCTCTCAGCCAGGACGACCAGGGCGTGACGCTGCAGGTGCGTGGGCCTGAGGGCCTGTACGAGGTGACGGCCGATTATGTGGTGGGCACCGACGGCACCCGCAGCACCGTTCGCGAGCAGGCCGGCATCGGCTTCCCGGGCGCCGAGACATCGGCCTACGGATATCTAGGTGAAGTGATACTCGACAGCCCGCCGGAAACTCCCGGATTCGCCGCCCTGAACGAGGCTGGCCGGCTTCTGGTGGTGCCACTCCCCCACGGCAGGTATCGCGTCACCGGCTACGACCCGCTGAACCAGCATCGCGGCCCCCTGACCTTGGACGAGCTGCGGAACGCCGCACAGCGCATCGCCGGCACCGACTTCGGCATGCGTGATCCCTCCTGGCTCACCCGGTTCGGGAACGCGACCCGGCTGGCCGTGTCCTACCGCTCGGGCCGGGTACTGCTGGCTGGTGACGCCGCGCACAGCCACTTCCCCGCCGGCGGTGTCGGTCTCAACGTTGGTCTGCAGGACGCCATGAACCTCGGCTGGAAGCTGGCGGCGGTCGTACAGGGCCGGGCGAAGCCCGATTTCCTCGACACCTATCACTCCGAGCGGCATCCGGTCGGAGAGGAGCTCGCGGAACACACGCTGGCGCAGAGCGCCCTGATCACAGGCCTCACTCCGGACGTCAGCGCCTTGCGTTCGCTGCTCAGCGATGCCATAGGTCACGCATCCGGATTCTCCAGAATGCTGGCCGGCAAGCTCTCGGGCATCGACACCGCCTACCCGCCCACGGCACCAAACGCCCATCCCCTCACCGGGGCAAGGGCGCACGACCCCGACGGCCGGGAAGTCTTCCCGCATGTGCGTGACGGGCGCGCGGTACTGCTCGTCATGAACGGTGTCCGACCTGCCGAAAAGGTGACCGCTCGGGCGGCTGAGGCCGGTGTCGCGGTCCGCTCCAGTCAGCTCACGACCACCGGGGACCACGCCTGGTCCGGAGTCACCGCGGCCCTGGTACGGCCGGACGGACATGTCTGGTGGGCGACCGAACTGCCCGCCAGCACGGATGACTTCATGACTGACACGGTCAAGGCGCTTGAGGCTCTACCCGCGCGGTTCTGACTTCGCGCGGAATGTTCCCTCGTCCGGGTCGCGGTCTGGCCGGTCACATGTTGATCATGTGACCGGCCAGACCGTGCACAGCCTCCTTGACCGACTCGCTCAGCGTGGGGTGGGCATGCACATTGCGCGCGACCTCATGAACGGTCAGATCCCACTGCTGCGCCAGTGTCAGCTCCGGCAGCAACTCGGTCACATCCGCGCCTATGAGGTGCGCTCCCAGCAACTCGCCGTACTTCCCATCACTGATGATCTTCACGAAGCCAACGGGATCACCGAGACCCTGGGCTTTGCCGTTGGCGGTGAAAGGGAACTTGGCCACCCTGACGTCGTAACCACGTTCCCGCGCCTGCTTCTCCGTCCAGCCGAAGCTGGCGATCTGCGGCTGGCAGAAGGTGGCCCTGGGCATCATCGTGTAGTCGAGTTCCATGGTCTCCGCGCCCGCGATGGTCTCGGCCGCGACGACTCCCATCGATTCGGCCGCGTGTGCCAGCATAAGTTTGGCGGTGACATCGCCGATCGCGAATATGTGCGGCACACTGGTGCGCAGTCGCCCGTCGACGTCGATGGCGCCACGCTCAGTGAGGCGTACACCGGTGTTCTCCAGGCCGTAGCCCGTCACATTGGGCTGGAAGCCAAGGGCTTGCAGCACCTTGTCCGCCTCCAGAACCTGACTCTGACCGTTGCGCGAAACGGTCACCCGGACCTTGCCGCCCTCTTCGGACATGCTCTCGACCCGGGTGGAGGTCAGAACCTCGATACCGAGTCTGCGGTAGCGCCGCGCCAGTTCGGCCGAGACCTCCTCGTCCTCGAGGGGGGCCAGCCGGTCCGCGAACTCCACCATCGTGACGCGCACCCCGTAGTTGTGCAGCACATAGGCGAACTCGACACCGATGGCACCTGCACCGGCGATGACGATGCTCTCCGGCAGCTCTTCTGCCAGGATCTGATCCTCGAACGTGACCACACGCTCGCTCAGCCGGGTACCGGGCAGAAGCTTGGCGCCGGCTCCGGTGGCGATGATGCAATGGTCGAAGGTGACCGTCTCCGTGGCGTCGTCGGCAAGTGTCACCCGCAGCGTGCGATCGTCGGTGAAGTGACCGCGCCCTTCCAGCTGTGCGATCTTGTTCTTCCTCATCAGGAAGTTGACGCCCTTCGCGCGCCCGTCCGCCACGCGTCGGCTGCGCCGGAACGCCTCGCCGTAGTTGAAACGCACCTGGCCGTCCACCTCGATCCCGAAGGTCTTGGCCTCCTGGGTGAAGATGTGGGCCAATTCAGCATTGCGCAGCAGCGCCTTGGCGGGGATGCAGCCGATGTTGAGGCAGACGCCGCCCCAGAAGCGCTCCTCGACGACCGCCGTTCGCAGGCCCAGCTGCGCCGATCGGACAGCGGCCGTGTATCCGCCCGGGCCCGCTCCCAGGACGACAACGTCGTAGTGTGCGCCCATTATCAGTTTTCCCTCCGGTGGTAAATGACCGCCCGATCCATGTTGCACGCGGGGGCGGTGTGTGCCGACTGCCGTCGCCGAGTGCACGACAGTCCGGTGGCCGAGCAGCCGGACGCCGGGCCCTTCCCCGTTCGGGGCAGGGCCCGGCCATGGCCCAATCGCGCCATGCGGTGGCCGCCTCGTCAGCTGCCGAGGAAGGCGTTCACCTCGGCGGCGAACTCGGCGGGGTACTGGAACAGGAAGCCGTGGCCAGCGTCCGGGTAGATGCTGAGCTTCGCGTTGGGCAGGTGCTCGGCCAGCAGGTAGGTGTTCTGGGTGGGGACCATTTCGTCGTTGTCGCCGTTGGCCACCAGGACAGGCTGCCGGATGGATTCCAGACGCTGCAGACGGGAGTCGTCGCGGACACCCCAGGCGGAGATCGCGGTGAGCTGCGCGTCGCGGACGGCCAGGGTCGACGGTTCGTCCCGCTCGGCGGTACGCAGCGCGAGACGCTTAAGGAACTCAACGCCCTTGGCCTGACTGGAGTCGCTCTTCTCGAAGAAGAGGGTCAGCAGGTTCTGAGCGGAGGGAGCATCGTCGAAAGCAGCGTCACGAATGGCGCCGGCCGTGTACAGGTGAATGTCGCGGCCGCCCCTCGGCCCGGTGCCGGCCAGGACGAGCCGGCGGATCTGCCACGGGCGGAAGAGCGCTATCTCCTGGGCAATGAAGCCGCCGAGAGAGAAACCGAGCAGGTCGTAGCGCTTTAGCTCAATGGCGTCAAGGAAGGCGATGGCGTTGTAGGCCATCTCCTCGACGGTGTTCGGGGTGGTGCCCGTGGAGCCGCCGACGCCGGCGAGGTCCACCAAGATGACCTCTCGTTCCGCGGCGATCGTGTCGACGAACTCGGGGTCCCAGTTGTCGAGCGTGGCGCGGAAGTGCACGAGGCACACCAGCGGCAGGTCACTCTGGCTGGGGGTGCCGAACCGGCGATAACGGTAGGTGACATCGTCCGCGGCCGTCACCTGAAGATTGGGCGTGCTGATCTGACTCTGCTGGGTCTCGGCGGTCACGAGGCCGGCCTCTCTGTGCGGGGTGCTGGAAGGTGTGGAAGGGGCCCGCGCTCTGTCCGGTCGCGGCTTTGGAACAAAGCCGGTCGTGGCAGGCGCGGGTGATCGACCGGCTTTTTGTGGCCTCGCGGCGCACAAGGTCCTGCTGTGGCTCAGTCGCGCGGACCGAGCCGTTCACCCATGTTCAGTTCCAGGTTGTAGACGACCTCCGGGTCGGCCTTCGCCGAGAGCTGCAGGCGCTCCTGGACGAAGTCCCTGGCGAGCAGCCCGGCGAAGCGCTCGTGCGTGGAAGCAAGCGCGGCCTCGCTGGGAGGCGACACTTCCTCGTTGAGGATCTCCTTCACCGCGCGCAGCGCCGCGGCGTCGAAGTGGGCGAGCCGGCGGGCGAAGCGGTCGACGACAGCGTCGAGTTCGGCATCGGGCACCGCTCGGTTGATCCAGCCGTACCGTTCGGCGGTGTCCGCGTCATAGTCGTCACCCGAGGCGATGACCTCCAGCGCACGGGACCGCCCGGTGAGCCGCCAAAGGCGCTGCAGACCACCGCAGCCGGGAATGATGCCGGTACCGATCTCCAGCTGTGCGAAGACGGCCTTCTCACGGCTCGCGAACCGTACGTCGAGAGCCAGCAGCAGCTCATTGCCGATGCCGCGGGCGCGGCCCCGCACGGAGGCCACCGTGATGAAGGGGGCGTTGCCGAGTCGGCCAACGATGTCGAACCAGGTAGGCATTCCTTCACCGAATTCGGCGGCCCTGCCCAGGTTGAGGTGGGCGATGAAGAAGTCCGGCAGGGCGCTGTCGAAGACAACGACTTTGACGTCGGGATCGGCTTCGAGTCGGTCGACGATCTCCGCGAGGGCCGCTTCCGTCTCGGGCTCGTAGAGGTTGAGAGGAGGATTGTCGAACGTCACCCGCCAGTAGCCAGGGCTCACCTGTTCGAGCTTCACGGGAGCGTGTGCACTCTTCGCTGGATTGTCGGACATAAAAGATCTCATTTCGTAGTTTTCTATGCCAATTTGGGTATCAGGTGACCCAGCGCGGGCTGCCGCCGGATCACACCGGCAGCGGCAAAGCCCCATACCTGCCACCCTCTGCCGGGAAGCCCGAGACAGCCAAGGCGTGACTGGTCATTAAGCGATGGAATCGGGCCAATGGCAGCAGCTTCACTCACACGTTTTTTCGCTCACCCAGCGGAATCAGGCGACCGTCCCCTGGGCGGTGCCGTGTCGACGCACCTGAATGCCGTGCACGATTTCGGTGACCCCGATGACAAACAGCCAGATCCCCGCGACGATTGTCAGGGCGGCGATGGACGAGAACGGCCACACGACAACCGTGAGCCCAGCCAGGATGGTGAGGACGCCCACGAAGGCGCTCCAGCCGCTGGTGGGACGAGGGGGCCCCGAGATCGCCGCCGTGGTCAGTGAGATTCCGCTCAGCAGCCAGCCGAAGCCGATCCAGACCGCGAGCAGCAGAACCGACTGGGCCACGCTGTGGAAACACATGAGTCCGAGCAGAACACTCAGCGCGCCGCTGAGCACCAGCAGAGCCCGAAACCCGGCCGTCAGGTGCGGCCCGAACGCGCCGACCAGCTGTGTCACGCCGTAGACGAGCAGATAGATTCCGAACAGCAGACCCACCACGGTCAGGGTGACGCCGGGCCAGACGAGGGCGATCACCCCCAGTACGGCGGCGGCAACGCCGCCAGCGATCATCACGCGCCAGGCCGCGTCTCCCAGCAGCTCCACGAACTTCGATTCATTCAGGCGACCATCTGGCGCCTCGTTGGCGACGGGCATGATGTCCGCAGCTCCTTTCCGATGGGGGGTAGTGCCCAGCATTAGGGCTGGAAGGCTGAGCCCCATCGGTCATCTGACTTACGGACCCGGGCGATGGCGCGGCTCAGTCGCCGGCGACAACCGGGTGTTCTCACACGCCCTTTGTTAGGCTCGTCGAACACGCGGCGGCCACACGTGGCACACGGACAAGTCCGGTCAAGCGGTGGTCTTCGGGAGGCAGTTCCGCGGGACGGACCATGCCGACCCGCCCTCTCCCCTCCTGTCGAAGGCGTTGCTGATGTCGTTTCCTCTCGGTACCACACCAGGTTTCCCACGCACACTGCCCGAGCGTCTCGCCGCCATCGCAGTACGGCCCGGCGAGGCCGGCTATGAATCCGTTCGGCACACCTACACCCGGCCGGGTTCTCCGTCCGCCGTCCTGAGGGTGGGCGACGAGCACGACATCATGGCGGCACTGGACTACGCCCGGCATGAAGATCTGCCACTCACCGTACGCAGCGGCGGCCATGGCATCAGCGGGCGTTCTACGAACGACGGAGGGCTGGTCGTCGATCTGTCCCGGCTCGCCTCGGTGACGGTGCTCGACGCCGGCTCGCGGCGGGTGCGTGTCGAAGCGGGGGCGCGCTGGGGGGATGTCGCCGCTGCCCTGGCGCCGTACAGGCTGGCCGTGTCCTCGGGGGACACGGGCGATGTCGGTGTCGGAGGGCTGGCCACCGCCGGCGGGATCGGGCTCATGGCCAGGCGGCACGGGCTGACCATCGACCACGTACGCGCGGCGGAACTGGTTCTGGCGGACGGCACTACCGTACGGACCGACGCCGGACACGACCCGGACCTGTTCTGGGCTGTCCGCGGCGCAGGCGCCAACTTCGGTATCGTGACGGCCTTCGAGTTCCAGGTGGACGCCGTCGACGCTGTCGGCGTCGACATCACCATGTACGACGCGGCCGACACGGTCGCTTTCCTCACCCGCTGGGGTGCGGCGGTAGAGGATTCCCCCCGCGAAGTCACCAGCTTCCTCACTCTGGTCAGGGGCCCCGGCGGGCGTCCTGTCGCTCAGGCGATGACGGTGTACGAGGGTGCCGACGCGGACACCGCACGCGACGTCCTTCGTCCGCTGCGCCTTGCCGGGCCGGTGCTGCGCAGCAACCTCTCCGTCATGCCGTATCACCAGCTGCTGCCCGCCAGTCACCAGCCGCATGCCGCCCAGCAACAGCTGTCCGTGTCACGGTCGGGTCTACTGCACCACCTGGACAAAGCCACCGCTGAGGGCATCACCACGGTGGCGGCGGGCACCGGCATCGTGCAACTGCGCTCCGTCGGCGGCGCGGTGAACGATACTCCGGCCTCTGCCACGGCCTATGCGCACCGGACCCAGAACTTCTCCCTGATGGCGGCGACGGTGCCCGCGCTGGAAGACGAACTGGACCGGCGCTGGGAGACCCTCGCCCCGCACATCGACGGCCTCTATCTCAGCTTCGACACCCGCACAGGCATGGCGCCGTTGCGGGAGGCCTTCCCCGGCCCGGTTCTGGACAGGCTGATCGGGCTCAAGGCTCACTACGATCCCGGACACCTCTTCGACAACAACTTCGCCCTTCCGTCGGTTCCGGTGGCCCACTGACCATGGTTCGTGGGTACTCACCCTGGCTGGTGCGAGGAATCCTTTCGCCGCGGGGCGCAGGTGGGCAGATGACCGGGCCATTCCGTGAGCACGTCACATGCTTTCGTGGTCGCAGAGCGCGGGCACTCCGGGCACCCGGCCTGCGTCTGTGCCGGATCACGGGTTCGTCCATGGCTCCGACAGCTCCGTGCAAGGCATTCCTGTGTATGTAGCTGTAGGCTCGTCTCATACCTTGTGTGTGCCGAGTGTGCCCGCTTCTCATCCCCGACGGTGGGGCGTCCAGGCGATCGATTAATTCCACACTCACGTGCCGCACATGAGCCTGACATCGATGTCTCACCCCGGTCGGGCTGGGCAAATTCGTCACGGTCCGCAACGGAGCAGCCTGCGCGCTCGTCTCACGGAGCCGCGCCCCATGACAGGACCTCACAGTGACCCCTGATGGTTCATCAAAAGCCAGCAGCTCTGGTACACCGGCCCTCGCAGTCCATCCGATCCGAATCCGGTCGGGCCGGGCGACCGTGACCCGGCAGGCGGTCGGATCGGACCTCGCGACCGTGAACGCCATGCACGCCCGTTGCTCCCCTCAGACGATCTTCAGCCGGTACCAGACGGTCCGATCCGCGCTGACCGAACGCGAGTGGGCACACTTCACCCGTCCCGGACACAGCATCGCCTGGGTGACCACCCCGGTGGACGAACCCGATGAAATCGTTGCCGTGACCCATCTGCTGCGCAGTGGGTCCGGTGGTCATGGGGAACTGGCGCTGCTGGTGGCTGATGCCTGGCAGGACGACGGCCTGGGCACCGCCCTCGCGCACTGGGCGCTCGCACATGCGGATACGCTGTGTATACATACGGTCGAGGTGGTGACTTCGCCCGACAACCATCGTATGACCGCGATCTGCCGCGGCATGGGTGCGCGCACCATGCACGCTGCCCGCTCTGGCTCTCCCGACGCCCTGGTCCATTTCGCGTTGCCCGTGGCCGGGTCGCTTCCCACACCAGACGCCACATCTGCGTGCGTGTGCGTCCCGACCTGACGGAATCCGACAGCCGCGCCGAGACGGTGCGGCAAGTCCCGTCCCATCGAATGAAAGACCACAGCATGTCTCGTTCAGTCCTGATCACCGGCGGTAACCGCGGCATCGGCCGCGCGGTCGCCGAGAAGTTCGTCGCCGAGGGACACAAGGTCGCCGTCACCTTCCGGACCGGCGAGCCACCGGCCGACCTGGTGGACCTCGGCGTACTCGCCGTACGGTGCGACATCACCGACGCGGAGCAGATCGAGCAGGCGTACAAGGAGATCGAGGCTGCTCACGGCTCTGTGGAAGTGCTGGTCGCCAACGCGGGCATCACCAGGGACCAGTTGCTCATCCGGATGACGGAGGAGGATTTCACCAGTGTTCTCGACACCAACCTCGTCGGGACGTTCCGGGTCGTCAAGCGTGCCAACCGCGGGATGCTCCGCGCCCGGTGGGGCCGTGTCGTGCTGATCTCGTCCGCTGCCGGTCTGGCCGGGCAGGCCGGCCAGGCCAACTATGCCGCTTCGAAGGCTGCCCTGGTGGGCTTCGCCCGCTCCCTGGCTCGTGAACTGGGCCCACGCAACATCACCTGTAACGTGGTCGCCCCCGGCCTGACCGAGACGGCGATGAGCGCGGACCTCACCAAGGAGCAGCGGGCAGCAGTGGTCGACCACATTCCGCTGGGCAGGACGGGCCAGCCGGAGGAAATCGCCGCCGCTGTCGCGTTCGTCGCGTCCGAAGCCGCCGCGTACATCACCGGAGCGGTCATTCCCGTCGACGGCGGAGTAGGTATGGGGCACTGACCGGGAAGGGAGAAGCCGCGCCCGCTCGCGGCGGGCCTGTATCTCGGCCCCGCCGCGAAAGGGCGCCCCCACACGTCGTGTCGTCACGTGTGGGAGCGCCCGCTCGGGAATTCAGGAGCCGCTGCGAAGTGCGGTCCGCAGGAAGCCATTCGCCTGACCGACCGCCGCCTTGGCCGCGTTCGTCTGGCTCAGGGCGTTGAGCATGACGAAATCGTGGAAGACGCCCGCGTAGCGCACCGTGGTGACATCGTTGCCCGCCGCACGAAGCTTGGCCGCGTATGCCTCGCCCTCATCACGCAGGACGTCGGCCTCGTCAGTGACGAGAAGCGCCTTCGGCAGGCCCTTGAGCTGATTGAGATTGGCGCGCAACGGCGAAGCCAGGATCTCCTTGCGGTCCTTCTTGTTCGGCGCGTAGGCGTCCCAGAACCACTGCATGGCCTTCTTGGTCAGCCAGGGGCCGTCGGCGAACTCTCCGTAGGAGGCCGTGTCGAAGTTGGCGTCGGTGACCGGGTAGAAGAGCACCTGGCCGCGCAGGTTCGGCCCACGGCGTTCCTTGGCCATCAACGTGACAGCGGCAGTCATGTTGCCGCCCACGCTGTCGCCGGCGACGGCTATGTTCGAGCCGTCCAGGCCGACTTCCCCTCCGTGCTGGGAAACCCACTCGGTGGCCGCGTACGCCTGCTCAATGGCAATGGGGTAGCGGGCCTCGGGCGAGGGCGTGTAGTCGACGAAGACCACCGCGGCGTGCGCTCCATTGGCGATCTGCCGCACCAGGCGGTCGTGAGTCTTCTCGTCACCGAGCACCCAGCCGCCTCCGTGGAAGTACATGACGACGGGCAGCTTGCCGCGCGCTCCCTTGGGCCGGACAATCCGCACGGTCACCTTGCCGGTGGGGCCGACGGGCAGGGTCCGGTGGCTCACGTCGGCCGGAAGAACGTCGACCGGGCCCGACTGGGCATCGTCGAGCGTCTTGCGGGCGGCAGCGTAGGAAAGGGTGTAGATCGGCGGGCCCTGAGCCGCAGAATCGGCGAACACCTGAGCGTCCTTCTCCAGTACCACCCCCGAACCGGCATTCTGGCCTACTGCCGGCTGCGTACCGGGACTTGCCGCGGCGGTGACGGCAACGGTGGCCACCGTGACGAGTGAGATGGCGGTGGTGAGCGCGATCTGACGGTTGACGCGAACGCGTGTGAAGCGCATCTGTCTCCTTGTGATGGGTGCCGAAATACCGCCCGGCCATGCGCGGACGAGGCGCGTCCCACAGGACGGACGGGATACCCGCTCTTAGTACGGGGAATCGCGGAAAAAGCATCCGTCAGTTGGAGAATCCGGGCTTCGGTCAAACGACTGCCGTCTGATGCCAGCCCCAACCGGTTCATGAGTGATCTCGCTACGAACCGCCGGTGTGGGGGAATTCATTGCCAGCACTGGCGCCGCATCCAGGACCACACCGTCTGATTGAACGTTCCGGCTCTCCTTCCGAGGTCATATACGCCGCCTTCACCGCCCATCAGATACTGCACGGGGGAACCGACATCGCTTCCTACGCCGGCGATGAGACGAGCGGCGTGCCATCCGATCTCCTCAGCGCCGATGGGATGCGTCCGGCCCGCATCGGTTACCGGTGCCGAACCAGGACGGAACGCGTCGAGGACGAGTTCATAAACCCGCGGCCCGGTGGGACGCAGTTCGGTCATCAAGGACCGCACCATCTCCGTCTTGGCCGCGTTCACCGCTCCCGTCAACCCCGGAAGGAGAGTTGCGGCGTCTGTGCGGTTCAGATAGACGAGCGCGCCTTGGCTGGACAGCAGCGAAGAAAGGGTGAGCAGCGCGTGGAAGTGGCTGCCCAGATCCGATCCGACGGCGTCCTTCCAGTCCGCGTCGGACGCGCCGAGAAGGGAAGACCGGGCACGGTCCTGATCCGGGAGGCCTCCGAGGAGAACGCCGTCGAGGGGGTCGTACCGCGCCAGTTGTTCGCGTACGGCCGCCCGATCGGCGCTGCCGACAGCGACCATCTCGGTGACCGGGATGCCCGCACCTGACTCTTCGCATCGCCCGGCGAGTCGGGACATCCGTTCGGCGTCGCATCCGGTGATCACCACTGTGGCTCCCGCCCGGAGCAGTGCCCGCGTCATTTCCTCGCCCATGCCCTCCGTGGCATCCGCCACCAAGGTGGTCCGGCCGGATAGCAACTGGCGCTCATGCGGGTGGCTCATGTGCAGCACGTCTTCCGTAGCGACTGATCAGGTCTTCTCATCGTCACGGAGCACCACGGCGCCTCCTCCGTCGGCTCACATGTCGCCGTCCAGGCCGGACGGCGGAAGCGTGTGTGACACCCGGGGCAGAGCCCGCGGACATCACGCACACTGGCCGGGCAGCCGCACGTATCGCGGACGCCGAAGATGTTCCAGCCACGTATCCTATGCGCATCGACGTGCACTGAAGCTGACACGTGTGATATCTGAAGGCTGGCCGGTGTCGATCTGGGTGCATCGGGCCCAGATCACATGTCACGGCAGTGTTCGAGATGCCGCACACTTCTTCGCCGCGCGACACCCCCGCCGCGCGGTCATTTCTCCGGCCCAGCGAACCGCCCGGAACCGATCGCCGCAGTTGCACGGGGCGGGCCGCATCTCAACCGAGGAAGAGGACACTTCAGTGAAGTCACGCTCCAGGCGACCGCTACCACACGTTCTTGCAGGCCTCGTCCTCCTCCTGGCCACCGGTTGCTCCGGTGGTCTCGGGGCGTGGACAGGCGGGGCTTCCACGGTCGTCGTCGGAATGTCCGACGACGTCCTGGCCACCGACCCGGCCTCCGGGTACGACCCGGGCTCGTGGCTGCTGTTCAACAATGTGTTCCAGTCGCTGCTGAGCTTTCCCAACGGCGGTACGCAACCGGAGCCAGAAGCGGCGAAGGAATGTTCCTTCACCGACCAGCACACCCGTATCTACCGCTGCCGGCTCAGAGACGGCCTGAAATTCAGCAATGGCGATCCGCTCACCTCCAAGGACGTCAAGTTTACCTTCGACCGCATTCTGCGGATCAACGATCCGGCAGGGCCAGCCGTTCTGTTCCAGGGACTGACCCGGGTGGAAACCCCTGACGACAAGACAGTCGTGTTCCGGCTCGCCGCCCCCGACGCCACCTTCCCGAGCAAGATCGCTTCGGGTGCGGGTTCGATCGTGGACAGCAGCGACTACGATCCAGGCAAGCTTCGCGGCGACCACCTTGCGATCGGCTCCGGCCCCTACAAACTGACCTCGTTCAATAAGGACGAGGCCGTGTTCTCGGTCAACGACCAGTACTCGGGTACCGCCCGGACGAAGAATGGCGGCGTGACCCTGAAGTTCTTCCACAGTGACCGGGCGGCTCTGAAGCGGGCTTTGGAAGACGGCTCCGTCGACATCGCCTATCGCGGCCTGAGCGCGAGTGACGTGGCCAGTCTCGACGCTCAGGGGACACGCAAAGACCTCGACGTCATCGAGGGCACTGGCGCGGAAGTCCAGGAACTCGTCTTCAATATGAAGGACCCGATGGCGGGCAAGCTCGGGGTGCGCAGGGCCATCGCCTACCTGATCGATCGGCACACTCTGATCAAAGAGGTCTACCAGGACACCGCGATTCCCCTCTACTCGATCATCCCCGCGGGCATCGTCGGTCACAACACTGCCTTCTTCGACCGCTACGGTGGCAGCCCCTCCACATCCAAGGCCGCCGCGGCGCTGCAGGCGGACGGGATCACCAGCAAGGTCAAGCTGACCTTGTGGTCGACGCCGTCCCGCTTCGGTCCGGCCACCGACCAGGAGCTGCTCGCGATCGCATCTCAGCTCAATGCCAGCGGACTGTTCGACGCGAGTATGAAGTCGGTGCCGTTCGACAGATACGAGAAGGGCATCGCCGCCGGCCGGTACGGCGTCTATGTCAAGGGCTGGGTACCGGACTACCCCGATCCCGACAACTTCACGGCACCTTTCTTCGGCAAGGGCAATGTGCTGGACAACCGGTACGACAATGCCATGATCACTAGCGAGATCATCCCGGAAACGGCGGCGGAGGACGACCGGGTCGCTACCAGCCAGCAGTTCGACGAGCTGCAGAACATCGTCGCGGAGCAGGTGCCCTTGCTGCCACTGTGGCAGGGCAAGCAGTATGCGGTCGTGCGGAGTGATCTGCACGGCTACGAGTACTGCCTCGACCCTTCGACGGTGTTCCGTTTCTGGGAACTCAGCAAGAGCTGACGGCAGACCTGCCGGATGTCAGTGGAGCAGGGTTTCGAGGGAGGCGGTGAGGTCCTCGGTCAGCTGCTCCACACTCATCTCAGCCAGAGCTCCGGCCCTCACGACGTACCGGCTGAACGTGACGCCGACGAGCAGGGCGGCGACGAACGGCAGCCTGTGCCGCAGGTTGTAGGCGTCCAGAAGACCCCGGTAGACCTCGTCCGTGCGTTCCTGCATCGCCACGTAGAGAGCTGCCGCGCTTCCCTCGTCGTCGGCGGCGCTGCGCAGCAGTGCTACGAAGGTGTCGGTGCCGGTGGGCCCCTCCATCCGGCGTATGTATCCGCGGGCGATGCGCACGGCAAGGGGCTCCTGGGAGTCACCGGCCAGCATGTCGACGTCCCGGGTTCCCGGGACAGCGGCCAGGAACAGGCTCTCCTTGCTGCCGAAATGCCGTAGTACCAAGCCGTGGGTGACGCCGGCCCGCCGAGCGATGTCCCGCAAAGTGGCACGGTGGTAGCCGCGTTCGGCGAAGGCGCGTGAGGCGGCGTCCAGGATGGCCTGCCGGTGCAGTTCCGGATTGCGGACCCGGGGCGGCGAGGGCGAGGGTGTGTCGGCGGCCATGGCGCGAGCCTACCGCTGTCCCACTCGGCCGGATCCCCGATCAACCGGCAGCTGGCCGGGCGGATCCGGCCGGCCCATCGGCTTCAGGGCGCCCGGACACCGCCGCCGTCGGTGACGATGGCGCGCATCACCTGGTCGAAGTGGTCGCGGACGTGCTCGACCAGGTCGAACGAGGGCTCCGTCAGCCACTGGATCTTCAGCCCGTCCGCCACCGCGATCAGAACTCGGCCCAGAGCTTCTGGATCAACATCGACCCTGACCAGTCCGGCCTCGACGGAGGCGCGCACCGCGTGGGCGTTGTTCGTCCGCATCAGGGCCGTGCGCCGCCGGAAGTACGCGTGCGCTGGATGGCCGGGATCGGTGGCTTCAGTGGCGGTGGTCACGAAGAGTCGGGTGAGGCCGGGGCATGCCACCTCCTCGTTCAGCACGTCCAGCATGTGGTCGAGCAGGCGCCGAAGACCGGATTCTGGAGGTTCGAAGCGAGCGGCCCATGACCGGTCCTGGAACTCGAGGACTGACAGCAGAAGTACGTCCTTGTTCTTGAAGTGGTGCAACAGTCCGGTCTGTGACACGCCAGCCGCCGCGGCCACCTGCGCCAGTGACGTCCGGTGAAAGCCTCGCTCTGCGAAGAGCCGGGCCGCCGCGTCCACCACGGCCGCGCGGCGCCCGTCCGCGGCGGCGTAACTGCCGGAGGCCCGCCGTCGGCGCCGGGGGGCGTTCGGTGTCTGCGCTTCGGTCACTTTCGCACTCTACGCCTGTGCTCGGAACGGTCACGGAACGTGAGGAATAAAAACAGAATACAGTTCGCTTTTTACTGGTGCGTCACCACCGAACCGACTCCGAGGAGCACTTGATGGACACCACAGTTCAGCCCGGCACATGGTCCGTGGACACGGTCCGCAGTTCCGCTGTCTTCTCCGTACGCAACCTGCTCTTCAAAACCGTCCGCGGTCAGTTCCCGATCGTCTCCGCATCTGTCTCCGTGGCCTCCGACGGGATCCCTGTCTCCCTGTCGGCGACACTGGACGCGTCGGGCTTCTCCACCGACCACCCCAAGCGGGACGCCCACGTGCGCGGCAAGGACTTCCTGCATGCCGAGGCACACCCCGAACTCACCTTCCACTCCACCGCCATCCGGCCTCAGGAGCCAGGAACATGGCTGGTCACCGGCGAACTGACCTTGCGTGATGTCACCAGCCAGGTCCGTCTGACCGCACGGGTGCACCGGGCCGACGACAACGTCGCCAGCGTCACCGCCGTCACCCGACTGGACCGGCGGGCGGCCGGAGTCGGGTACGGCCCGTCGCTGCTGGTCGGCCGGAAGGTGGACGTGGAACTGCGCCTTGAGCTGATTCGCTCCCCGAACCAGGCGGGCTGAGCCCGGCCGTTTCACCCGGCCGGTCACTCCTGGCGTGCCCGGCAGAGACGCCCGGTGCGCTGTGCTCCAGTTCCGTCAGCGTTCCGAGGGCGGTGAGCGGTGTGCCGTCGGACAGCACCATCCGGGAGTGCACCCGACCGCGCCCGAAATCCTCCAGCTGAAGCGCAGCGGCACCGTGACCGCTCCGCCAGGCGGTCAGGTAGACGTCCGAGCACATGCGGGCGACCGTAGTGGTCGCGGTCCAGATCTGTCCGTCGGGAAGCATGTCGGCGCCGTCGACGACGACGAGCGTCCTCGTCCGCTCGGTGACGCACCACATCTGGAATGTGAGCACACCCAGATCCACGAAGTAGCTGCGGCCGTTCAGCCGGTGTGTCATGCCACGCCCCTTCTGCAACGCTCACGTTGGCATCACAGACACTGCGGCACCTGCGGCACAGCTGCATCCGTCATCCGACCGAGGTTCTACTCACCCTCACACGTATGAGTAGTTGCATTTGTCACCGTGGAGTGTTCGCATGTTTCCCTAGGGGGGATATGATCCGCCGCGTTGGTATCTCGCTCACGGTTCCGCTGCGTATCTTGAGACACCCGTCTTGAGACTTCCGGAGTGTGCCGGTGAGGCAAGGCGCATCGAGCCGGGTGGAGGACACCATGGATTACTGCGGCAGCTGCCGTCGGCAATTGAACGGGGCTGTCAACTGTCCCGGGTGCGGCACTGTCTACCGTCCCCAGGTGCCGGCACAACGGTCGGGAACGGCCGAAGACCTCGCAGACGACAGCACACCGGTCGAGTACCTGGTGGAACTCTTCCGGCAGCCCAGTGCTCCCGGTGACGAGGCCCGTCTCCTGCGGCCGCGCGGGGTGCCGTCGCGTGCCACACGCCGCACGGGCGTGCTGGTGGCAGTGGTCTGCGCTGTGATTCTCGGCGTTACGGGCGGCGTCTTGCTCCTGACCGACGCGCTAGCGGGGCAGCAGGACACCCCGATCGTGGACATCACCGACCCGCGGCCCTCGGAAGGAACGCAGTCCGTGCCTCAGCCGACCGGGCGGACGGGTCCTACGGGGAGCAGTTCGCCCGGCCATAACACTCTGCGCCCGGAGGCGACCGGAAATTCCACGGTCGTCCTGGTGCCGGGCAGCAGCGGAGCTCCCGCCACCGGCGCGGCCGTCGCCGTGCCGGATGGGGTGGAGTCCGGGAGCGTCTCGCCGACACCGCGGCAGACCGACACCGCCGATGCTGATCCCGGTTTCAAGGCGGCGGTCGTCGGCCAGGACGGCGCTTGCCTGACCGTAGGCCAGAACACGGCGTACGGCGGGACCGCGCTGCAGCTGACCACTTGCAGCGGCGGCCCGGGACAGCAATGGCAGATGCAGTCCGACGGCACGCTGCGCAGCGACGCCGCGGGCCAGTGCCTGGATGTGGAGGATGCGCAGACTGCGGCCGGTTCGGCCGTCCAGCTCTTCGCGTGCAACGCCACCCCGGCGCAGATATGGGTGCACGATGCCACGGGCGAGTTGGTGAACCCCCAATCCGGTCGGTGCCTCGACGCCAAGGGCCTAAAGATCCAGGACTGTGACGGTCGGAGCAGCCAGTTGTGGCGGACACCCACGGACTGAACCGTCCGACCTGTTTCGATCGGCCTTCACACGCGGGACATCACCTGGTCAATGACTCGCATGCCAGCTGCCCCACTGACGAGGTGTCACCCCTGACCGCCGCTGAACGGGACGCGCTGACCGAGCTTCTGCCCAACGGCCACAGCCTGCCGGAGGCGGCCGAACAGTTGGGGATCGCGCTCCGCATGGTGCTTGCCGCCCAGGACGACATCAGGCCGCCATCGCGATAGTGGGACGCGACCTCGAGGCACCAGAGGAGGTAGGTAGGCAGCATGGTCCGGACCCATACCTCCGGCTGGCGGCTCTAGGCATCAGCACCGCACACGCCGAACTGATCGTACGGGAGGGTCAGGCCGACAACTGGCGATCCCGGGAACCGCTCTTCGGCCCGGCCGCCGTCGACCTCGCCGCGAGCTACCCTGTGGCCCGCCGGTCGCAGATCACCGTGACCGCCGTGAAGCACTTCCTTTAATGTCTGCGGGCCGGGGTCACCGTGCGAAGCGGCACGTCCCGCAGGGGGCACCGCTCACGCCATATGCCAGCGCTGCCACCGTGCTCCGAGCTTCGCCACCGCCATGGGGACACGGCTCGGGCGACGACTGGCCCGTCGCACCGCGTGGGAACGATGCCGGCCCCGCCCCCGCCGGGTCTTGATCACTCAGAGCGCTCATCGCGGCGGCGTCGTCCCGATACCCCGCGCGCGCGTGATCAGATACTGCAGCGGTGCCTCGGCGTAGGGACTCTCGGCCGCGATCAGAAGGCCCGCATGCGCACCAAGATCCTCGGCGCTGAACCACTCGGGACTGTCCGCGCCCATGGCCGCTCGTGGCCGGGTGCGGATCGGGCCGATGACGAGTTCGTAAATCCTCGGGCCCGCTCCGTCCAACTCGGCGGCCAGGGAACGCACCAGAGACTTCTTCGCCGCGTTGGTGGCACCGACGAGGGCGGCGAACGGATAGGGGATCTCAGCGCTGAAGCCGCTGAGGTGCACCAGCGCCCCATCTTTTCGAATCAATGGCGTCAGGGATCGCAAGGCGTGAAAATGGCTCGTCAGGTTGGCCGCGATCATGTGCTGCCACTCCTCCGACGTCGTGTCGAGGATGCCCGTGCGATCGGGACTGCCCCAGTCGCCGATCGTGATGACGATTCCGTCGAACTCCCCATAGGCAGAAAGCCGGTCCCGTACGGCACGGCTGTCCGCGTCCCCGACGTCCACCGCGTGGGTGCGGAGGGTGCCGGGACCCGTTCCGTCGACGTATGCGGCAAGACGAGCCAGTCGCCCCTCGTCGCGCCCTGTCGCCACCACTGTCGCGCCCTGACCGAGCAGTGCGCGGGTGACGCCCTCGCCGATTCCACCCGTCGCACCGGCCACCAATACGGTGCTCCCGGAGAGTACGGGTGAGTCGGAGTGCACCATGTCAACCACATCCTCGTCCACGGGCGTATATGAGGCTTTCGTGTGGCCCTGCACATCGGTGGGCCACACGTACCTGCCACCCTGATAACCAAACAGCTATGACGGAATCGTTGCCCGGATCAAGACGCGATGGTTCACGATTTGGAAGAAGTGGGGACAAGAAGGCAGATTTTCAGGGCGGATGGGCAGTCCCACTGTCCGTGGTCCAGGGGTCTCATGCGCTGGGGACGGTAGCGGCAGCGGGCGTTGCCGTCCCCAGCAGGCCGGTCGTACGGACCGGGAGCGCGATCAGCCCGCGGGATCGCATCGACGGTCGCCGACGCAGGTTCTGCGGCGGTACGGCGAGTGCGAGGCGGGGGAACCGGTCGAACAGCGCGGTGAGCGCGATACCGGTCTCCATACGGGCCAGTGGGGCACCAAGGCAGTAGTGGATGCCATGGCCCAACGCCATATGCCCGGCGGCGTCGCGAGCGATGTCGAGCCGGTCGGGGTCGGTGAAGCGTCGCGGGTCACGGTGTGCCGAGGCGAGCGACAGCAGGACCGTCGCGCCGGCCGGCACCATGACTCCGCCGATGACGACGTCCTCGGTGGGGAAGCGGCGGATGGCCAGGGGGACGGGGCCGTCGTACCGTGCCAGTTCCTCTACGGCCTGGTGAACCAGCCCCGGGTCGGCGCGCAGCGCGGCCAGCTGGCGTGGATGGGCGAGTAGGGCCGCGACCGCGTTTCCGATCAGGTGCACCGTGTTCTCGTAGCCGGCGACGAGTATGAGGAAGGCCAGCGAGATCAGCTCGTCCTCGCTGAGCCGGTCCTCGCGGTCACGGACGCCGATCAGGGCCGACAGAAGGTCGTCCGCCGGATGCGTACGCTTGTCGGCGATCAGGCCGGTGAAGAACGCAAGTAGATGGCCGACGGCTTCCCTAGCCCGTTCGGGCCGGGCCGGGTCGGGTGCCATCAGGGCGTCCGACCACGACCGGAAGTCGGACCGGTGGGCGTCAGGCACACCGAGGAGGTCGCAGATGACGATGATCGGCAGGGGAGCCGCGTAGGCGGGGATCAGGTCCACCTGGTCGCGCCCCTGCAGGGCGTCGAGCAGACGGCCCGCGACTCGTGTGATCGGTGTGCGCAGCTCTTCGATGTGCCGGGGTGTGAATGCCTGAGTGACCATTCTTCGGATACGGGTGTGGTCCGGGGGGTCCATGTTGAGGAGAGTGGCATCCAGTGCGGGCGGCAGGGCCATACCCCGGTAGCCGCCGGGCGCCGCATGTCGTTTGTCTAGGAGTAGCCGAGGATCGGCGAGGGCCTGGCGCACATCGTCGTAACGGGTGACCAGCCAGGCGGGGAGACCGTCAGTGCCTGTGATCCGATGCACCGGGCCTTCCTCGCGGAGCCGGCCGTAGACGGTGTAGGGGTCTCGAAACAGCTCCGATGAGTCAACGATCGTAGACGTGAGGGGAGTTGCCTTACTCATCGCAACAGCTAACCAGATGGTGTGACACCCCGACGACACCCCTTCTGGTCCGATCGGGGGCGGCCGAAACACGGCCGCCCCCGACACTCGCTGTCCGCCGTATCGGCTGGACGTCCTGGACAGCGGCTTGCGCCCCGCGGGACGCCGGAGGCGAAACAGCCGTACGACTGCTTCGCCGTGCACGGGCTCCCACAAGCCAGTGCATGCGCAGTCCTACCAGGCGCCGCGGCGGGCAGCCGAGAGCGGTTCGACCACCTCGCCTAATCGAGCAGTCTTCTCGCCTCAAAGCGCAGTTCGCACCCCGGAGCGCATGCCGCAGAGAGCCGCCTCGAAGGGCGTGCGCATGCCCTTCCGGGCGACGGGCCGCCACGGTCGGGCAGCGCCGAAGTGCCCGATCATGGCCCAGCATTGCGCCTAGCAGCGCCTTTTCGATGGGAAAAGAGACCATAGATCCGTTTGACAGATTGAAAATGACCGACCATATTGAACAGGGAAGCACGAACCAGTGAGCGGCTCAACGAGGGACTATGGGGCAATGGGCGCCGTCGCACGGCGACCAAGGTCCCGTGGAGCAGATCCGGCCATCGGGAGATCCCACAGGCGACCGGACCTGACTCACCCCCCGCGGCCGGCGCAGACCGGGTCCACCCGGCCCCCGCTGCGCCGCTGTGGTGCGGGACGGTGACCCCGGCACCCATGCGACAGAGGGTCTTCCCCGCAACGAAGCGGCGAGGACCATGCCCAGGTCCGTCCCCGATGACCTGGCCGGCCTGTCCGCCCTGCCGGGATGCCCGGCACCACTCGACACGGACGCCGGGCGGCAAGGGAGGCGGCCCCGCGAGGTGGACCGCGAAAGCGCCCTGAGACGGGGCCCGCCCGAACGGTCGTACACAAGCAGTGGCTGAGCTCAACGCGACCGGCCGACGCCGTCGTTCAGGAGCTGGGAGATACGGCGAGCCAGTGGCGTCGGTGTCGAGGGGAGATTCGTCATGGAAGAGTTGTCGCGTCGGCAGAACGGTTCCGCGGTCCACTTCTCCGTTCTGGGCCCAGTGCGCGCCTGGCGGGGCGAAGAAGAACTGCTGGTCGGGCCGAAGCAGCAACGGCTGATCCTGGCGGTTCTCCTGGCACGGGCGGGACGGCCCGTCTCGATGCACGAGTTCATCGAGCTGCTGTGGGACGGAGATCCGCCCTCCAGTGCCACCAATGCCGTGCACCGCTATGTGGGTGCGCTGCGCCGGCTGCTCGAGCCGAACTTGCCCGCGCGTTCGCCGGGACGATGGCTGGCGCGGCAGGCCGCGGGATATCTGCTGCGCGTGGACGCCGACTGCCTGGATCTGCTGAGTTTCCGGGCACTGGTGGAACGGGCACGGCAGGAACAGGCAGCCGGCGATCCGGTGGCCGCGGTCGGTCTGTTCACGACGGCCCTCGGCCTGTGGCAAGGCCGTTGCGCGGCGGATCTGGAACCGGCGGGTTCCGCTCATCCCGCGTTCGTCATGCTGGAGCACGAATACGTGTCCGTGGTGTGCGAGGCCGCGGAGACCGCGATGCGCTGCGGCCGTTCCGGGACGATGCTTCTGCCCCTGCGGCAGGCGGTCGAGCGCAACCCCATGGACGAGGCACTGTTGTCCCACCTGCTGCTGGTGCTCGCCTCGGACGGCAAGCAGGCTGAGGCGCTGGCGCTGTACGAGGAGATCCGGCTGCGGCTGGTGGAGGAGCTGGGAGTCGACCCCGGCGCGGAACTGCACGACGCCTACGAGCGCATCCTGCATCAACGTTTCGCCACCGGCACGCAGTCCGACCAAAAGGAAGGCGCCGCCGTCTACGGTCCGCCGGTGGTGACCGCTTCCCCCGTCACGGCCGTGGCCAAGGACCCGATGACGGCACCACCGGCTCAGCTCCCTCCGGATCTGCCAGGTTTTACCGGCCGCGAGGATGCGTTGAACCAGGCTTCGGCCCTGGCCGAGCGGCGTAGCGGGGCACTGCGCGTCCTGGCTGTCGACGGCATTCCCGGCATCGGCAAGACCGCGCTGGCGGTGCACTTCGCCCATCGCATGGCCCCAGAGTTCCCCGACGGCCAGCTGTATGTGGATCTGCGCGGTTTCACGCCGGACGGCAATCCCGTGGATCCGTCCGACGTGTTGCAGGGTTTCCTGGACGCGCTGGGAGTCGCCCCGCAGCGCGTCCCCGCCGCTCTCGACATGCGCGCGGCCCTGTACCGCAGCACTCTCACCGGCCGGCGGGTCCTCGTGGTTCTGGACAACGCCAGCGACCTCTCTCAGATCAAGCCCTTGCTGCCGGGCACGGGCGAGTGCATGGTCGTCGTCACCAGTCGTAGCCGTTTGACCACATTGGCCGCGGCGCACGGCGCGCATCTCCTCACTCTGGACGTGCCCTCGGCCTCCGAGGCAACCCGCTCCTTCGTGGAGCGCGTCCGTGCGAGCCGCCCCCACGTGCGAGACCACGAGGTCAAGCGGCTGGTGGAACAGTGCGGGCGGCTCCCATTGGCCGTGGCCATCGTCGCCGCCAAAGCGGCCGCCTGCCCTGAGCGCTCCCTTGAGCAGATCACTGCGGAACTGAGCGACCGCAGCGGGAGCCTGGACGGTTTCAGCGATGACAACCTCGACAACGACATCAGGGGTGTCTTCTCCTGGTCGTACCGCACCCTCGGCCCGCAGGCTGCACGGATGTTCCCTCTGATCGCCCTGCACCCTGGCCCGGATTTCACCGCATCCGCCCTGGCCAGCATGGCCGGCCTCACCCCGCACCAGGCCGCCCTGGCCGTCGGGGAGCTCGTCCGGGCCCGGCTGCTGACGGTTCACGGCCAACGCCGCTACCGGGCCCACGATCTGATCCTTGCCTACGCCGCCGAACTGGCCGACAACGGTGTGGTGGACCGTTCCGCCGTCTGGTCCCGCACCTACGACCACTACCGCCAGACCATTCACGAAGCGAACACGCTGCTGCGTCCGGGACCCCAGCCGTTCGCTCCGCCGGCGCCGCTGCCCTCCGTCACTCCCGAACCGCTGCCGGACATCGCTTCCGCCATGCACTGGTTCGCCCAGGAACGAGCCGTCCTGCGCTCGCTCGTGGAGGCCGCAGCAACCGCCGGCGACAGCCGTGCCGCCTGGGAACTCGCCGACGCCTTGCAGATGTGCCAGCAACGCGAAGGGTGGTGGCACGACTGGGCGGCCACCATGACGGCGGCTCTCCAGGCCGCCGTTGCGGCCGACGACAGGGAAGGCATGGCGCGCACCCATCACGGTCTGGCCGGCGCGCTGCACTATCTCGGCGATCTCTCCGGCGCTCTGCGTCATCTGGAGGAAGCACGCACCCATTTCGAGCAGTTGAACCTCACGGCGGATCTGGCCCATGTGCTGAAGAACACCGGTCTTGTCTGTCATACGAAGGGCGAGTACGAGAGCGCCGTACAGCATCAGGACCGCGCCCTGCGCCTGCTGAGCTCCGGTGAGAATTCCCGCATCAAGGTCACGGCCTTCGCCGAGGCCGCCAAGACACGGCTCAAGATGGGCGACATCGACAAGGCGATACAGCTGAGTCGCGCCGGTGCCGCGGGCTTCCGCGAAATGGGAGACCTCAACGGGGAAGCGCTGACGCTGTCGGTGATGGGGCACGCCCACCGCATCCAAGGTGACTACGACGAGTCGCTGGCGTTCTTCGAGCGGAGCATCGAACTGCTGCGTCTGGTCGGCGGCCGCGCCACCCTGGCTGAGGAATTGATCGCACTCGGGGATGTGCGGCTGGAAGCCCGCGACATCCCCGGCGCACGACATGCCTGGACCGACGCGCTCCACCATGTGAGGGATCCGGACCTTTCCCTGGCCGTCCAGGCCAGGGAGCGTCTGGACAAGCTGGACGCATCCAGGGTGTAGAGCCTGCGAGGAACGTGTCACCGGACGGGTGGGAACGCCGTCCGGAAGAGGCGGCGCATCTGGGGTTCCGCCAGGACCGCGTCGCCGCAGGGGTCGAGAGTCCGGCCCTCGGCGGCGACCAGGTAGTGGTCGCCCTCGTGGAAGGAAGCGGAGAGTTCGGTCCCCTGGGCGCTCCTGATGCGTACGGTGGCGGACTCCTCGCCGTGGTACCAGTGGGTGACCTGCAAGGTGACCGTGGAGTCGGCCACCGTGGTCGCTGTGCCCTCGAAGGCGGTGGTGGCCTGGCGCAGACCGGACACCGTGGGCGCCGGGCACCGCCCGACGGCGGAGGTTCCGGACAGGCTCAGAACCGGCTGGGCCACGGCGGCGGTGTGGTGAGGCGCGGTGTGATTCCAGAGCAGGCCCCCGCTCACGGCGAGGACGGCGACGGCGGCCCCCGCAAGAAGCAGCGTCCCTCGTCGTCGCGAAGGGGCGGGCTCGGCGGTCGGCATTGTGTCCTGACGCATGACGGTCTCCATGAGGTGAGGGGTGGTTGTGGGTTCGCAGACCAGGGCCGGGTCGGCGGCCTTGAGCCTGGCGAGCAATTGCCGGTCGTTCATCGGCCGCTCCTGCCTCGTTGCGGGTGCGCTCTCGGTGCGGCGCCGGTGTCGTGTCCCGGTTCCAGTCGTGCGGCCAGCTTTCGCTTGGCACGATGCAGTCGGATGCTCACCGCGTTGGGAGTGGTGCCGGTGGCCGCGGCTATGCCGCTCGGCGTCAGGCCCTCCCAGGCCCACAGCCGCACCGCCTCGCGGTCGGCGGCGCTCAGCGCACCGAGGGCGGCGTGCAGATCGGCGTGCCGGTCGTCGTGAGGCGTCCAGACCGGTGTGTGGGGTGACGTCACCCGCAGGCGTTCCAGGAGCCGGAATCGACGCCCTTCGGCCCGCTGTGCGTTGGCCAGACACCTGTGAGCGACGCCGTAGCACCAGGGCAACACCTCGTCGGGGTCGACCGGATGCCCGGAGCGCAGACCGGGGATGTCGTCCAGCCGGCGCCACAGCACCAGCAGTGTCTCCGCAAGCACGTCGTCGACGCCGTCCGGACCGGCCCGCCGGAACAGGTAGCGATGCAGCGGCTCCGTGACCACATGTGCCAGGGACTCGAAACGGTGCTCGCGGCACCGGGCCGGTCTGCGCTCCTCGATGGATTCCACACCCTTGTCTGTCCGGCACCCGATCCCCTCTTTCACGTCGGCGGAAGATGTCCTGGTGGCCCGAGTCCCGCCATCGGCTGTAGCGTCATCCCCGCTGGCTCCCCCGTCCTCGGTAGTACGTGCTGTCATGTGCGCGGCCGGGTAGGGTGCGGGGGCGCCGGACGGCACCAAGACTCTCACCAAGGGCGCGCCGGACCGGCGGAGCTCTCACTCAGCGAAGGCGAAAATCCTTGATCAGCCTTGACCTGCACCCTCTTTTCCGCAACGACAGAGACATCGAACTCGCGCTGCGTCAGTTCATCTTCAAGGCGCGTCACTCCGGGGAACCTACGGCCGAGATCATCCCGGGCAAGGGCACCGGGCAGCTGCGGCAACGTGTGATGGCCTTCCTCGGCCAGAAGCACATCAAGCGCCTTTATGAACGAGCCGAAGTCGTCGAGGCCAACACTGGCCGGATTCTGGTCCACTTCGCGGTGGACGGACAGCAGGGAGAGCAAAGAACTCTGCGGTAGTGAGCAACCGTGTGGCCCGTGGGGTCCCTAGGGTTGGGGAAGGTTTCGGGCGTACCCGCCGGAAACCTTCCCTCTTCTCATTCGCTGCCAGGCGCGAACGGCACGTTCGTCCGCCAGAGGCACGCTGACCACCAGGGAGGGCCGATGGTCCGGCACACGCGGACACCTATATCCGCGCTATGGGAATGGCAAATGCAGGCCGCCTGTCGCGGCATGGACAGCGACATCTTCTATGCGACGTACAGTCTTCGAGGCACACCGCGGCGTGAACACGAGGAACAGGCCAAGAATGTGTGCGAGGGTTGCCCGGTCCGGGAAATGTGTGCGGACTTCGCACTCGCCACGAACGAACCCTACGGGGTGTGGGGCGGTCTAACCGAAGCGGATCGCGCGGACTCACTGGGCATAGCACGCCACCAGTTGGGGAGCAGGCTGAAACAGCCGGAGACGTAATGCACAAGGCTTGTCCGCGGTGGGCAGTCATCCGACCCTAGAAGATACCTCCCTGTTTGAAGCAGCCTTTCCTCGTACTCGCCGTGGGCGGGTGGGCAACGACGTCGGTTCAAGCCGTCGTTGCGCCGGCACGAGAGGAAGGAGCCGGGCCGATGCCGGTGCGGGACTCGTTGGAGCGCAGAACCTGTCAGGTCTGGGGACATACAGCGGGAGTTCGTACGATCACGGATGCGGCGGCAGCCGACGCTCTGGGGAGCGGGGAGGCACGGGAGACGTTCCTGGAGCTGGCCCGCCGCAGTTCGCCGGGCGTCGAGGTGGCGCACCATCACCGAGGGCTGAGCGCCGGCATCGAGATCCGCGGATTCGGCGATGTGGGCAGCGCGACGGTGTACGGGCCGGGCACGACGTTCTCGCGTTCGCTGCGCCGCGCCCGCGCAACGCGCGAGGCCGCCGTGGTAGTGAGCCTCCAGGAGCGCGGCACCACCCGACTGGAACTCCCCCACCGGGACGTACGGTTGCGCCCCGGGGAGCTCGTCCTCCACTGCACGTCCGACCCCGGTGTACGGACTCATAGTGACGGAGGCCTGGTGCGCTATGTGTACATTCCCTTGCATCAACTGGGTCTGACACCGACCGTGGTGCGGCCAGCACTCGGCGCCGTGCTCACCTCGGAGCAGGGGGTGCCGGGCCTGGTCGCCGGCTTCTTCACGCGGTTGCTGCGCTCGCGTGATCTGACGCCCGGCTTCGTGGCGGACTCGCTGGCGGCCCCGGGAATCGAACTCGTGCGCTCCTTGATCATGGCGAGTGCTCATGAGACGGACGGTGGTGCCTCAAAGGATGCCCTGCTGGTGGCCCAAATCCTTGACTTCGTCCGCGCCCATCTCGCCGACGCCGATCTGACGGCGGATCGCATCGCACGCGAACACCACGTCTCCGTCCGGCAGATGTACGTCGTGCTGTCCCGTTCGGGAGTGGCGCTGGGCAGATGGATCCGGGTTCAGCGGCTGGAGAGATGCAGACAGGAGCTATCGCGCCCGGACGCGTACGACGTCCCCATCGCGAGTGTCGCGCAGCGCTGGGGCTTCGTGAACGCCGCCCATTTCAGCCGTACCTTCAAGGTCCGGTACGGCGTCAGTCCCCGCCAGTGGCGCGCTGCCGGACATCCACAGCCGCCGAGCCGGCAGTAGCCAAGCGCGTGTGGTCGCCGGGCCGGGGACAGGGATCACCGGCGCGTGTCATCGGTCATCTGACTACGGACCGCGCCGGACATGCCTGGCGGCCGGACCATTTGTCGGCGGATCGTGTCGTCGTTCTGCGTCATCCAGGGCTTCATAAAACGCTATAAGGCACGTCAAATGCCGCGATGCTCGTCCGTTGTGTGCGTCAGCCGATGTGAAGAAGCGCCGTAAGTCGTTAGACAGATTCGCGGGCGTGACCGCCGGGTGATGCTAGGTCCGTCGCCCGGCAGCGCGGACCGGGTGGCCCCGCCGCCGACACGGCACGGTGACCCCGTACCCGGCGTCAAGAGTGGCATCCACAGTTCAACAGGCGTCTCCGCGTCGTCGTCTAAGGTCCGAAAGGGAAAGCCATGCCGTTCATCACTGTTGGTCAGGAGAACTCGACCGACATCAACCTGTACTACGAGGACCACGGTGCCGGGCAGGCGGTCGTCCTGATCCACGGCTACCCCCTCGATGGGCACTCGTGGGAGAAGCAGACGGCGGCGCTGCTGGATGCCGGCTACCGGGTCATCGCCTATGACCGCCGGGGCTTCGGCCAGTCCAGTCAGCCCACCATCGGCTACGACTACGACACCTTCGCCGCCGACCTGAACACCGTCCTGGAGACGCTCGACCTGCACGACACGGTCCTCGTCGGCTTCTCCATGGGTACCGGCGAAGCCGCCCGCTACATCGCCAACTACGGCTCCGCACGGGTCGCGAAGGCCGCCTTCCTGGCCTCTCTGGAGCCCTACCTCCTGAAGACAGACGAGAACCCGACGGGCGCCGGGGGTCCTGACTTCTTCCAGGGCATCTCCGAGACGGCCAAGAACGACCGATACGCCTACTACACGTCGTTCTACAATGACTTCTACAACCTCGCCGACAACCTCGGCACGCGCATCAGCGAGGAGGCTGTGCGCAACAGCTGGAACGTCGCCACGAGCGGCGGCGCCTACGCGGCCTCGGCGGCTCCCCTCACCTGGCCGACCGACTTCCGCGCCGACATTCCGAAGATCGACGTCCCGACTCTGATCGTGCACGGAACCGCGGACAACATCCTGCCGATCGACTCCACCGGCCGTCCCTTCCACAAGGCTCTCCCGACCGCCGACTATGTCGAGATCGAGGGTGCCCCGCACGGTCTGCTGTGGACCCACGCCGATGAGGTCAACAACGCGCTGCTCGCTTTCCTGGGCAAGTAGCCCGCGGGGGGAAAAAAACAGACCGCTGAGCGCGCCAAACCAGCCGCCGCGGGCAGACGCCGGGGCCGTCGTCCCTCCGGGCGACGGCCCCGGCGTCTGCCCGCACAAGATCGACTCCTCGGCCTCGTAGGTTCCTCACCAGCGCCAGTCGTTCTGTCGATTCCTTTCCCACCCGGTCACGACACGATGAGGCACCGCCCAGACACCGAGGAGATCGACCGCATGGCTCAGCACGGACCCGCGCACGACCGCGACGACAGGGAGACGGTGCCTTTTCAGCCCGTTCTCCTGATACCGGTCCGCAGGTTGTTCGATCCGACACAGGTCAGATGGCAGCAATTCCGGCTGCGCTACAGCGTGGATGATCCCTTCGCGGTCGGTTTCGAACTCGGCCAGGTCACCGCTCCAGCGGCACTGACCGGGGTAGTTTCCCGTGATCTGCTCCGATCCGGCATTTCGCGACCTTCGGGCATGGGATCGTGCAGGGTCTGGCCGTCCCACCGGGAAACCTCCTCGCGCCGCAAGCTTTACCTGTGCGTCGAAACATCCAACGGGCGGGTCACTGTCGAGGGGGATCATCTGACGATCAGGCAGTGGCTCGACGCCACGTATCGTCTTGTGCCCCAGGGCAGCGAGCGCGAACTGGTGGACTGGGACTCCTTGGCCCAAGCCCTCCTGCGGCGCGGCAACTGACGGGCACCGGGAGACCCGCGCCAGCACTCACGCATACCTGTTTCTCTCCAACCACGTCGAATTACCTATGTCGGGTATCTGTCTGCCGTCTAACTTGGTGGAGCCTCGTCGCCCCAGACCGACAACGTGGCCGGTCCCCTGTCGGCAGTGCGATTCGTGAGATCCCGCCGGACGGAACGTCTGTAGGCCGAACTGGAGATGCGACATGAAGCCGTATTCGCTCACTCACCTCTCGTCCGGCATCAACTGCACGCTCGCGGCCCGCCACTCGGGTTTCTAGTGCCCAGACGCGGAATCGGTGGACCGAGACCATGCCGAAAGCTTATGTACCCCCGAGAGCGCCACGGTCGGAAGCGGAGGTTACCTTCGGGACAGTTCCGGGAGGCGTTGAAAACCCCACTCTTTCGGGCAGTTCAGACGGCAGGTACTGGTCTGTCCTCACAGTCGCCCTCCGGCCCGCTGTGGTGGGACAGGGAGAATCTGGAGTGGGCAACACCTCGCTCCTGCTGGTTGCCGCGGACCGGGCGGCCGACCCTAACTGGCATGTACGGTGCCTGTCAGGCGGAGGCGGTGGTCCCATCGACCTCCTCTCCACGCTCCGCTGGGCACTGTCCGTAGAAGCCGTCGGCGGCGGACTCTCCGCATATACGGCATTGCGGCAGACCGGGGCGTCTGGAGCGCGCCGGCGTCCCGTTCAACTGACCGTAGAGGAAGGTCACCGATACGTGGCAGCCGCGTTGATGGCCCTGCGGCGCGGACGGGCCGGCGCCCTCGATCTCATTCGGGCGTGCGCCGGATTCGGCACGGTCTTCGTAGCCGAAACGGACCAGGCGGCCTTGGTTTCGGCCCTCGGACACTGCCAGGCCCAGAATCCCGACGACGGTGACTTGGCCGCCTTTCAGCTGGCCTCGCTCACCGCACTGACTCATCGTCCCGGTGCCGCGTGCGGGCCGCCGCACCGGCCAAACACCCAGGACTCGCCCGAACCTGCGCTGCGCACCACCGTGCTTGCCCATCTGGATCCGACAGGAAGGGTCGAGGACCACAAGGCCGGACTGTCAGGCTTCATCTCCTCGACGGCTTCGGACGGCAGCCGCCCCGGCTCGCGCCGACCAACCAGGTCGGCGGACGCTGCGTGGCGAGAGGACGACTCCGCCCTCGACGAATACCACCGGGTCGCCGGGGGGCACTGGTCGGAGGCACTCACGGCGGAGCGTCAGTGGCTGGAGCGGGAGGGACTGACCCGGTTCGCCCCGAGTCTCATTGCTCGGCTGCTCATGATGTGCGCCTGCCAGTGGAGGAACGGTCAGGCAGCCGAACATCTGCGACAGGTCCGCCGAGAGGCGGGCCGCCTTGGATCGGCCCACAACGCTCAATGGGTTTTTCGCGCCACGTTCTTGCTCGCAATGGCGAAACACACTGCGCTGGGCGGCGCCAGCGTGCCACCGCTACCGCCCGGCCCCGTCCATGACGCCGTGGCGGGATACGCCTACGTGGACCGCACAGAGGGGCCGTTCCACTCGGCTGTGCAGGCAGCCTCGGTCTTCTATCAGCCGTTCGCACGCGGCAGATTCGCGCTGAATCACGGGTTGCGGCCGAAGCGGCAATGGAAAACTGCGCTGGTGCGTGCTCACAGGACAGCGTACGAGATGTTCACACGTCTGGAGGCCGTACCCTGGCAGGAGACCGTCCGTGCCGAACTACACACGGTAGGTGTGAGTGTCCCCGGGACGAGCATGGTCTTGCAGGTGAACGCCGGGGGGCGCCCCACCTCGACCGCCCAGGAGCACCGAATCGTCCAGCCGGCCACCGAAAGCCCGTCCGAACAGGAGATCACGGAAAGGCTGTTCTTCTCACCACGGACGGTTGCTTCTCATCTGTACAAGGTGTTTCCGCGGCTGGGCGCCAGGTCACGGCGGGAACTCAACCGCGCACTGCAGAAACTAGGTGATCACACATGACAGGACATGCGGCCACGGCATCGACACACAAGCGGCAGAGCCCGGCCGGCCTGTTGCGTCTCACCTCAGTACCTGCCGCTGACTCGTCTTGGGAGACGGAGGACCCGGACACGGTATCGGTCAGACTCACTCTGACGGCGAGCGACATCCTCACTCAGGAAGGTGCGGACGCCTACCTGCGCACGGCGTCGGGGGTGCAAGTGGTGCCCTGGGGTGAATGGCAGAACGCGGATATCGCGCTGGTCCTGGCGCATGCAATGACTCCGGCAACGCTCGGGCGCGTCCAAGAGGTCACCGAAACCCAGGAGGGGCAGCACCTGCCCGTCCTTCTCGTGGTGGACTCCATCAGCGAACGGCATCTGCTGCACGCGGTGAACCATGGGGTGGTAGGCGTGCTGTTGCGGAACGAGGTCGCCTACGCGGATATCGTCGAGGCGAGTCGACGAGCCCTGCACGGTGAGTCCCCCCTGCCCCCGACCTTGGTACGGGCTCTGGTCGAGCGCCTGCGCTCCTTGCCGGCACACCAGGTTCGCTCGTCTGACCTATCAACACGTGAGGTCGAGGTCCTGCGCCTGCTAGCGGATGGGCTGAGCACTGCGGAAGTGGCGGGGCGGCTCAACTACTCGGAGCGCACTATAAAGAACGTGCTGCATGAGGTCGTCACACGGCTGCGCCTGCGCAACCGGACCCAGGCAGTGGCATACGCCATCCGGAACGGGGCAATGTAAGCGGCGCCTGCACGGGATGCCCGGGCCGTGCTCATCAACCGCGGCCGCCCGTAGTGTGTCCCAAAGATGCCGCTGAGCGCGCCGGTGAGCAGTGTTCGTGCACAGATGTCGATTCCTTGTGCTCGCGGATCGAGAACGACATTCGAACTCTCGCTCGTGCTTGGGAAGACCCAAATCCTGCTCCCCGCACGGCGCGACACATAGTGGATGGTCGTGATCAACAGTCGGCTCCAAAAGCTACGCGTCGCAAGAGGGCTGAGCCCGTACGTGCGCTTGCGTCGGCGATGGGCGTACCGTCCACGTTTCTCGGCCAGATCGCGCGTGGTGTGACCGAGCCCAGTCTCACCATGCTGCGCAGACCCGCCGATGGATCTCCCTGGTCGATATGTTCGGGGACCTGTCCCTGCCGAAGATCGGCGACGTGCGGGTCAAGTGGTCCCGTAACCTCCCCTTCGTGCCGTCCACAGTGACCGTGATCAAAGACGCCGCCGGAAGGTACTTCGCGTCCTTCGTTGTGGAGAGCGACCCCGAGACGCTGCCCGACGTGGCATCCGCCATCGGCATCGACCTGGGCCTCGGACACTTCGCGGTCCTTTCCGACAACACGAAGATCGACGCCCCGCGCTTCCTGCGCCGGGTGAGGACCTGGCGGTGAAGGGGCTCGCCCGTACGCACCGTACGCGCTTGGCCAAGTCCGGCCACGACGCGGGATGGTCCGCGTTCGTGACGATGCTGGAGTACAAGGCCGCGAAATTTCGACCGCAGCTTCCTCCGCGTCGGACGGTTCGAGCCGACCTCTCAGGTCTGCCCCGTGTGCGGCGTCAAGGACGGTCCAAAGCCCCTGCACATCCGCGTGCGGGAATGCGGGGCTTGCGGGGCCGTCCTTGATCGGGACATCAACGCGGCGGTCAACGTCGCCAAGGCCGCCGGACTGGCGGTGTCAGCCTGTGGAGCGCAGGTAAGACCGGTATTCGCACCGGCCCAGCGCGGTGAAGCAGGAACCCACCGAGACGGTCAGCCGACCGTGGTAGGACTCCCCGGGCTTTAGCCCGGGGAGCGGAAGTCAAGTCAAAAAGGGTGACGAGCCCTCCGAGGTCATCATTGCTGCCTGACTGCCCCTGGTATGACGGCTCACGCGTATGCAGGCCCCCCGCATAGGCAACGACACTGCCCCCAGGGTCGGACGCCTGCCCGCCGACGGCAGTCTGCCGTCGCGGCGCAGAGCGCATCAGGCCTCGCCGCGGTATCGGCGGCACTCTCACGTTCCACGGAGGCGGCGCATACGCACACCTGACCGTCCGTGAGGCGGAGGAGGCCCGTCTCGCGGGCGGCGGCAGGCTAACGAACGAGCGGATCGGTCGTCGGCTGAGGGTCACTCAACATGCGGTTGCAAGCCAGCCCGCCACTCATCCGGCGCTGCTAGCCACTCGGATCTACAATACGTATCGTGTCCCAGATTTCACATATGCCTCTCGTCCGCGAGGACTTGCACACATCGCGAGGTGTGTTTGCCGCCCTCATCTCCGAACCTCCGACCGCCGCGCGGGACACCGTTCTCCTGCTGCCCGGCTACACCAAGGACAAGGAGGACTTCACGGCATTGCTTCCCCTCCTGTCCGCCGTCGGTCACCGAGCCGTCGCGGTAGATCTGCGAGGCCAGAACGAGACTCTCGGCGGCCATGATGGGTCGGCCTACAGGCGGGAGCAACTGAGCGCCGACGTCGCGGTTTTGGCTGGCGCCCTCGATGCTCCCGTACATCTGGTCGGTCATTCCATGGGCGGCCAGCTCGCCCGGGGCGCGGTCCTGAGCGCCCCCGAGACATTCATGTCGCTGACACTGCTCTCCGCGGGGCCCGCCCAGGTGGGCGAAGCTCGCAGGGCGCAGGTGGAGTTGCTCATGGGAGCACTCTCCACCATGACGCTGGAGGAAGTGTGGCACGCCATGGAGAAACTGCGCCCGAACCGGGCCGTGTCCCCCGACGCCGAGGCGCGCCGGGTCCGGTGGCTGCGCACCAACCGCACGCATCTGCTGGCCGCCGGACGCAATCTGTTGGACGAGCCCGACCGGACTGCTGATCTGGCCCGGCTCGGAAGCGTCCCGGTGCACGTTCTAAACGGCGACAATGACGACACCTGGGCACCGGATCTGCTGGCGGACATGGCCCGGCGGTTGAAGGCCAGGCACACCGTGTTCGCGGAGACCGGGCATTCACCCCACGTGCAGCGCCCCCAGGAGACCGTGAGGGCGATGTCCGGATTCTGGGATTCCCTGTAGGGAGGCGTGCGCTCTGTCACGCCGCTCGCTCTCATCCGGTCGCCACGTCCACGTCCGGCGTGGCGTCCGGACGCAGCCAAGGGGATGTGAAATCCACTTGGGAGGGCCCGAGGCCGTGCTGCTCGTCGGTGTAGAACCGCAGCCGGGTGCCGTCTGGATCGGGCACCACGAGGAGGTAACCCACCATCCCGACGAGGGCTGGCGAGTGGACAACCCCGAGGCCGTCGAGATGCTGGATCCACCGGTCCAGCTCCACGCGGTCTGCGACGGCGAACGTCAGAGGATCGAAGCCGGTCAGCCGCCGTGCGGTCCTCGGGTCCAGACGCAGTTCAACGTGAGTGTCTACGCCCGGAACCTCAAGGATCACGGCGAAGAGCTGCCCGTTGTGTGTGCGGTGGTCGAACTGCTCGAGACGGCGTGCTCCCAGGACTTCGCTGTACCAGGTAATGCTTCGTTCCAGATCGGAAACGGGAAGCTTGATGTGGTGCAGGTTTCGCACCACGGGGCGATCGGTCATGCGACACACGCGTCCTTCAGCATATGAACCATAGAGGGGGCAGTTCCCCTGATACGCGGACAATGTACAGGGGTAGCTGTGCATCAGCGTCTGCGGCAGGGAGAGTAGAAGTTTCCCTTTTGTGCAGTAAAGCTGTCCTCATGTGCAGGGGTTACACGTGAATGCCTCGGGATGCAGGTCATCCGTGGCTGCGCGCGCGGCACGATGGCATGCTTCGAACATGGCAACATCTTTCCCCGAGATCGGCGACGGTCTCGATGAACTCCTCCCTGTCGCCGCGGTCCGGCTGGACGACGGACAGCTCTCTCGGGCCGCCGATTACGCCAGCCGGGAGAAGGTGCAGGCTGGCGACGTGCTCTTCGAGGCGGGAGACGAATCCGGTGACCTCTTCCTGTGCGGAACCGCGACGCTGGAGGCGCTGAATCCGTCGCCAGAAGACGGCGGTGAGCAAGTCTTCATGACGTACGGCCCCGGACAGTTCGCGGGCGAGCTGAATCTGCTCACCGGGCAGCGACGCGGAGTGACCGTGCGCGTCTCGGCGAGCGGCACCATCCTGCGGGTGAGCCCGGATGCGTTCCGCCGGCTCATGGCTCAGGAGACTGAACTCTCAGATGTTTTCCTGCGCGCCTTCCTCGCGCGGCGAAGGCTCCTGCGGTATGCAACCGAGCAGAGTCTGCGCATCGTAGGGGACGCCGGCTCGGCCGCGGGCATGGCGATGCGCACCTTCTTGGAACGGCAGGGTGTCCCGCACCGGTGGATCGAAAGCGATTCCCCCCAGGGCGAGGCTGCCGTCGATGCGGCCGGCCTCACCGGACAAGACTTGCCGGTCGCGCTGACGCCGCATGAGACGACCCCACGTGTGACTCCCGGCATCATCAGCCAGCAGCTCAACCTGGCCTACCGGCGCACCGGACGCGGCTCGGCGGACCTCACAGTCGTGGGCGCCGGTCCGGCTGGCTTGGCCGCCGCGGTCTACGGTGCCTCAGAGGGCCTGGAGACGGTTCTCCTGGACGGTGTCGCCGTTGGCGGCCAGGCCGCAACAAGCGCTCGTATCGAGAACTACCTCGGCTTCCCATTCGGTCTCAGCGGCGGGGACCTGGCTGCCAGGGCCGCAGTGCAGGCTCTGAAGTTCGGTACGCATATCGCCAGTCCGTGCGCCGTCCGGACGCTGAGCACGGAGAACGGCGGTCACATAGTGACCCTGGCGGACGGCACCCGCATCGAGACGCGGGCGGTGATCGTCGCCACGGGCGCAGAGTACCGGGCGTTGCCCCTGGAGGGCTGGGCGGAACTGACGGGGTGCGGTATCTACTACGCCGCCACCGATCTGGAGGTGCAAGCGGTCGCCGGCCGGCCTGTCGTGGTGGTGGGCGGGGCCAACTCCGCGGGACAGGCCGCACTGCACCTGGCCAATCACGCGGCCGGCGTGACGCTCGTGGTACGTGGTTCTGACCTGGGAGCGCGTATGTCGGCCTACTTGGTGGAGCGTATCGTGAACGATCCTCGGATTACTGTGCTCACCGGCACCGAGGTGACGGCTCTGCACGGCGATCCTCATCTGGAAGGTGTGACACTCACCACACGCGACGCGGGGACGACTACCGGTCACATGGCGTGCGCGGGACTGTTCTGCTTCATCGGGGCCAAGCCAGCAACGTCGTGGCTGAGCGATGTGGTGCTCGACGCCAACGGATTCGTCCCGACCGACCGGCAGTTGTTCGGGGCCGACCTCGGGCCGCTTTGGAAGGAACTGGGACGCGACCCGTTGCCGTACGAGACCAGCGTGCCGGGTGTGTTCGCGGCTGGCGACGTGCGTCTTGATTCGATGAAGCGGGTCGCCGCCGCCGTCGGAGACGGTGCCAGCGCGGTACGCTCCGTGCACCAGTACCTCGCAACCCTGTGAACGGGGGGGCGACCGTTGCTCAGGTAACGGGAGGCGCCGTCCGGAGAGCCGAGTTGTAGAGCCGTCGTAGATACTTCGCGGCGGCACACAGGGTTCCCTGGGAGGTGCACTGGTGGCAGAGCTCAAGATGGGATTCGTAGTTCTCTTGGGCCTTCCGGACATCGTTGTGCGAAGTCTGCATGGGCGGTCCCCCTGAAAAGTGTGGTGCCACGGGTATGGCACGCCGAATCTGGGGGTGTCATGGCTGGTCGCCGCTGACACCGCGAGAACTGTGATCTTGTTACTCAGAGTACGGCAAGTATCGACGGCCACCCACCATACGTGTGTGGTGTCCGGCGTCTCGAAGGACGCTCCAGGCAGCAGTTCCTGACAGATACACTTTGACAGTACGAGACACGTATGCGTATCGCCGAGCTCGGCCGACCGCAGACGATCACGACCATTCCTGACATGCTCGCGCTGCGAAGAGTAGGACGACACATGACGAAGCAACTGCGCGATGAGGACATCACGCATGTCGGCGACGACGTGTATCTCGTGTCGGGAAGCAACACCAACTGGGTGATCATCAAGGACGGCGACAACGCCACGCTGGTGGACACCGGATACCCGAATGATCACGACCTCGTGCTGGGCTCACTGGCCGCGGTGGGGCTGAGGCCCGAGTCCGTGCGCGCGGTCCTGGTGACGCATGCGCACAACGACCACATCGGCGCCGCGGAACGCCTGCGGGCGACCCACGGCACACCGATTCTGATGCATGAGAAGGAAGTGCCGCACGCCCGTCGCGACTTCCTGCACCAGGTCTCGGTGGGGCAGGTACTGCTCCAGGCGTGGCGTCCGGGGGTACTGCCGTGGGCCATTCACGCGATCAAGGCGGGCGGCACCACTGAGGTGCCTGTGATCCAGCCCTCGCCGTTCCCCACGCCTGGCCCACTGGACCTGCCCGGCGCGCCGGAGCCGGTGCACACGCCGGGGCACACGGAGGGACACTGCGCCTACGTGCTGGCCGGCAGCGGAATTCTAATCAGCGGTGACGCCCTGGTGACCGCTCACCCCACATCCCGGATCGCAGGCCCGCAACTGCTGCCTGCCATGTTCCACACCGATCTTTCCATAACCGAGCGGTCCCTGGACGTATTGGAGGGAATCGACGCCGGGACTGTCCTGCCCGGCCACGGCCCCGTCTACGCGGGCAGCGTCAAGGAAGCGGTGACATTGGCCCGGGGCCACGTCGTGCGGTGATACCGGTCGCGCACGCTTCCGAGGGCGGTCAAGACCGTAGACACAAAGATTCCACAACTCCGCGTCATGCTGGAAGGGCATGGCGCGTGAGACGGACATCGCCTCGTGCCCGCAGCTGACAGGGCAGCGCCTGCAGACCGCCGCGCGGGGCGCGTAGTCCGCCGCGCGTCCGGCACCCGCCCGGCGCCGCGCACCACCCTTTGCGCCTCTTGGTCCGAGGCCGGGGCGCGGCGCCGGAATTGCCTTCCATCCACGGAGTTGCACATGGCCACTTACCAAGTTGTCGAGGTCGCGCCTGACGGCGGTCTCCGCCTTTCCGAGCGTGAGCTGGTTCCGCCCGGTCCTGGCCAGGTGCGCATACGAGTGGAGGCCTGCGGCATCTGCCACAGCGACTCGATCGCCGTGCACCCGCATGCCTCCGAGGACGTGTGTCGGGTTCCCGGTCACGAGGCGGTGGGCCGTATCGATGCTCTCGGTGAGGGCGTATCGACATGGCACGTAGGTGACCGGGTCGGGGTCGGTTTCCTCGGCGGGCACTGCGGAGTCTGCGACGCTTGCCGTCTGGGCGACTTCGTGGGCTGCACCGATCAGCCGTATACGGGTGGTCACGTCGACGGCGGCTACGGCGAGTACATGTACGCCCGGCAGACAGGCTTGGTGGCGATCCCGGAGGATGTGAGCGCCGTGCGCGTGGCACCGCTGCTGTGCGCGGGGTTCACGGTGTACAACGCCCTGACGCAGGCCGTGCGGCAGCCCGGTGGTCTGGTGCCCGGCAATCTGGTCGCTGTGCAGGGCATCGGTGGTCTCGGGCATCTGGCCGTTCAGTACGCGCGGGCTCTGGGTATGCGGGTGGCCGCGGTGGCGCGCGGAACCGACAAGGAGGAACTGGCCCGGAAGCTGGGCGCGCACGAGTACGTGGACAGCAAGGGCTCGGATGCCGCAGCGGAGCTGACCAAGTTGGGAGGCGCGCAGATGATTCTGGCCACCGCTGCCGGGGGCGATGTGAGTTCGCTCCTCGGCGGTCTGAGCCGTGGTGGCCGGCTCGTCGTAGTGGGTGTGTCTCCCGAGCCGGTTCAGGTTCTGCCGCGGCAGCTGATCTTCGGCGCGGTGCAGGTGTCCGGCTCTCTGACCGGCACTCCCGCGGAGAACGAGGAGAACCTCGCCTTCGCCGGTGCTCAGGACGTCGCTCCGATGGTGGAGCAGGCATCACTGGTGGACGC
The DNA here is from genome assembly GCF_055580905.1 of Streptomyces sp. NPDC031497. NCBI lineage: Bacteria > Bacillati > Actinomycetota > Actinomycetes > Kitasatosporales > Streptomycetaceae > Streptomyces > Streptomyces sp. NPDC031497. Next base: position 169,181 of record NZ_JBVIKO010000022.1, read on the forward strand.
GCAGGCGGCCTACGACCGTATGAAGAGCGGCAAGGCCCGGTTCCGCATGGTCCTCAGCGTCTGACGGCGCATTATCGGTGGTCTTCGCGCTGCCTGCGGGGCGAAGACCACCGGCCGCATACAAGCGGCCCGCCCAAGGCGCTCCTTGGGCGCACCACCCAATCGGTTCCCGGCGCCGGGAGCCGCCTCTTGCTGACAGGAGCCATTCCATGTCCACCTATGTGGCCGATTCGGCCGAGACTCACTATGTCGATGGACCGGACGGAGAACGTTTCGCCTACCGTCGTTTCGGTCGTGCCGGTGAGCGGCCGCTGGTGATGCACATGCGTCTGCGCGGCACCATCGACCATTGGGACCCTGCCTTCCTGGACCTGCTGGCCGCCGAGCGCGAGATCATCATCTTCGACAATCGTGGTGTCAACCTTTCCACGGGCAATCCGCCGACCACTATGGAAGACATGGTTGAGGGGTCACTCACCTTCATCCGTGCACTGGGGCTGACGGACATCGACGTGCTGGGCTGGTCCATGGGCGGCATTGTCGCCCAGGGCGTCGCGCTGGCGGCTCCGGACATCGTCCGTCATCTGGTAGTGGCCGGCAGCTCGGCGGGCGGGGTGCCCGACCTGCCCACTCCCCCGGTGCGCACGCAGCAGACCATCGGCAAGCCGGTCAACGTGGATGAGGACTTCCTGTACCTGTTTTTCCCGGAGACGGAGGGCGCCGTCGCCGCCGGACGCGCTTCGCTCAAGCGCCTGGAGACTCGTCTGGACGAGTCCCAGGCCGTGGTGGGCCCCGAGGCGGTTCGCGGCCAGCTGGGGGCCATTAGCTCCTTCAAGGGCTTCTGGAACCGTCAGGAGGAGCTCAAGCTTCCGGTCCTGGTCGCCAACGGCGCCCACGACGTGATGATCCACGCCTATGCCACTTACGCGATGTCGCAGAAACTGCCCAACGCCAAAGCGGTCCTGTACAGCGACGCGGGGCACGGCTTCTTGTTCCAGCACCCCGAGGATTTCGCTCACGAGGTGAACAGGTTCCTGTCCGCCTGAGCAATGTCGTGCCGTGTGGGGGATACGTAGTCGACCTCCCCCGCACGGCATATTCATGCCCGGAGGGGTGCGGTGACGCCCTCGCCTCACCGTCTCCGCCGGGCGCCCTCGGCCATCTCCGCTGTCGAGGCTAGTCGTCGCCCGGGAGTACTTCAGCGGTTTTGCGCAAGGCGTGCAGCGCGTAGTGCTGACGGGATTTGACCGTTCCGGCCGGTATGCCGAGCCGTGCCGCGGTTTCCGCGACGGAGAAGCCGTACATACAGGTATGGACAAGTACTTCACGGTGCTCGACGCTCAAGTCCCGCAGCAGGGTTCTGGCGTGGATGCCGGCCAGTACATCGTCGCCGTGATCCGGCTGCGCGACGTCACACCATTCGTCGGTGACCGTTTCACGACGGGCTGCCGCGCTCCGGGTGCGGTCCAGGGCTAGGTGGCACGTCACCTTGAAGAGCCATCGGCGCACCGAGCCGTGTCCGGTACGCAGCCTGTCGATGTGCCGCCAGGCTCGGACCAGAGCCTCCTGCGCGATGTCCTCGGCCAGATGGGGATCGGCCAGCAGCTTCTCGGCGTAGGCGACCAGGGCCGGGTAGTGCAGGATCACCAAGGCCTGCGCGTAGGTGTGTTGTGGTGATATGCCCGGGCTCACCGGATGCGCGGTTGACGTCATGTTCGGGGTTTCTGCTTTCGACAGCGGCCGACCGTCGCCGCTGATGGGTTCAGAGGCAGAGCGCGCCCTCTCCGGCCCGGGAACGGGGCGTGACCCGGGCCGGAGACCGCTCTTGGGGCGTGGCGTACCCAAAGAACCGGAGGCGTCGCAGGCGCCTGGCCGGTGCCATCACATCAGGCTGTCTCGGTACTCGTCCAAGACCATTTCGGCATCGCCCGATGCGCGGTGGGCATCACTCGTGGAAACTCACTCGGACCACACCCAGGTGACTCGCTCATACATCCGTTCGAAGCCGAGGCGCAGCATGTTGTGCAGGGAGGTGTTGTGGTCGCCGGGGGCTTCCGCACCCGTTTCGGCGACGAGCCAACGGCAACCGGCGGCTCGGGCCGCCTGGGCCCGCGCGATGAGGAGTGCCGTCTGGGCGCCGCGGCCACGCCCTTCGGGAAGGGTGGCTCCGCCGAACATATCCGCGCATTCACCGTTGAGGTAGACACTGCCGACCGCGATGATCCGCTCACCTTCCCAGACGGCGTACTGCCGCCAGCTCGGCTTGCCGACGCAGGAGGCCGCCATCTCGATCATGCCGGGCGGGGTGGTGAGGCCGAAGGTGGTCATCATGACCGCCGCCCACTCGTGCGCCTGATGGGGCTCGACGGCTCCGACCCGCAGGGCGGGATCGAGCGCCGCTGCTCCGTCGGGCGCGGACAGCGGGGCCGCCACTTCGCACCCCAGCTTGACGAGACGGTTGCCCTCGGCGAGGCCGATTTTCGCGGCGGTCGCGGACCAGTCCCGCGGCAGCAGCTCCGGACCGATCATGATCGAGCCTCTTGGTACGCCCTGCGCACGGTAGAAGTCACACACCTTCGCCAGAGCATCCGCCGTAGGCGGCCCGTCGGCGCCGAAGCCGCCGGCGCGGTTGAAGAACCGACTTGGGTCCTCCCGGATCGCCAGCGCGAGAACCGAGCCGGCTCGCGAAGAGCTCACACCGAGTGCTTCTCGCACGGACGGTGGCGCCCCGGTCGCGAAGTCCGTGTAGGCCTCGATCTCGGTTTGTTCTGCGAACTGGAGGGGGACAGTGGTCGTCACGCCTGATTCTCCTTCTTCTGGTCGTCGACGAAGCCCGCGATGGCTGCGGTGAACTTATCTGCTTCCTCTACATGGCCGAAGTGCCCGCTGTCAGACAGCTCGTACAGCAGCGCGTGCGGCAGGCCCTCGGCTATCTCGTACGCGAATCGCGGCGGGCAGATGAAGTCATGGGTGCCGACGATCACCAGCGTCGGAACCTCGATCGCTCCGAGTTTTCCCCGTACGTCCCAGCGGACCGGGAGCCGGTTCGCGTCATGAGTGACTCGGAGGGTGAATTCCCCCACCTCTCGCAGGGTCTTTTCGTAATCGGCGAAATAGGCCGGCAGGAGGGCGTTCAGGTAGTCCTGGTGCGACTCGTCGTCAGTGATGTCCAGTGTCCGCGCCACGACGACGGCGTGCCACAACCGGCCTGCCGCTGCCGCCTTTGGCCGATGGGGCCAACGCCGCACGAAGGCGGACATGTTCTCGGTCGCGGACTCCGTCAGTTCCTGCCCGGACACCGGGGCGGTGTCGTAGAGGATGAGTCCGTCGAGACGATCAGAGTAGTCGATCGCGAACTGCTGGGCCACGAAGCCTCCGTGTGAATGGCCCAGGAAGAACGCGGTCGGCGCCCCGATGTCGTCCAGCACAGCCTTGGCGTATCGCGCGTAGCGGGACATGGAGTAGTCGCCGTCCGGCAGCAGACCGCTGGCGCCTGAGCCGACGGGTTCCATGTAGACCAGAGTCAGCTGTTCTTCCAGTCCCGGCATGCGCAGATACTCCGGGTGCACACCGGGTCCTCCCGAATGCACGAGGCACAGCGGGCCCTGACCGGCGAGCCGGTACAACTGCCGCACTCCGTCCACGACAATGGCCCGCGTCCGGCCGTCCGCAACTCCTGTCACCGCTGGGTGCGCAAATGCACCATGGGGTTCGTTCATCTTTTCAAGACGCGGTGAGAACCTCAGCAGTTCGATCCGCCGCTGGGTTTTCTCGCCAGGAGGACTGATTCAGCGGGAGCGTGGGTGGTACAGACGCACTCTTCCCACCTGGCCGCCCTCCAGGAAATGGACCCACACGAGATTGGGCGGGCAGTGGAAAGGGTCTTCCGGCGGATTGATGAGTTCGGCCTCCCAGACGACCAACTCACGGCTGGCTGTCACATTCCGCAACTCGTGGCGGACTCCCTCCGACACATCGCGATCGAATGCGCTACCGAGGTAGTCCATGCCAGTCCGCTTTCCCGTCGGCCAGGTCACCTGTGCGTCGGGGGACCACCAGTCCGGCAGTGCCGAACCGAGCCTTCCGCGGTGCGCAGACATCATGATGTCCTGCGCCAGATCGCGGTGCAGAACAGTCAGCGCGGTCGCATCGTCGTGTGCCGCGTCGTACGAACGCGACAGTGCCTCCGACAGCTTCGCGCGCGCCTGGCTGAGCCTGCTGCGGACGGTTCCGACCGGTGTGCCACACAGGGCCGCGATATCGTCGTAGGAGGTCACATCGGTGAAGTAGCGCAGCAACGTCACCAGGCGCAAGGGCGGAGTCAGAGCTTCTACGGCGGTCCATACCCAGTTCCGTAGAGCGAGCCCGTCGATCACCTCCGCGGGATCGGGCAGTGAGCCATGACGGTGCATCGGAACGGCCTGGGACGGGTCGGCCAGGGGGATCGCGGAGATCTTCCGCAGCTGGGAGTGACAGACATTGCGTACCACCATGCGCAGCCAGGAACCGGCCGCGTCCGGGTCCCGAATGTCGCCAATACGACGCAGCGCCTTGAGGACGGCTTCCTGTACAGCGTCCTCAGCTTCCGGGTCGCTTCCCAGGAGGGTCAGCGCGACCGCGTACATGCTCGCTCTGTGCCTGGCGAGTACAAGGCCGAGGGCACCGGCATCGCCCGCTTGGGCGGCACGCACCAGTTCCGAGTCCGACGGCGCCCGTTTTATCATAAAATCGGACATGCGGTAACAGTACCAAGGGGGTACAGCAAGACTGCGTGCTCCTCTTCGGGTGTCATACCCCCCGGCGCCGACAGGGCGCCGCTGTAATTCCGGCCCGATCTCCCAATCAGGTTGCACCGCAGGGATGGAAAGTGTGCCCTTTCGGGCTGTGCGGCAGACCGTGTGCTCCAGGCGGGAAGGTCAGCCTGCTTGATGGCATGAGCCGGAGGTGCAGGCGACGTCCGCTGGACGACGCGGCAGGCATCACCTGCGGATGGAGTGGTGAAGCAACTGGCGTGCCGGCTGCCAGACTGCCGCCCTCCGCCGAGAGGGTGGGAGGAAACCGGGGGCTTCAGTCGCTGGGGCGGCACCTCGTAAAACCGCACGTCAAAGAGGTGCCGCTATCGAATCAGCGACTGAAGCGACCCAACTTTCCAATAACCATCACAGTTCACAGTCCTCAGGGAAGCTACCCGGCGGGGCGGCGCCCGGTCAGACAATGCCCCCGTGCAGAGTGCCCAGACTGCGCAGAACGAAGGCGTACATCTCATCGGCATCGAGGTGCCGCAACTCCTCGGCGAGCAGCTCCGACATGGGACGCGTCTTCAGCGCGACAGTGCGCGGCAGCTGGCCGGGCAGAGTCAGCGTTGCCATGGGGCCCTGTGGCCTCTCGACGATGATGTCACCGTTCTTGGTGCCCAGGTGGACAGCAGTGATCGCGGGACCAGGGCTCGGACGTCGACCGACCGACACTCCGAACCTCACACTCAGCCAGGCGGCCAAGAGTTCGGCCCCCGCGTTGTCCTCCTCCGCTACTACGGTTGCTTCGGTAACCGTGGTAGCGGCCTGGTCCAGGGCCGCCGCCAGCATCGAGCGCCAGGGCGTGATCCGGGTCCAGGACAGGTCCGTGTCGCCGGGGGTGTAGGCGTCCGCGCGAGCG
>NZ_JBVIKO010000023.1:0-169861 GCF_055580905.1 Streptomyces sp. NPDC031497
CAAAAACGACTGCCGCACCGCCGCCGCCACCGGATTAAAAACCGCCAACACCAACGTCAAAAACCACTCCACAACAAACTGAACCAACTGCGCAATCATCGTCACCTGCGTCACATACGCCTCATCCACCGAACGCCGCCCATAATCCGCCAACGACGACGACGCATCACGCAACGCCTGCACATACCCCGCACCCTCACCCGACGCAAACGACGACATCGCCCGCACATACGCCTCAGACCACTCCCCCTCCACCGCAGAACCCACCGACCCCACCACCCGCCCCACCAACCCCTGCAACTCACCCAGAACCCGATCCACCTCCTCATGCGGACCCACCACCCGCCCCACCATCAAACCCTCATCAACATCCGGCCACTCCATACCCGTCAAAACAGCAAACGCCCTACCCAACGACGAATCCGGATCCAAACGCATAAACCCACCTACCCAGCCTGTTCCTCTGCCGTCAGGTCACACACACATACCCGAGCGTGACACACATGTGCGCAACCCTACCAACGTGAGTGTCATCCCCCTTGCGTTGGTATGCCCCGGTTCTGCTGGATTCGGGTTGCTGAACAATTGTCAATCCCCTCGAACTGTGGAGACCTCCTATGCAGCCAGTTCCTCGGTGAGGCTGGCCCAGTAGTCGTGTTCGTAGCCGATCGGACTCTTGAAGCCACACACGCTGTGCAGCCGACGGCCGTTGTAGAAGTCGGTGATCCACGTCGCGATTCGGATCCGGGCCTCGGCGCGGGTGTTGAAGGCGTGCCGGTGGACGTACTCGACCTTCAGAACGCTGTTGAACGCCTCGCTGACGGCATTGTCGAAACATGAGCCGACCCGGCCCATGGACTGGAAGACGCCCAGCCGGCGGCAGGCCCGGCGGAACCTGCGCGAGCCGTACTCGCTGCCGCGGTCCGTGTGGAAAATGACACCGCTCACGTCCCCGCCACGGCTCGCCGCGGCCATGTGCAGGGCGGCGACGACCAGTTCGGCATCGTGACGGGCACCCATCGCATAGCCGAGCAGGCGACGGGAGAACAGGTCGATGACCGTGGCCAGGTACAGCTTGCCCTCACTGGTTTCGATCTCCGTCATGTTCCCCGCACCAGACCAGGTCCGGTGCCTCGGCGGTGAAGTCCCGGCGTACGAAGTCCGAGGCGGCCGGCCGTTTCCCTGGCCGGGTCAGCCCCCGCCGGCTGCGCATCTTCCGTGCGACCAGGCCCAGCTCGGCCGTGATCTTCGCGATGATGTTCACCGAGACCCGCCAGCCCTGCCTCACCAGCCTGATCCAGATCTTCGGCGAACCGTAGGTGCCGCCCGAAGTGCCGAACTCCTCCTTCACCACTTCCATCAGACGCTGTCTGCGCAGCTCACGCCGGGTGGGCTGGCGAGTGCGGTGCTTGGAGAACCACGAGTCGCTCACGCCCAGAGCGCGGCAGGAGACGCGGTGCGAAATGCCCTGCTCGGTCCTGAAGTCGCTGATCACCCCGACGACGGACGCCGGGTCCGCCACGGCTACTTCACCCACAGGACGACGCGGCGTTTGAGGACATCACGCTCCATGACCAGTTCCTTGTCGTCCCGCTTGAGCTGGGCGTTCTCACGCCGCTACCGCTCCAGCTCGTCACTCGCACCGGCCGGTACGGCCCCTGCCCGGCGGGCGCGGGAGACCCAGCTCGCCAGAGTGATCTCGTTGCTCCCCAGGTCGTCGGCGACCTCGGCGATCGTCTTGCCGGTCTTCGTGACGATCCGTACAGCTCCCTCACGGAACTCCGGATCGAACTTCCGTCGCTTCTCCGCCATGACTCCCAACTTCCCCTGCAGTCACGGTCTTCACGCTACGACGGGAGGGACATGCCCGCCGGACAACCCAAGCGAACATATTCTGGGGATCGCAAGAGGCCGGTCAGGGTCACATGTATGCACGAGCTGCCCATACTCAGATACGCACTTGCAGTAACGCCCTCTCAGGGTGAATGGCTCTGGTTCGTCATGGTCCTGAACACGGTTGAAGCGCCATGTTGCTGAGCACTCTCCGTCGACCGGGCCGCGCCACGGGGTACGGGACCGCCGGAGCGGCGAACGGTCTGTCCGGGGTCGTGCGACCCCGGACGGACCGTTCTTCACTCGCGTGATCCGCGACTGTGCGTCAGCGCAGGCCGAACGCCCGAATCACGGTCTGGTGCACCGCGTTGCCCGCCGAGTCCACGGCGCTCGCCCTGAGTGACACGTAGGACGCCTTCTGCGGCGCGTCCAGGCGGTACCGCCCGTCGTGATCACGGGTGGCCCGGTGCCAGGTCGTGCCGCCGTCGTAGGACATCTCCAGGGTGACCGCGCCGACCCGGCCGGCGCCGACGGCACCCGGCAGCTGAGCGGCCGTGACGGACAGGGTGTCGTGCCGTCCGGCCCGCCCGGCCGAGTCGGTGCCGACCTCGTAGTCGACCTGCACCAGCGGCAGCACCGCGCGGGTGTCGTCCGCCGTCGCCTTCGAGGTGAAGTCCCACTCGGTGCGCGTGCTGGAGGAGTACGGGGTGAACGCCACGTCGCGCTTGCCGGTGACAACCAGCCGGTACGGCAGCTTGCCGGCTCCGGGTGCGTCGCCCGAGACGTTGGTGAAGGTCCCCGTGCCCAATTCCGTGGTGCCCTGGTAGAGGGTCTGCCGCTGCTCTGCTCCGCCGTCGATCTGGTTCATGCCGACGTGGTTGCGGCTGCCCCAGGCGGGGGTGTCGATGTACAGGTGGTCACCCGTGCGCGTGGGCAGACTGTAGACGTCGTTCAGGTAGGGTCGTTCGATCGGCTTGAACCACTCCTCGGACTGCGTGCTGCCCGCCCGGTAGGAGGTCTTGGCCCCGGCTTCGAAGACCATGCCGTCCGCGTACGCGCTCTGGCTCCAGCTGTTGAAGCCCCCGGTGGAGACCCAGTCGGTGCGCTTCCCTCGGACCGGCTCCGGCATCATCGCGCCGATGGCCCAGTTGTTGTAGGTGGGCCAGTCGAAGCGGAACTCGCCGCCGGTGCTGCCCGGGGCCGGGCTGTCGAAGGTCTCGTCGACCCGGGCGAGGTTCTTGGAACTGCCCTGCACCACCATGCGGCTGGGGGTCTCGTTGTGCCAGGTCTGGTCGAGGTCGTAGACGTACGGGCTCACGGGCGCGGAGCCGACCGTGACCGAAGCGCCTCGGGTCTGGGCCTGGTGGACGAGCTTCTCGCCCTCGTCGGTGCTGAGCAGGCCCACGTCGAGCGGGATGGGCAGCGAGCTGAAAGGCGCGTTGTAGGAGCGGAAGCCGCGGCCGTCCACGTTGTTCACGACCAGCATGAGCTTCGCGCCCGCGCCCATCGCAGCGGCTGCCTGGTCCCTGTCGGACACGTCGTCGTTACGGCGTACCACCACGGCCTTGCCGTGCACGTCGAGGTGAGCGTAGTCGGTGCTCGCGCCCTGACCGGCGAAGACCAGGGGGAGCTTGACGCTGCCCTTGGGCAGGGGGGTGACGCCGTCCTGGCGCAGCACGTCGGTGTAGTCGGTCGTCCGGGTGGAGACGGACAGTGCGGGCTGCTCCTTGCGCCACCGGGCCGCCAGGTAGAAGTCGCCGTGGGTGACCTTGTGGGTGGTCGGCTGGGCCCACAGGCTGTCGTAGTTGGTCTGGGTCTCCATGTAGTCCCGCCAGTTCTGGCCGCCCATCAGGCGGGTGTAGTCCAGTCGCTGGTAGGTCGTCTCGGTCCGCTGAGGGGTCGTCATGTCGATGCGGTCGATCTTGGACGCGTCGAGCGTGACGGTGGTGTCGCGGTCCAGTCGGACGTCCGGGTCGCCCAGCAGTGCCATGCCCCACGAGTGGGGACCGTGGACGCCCTGCACCGTCTTGAAAGACAGCACCGAGTACACGTCGTTGGGCAGGTACATCTGCGCCGTACCGGAGTCGTCGATCACGACGAACGCCGGGGAGTCGTCACCGGACCTGAGCAGTTCGACCACGCCGGACATGGGCCGCCCCTGGGCGTCCTTGAACTCCATGGTCAGTTTGTGCTCGACATTGCCGAGGGAGATGGCGGTGTGCGCCGCGACCTGGCCGGCCGCGGTCTTCGCGACGACCTGGCCGGTGTACCGGCCGGCGGCGGTGACGCCAGAGCCGTCGATCGTCACGGTGACGCCGGCGCTGCCGTGCGCGGGCACGACCACCTGGGAGGCGGAGAGCCGGAACACCCCGGCGGGGGAGTGTGCCGCCTCGACGCTCAGCGCGAGGGTGACGGGCGTGTCCGTGGTGTTGGTGTACGTCACGGGGCGCCGCACGCCGTCGGCGGGATTCTGCGGAACCTGCGCGGCGTACGCGGTCGCCGAGGCGAAGACTCCGGCGTGCGAGGCCGCGGCGACGTCGAGGCGGCCGCTGCCCGCCTGGAAGGCGTCGTACTGCGGGGTCTGCCGGGAACTGCTGGCCAGCAGATCCTTCAGCTGGCTTCCGGTGAGGTCGGGATGTGCGGCGGCCATCAGCGCGGCGGCGCCCGCCACGTGGGGCGTGGCCATGGAGGTGCCGCTCATGGTCTGGTAGGCGCCCTCGCCGTTGCCGTCGAACTGGGAGTTGGCCGCGAGGATGTCGACCCCGGGGGCGGTGATCTCCGGCTTCAGCGCGCCGTCCACGCGAGGCCCCTGGCTGGAGAACTCGGCCACGGAGTCCTCGGAGTCGACGGCACCCACGGTCAGCGCGTCGCTCGCCGCGCCCGGTGCGCCGATGGTGCCGGGTGCCCCCGCGTTGCCGGCGGCGACGACGAACAGCGCGCCGGTCTGGGCGCTGAGCGTGTCGACGGCCTGGCTGAGGGGGTCCGTCCCGTCGGACGCCTGACCGTCGCCGAGGCTCATGTTGATGACCTTGGCGTGCTGGTCGACCGCGGCCCATTCCATGCCGGCCAGGACCCAGGAGGTCTGACCGGACCCGGTGTCGTCCAGCACCTTGCCGATGTCGAGGCGGGCGCCGGGCGCGACACCCTTCTCCTTGCCGTCGGACGCCGCGCCGGTGCCGGCGATGATGGACGCGACATGAGTGCCGTGACCGACGTGGTCGTCCGTGTTCTCGTCCGGTACGAAGCTCTGCCGGCCCGCGACGCGGTCCGCGAGGTCGGGGTGTCCCGCGTCGACGCCGGTGTCCAGGACGGCCACGTCCACGCCCTGTCCGGTGTCGCCGCCCGCCCAGACCTGAGGGGCACCGATCTGCGCCGTGCTGTCGGCGAGGTCGGCGTGGACGAGGCCGTCCAGCCAGATGTGCGCGATCCCGTCAGCGAAGGCAGGTGCGGCGGACTGCTTGCGGGCTCCGCCGGTCGCCGCCGTCCCGGCCACGGACTTCCAGAAGTCCGCGGCCTGCGAGCGGTCCGCGGTGAGGGCGGCGCCGTTGATTCCGTCGAGGGTACGGACCCGGGTCGCACCGTCGGGCAGAGCGGCGGCCTTGCCGCGCGCGTCGGCGGAGTGCGTGTAGGAGACGATGAGCGGCAGCCGGTCACGGTGCGCGTCGTCGTACCTGTCGGCGATCATGGCCGTGATGTTGAAGAGCTGCCGGTCCAGGATGCCCTTGGCCACGAAGGGCAGCACGGACTGGGGGAACACGTAGAGGTCGTCGCCCGACGTCAGGATGTGGGTCTCAACCGGGCGCCCGTCGGCACCGCGGACGCTGACGATGCCTCCGGTCCCGTTGTCGGTGCCAGGGCTCTGCCGGGTGGTGACCACGTCACCGGTGATCAGCGTGACGGAGTGGTCGCCGGCGGGCACCCGGTCGGACGTGGAAGCGGTCGACGGGGAGCCGACGACGTCGGAACGGGCTGCTGAGGACACCGAAGCCACGGCGTCGTAGGGGCCGGCCAGCGCAAGTATCAGGGCGCCGGCGGCAACCGGCACACTCCAGCGTCTGCGGTGGTGTGCATTCACAAAGTCTCTCCCGGCTCTGCGGTCGGTCAGGGCACGGTCGTCCTCTGCCGTCCAAGTGGCGCCGCCTGGCCGGTCGTAGGCACAGAGGGTGCTCGGAACCCGTCCACAGGTGGCGTGAACGTTCATAGTGAAAGCTTGTGAACGACGAATGTCTAGATCAAACTGGTGTCGCACATCGCCAGTTGGCGATTCGCGTCACGACCGTCCCGACTGCTCGCTGGGCGGCGATCACCGGGAGGGCAGCCGGTGCTGAGCACCCTGGGGACAGCGAGTTCGACGAACGGGTCTACCGCACCTATCTGACCACGTCGGACCGGACGACTGCCGAGATCGCCGAGACCCTGGGCGCCACCCCCAGCCGGATCAGGCGCACCGTCTCCCGGTTGGCAGAAATGGGCATGCTGAGAAAGGAAGGACACGGCCAGTACCGGCCGGTCAGCCCGCACACCGCGCTGCGGGCACTGCTGGCCAGACGCCGGGCCGAGACCAAGGCGACGTTCACCGCGGTGTGGGGCACCGTCGACGACCTGGCAGACGAATACCGCGCCCGTCGGCTGCAAGAGGATCCGACCGGACTGGTGGAAGTGATCACCGGCGAGGCGGAGATCACGCTGCGCGTCGCCGAACTGATGCAGTCGGTCCGCACCTATTTCTGGGTGCTCGATCGACCCCCCTATCTGGGCCCCTACAGCACTGAGTTGGAGGAGGCCCTGACGATGGACCTGCTGGGCCGCGGCGTCGACATACGGTCGGTCTACCCTCCGGAGGCACTGGCGCAGCCGGGCCGTTTCGAGCTGATCAATCACCTTGCCCAGATCGGCGAGCAGGCCCGCATCCTGCCGGCCCTGCCGTTCAGACTGCGCATCATGGACCTACGCGCAGCTGCTGGTCCCGGGCCGCTACGACAGGATCGCCGTCGTCCACCAGTCGGGCCTGCTCGACGTACCCCTCGAGCTGTTCGACTCCTACTGGCAGCGTGCGCAGCCCCTCGTCACTGGCTGACGGTGTTCCTGCTGCCCGCGTACTCGCCGGACCTGAACCCGGCGGAGTGGGTGTGGGCGCACGTCAAGCGCAGTCTGGCCAACCTCGCCGTCGTCGCTCTCGACCGGCTCGAGACGCTCGTACGCGACCGGCTCAGGCGCCTTCAGTACCGGCCCGACACCCTCGACGGCTTCATAGTCGGCACCGGCCTGGCCCTCGACACCCCGACGTCACCTTGACGAGCCGAAGTCAGTAAGGGCTCGCAGAGCACCAGGTGATGCTTCCTTGATCGCGGACACCTGGAGACTGGGATCTTGAAATTTCAGAGGGAGTAGCACCAGGTGGGCAGCAAGTACATGAAGCGGCACACCGAGGAGTTCCAGCGGGACGTGATCGCGCTCGTCGATTCTTCGGGCAAGACGGTCACCGCCATCGCTCGGGAGCTCGGTATCTGGTCCGAGTCCCTGCGTGGTTGGTACCGCCGGGCGAAGGCGGACCGGGGCGAGGGCGAGTCCGGTGAGCTGACCGGCGCCGAGCGCGAGGAGCTCGAGCGGCTGCGCAAGGAGGTCCGTGAACAGCAGCAGACGATCGAGGTCCTGAAAAGAGCGGCGGCCCTCTTCGTGAAGGAGAACGACCGGTGGGCGAGTTGTGCCGGTTGATCCGCGCGGAGAAGGCGACTTACCCGATCGTCGCTGTGCCGGGTGCTGAAGGTCGCCCGCTCCTCCTACTACGCCTGACGCGAGGGCGAGGCCGCCCGCCGCAAGCGGCAGGCCAACGACGATACGCTCGCTCACACGTGCTGCACATTGCCTCCCGCCACACCTACGGCGTCCCGCGCATCCACGCCGAACTGCACCGCCTGGGCCGGCGGGTAATCCGCAAGCGCGTCGCCCGCGTGATGTTTGAGCGCGACATCCGCCGCGTCACCCGGCGCAAGAGACGTTCGCTGACCGGGCCGGATATGAAGGCGAAGCCAGCCCCGGACCTAAGCGGCCGCGAAGTGGCTCCGCAGGTGGAGGTGGAGGTGTAGGTGGCAGGGGTGTCGGGGTGGGTGGGGTCGGCGGTGTAGGGAGCTTTCCCTCAGCGCCCGGACGCTGAGATCATCCTCAGCTTTCCCGGCCTCGGCGTCCAGCTCGGCGCCCGGGTGCTCGCCGAGGTCAAGGACGACCGCGGCCGTTTCGCCGACGCCCGCGGCCTGATGGCATACGCCGTCTTCTCGCCCATCAACTGGGCTTTCGGCAAGAGGTCCGGCATCACCCGCCGCTGGGCCAAGAACGACCGCCTCAACCACGCCGGCTGTCTCTGGGCCTCCTCCGCCCTGCGCGCCTCGCCCGGAGGCATGGCCCACTAACGTCGCCGTCGCGACGAGCACGGGGACTGGCACGCCGCCCAGCGCAACCTCTTCAACCGCATGCTCGGGCAGTTGTTCCATTGCCTTCACCGGTGTGAACTGCTCGATGAGAACACCGCATCCCCAACCGCCTTGGCTGCTGCAGTTTGACGGCTTGGGGCCGTGAGGAGTCTTCCTCAAACTCGCCTGCTGCCTCATCACCCGCCGACAACTCGGCTCATTGTGTGGGCAGTTGTGAGAGTCCGCTTCCGACCGGCCGGGCAATATGCGTGCCCTTCCGTACCTTTAGAGCAGTCGCCGCCAGTAGCGGTGGATATCATTCCGCATCGGAAAGAATCTAAGCGGGGGACCTATCAAGTGCTGAGTCAACTGGAGCATCATCATGAGGATTTCGGTCCTTCGACACGTCACTCGGACGCGTGCCCTTCTCGCCGGAGTGTCTGGCGCGATGGCGTTAAGCGTGGCCTGGGGCGCGGTAGCGTTCGCCTCGGACGGTGGTGGTGACGCGCGGGCGCAGATCTCCGCCGCGGCTCCGCAGAACCTGGACACGGTCAAGCAGGACATCGCGTCGTACTACGGGGACTACGTCGATGCCGACGGCCTGCACCAGGCGTCCAACACGAGCGCCTGGGCGAAGGACCTCGGGAAGGTCGACAGCCGTGCGCTGAAGTACCTCAAGCGGCGCGTCAGCGCCGGAGTACAGAAGCCGGCGATCGTGCTCGACATCGATGACACGGCCCTGTCCACGTACAGCTACGGCGCCAACAACGACTTCGCTTACCACAACACCTCGGCGGCTGGTCAGTGGGCGCTGGCGCAGAAGCTTCCGGTGATCCCTGCGACGCTCCAACTGGCCACCTGGGCCCACGACAACGGTATCGCGGTCTTCTACATCACCGGCCGCCCGCAGGCGCTGAAGAATGCCACCGTCGGCAACCTTGCTAAGGCCGGTTACCCGACTGCCGACGGCCTCTACCTCAGCCCCGATGCGACCTCGGTCCCCTCGTACCTGTCCTGCGCCTCCACCTGCACGACGGTCGAGTACAAGTCCGGCACCCGCGCGTACATCGAATCCCTCGGCTACGACGTACTGACCAGCATCGGCGACCAGTACAGCGACCTCACCGGCGGCCACGCAGACTCCACGTTCAAACTCCCCAACCCGACCTACTACACGCCCTGACCTTGACGTTTGACGTGCTCCCTGGCCTAAAGTCCAGGGATTCCGGCCTGGGGCGTCTGACCCTTCCGGGGGCTTCCTACTTCACCGCGTTGTGCGGGCACGTCTACCGGTCTTACCGGCGCTCCACAGGCGTTTGGCCAGGCGGTCGGGGTGTCGGCCGCCATTGGCGCCCAACTCGGCGCACGGGGCTGGCAGGTCGTCGCGATTCTCGATGACGGCAGCTTCCTCCAGACGGGCACCGAGCTCGCCACCGCTGTGGTGCTCGACCTCCCGCTGGCCGTCGTCGTGCTCAACCATATGCGTCAACTGCCGCTGGTGGAGGAGTGCGGTGGGCCGTCAACCGTCACGCTGGTGCGGAAACTGGAGATTGCCTGCACCAGCGCAGCGAAAACATGCCTCCCCGGCACGAAGTTCTCCACGAAGACCCTGGGCTTGAGCCCATGTGGGCGGCGTGGTGGCCGGTGAGGTAGACGTCGCTCCGGCCGCGCACTTCACCTGGCGGGGCGGCTTCATCGGCCTGGACACCCCGGTTTCTAGCACGGCCACCCGTGAACTGCTGGACTGGCGGCCGTCGCACCCGGGCCTGCTGGACGACCTGGACAAGGGCCACTATTTCGGGCCGGCCGCCTGACTCAGACGGGCAGCCGGGGCACGCTGTAGATCAGCCGCCGGGTGTACGGGTCCTCCGGGGTGCCCAGCACCCGCTCGGTGGCGCCTTGTTCGACCAGCCGGCCACGCTCCAGCACTGCCGTGCGCTCGCACAGCGATGCGACGACCGACAGGTCATGGCTGACCATGACGAGGGTCAGGTCGCGCTCCTGCTTCAGCTCGGCGAGCAGGTCGACGACCTTCACCCGGGTCGTGAGGTCGAGCGCGCTCACGGGTTCGTCCGCGAGCAGGACGCGCGGGTCGCACACGATGGCGCGGGCGATGGCGATGCGCTGGCGCTGGCCGCCGGAGAACTCGTGCGGGTAGCGGGTGGCCGCGTCGGCGGGCAGCCCGACGCGTTCCAGCGCGGCGGCCACCTTGGGCGCGGCGGTCGTACGGCTGTCCAGGCCGAGGGAGCGCAGCGGTTCCGCGACGATGGCGGCCACGCGGCGGCGCGGGTCCAGAGAGGAGTACGGGTCCTGGAAGACGCACTGCACGCCCCGCCGGAATCGGCGCAGCTGTTGCCGGTCGCGCGGGGCGAGGGGCTCGCCGTCGAAGCGGACAGTGCCGCTCGTGGGGCGGGCGAGGCCCAGCAGGAGGCGCAGCAGGGTGGTCTTGCCGGCGCCGGACTCGCCGACCAGCGCCAGCGACTGTCCCGGTTCGACGGCCAGGGAAACGCTCTGGACGACGTCGGCGGCGGCGCCCCGGTAGCGGACGGACACGTCGTCGAGTTCGAGTACGGGGGTCATCGGGCGCTCCTCAGGTCCAGGGCGGCCTCCAGCTTGCGGGCGCCGGCGACGAGTGTCTTGGTGTACTCGGCGGCGGGGGCGCCGATGACGTCCAGGACGGGGCCCTCCTCAACGGCTCGGCCGTCCTTGAGGACGAGGACGCGGTCGGCGATCTTGGCGACGACGGCGAGGTCGTGGCTGACGAACAGCACGGCCATCCCCCGTTCGCGCACGAGGCTGTCCAGCAGGTCGAGCATCTCGGCCTGAACCGACACGTCGAGGGCGGTGGTGGGCTCGTCGGCGATGAGCAGGTCGGGTTCGCAGGCGAGGGCCATGGCGAGGGCGACGCGCTGGCGCTGGCCGCCGGAGATCTCGTGCGGGAAGGCGCGGGCGATCCGCCCGGGTTCGGGCAGCCGGACCCGGGCGAGGGCCTCCCCGACGGCCGCACGCAACTGCCTGCCCTTGAGGCGGGTACGGCGGGCCAGGGGCTCGGCGATCTGGCGGCCTACCCGCATCAGCGGGTCGAGGGCGGTGAGCGGTTCCTGGAAGACCACGGCCGCCCGGCGTCCGCGGACCGTCGTGAGCTGTTTCTCGGTGGCGCCGACGACCTGGGTGCCGGCCAGCGTCACGCTGCCGTCCACGCGCATCCCGTCGGGAAGCAGGCCCAGCAAGGCGAGGGTGGTCAGGGACTTGCCGGAACCGGACTCGCCGATCAGGCCGAGGCGTTCGCCCGCGTCGATCCGGAAGGAGAGGTCGTCGACCAGGGTGCGTCCGTCGGCGGTGCGCACGGTCAGGCCGTGTACGTCGAGGAGGGTCATGACCGCCTCTGCCGGGTCGCCGGGTCGCGGGTGTCGCGGAGCCCGTCGGCGATCAGGTTGGCGCCGACGACGAGCAGGACCAGCAGGATGCCGGGGGCCAGGGCGCCGGCCGGGGCGGTGGTGAAGGTGGCCTGGGCTTCCTGGAGCATGCGGCCCCAGGAGGCGTTGGGCGGCGGCGCGCCGAGGCCGAGGTAGGACAGACCGGCCTCGGCCAGCACGGCGAGGCCGAACTGGAGGGCGAGGTTGACCACGAGGGTGGGCCAGATGTTGGGCAGGACGTGCCCGGTGACGGTGCGCGGCCAGGAGGTGCCCGAGGTGCGGGCGGCCGTGATGTAGTCCTGCGCGAGGACCCGCTTGACGAGGATCCGCACCAGCCGGGCGACGACCGCGCTCTGGGCCAGGCCGATGGCGAGGACGGCGGAGCCGAGGGTCGCCGATCGGGCGGCGACGACGAGCATCGCAAGGAGCAGCGTCGGGAACGCGATCAGGATGTCCAGGAACGCGGCCAGGGTGTCGTCGAGCCACCCTTGCGCGAAGGCGGCGAGCACCCCGAGGGTGACGCCGATCAGCGCGGCGATCAGCACCGAGCCGAGTCCGGCCTCGACGGCGATCCGCGAGCCCGTCATCAGCTGGGTGAACAGGTCCCGGCCCAGCTTGTCAGTGCCGAGCAGGTGCCCGCCGCCGGGACCGGCGAGCCGGCCGCCGGAGGTGTCGTCGGTGGCGTACGGCAGCCAGACCAGCGAGACCAGGGCGAGTAGCGCGATCAGTCCGGTGAGGGTGCAGCCGATGAGCAGGGTCGCCGAGCGGCGGCGGCTGCGGGCGGGCGTGGAGAGCGTGGCCTTGTCCAGGACGTCGGTCGTGGTCATCGGGCTCCTCCCGACAGCCGGCCGCGCAGCCGCGGGTCGATGATCCGCTGGACGAGGTCGGCGACGAACCCGATCAGCAGAACGGCCAGGGTGGAGACGAACAGCACGCCCTGGATCACCGGGTAGTCGTGCTGGGCGATGCCGGTGGCGAGCAGCGAGCCGAGGCCGGGCAGCGCGTACACGGACTCCACGACGACCGCGCCGAGCAGGGTCGAGGCGAGTTCGATGCCGAGCACGGAGAGCACCGGCACGGAGGCGTTGCGCAGCCCGTGCCGCCACATGGCCGCCGGGAAGGACGCGCCGAGGGCGCGCGCTGTGCGCAGGTGGTCGCTGCCGAGGACGTCGAGGGTGGCCGAGCGGACGTAGCGGATCAGCGAGGCGCTCATCACCAGGGCGATCGTGACCACCGGTAGCACGAGCGAGCGGACGGCGTCGGCGGGCGCGGCCCAGCCGTCCTGCGGGAAGCCTCCCGACGGCAGCCAGCCCGCATTCAGTGCGAACACCGCGATGAGGATCATGCCGAGCCAGAACACCGGGACGGCCATGCCCAGTTGGGAGATCCCGCTGAGCAGGGCGCCGTACCAGGTGTGCCGCTTGTGGGCGGCGACGAAGCCGACGGGTACGGCGACGAGGACGGCCAGCACGAACGCGGCCAGCGTCAACGGGACGGTGACGTTCAGGCGGGCGGTCACCTCGGGCCCGACCGGCAGCGAGCTGACGAAGGAGGTGCCCAGGTCGCCGCTCGCCAGCTGCCCGAGCCAGTGGGTGAACTGCTCGGGCAGCGGCCGGTCGGAGCCGATCGAGTGGCGGGCCGCGGCGATCTGCTCCGGACTCGCGCCCACCGAGGTGAGTGCGTTGGCCGGGTCGCCGGGCAGCAGGCGCAGCAGCACGAAGAGCACCACACTCGCCAGCACCAGCGACACCACCAGGAAGGCGAGGCGTCTGAGGAGGTAGCGCCCCATCAGTCCTTCTTCTTGATGTCGTAGGCGTAGAACTGGGAGTTCAGGCCGTTGAGCGGGTAGCCGGAGAGCTGGGTGCTCGCGACCACGATCTGCGGGTAGAGGTAGAGCCAGTCGCTGGCTGCGTCCTCGGCGGTCTTGCGGTTGACCTTCTTCAGCAGTTCGGTCTGCTGCGCGGTCGTGGTGGCCTCCTCGGCCTGCGCGACCCACTGGGTGACCTGCTTGTTGTCGTAACCCCAGTAGAAGTCGGGGTTTCCGTACCAGACCAGGTCGCGGTCGTTGACGTGCTCCTGGAGCGTCGCCGTGAAGTCGTGGTTCTTGTAGACCTTGGTGTACCACTCGTCCGGCGTGATCGTGTTGATCTTGACGGTGATGCCGACCTTGGTGAGCTGCGCCTTGATGAAGGTCGCGGCCGTGGGGTGCGGGTCGTAGTTGGGGGTGTCGAGGGTGAAGGAGAAGCCCTTGGCGTAACCGGCCTCGGCGAGCAACCGCTTGGCCTTGGTGACGTCGTAGGCGTTGACCTTGGTGAGGTCCTCGTACCAAGGGTCGGTGGGCGGTACCATCGAGCCGATGAGCTTGCCGTAGCCACCCCAGACCGACTCCAGGAGCTTCTTGTCGTCGATGGCCGCGGAGACGGCCTGGCGTACCTTGACGTCGGTGAACGGCTTGGCCTTGTCGTTGAAGGCGAGCAGCAGCTTGGTGGTGGAGTTGCCGTCGTTGACCTTGTAGTTCTGGTTGCTCTTGAACTGGTCGAGGGCGTCCGGCGACTGCTCGCTGGTGACCACGTCGACGGCGTTGGTCAGCAGGGCGTTGTTGAGGGCGGTGGCGTCCTTGAAGTAGTGGAAGACGACCTGCTTGTTGGCCGCCGCGCCGCCCCAGTAGCCGGCGAACCGGTTCAGGCTGAGCGCCGAGCCGCGCGTCCACTTGCCGAGGGTGTACGGGCCGGTGCCGTCCTCGCTGGTTTTCAGGTTCTTCGCCTGGGAGTTGATGATCCAGACGTAGGAGAGGTTGTAGACGAAGGAGATCGACCGCTGCGACAGTGTGACCTTGACGGTGTGCGCGTCGGGGGTGGCGATGTCCTTGACGACCTCGAGGTTGCTCTTGCGGGCGGACTGCGAGTCGTTCGCGAGGACCTTCTCCAGGCTGTACTTGACGTCGGCGCTGGTGAGCTCCTTGCCGCTGTGGAACTTCACGCCGCTGCGCAGGGTGAAGGTGTAGGTGAGGCCGTCGGCGCTGGCCTTGTAGTCCTGGGCGAGGAGCTTGTCGACCTTGCCGTCGTCGGTGAGGCGGAAGAGGCCTTCGTAGACGTTGCCGTTGAGTGCCTCGGTGACGCCTTGGCCGCCGCCTGCGGTGTTGTCGAGGTTCTGCGGCTCGTACAGGGAGCCGATGTTGACGGTGGCGTTCTTGTCCCAGGTGCCGCCGGATGCGTTGGTCGCGGAACCGCCGCAGGCGGTAAGGACGAGCGCGAGGGCGGCGGTGGTCGCGGCGGCGTACAGGGCGGGCTTGTTCAGTCTCATGGCGTGTGGGTGCTTTCGTGCTGCGGTACGGGAAGGGCTGCGGGCGATCAGTACTGTGCGGGGAAGCCGTCGCGGAAGACGGGGCGCTTCTCGCCAGCCTCGACGGCCAGGTGGAAGCGGTTCTGCCGCGGCGGCATCGGACAGTTGTACTGATCGGAGAAGCCGCAGGGCGGCACGAAGGCCCGGTTGAAGTCGAGGACGACCCGGCCCTCGTCGGCGGTGCGCTCGACGAACAGGAAGCGGCCGGCGCCGTAGGTGGTGTCCCCGTTGGTGGGGTCGCCGAAGACGAGCAGCAGGGTGCCGTCGTCGTCGAAGGCGCTGAGGGTGTACTCGCGGCCGTCGACGGTGAGGGTGATGTCACCGGGAACGACCAGGTCGCGGCTGCCGCCGTTGTCCCGGATGTGCTCGAAGGCGATCCGGCGGGCGCCCGGGACCGGCGTGTAGGCGGCCTCCAGGACCCAGGCGGGGTCGTACGGGAAGGTGTCGACGCCCTCGAAGTGGCGGATCGCGGGCGCGTCGGCGTCCCAGAACCGCAGGCCGTGCTCGGGCTCGCCGGTGACGAGATCGGTGCGGCTCAGCGTGGTGACCGTCACCGTCGCGGGCTGTCCGACGCGGGCCGCCTCTGCGTCGGCCTGCTCACCGGCCGGGAGCCAGCGGGTCTCGACGAGGGCGAGGTTGCCGGTCGGCGAGGTGAGCGCGCGGCGGCGTCCGGCACACCAGGCGTCCCAGTCCTCCCGCGGATCGACGGGGGCCGGGGAGGAGGAATGGGACACGGCGGCACTCATTCGGCTAGCAGGGCTGGATCACCACGGAACGTCATCACGTGGCCAAAGCATGTACTTTATCCGCCATAAGATCGCCTAATGTCAAACACCTGTCTCGACCACTGAGACGGATGAAGGACGAAGTGAGCGGGCCCCCGTGAGATCCCGCTCACGGGCGGCCGGGCGCAGTCCTGGTTGCGCTCAGTCATGCCCACTGGATCACCGCATACGGTGACGCGACCCGCGTCACCGCGAACGCGGGTTCAAGGGACACGGGGACAGTCGGCGGCAGGAGCCGCGCCGGATGCGGCCCGGCCGGCCCGCACGCTGTCGAGAACGCTCAACGTTCCCTGAGACAGGTCATGCGCCCGGACTTGGTGGTCGGCGGGTCTTGGCTTGTTACTGCGAGTCGCGGTGAAGTCACGGATGGCATCGGCCAGGTCGGGGAGGTCGGACGGATCGATGTTGCGCGGGTTGGCCGCGTACCGGACCAGACCGAGGAGGCGGTGCAGGACGTCGGCTTCGTGTTGCTGCCGATGCCAGTCCGAGTCGCCGTCGTCAGGGGCTGGGGCGGGGCACTGCGGACCGTTCGTCCTCGGCCATACCGTCCCGCAGGGCGGTCGGCCACACGAGTGGGACCGGCTCAGGGTTGCCCTGGGTTTCGGAGCCACGGACCGCCGGATGACCCGCGCCTCCTGCGACCGGTCGACGCGGTCTTGGGGGTTACCGATGGCGGTCAGCTGAGCTGCCATGCGGCGGATCCGCTGCGCATGGTGGCATGCCCACTCTCGTTCAGCGCGCCGGCTACGGCGCTCGCGGGCCTGTTCCACTCGCTCGCTCTGTGCACGCGGCACCGTGCCGTCTGGTCGGGTGCAGGCCCGGCCGACCTGAAGGTGTCGCCGCCCTGCCGCCTGTCGCCCGCTGAGCTCCTGCCATGGGGCGATGCGCGCCAGGTGACCCTTCTGGTGCGTGCGAGCGAGGTGCGCTTGAGTTCGTCGTGGTCGAGCTTCTCGCGCAGGATCCGGATGGCCAGCTGTGCGGCGAGCACGTCGGCATCTGCGGCGTCGGGCAGCAGGGTGCCCTCGGCCCGCTGGCAGATGCGGTCGTAGTTCCGTGCGATGTTCATCAGCCGTCCCAGCGAGCCGTCGCTGCGTGAGGGGAGCTGGCGGCCGCCCGAGGGAGTCTGGGTGAGCCGTGCCCACGCCTGGTCCCGGTTGTGCTGAGCGTCCGGGTGCCGCTGGTATCCAGAGTCGGATGTCGTCCTCATGACGACTCCTCATGTCGTCTCGAGGACGACGTTTCCGGTGCCTGCGATGGTGAGGGATCTCGCTCCGTCCTCTCCCGGCGCTTAAAGCCGGGGTCTACGCGAGTGTGGGATGGACCAGGCGGCCGTGGGAGATGAGGGAGGCGGCCTGCTTGAGGCGGCGGAACCTGATGCTGACCCCGTAGCCGTCGATGCCGGGAATGGCGGCGAGCCGGGTGGCCAGGTAGCGGTAGAAGTCCTCGGCGTCGCGACAGACGACGACGGCCATCACGTTGCTGTCGCCACTGATAGCTCCGGCGAAGGCGACTTCGTCGTGGCGGGCGATCTCATTTCCGGTGCGCTCCAGATGGGCTGGGGTGACGCGCAGCCAGAGGGTGGCGTTGAGGTGGCGGCCGAGGCATTCGGGAATCAGGTCGACGTCGTAGGAGAGTGCGCCGGACGTCTTCAGGGCCTCAAGTCGGCGGGCTACGCGGCCTTTGGACCAGCCGGTGAGGTCGGCGAGCTGAGTGTGGGTGGTGCGGCCGTCCTCGGCGAGGGCGTCGAGGAGGGGAGCCCCCTGGGTGGTAGGGGGCAGGAGAGGTCCGGTCGAAGCGGGAGGTCGGCCGCTGGTGAGCCGGTGTTTCTGCTCGGGCGTGAGGTGTTCGCCGTAGCCGGTCCAGCCGGCTGTGTCAGGGCTGCCGAAGGCGTGGACGAGCAAGTCGATGCTCACGTCGAGCACGGAAGCGGACTTGGGTAACTGGCGCAGTAGCATGTCATCGCGCTGGGCCTGGAGCGGTGACCGGATGATGCAGATGATTTCCGAGCCGCCCGAGGCGATGGCGGCGTAGGCGATGTCGGGCCGCCGGGTGAGAGCGTCGGCGAGCGGGCCGACGCGGTCGGGGCGGCAGTGGATACGAGCAACCCATTGTGCCTCTCCGTATACGGCGGGGTTGACCAGACCCACGACGCGCATCACCCCGCTGCGGCGAAGGACTTGGTAGCGACGGGCCGCAGTCTGCTCCGAGACCCCTGTCACGTCGCCGATGAGCCGGAACGGAGCGCGCGGGGCGTAAGCGGGAGGGCACCGATCGAGGCGGGCTGGTCCACGACCACCACGACGGTGCCGAACTTGGCCTTCAGTTTCTCGAAGACGTCCCGCAGTTTTTGTTCGGTGTTGGGCAGTTGCTTGTCGAAGACCTTCTTGCCGGTCGGGGTGAGCCTGTGCCCGTGATGGTGGCTGTTGCCGACATCCAGCCCGAGGATGACGCCTATCTCGTCGTGGTCGTTCACGCCGTTCCCCGATGCGGGGTTGTGCGGTGCTGACCTGGGCGTTGGCGTCGGACACAACGAAAAAGCAGACCGCGGTCGGCCCGCGTCTGGCAGTGGAGTGGAAGACGAGTTGACCGCACAGAACGCCTCCGCCATACGGCACCAAGGGCGTTCGTAGGGCCCTTCTTGTCAAAGCGACAGGAACCGAAGTACCCTAAGCGGCATGCAAGCTGACGCGTGGTCACCGCCGCCCGTGCTACTGACGGTCGATCTCGTGATCCTGACACTGCGTGAGGGGCGACTGTGTGTCCTGCTCGTGGAGCGGGGCGAAGATCCTTTTCAGGGCATGCTGGCTCTGCCTGGCGGATTCCTCAATCACGCTGGTGAGGAGATTCTGGACGCCGCTCACCGTGAGTTGAGTGAGGAAACCGCTCTGGCTGCCGGGTGGGTGCACCTTGAACAGTTGGCCACCTACGGGAACGCAGGCCGTGATCCACGGGGGCGAGTCGTTTCCGTGGCCCACTTGGCGATCGCGCCGGGGCTTCCCGAACCGGTCGCGGGAACGGATGCGATGGATGCTGCGTGGGTTCCCGCGGAAACCGTCCTGTCCGGTGAGGTGGAACTGGCCTTCGATCACCGCCGAATCGTGACGGACGGAATCGAAAGCGCGCGAACCAAGCTCGAATTCTCGGCGCTGGCCACGGCATTCTGCGGAGAAATCTTCACCATAGCCGAGTTGCAGCAGGTGTACGAGGCGGTTTGGGGCACCGAACTCGACACCCGTAATTTCTACCGGAAGGTCCAGGCCGTAAAGGGATTCATCATCCCCGCAGGCTCGGGACGTAGGACCACGGGAGGACGGCCCGCGCGGCTGTACCGGGCCGGGCCGAGGACGGTGTTGTCCCCACCACTGATCCGACCTGTCCCGTCCACGACGGAAGAGGACATGAGAGAGGATGGGGAATAGATGTCGAAAGACCTGGTGGTGATTCTCACTGCCCTCAATCTCGAGTACCAGGCCGTGCGCCGGAAACTGGCCGGTCCGCAGGTGCACCGTCATGAGCGTGGGACGCGGTTCGAGGTGGGAACCGTGCAGGGCACTCCGTGTCGTGTCGCGCTCGGTCTGACCAACAAGGGGAATCATTCCGCCGCGGTGATCGCTGAGCGCGCAATACAGGAGTTTTCTCCGGTGGCTGTGTTGTTCGTCGGCGTCGCCGGTGCCCTGTGGGACACAACCAGGCTGGGTGACGTGGTGATGGCGACACACGTGTACGCCTACCACGGCGGGACCAGCGAGGACGACGGACTCAAGGCCCGTCCCCGGGTGTGGGAGGCGGCGCACGGTATCAGCCAACTCGGCTCGCATCTGGCTCGCGTGAACGACTGGGCCGACGACACGCCCGGTCATGGGCGCGCGCCACAGGTGCGGTTCGGCGCTATCGCCGCCGGCGAGGTCGTACAGAACTCGAAGATCTCGGCCGAGGCGCGGTGGATCCGGCAGCACTACAACGACGCGCTCGCGATCGAGATGGAGGCCGCCGGTGTGGCACAGGCCGGTCATCTCAATGGGGCACCGGTGGCCATCATCCGGGGAATCAGCGACCGAGCAGATGGCACGAAGAGCAGCGCGAAGGACCGTAACTGGCAACCACGGGCCGCAGCGAACGCGGCGGCATTCGCCACACGGCTGGCCGTGGAACTGGTGGGAGAACAGGAGCAGATCGCAATGTCCCAGGCAGACAACGCCTATCCGTCCGACAGACTCAAAGCGCATGTCAGCAACACCGCGCATAGCAGCACCGTTGGCATCATGGCCGGCTCAGTCAAGGAGAGCAGCGTCCACTTGAACGCGGGACCGAAGGTGACCAGTCCGGCGGACCTGGTCGCGGAACTGGACGGTTTCCGTGAGCACCTGAGGCGTCACCACGCGGAGGGCGCCCTCGACGACGACACCTGCCGAGAGGCACTGGCCGAGCTGGGCTTTGCCCGCCGGGCGGCAAGGGAGAACACGCCCGGATCGTCCAAGAGGGCGACCATGGCACTCAAAAGGTTACGCGGTCTGGTCGCGGAGTTTTCCGAGCTGGTGGCCAGGCTGGCACCACTGGTTGTTGCGGCGGGTGACTTGTCATGATCGACAGCAGCAGTGTCACGTACACCTCGGCCGCATACGACTCCACCGTCGGAATCCAGGCCGAGACCGTACACAACTCCAACGTCTACTTCGTCCATCCGGATGCATCGCCTCAGGAAAAGTACAAGGTCGGTGTGCGGTTCCTGGAGGATGGCATCCCCAGCCGTGCTCGCGACATGATCAGTGACGCTATAGCCCACGGACACGACAACGCGGAGGTCCGTTTCCACTGGGTGCTTGCCATGCTCAGTGCACGCGCCTACCACGACCTCAGCACCGAAGAACTCCACCAGCTGCACCATACGTCCGGGCTCGTACGGACCTACGCCGAGGGAGAGTGGAAAGACGCTCTCCGCGTCGCTTTCGAACTGCTGGCGATGCTCAGCACTGCGGACGGCGAAACAGGACGCGTGCAGGAGCGGTTGCGAACCCTCTCACCTCGCCAGCGTGACGCGATCCTTCACCACTTGGACCTCGTACTCACCGGAGGGCTGAAGGACAGCCTGTGGGCTGAGAACCGTGAGCGGGCCGAGACAGCTCGCTTCGGCAACGACCGGGTCCAACGGGTCTGGGCCTATTTCGAACCCGACCCCATTGGGCCACGGGCCCTGCCGCCCCGTCCGAGCACCGCTGCTGTCGCCCAGGCAGCCCTTCCAGTCCGGGCCGGGCTGTTCGCCGTCGTCACCGCATTCCTTTGGATCTTGGCGCTGGTCGCGGATCCGGCTGCGGCAGTCATCGACTTACTGGTCGCGCTCGGTGCGGGCCTGGCCGCGGCTCACTTCGGCCGCCGATGGTGGTACCAGGAGCAGCAGCTGAAGGCCAAGGCTGGTGAGTCCCCCATCCTGCACACGGGCGGTCCCGCCTCTGCTGGGGACGGGTTCACCAACAGCGTCCGTCATTCGTTCGATCACTACTTCAGTGCCCGCTTGCCCCATGGATTCGCCCCGTACGAATGGCTCGGTCATACCGTCCACATCCGCAACAACCTCGCCGCCGAGATCGCGCTTCTCTACCGAGAGAGCCGAATCAGCGTGGACCGGGTCAACTGGCTGATCCGCTATCTCGCTGAGGATGCCCGAGACCGCCACAACGAAGGTACTCTGTTCGATCACCGCAAGCAGAACCAGACACCGGCGGTGGCGAAGGCGCTGTGCGTGGTCGCACTCATCACTCTCGGCATCACGACTCTGGCCCTGCTCGGAACAGTGGCCTCAGGTGCGGGCGCGTCACAGATGCTGCTGGCCATCCTGGCCGTAGTCGGTGTGGTCTGGTCCGGACGCGCGGCTGCCTCCTCGTGGTTGGAGGCCCGGGGTGAAGAGCACCGACTGGCCGAGGAAACCCAGGAATATCAGGAGCGGCTGACCGCGCGGCAAGTCGCGTACCAGAACTGGAAGTCGTTCCTGGACACCACGCGACCCAGTGAGCTGGAAATGGAGACCTGGCTCACCTGCGACAAGACGCTGTTCGTCGACGAAGCACTCCGCCACTACCAGCTCACCTGGCGCGACCTGATCACCCACACCATCCTGATGACCCCCGCACGCCCCTACAAGCGGGGGCGTGTGAAGGGCGGTCCTTGGCGATACTCGCGCTACAGCTTCCGTCTTTTCCTGGTCACACAGGATGGCGTTCGTGAAATCAGCACGGAATTCGATTTCACCGACGCGAAACGTGGGAACGAGCAGCGAAGTAACTACCGGTTCGACGCGTTGTCCTCCGTGCAGGTCACGGAACGTACTCATGTCGGCTACGACCTGGAGCTCGTCCTCACCAACGGGCCCGCCAGGAATATTCGCGTTAAAGACGCCGATACCCATCAACTGGCGCCGGACGAAAATGCCCAGGAGATCGCCGAAATCAACCTCAATGCGGCTGGTTTCATCCATACCTTCCGCCTCCTGGAAGGAATCGCGGCGGACGGAAAGGGATGGATCGAACGAAACAACCCCAACAACCTGCCGTCCTTCCGTGCGGCTGACTGAGCTCTTTCAGTGTGGCCACTGATCGGGTGACGGGATCGATGCCCGCAACGCACGAGGCTCCCGTGCCGTTGGGGAAGGTGTTCGAAGTCTCAACCCACAGGCACAGGAGCCGCGTTGGTTCCGTATTCTGCCGCACTCGACCTGCCCCACGCCCTGGTCGAGTGGGTGACCATGCTCATCGTCACTCGCGAGGGTGACCGCCGCTGCAAGCTCCCACCGCACCAGCGTGCCCTGGTCGGCCTGGTGTACCTGCGCCGCCATGACACCCTCGCCCAACTCGCTGCCGGGTTCGGCATCTCCGTCGGCACCGCCCACGCCTACGTCACCGCCGTCGTCGACCTGCTTGCCGGCCGCGCCCCTGGCCTGCTGCGCGCCCTGCGCGAGGCCAAACCGGAGTACGTCCTGCTGGATGGCACCCTGGCGGAGTGCGACCGGGGTCGGCGACAGCCGGGCCGACTTCTCCCACAAGCACCGCCGACACGGGGTGAACGTGCAGGTGGTGACCGACGCGGTCGGGCAGCTGCTGTGGATCTCGCCGACACTGCCTGGCCGCGCACACGATCTCACTGCGGCTCGCGCCCACCGGATCATCCGGATCTGTGAACGCCAGGGCATCCCGGTCCTCGCCGACCGGGCCTACATGGGAGCCGGTCCGTGGGTGACTACAGCCCTCAGACGCCCGCCGGGCCGAGACCTCACCCCACCCAACAGACCGTCAACCGCGCGCTATCTGCGGCACGGGCACCGGTCGAGCGCGGAGTGGCCCGACTGAAGTCCTGGCGCATCTTCCGCAGATCCCGGTGCAGCCCGAACCGAATGACGTCAATCGCCGCTGCCGTCCTCACCTTGGAGCGGCAACGCTGAAAGACCTCACTGATCCCGGATCCACCGGCTTGATTCCCGGTTGATCGTTTCGGGGTCGTGCAGGCCGTGTTGGGGCTGAGTTGCGGATTCGGGCATGGGGGGCCGCTGGTCTGCCCAGCTCTTCCACTCTGTCCACAGGTCTCGGGCCCTTTCGGGCAGGTCGGTCAGGGAGCGTCAGAGGGCCGGTGCATGCACCGTGCTGAACAGCTGGGTGAAGTCCTCGCTCCAGGGCCAGCGCTCGGGCAGGTGCAGGGTGAGGCGGCGGGCGGAGCGGGCCAGGCGGACGGGCACGTTGATCAGGCGATCACGGATGGTGGCGGTGGTCGCCCTGGCACGGAACGCGGAGGCCAGGGCGCCGGCGGCGCGGGTCAGGTTGTGTGCCAGGGCCGCCAGGGCGAGCCACGCGGCATTGGCCTGGAAATGACCGGACGGCGCGTGGGCGAAGCCGCTGTTCTTGACATCGGCGATCACCTGCTCGACGACAGCCTGCCGGTGGTGATCACGCTCGGCATCCCTCAAGGCGAGCTGGAGTCGGTGAACGCGGCGTGGTAGCGCCAGGTATCGAAGAGCGTGCCCTGCCCGGCAGGGACGGTACCGGCGCTCAGGCGCTTGACGCGGCGCGCGATCAGCCGGGCGGTGACCTGCTGTTTCTTCGGCTTGGAAATGAAAGCGGTGTAGCGGATCTCGGCTACCTCGGCGTCGGAGATCCAGCACTGGCCCTCCTCGTCCCAGACCGCTTGGGGATATTTGATCGGTGTCCAGGCGTCCTCGTCGATGCGGGCGATGGTGGCTTTGACGGAGGCGTTCATCCGCATGGTGATGGAGAAGCGGGCACCCAGGGCCCGGCAGGCGTTGATGACGTCGGCGCCGTAGAACGCGGAGTCCGCCCGCAGCACCAGCAGGCCGCTGGCGCCGCAGGCGCGTGCGGTGCGGATGGTCTCAGCGACGAACGCTGCCGCCCCGCGCGCGGAGTTCGAGGGTCCCTTGCGCAGCCTGGTGGCGGCGATCACGGGGGCGGACAGAGGTGTGGAGACGACGCCGAGCAGTGCATTCAGGCCCTTGACCTTGCTGTATCCGTATCCGGCGCCCTGTTTGGCGTAGCCGTGGGTGCGGCGGATGGTGTCGTCGATGTCCACGTAGGCGGCCTGGTCCGCGCCGGGCAGCAGCGGGGTGTAACGGGCCAGTTCGTGCAGGAACCGGCGGGCCACGGCGTGCAGTTGCTTCACGTGCCCGTGGGTGAAGGAGCGCAGGAACGACCCCAGCGTGGACGGGGCCCGCACTCCGGAGAACAGGCGGCCCATCGCGCCGTGCCGCAGCCGGTCCATGTCGTCGATGCTGTCGGCGCCCGCGGCCATGCCGCCCACCAGCGACATCAGTTTCGCCGCTGGGAAGGCGCCGGTGCCGTCCTTCGAGGCGGGCAGCCGGACGTGCTCGCCAGCCAGCTTGGGCAGACCGCACCGCTCGGCCAGCCGCACCACCGGCTCCAGCCCGCCGTACGCGATCAGGTTCGGATCATCGAACGCGGATGAGACCGCCGCCGCGGCATGGGAACTTTGTATCTCGGAAGTGCCTTGTCGATCGTGCCTGATGTGGTCCTAGGAAAACCCCATCATCGCAGTTCGCAAGGCACTTCTTCGTTTCTGGGTGAACCATCCACCGGCATCAAGCCGGATGATCTGGGCTGATTCTTCCGGGTCTTCAGAGCGGGCAGGGGCCGGAGCGACGGAGCCCTGCCCGCTCACCCATCAGCCCAGCCGGGACCCGAGCTTGGGAATGGCCGTGGCCGGCACAGTAGACGTCACCGTGAGCAGACTGCTGCTGGCCGAGAACGACCGCACCAAGGAGGAGCAGAAAGCCCGGATAGCATTCCGTGACAACCTGCTCTCCCTTCTGCGCGCCGCGTCTACCGCGGCCCTGGCGATAACCGTCCAGAGCAGGCAGGCTCAACTGCTACTCGCTGGCCCCGTGATCTGCCTGGCCCTGAGGTGGACCTACTTGGTCAACGACGAGAAGATCTCGGCGGTCGGCTGCTACGGGTTGGGACCCCGGCTGGCCGAGCTCAGCGGCGCCCGCGGCGCGCTGTCCGACATCCGTGTACTCGTGGACACCCGGATGAAGGCAGAGCTCGCCGCGCTGCCCGAGGCGATCGCGTAGGAAATGTCCATTTGGATCAAGGACGTCCGCGGAGAGGGGCCCGTGGGAGCACACCTGCCGGACCTACTGCAGCATCTTCCGTTACGGGCAAGTCCTCGAACCGATCCTGACGCAGTGGCTGCCGGACGGCGTGGCGGTCCTCCGCGAGATCACCCGCGACGACGTCAATAAGGCGCGCGCCACCCGCAAGGGGACCCCGGTCTGGTCGCTCCATATCGTCCTGCGGAACGTCTTCAGGGCCCTGCGGCTGGAGCGCGTGATCTTCCGCGATCCCATCCGCGGCCTCGTCTTCGCCGGGATCAGCAAGACCCCGCCCTCCGTACCCGGGGACCGGCTGGCCAGCGTCCTCAGCCACGCGTAAGGCGACTTCCAGCGCCTCGTGATGGCGCTGGTCTGCGTCCATGCGCTCAGGGGCACCGACATCCGTAACCTTCTGCTTATTGACTTTGACCTGTCCCGCTAGCGTCTCGTCGTCCGACACCCCAGGGATCGTCCAGCAGGGACAAAACGTCTCCGGAGGGTTCCTGAAGGGCGCCGCGTACAAGGCCGGCTGTGGCGCCGTGGCGCTGATCATCAACTGGTGGGAAACCCGGCACTGAGCCCATGGGCGGCAGGAGCGATGGACCGCTGATGTGTCGGCAACCCGCCGTTCGCAAGGCTTCTCGCCACCGATGTCAGCCCGCCTCTGCATGCCCTCGCCGAGGACAACCCCGGCGCGGTCAATCCCGATCTGCCGCGCGCGATGATCAAGATAGGCGTTCAGCATGGCTGCTCCTCGGGCCCCAGCGGCAGACGAGTTCCTGCACCGGCTGCCGCAAGCCAGGACAGGGCAGGGCCAAGATGCAGCAGAACCAGCCCCAGCGCCTTCAGCGCAGTTCGGATTCGCTTGCCGCGCTCGGTCACCACGGCATCGGCCAGGGTGGCCTCCGTGTCCGTCTGGACCGATGCCGAGATCGAAGCGACTGCGAAGCACTCTGGATATTGGTCCGATAACGCCACTTCATGCCGGCCGGTCGTCGGTCAGCCCCTCAGCGTCCCACCGGCGCACGGCGCTTTCAGAGGGCAGTGGCAGGATGGCTACCACGTGCCCCGGCCAGTTCACACGGCTGGGGTGATCCTCAGAGGAGAGTTAGATCATGAACCGCACCGAGCTGGTGGCCGCGCTCGCCGACCGCGCCGAAATGACCCGTAAGGATGCCGACGCCGTACTGTCCGCGCTCGCCGAGACCGTCGGCGACATCGTCGCCAAGGGCGACGAGAAAGTCACCATCCCCGGCTTCCTGACCTTCGAGCGCACCCACCGTGCCGCGCGCACCGTCCGCAACCCGCAGACTGGCGCGCCGATCGACATCCCCGCTGGCTACAGCGTGAAGGTCTCCGCGGGCAGCAAGCTGAAGGACGCCGCCAAGGGTAAGTGAGCTTGCCGCGCGCAGTCGTCGGCGGAAGACCCCGATGGCCGCACTGCACCCGAGGAAGAAGAGGCCGGCGCGATGGACTTCTGCTCGCAGACGGCACCGAAGCTTTGGTGCTCTGGCGGGCGCCGGTCACCAAGCCCTCTACCCCACAGCGACTCTGTCGCTTCGTTGAAAGCCGTCATGATCCGCCCACGGGCCGTCGGTTCGCGTTTTCCGCAGGGGGCTCGAGCAGAATCGACGGGTAGTGCAGCCATAACCATTCAACGCGTCGCCTTTGGTTTGCCTGGGTGTACGGAACTCAGTAGGTCACCTACTGAGCAGTCGGGCGCTCTTTGCTCAGGTGACGCGGTCCGCCCGGTATCTCCAATTCCGGCACAGATAGTTCATCAGTGCCGCGTCATCGGAAGACGGCGGATGCCGGGCTGGTCGCGGGCCCCGTCGGTGACGGATGGGGGGGTGGGGGTCCCGCATCAGTCCGGCGGGGCCGCCATGAGCGTTACCGGTGGCACCAACACACCGGGGCCTCATCATGAGCGACGACGACCGGCGACAGAATCCTCCCGCCAACAACGGAATCGCGATCAGCGGCGGCACCCACCCGGTGGCCAGCATCCCGGCTCTCGGTCCCCCCGCCCCGACGTTCTCGAGCCCGATGTCCTCTCAGCCGCGCAACCACAGCCCAGTCACCAGGACAGACCAACTCCTCGCGCAGGTCTAACCGTTGCTGGAGTGCGAACATCCCCGCGTCGGCGGGGACCACCTTTTTTCGTGTACGGCGCGTACGAGCTGGACCGGAACACCCCTGCGTCGGCGGGGACCACGAGACCTGGAACATCGTCTGCCCGTTGGGCTGCGGAACACCCCCGCGTCGGCGGGGACCACTCGACAACGCCCGGGTCAGCACTGACGAGGCCCGGAACACCCCAGCGCCGGCGGGGACCACGGGGCGACGTCGGGCATCTGTTTGCGGATGTCCGGAACACCCCCGCGCTGGCGGGGACCACCTGCCGCGCGACACCGCGGGGTTCATCTGCATCGGAACACCCCCGCGCTGGCGGGGACCACCTGCCGCGCGACACCGCGGGGTTCATCTGTATCGGAACACCCCCGCGCTGGCGGGGACCACCCTATCGCGGCCCGCAGTCCCGCCTTCGAGACCGGAACACCCCCGCGCTGGCGGGGACCACACCCGCTCACTCGCCCGCTCGTGGAAAAGTTGCGGAACACCCCCGCGCTGGCGGGGACCACACTTGCTGACCTGCGCATCAGCAATCGGCTTGCCTTTTCTTTGCCCGGCCCGGTCGCGCCCGGGGTGTCAAGTGGTGTTCGACGGAGCGACTGTAGCGGCTGTCTCTATCTTGAGGAGGATGTCGGTGGGGGTGTGGTTGGGTCTTCGGCTACCGGGTGCACGGATGCGGGAGGTCCTGCGTTGAGGGGAGGGCACGATTTTTTGGGGGCGGAAAGGACTTGGCTATGATCGTCCGGTGCTCGGCGAGCTATCCCTACAGCAAAGACGGCCAACTCTGCACGGACCGCCTGTCGGCTCCATGCGCTCTCAACAGGCCGTCGGCAGCGGCGGGACCGGGGTGCCCAACACCTGCCGATCAACCTGCAGTTAGTCCGGTCCAGCCTCATTAGCGCCGCTCGACCAGAGTCTCAGGACTCGACGCGACTGCTGTTGTTTGCGCCCCAAGTGCATTGGCGGTTGTTAATCTCGACGCCTCGATCGGCAGGAGTGGGAGTCCGAGGACCTGATCGAGGGCTGGGCGCTGGTGGAGAGGACCCGGAGCGGCTACGGAATAAGTCGGGGGCGAACCGGTTGGGGTTCGCGCTGTTTCTGAAGTTCTTCGAGGTGGAGGTGCGGTTCCCGGAGGACGCCGGGGAGATCCTGACGCCGGCGGTGGAGCGGGCCGCGTACGACTGGTTGGGTCTGGCGATCAAGCAGCATCGGATTGAGATCCGGGGCGCGTTCGGCTTCCGTGAGTGCACCGAGGGCGACCAGGCTCAGTTCGCCGAGTGGCTGGCGGTCGAGCTGTGCGGGGTGGAGTTGCACTCGGACCGGCTCGCGGAGGCGGTGGTAGCCCGTTGCCGCAAAGGCTGGCTGGAGCTGTCGGCCTCAGGACAGATCGCCCGGCTGGTGGGCAAGGCGGTCAGCACCTTCGAGGAACGGTTCTGCTCGGCCACCGTGGGCCGGCTGTCGGAGGCGACCCGGTCCCGGCTGGACGACCTGATCGCCGAGGATGCTGGCGCGGAGGAGGAGAGCGCGAGCGGCGGGGCATGTTCTTCACCGAATTGAAGGCGGACGCGGGCGCGCTGGGGTTGGACGGCCTGTGGGCGGAGGTGAATCTCAGCGCCAACCGCGGTTCCGTTGATTCCCGGGGCCGAATTGGGGGCCGGCCATCTGATCGAGGTCGGCGCCCAGCCCATGCCTCAGGACTTCGAAACAGGGGACTCAACTGCCGATTGTGTCGAGTTCTGCGACCGTGTTCGCCGACAGTGCCAGGTCGGTGGCGGCGATGTTCTGGCGCAGGTGGGCGCGCGAGGAGGTCCCTGGAATGAGGGCGATGGTGGCCGAGCGCTGCAGCAGCCAGGCCAGGGCGACCTGCTGCGGTGAGGCGTCCAGGCGTGCGGCGACGTCGGTCAGGGTCTGTGACTGCAGCGGGGAGAAGCCGCCCAGAGGGAAGAACGGGGTGAAGGCGATGTTTTCCGCCGCGCACCGTTCGACGAGGACGTCGTCCTGGCGGTTGGCCAGGTTGTAGAGGTTCTGCATCGTGACGACCGGGGCGATGGCCTGCGCCTCGGTGAGCTGGGCATCGGATGCGGCACTGAGCCCGAGGTGGCGGATCAGGCCCTCCTGCTGGAGCTCGACCAGCGCGCCGAACATGTCGCCGACCGGCTCCTCGGTCGTCTGCCCCTCGTTGGTGCCCAGGCGCAGGTTCACCACGTCGAGCGCCTCCACGCCGAGGTGCTGGAGGTTCTCGTGGACCTGGGCCTTGAGGTCCTGGGGGTCCCGCGAGACGTTCCAGCTGCCGTCGTCGCCGCGACGGTTGCCGACCTTGGTCACGATGCGCAGGTCCGCGGGGTAGGGGTGCAGGGCTTCCTTGATGATTTCGTTCACGACGGCGGGCCCGTAGAAGTCGCTGGTGTCGATGTGCGTGATGCCCCGCTCGACGGCTTCCCGCAGCACCGCGACGGCCTCGCCCCGGTCCTTGGGCGGCCCGAACACGTTGGGTCCCACCAGCTGCATGGCTCCGTATCCCATGCGGCTGATGGTCAGGTCGTCGGCGAGGGTGAGAGTTCCGCCGGGGGTGGTGCCGGTCATGGTGCACCTTTCGTTGTGCGGCTGTATGGGCAGCTTGTCCTGTATCGACTGTGCGCGCTTCCGGGCGGCCGCGGCAGTACCCCGCTGTTCCTGGGGGTGACAGGGACAGGCACCCGCGCCGGTACGGGCCTACGGTTGAGGCATGGATGGCACCAACGCGCTCGGCGAGTTTCTACGCGCCCGCCGGGCACTGGTCAGGCCCGAGGACGCCGGAATCCGGGGCGGCGGGCTCCGGCGCGTGCCGGGGCTGCGCCGCGAGGAGGTCGCGATGCTCGCCGGGATCAGCGCCGACTACTATCTGCGCTTGGAACAGGGCCGCGACCGCAATCCCTCGCTTCAGGTCCTCGAAGCCCTGGCCGACGTCCTGAACCTGGACGCGGACGCCACCGCTCACCTCATCGGCCTGACCCAGACGCCCTCCTCCCGAGTCCACCGGGCACTCCGCTCCACAGGCCGTGCACGGGCTGCACGGAAACCCGAGACCGTGCCGTCCGGCATCCTCCAGCTCATGGAGGGCTGGACCGCCAATCCCGCCTACGTTGAGAACAAGTTCACCGACGTGCTCGCCGCCAACGCGCTGGCCACGGCTGTCTCCCCGAACTACTCCGCCGGCGTCAACCTCCTGCGCGCCGTCCTCCTTGACGACAGCGAACGAGAACTGCTGCAGGATTGGGAGGAACTATCCGAGGCACTGATCGCCGCCCTGCGGGCCAACGTCGGGCCCGACGTCGACGATCCGCGGCTGGCCGAGCTCGTGGGTGAACTGTCCGTGCACAGTGAGCACTTCCGCCGCCTGTGGGGCCGCCACGACGTGCACCCCAAGCGACCGCGGGTCAACCGACTGCACCACCCACAGGTCGGCGATCTCGAACTGCACGCCAGCAAGCTGGCTATCGTCGGCACCGACGGTCTCGTCCTCAAGGTCTTCCACGCCGAACCCGGCAGCCGCAGCGCCGAACTGCTCGCGATCCTGGGAAGCCTGGCAGCCTCCGGCAAGGGCCGGAACCCGACCGGCACCGACCGCCACCAGATCATCGACGAGCAATGAAGGACCGGATATCCCGCTTCGAGACCGGCCAGGCGTAGCCGGCACATTCCATTGCAGGAGTCCTGCCTTCGCGTCTCTTCCGCCTCCTGAGAACCTGCTTCTCCACCTATCGTCGCAGGTCAGCGCCGTAGACGCGCAGATGATGACGGCGGGCGCACGCCCACGCCTGAACACCAGCCAGACAGAGCAGAGGACCCCGGCAGCAGATCCGAGCCGACCTGATCATCCCCACCGGCGAGCGCAAGGGACAGAACCCCTCCGTCGCCAGCTTCTAGCGGGCGCTCGCCGAGCACGCCGTGCGCGAGGCGCACTCCGAAGCCGTCACACAGGCCAGCGCCGACTTTGCCGCCCTCCAGTTCGGCGAAGTCCCCGGGCCCGCCTCGCTCTCCCTCACCGAGCGTCACTATGATCACAGAGAGCTACTTGTCACTTCGCCGTAGCTTCGGGAGATCGGGGGTGAGGTCCGCAGGTTCAAGGAAACTGAAGGCCCTTCAGCCCGAACCCACGGGTGCGATGCTCCGATTCGGGGGGTGAACCCGCAGGTTCGCGATCAACTTGCTGGGGTGCGTCCCGTAGCCGATCGCCTCACCCTGTTACGCGGTAGCCGTGACCTTTGCGGGGATCACGATCACGGCCGTTGTCGAGAATTGCGCTGCCGTACTCACCGTCAGCGACCCACTCGACCTTTAGGGAGAATCGGACATCACGCTTTCCAGGATTGATCCTGAGTGTCAGCTGTTTCGGATGGTCGGCGGAAACCGTAAAGGGGAAGTCTGTGCGATCAGGTTCGGCCCTTCTGGTCGTTGGCACAACAGAGACAGGGGTTTGCGTAAGACTTACATCGAATATGGGTTTATTTGCAGTAACGGAACAATTGACCGCAGGGGAAGGTTCTTCTCCGTCCTTCGGGAGTGCCTCGGCGGACAGGATGTTGACTTTGATGCCGGTGACCACGATGGCCTCGTCGGTCTTCGCTTGCAGTACGAGGGGAAGCGTGGCTGGTGTGCAGGGGGTGGGGCCCGGTGTGTACGCTGTCAGCCCGGGTGGCCCGGAGATCTCGCCCCAGATCCATCCCCACAGACCTTGAACCGCCCAGAATGAGATGGCCCCTAGCAGCGGCAGAACCACGAGTGTCGCCCAATGCGTCCGGTCCCGTAAGGGTGCCCATGGCTGTACTGGGCCCGGCTCAGGCTGCGGTTCCGGTTCCTGCCTTGCGTCACTGTCAGGCTGTGGCGTTGATGTGTTTGGGTCCTCAGGCATGTCAGCCTCTCGCGGAGCCTATTTTCCTGTACGGTGCATTGTCTCCAATCCGTTGACACTCAGGCGTGATTCGATGGGGGCCCGCGGGTACGGCGCCCCGATGTCAGGGGGACGTCGGCCTGGTGGTGGAGTCGCTGGGGCCGTCTCGGCGGCCTGCTCCAGCAGGGCACGTGCGGAGTCCGCGTAGCGCATCGCAGTTTTCTCGTCGAGTCCGAACACCTCGGCAAGGTGAAGTGGGCCGGGGCCTTTGACCATGGCTTCTTCGAGCTGACGGTCGACGCGGAGTTTCTCCAAGGTCGCGCTCTGTCCCCGCAGTGCAGTACTCATCCAGTGGTCGCTGGCTCGGCCGGTGGTGTTGGCGGTCGCGCAGTTCACCCACGAGGTCGGCCAGCGCCGTTCGCATCTGATCGAGAACGCCCATCAAGGCAGGTGCCGCCACACTCCAGTAGAGCTCCGTGATCTGTTGGTAGGGGTTGCCGATCCCACGGTTCATAACACGTACCAGATCAGCGCTCTGAGGCAGGGCGAGGCGCAGGGGCCCTTCGGACTCTACGACCCGACGCGCTGCCACCTCGAGCTCACCGATCCCCATCCGGAGGGGGAAGTGCGTGTAGCTCGATGATGCGTTCGCCGATGTGGTGGGTCGTGACGGAATCCCGGGGCTCGAAAACGTTCCCGCCTCGGCGGGAACGACGACTACGAGTCCGCTCGGGTCGACTTCAGCGGAAATACTCGCGCGTCGGAGGGTGCGACGTGGGATCGACGAATACGCGGCCGAGGTCCTTTGGAACATCCCCGCGTCGGCGGGGACCACCTGTGTTCGTGTTCGGCGCGTACGAGCTGGCCCGGAGCACCCCCGCGTCGGCGGGGACCACATGATCTTGCCCTGTTGACAGTTCGTCCGTCACGGAGCACCCCCGCGTTGGCGGGGACCACGGCACTTCGCCGTCTGCTGCCTCCCGCCCCTCCGGAACACCCCCGCGTTGGCGGGGACCACGCGAGACGTCCTAGGAAGGTGTCAGGAGGACGTCGGAACGCCCCCGTGTCGGCGGGGGGCACTCCAGCAGTTTACGAAGCCTCCTTCAGTGCCGGAACACCCCCGCGTCGGCGGGGACCATCTGAAGCCGAGCGCGATCGCAGGCAGCGACAGCGGAACACCCCCGCGTCGGCGGGGACCACGTGTGCTCGATCGAGGCGGCTAAACCCAGCGGCGGAACACCCCCGCGTTGGCGGGGACCACGTGTGCTCGATCGAGGCGGCTAAATCCGGCGGCGGAACACCCCCGCGTCCGCGGGAACGACCCTGCGGGCTTGCCCACCCCGTCGGCCTCCGTTGGAACACCCCGCGTCGGCGGGAACGACGACCAATCATCCATGCGAGAGAGTCGCGATGCGGAACAACACCCCCGCGTCGGCGGGAACGACGCTTGATGACCTGCGCATCAATAGTCGTTTTGCCGATTCTTTGCCTGGCTGGTCTGTGCCTCGGGTGTCAAGTGCGGTTCCACGGAGCGACTGTAGCGGCTGTCCCTGTTTTGAGAGGGATGTCAGTGGGGTGTGGTTGGGTCTTGGGCTACTGGGCCTTGGGGTACTGAGTGTGAGTGCGGGAGGTTTTGGGGGAGGGGAAGGCCGTTGGGTGGGGTGGTGGAAGCGGCGTGGGGGAAGGCCCGGTGGCTGGATCCTGCGGTGGCGCCGGATCCGCTGGTTGGGCATTTGCTGGATGCGGCGGCCGTGGCATTGTGACCGCCCTCGGGGAGAGCCACGCATCGTTCTACGACCTGATCGAGGCCGCCGCCGAGGCCGATTTTCCCGCCAGTGGGGAGCGGGCGTGAGTGGGTTCCTGCTGCGCTTGGCCGGCCCTCTGCAGTCCTGGGGTGAACGCTCGCCGTTGGCCCCCGACCGCGACACCGCCCCGTTTCGCACCCGCTTCGCCCTCGTCGGCATGTTCGCTGCCGCCGAAGGCATCACCCGCCACGACACACATGCCCTCGACACACATGCCCTCGACCGGCCCGGCCACCCGCTCGCCGACTATGACACCGCCGGCGGCGGACGCCTCAGGGACCAGACCCCAGCCACCAGCAGCGGCAACAAGGGCGCCGCCGTTGCCGCCCGCCGCCACTTCCTGGCCGACGCCGTCTTCGCCGTCGCCGGCCCCGAAGCCGACAGGGACCGTCTGGCCGGTGCCCTTGTCCACCCGCACGGGGTCCCCTACCTGGGCCGCCGCTCCTGCGTTCCCGACGAACCCCTCCTCCTGCGCATTGCAGAACCTGATCCCGTCGGTCAGCTCCTGCGGGCCGTACCGCTCAGCCATGACCCCGCACGTCCCGCACCCAAGGACGGCACCGTCCCCGTCACCTTCCTCTGGGAACACGTCCCCGCCGCACCGGCGCGCGGTGAGGACACGCTCACCGTTTACGACGTGCCCCGCAGCTTCGATCCGCACGCCCGCGCCCTCGGCAGACGCACCCTGCACCGCACCGTCGAGTACCTGCCCACCCACCTCGCGGCTGGCACCCACACCCTGCACCAGCACCTGATCGACTACGCCCTCAAGGAGGCCCTCGTATGAGCCACCGCGTGGCCCTGGCCCGCATCCGCCTCAACCCTTACAGCCGCGCCGTCCAGCGCGACTTGCGCGACGCCGGCGAGATGCACGGCACCCTCATGCGGATGGTCCCCGACGCCTTCGGCGACGCCCCCGCCAGGCCGCCGGACTCCTCTACCGCCTCGACGAGACCCACACCACCAGCACCCTCCTCGTCCAGGCCACCACCCTCGACCCCACCCGCCTCCCCGACGACTACGGGCATGCCGACCTGAAAGACCTCACCCCGATGTTCACTGCCCTCACGAAGGGACTCACAGTCCGCTACCGGATCGTCCTCAACCCCGTGAAACGCAACCGCCTCCCCCTCGACCAGAAGAACACCCGCGGCAAGATCATCCCGCTCTCCGGGGAGGCCGCCGGTGGACCCGCCGTGCCACCGACGCCGGCCTTCGCCTGCACACACTCCTGCCCATCCCGGCCACTGCCCAGCGGACCGGCGCCAAGAACAAGGAGCACCTGCGTCTGGGGCTGCTGTGCTATGACGGCACCGCCACCGTCACCGACCCCGATGCCCTCACCGCCGCCGTGCTCACTGGCATTGGCAGGGCCAAGTCCTACGGCGCCGGCCTGCTCAGCCTTGCCCCAGCAAACGAGCGGTGAGCCCTCAGCCCGCAGAGGGCGAGGCGCGCCGGCGCCTCGCTGTCCCCACCCTGGCCATGCTCCCGGAACGGCATGTGACAGTTTGTTCGCATCGCCCCATCGACCATGCCCTTCACCACGAGTCCATGCCCACCCGCTGTCACGTACCAACCCGTTAGGGGCCGGCTTGGTGTTGCGGGAGACGCCGACCGGTGTGGTGTGCCGTTTTGTGTTCGTCCAGGTGATGTGGGACCTGTCAGGGCCTTGGAACAAGTCTGAGCACTCAATTCACCGCAGCAGGCACAGGTGTTCGGCAATGAGGTGTCGGGCGCGTTCTCCTTATGGTTTCATACACATACCACGGATACAGAAGGCAGGAATTTCGAGATGGTTCAAAAGACGGTCGTTTACCTCTCCGACGACCTTGACGGCGGCGACGCGGACGAGACTCTGACGTTCGGCGTCGACGGCAAGTCGTTCGAGATCGACCTGAATGAAAAGAACGCGAAGAAGTTGCGTGACGCCCTGGCCCCGTACATTGAGGCCGGCCGTAAGACGGGTGGGAGGACCTCCGGCCGTGGGCGTGGCGTTGCGGCCAGGGGCAGTGGCGAGGATACGGCAGCCATCCGCCAGTGGGCCAAGGAGAACGGTTACGAGGTCAACGAAAGGGGCCGCGTTCCCGCAAATATCCGGCAGGCGTACGCAGACGTCAACGGCTGAACTCAGGATCTCGGAGACAAAGAATGCCCCCGGTTGCGCTTGAGTTCTAGTGGTCGTTGCAACACCCCAGCTCAGGGGATGCGATGGACTTCGAGGTCAGGAAGAACCGGGGGCTCGGGGGCGGGCGCAACACGGCCCGAGAGCGGGCCGGGGGCATTTCGTCCCTCACTCAGGGTAGACCCCTCTACCTCACCTAGTGGGCTGTCAGGTCGCACACGGCTGCTCGCCGTTGCCGAGCAGTGGGGATGGTCCCGACAAGAACTTTGACACTGCGGGCATCGGCTTCTGCTCTTCGCATCTACGGGGGATGCTTCCAGAGCGAACGGCAGCGTGATCGGGGCCGATATCCGCGTTGGCCGCTGCGCCCGGCTGTTCGGCTATCGGTCGAATCGAGAGCGGCGTGGTGCTGTAGTCAAGTCCCTTTTCACTCATGAGGATTGCTGTCGCGCCGCGATGTCCTGTGCTCCGCGTGGTTGCCGTACGGTTTACGCACTGTGCCCGCGCGGGGGAGTGCGGCGGGCCGTATCGGGAGAGGGCGAAGCTGGGGTGATCGGGGATGATCGGGAGTCGTGGGGTGCACGGGCGGTCTGCCGGAGTGCTGATCCGGACGAACTGTTCGCCGAGGGGGCGGCTCAGAACCGTGCCAAGGTCTTGTGCACGGGATGTCCTGCGCGCACTGAGTGTCTTGCCCACGCCCTCGATCACCGCATTGAGTACGGGGTCTGGGGTGGCATGACCGAGCGGGAACGGCGGGCACTTTTGCGCCGCCGGCCTGCGGTTACGTCGTGGCGGCGCCTGCTGGAGACCGCGCGTGCCGAGTACGGTCGGCGGAGCGCGGGGTATCGGGGTTCGGGCGTGGCTGAGCAGCAGAGTCTTCTCCTGGAGCACGCGGAACTTCAGGACCAGGCTGAGGAGCGAAGGGTCTCCCAGGCTCGTGCCGTCTCGATGGTCTGCGAGGCCCGCGGTAGCACAGGTATCGACGAGTACGGAGATGCGGACGGGTACGGCTCCTGGCTCGTGACGGTGCTCAACCGGAGTCGCGATCCGATCCGGGATGTAGTGGTTCGCTTCGGGGACACCCACAACGCCCTCTCGGTGACCGACCTCAAAGCACGGCACCCAGACTCAGGATCTCGCCCCGTGCCAGCGCCGCTCATACCGGGTGAAGGACACTTTGTTTTCTATTCCCCTCGCTGGCCGGAGCGAACAGTGAGGAGAAATCGTCCCGCTTTGCTTTTCACGGACGACAGCGGTGCCCGTTGGCGTCTCGACTCGTACGGGAAGCTGGAGGAGGCACCAGCTGACGGAGCGTCGTGATGACCGTCAGTGCTCTCGTTGTTCAACGGTTGTGTACATAGGTGGAGCCCGTGATTCGGAGTGCAGTGTGGGCGCCTCGACAGCGTTCCCGGGCGGCCTCCAGAGCCGCCTCCACCTCGGGTGAGCACCGGCTGTCGGTCGCAGGGCCCAGGACAATGTTGGGCAGATCCATGGCCGTCCGCCCAGCGGTCTCGATGACCCCCAGGAGCGCAGGCTCCGAGTCGACGAGGAGTCCGACCCGGTCACGGGCGACCGCGGCCTTCACGGATCTTTACGGTGGCTGGCCGTACGTGCCGGACGGCTGTCGCGCCACCGGGATGGGGCCCTGTGTGCGAGGGCGGGTGCTTTCATTTCAGGCGTAGCCGGTTGGAGGGGCGATGGTGTGTGCCGGCGGGGGGGAAATGCAGTGGCGGCCCATCCTCGCGGGCGCGGGGCGGACCGCCACTTCAACGAGTCGTCTTGGCCTCTAGCGTGAGGGCCTCATGGAGGTGTGCTCGGACGCGGTGAGCAAGTGCAGGGCCGCCGAACTCGTGGACATCGTCGAGGACTACATCCGTCGGCACACCGCTTTGCACCGGCGGCTGCGGGGCGCGCGGGAGAAGTTCCGGCAGGAACAGGACCGTCAGCTGTTCGCCCCGGCCACACGCCGAGCAGTCGTGGATCTCTATCGCGATCTGTTGCAGCCGATCCTTGCCGAATCGGTGGCCACAGCCACCCCACCCTTGTCGATGTTCGTCGAATACGCCGCCGGGCCGGCCAGCGGCGACCATCCGGGGTTGGCCACCTTCATACCTGTCCCGCTCGCGCCTCCGGTGCAGCGAAGCCGGTTCGCCGACGTAGAAGAAGAGTCCGAGCCGAAGGCCACCGAGCAGGAGGGCGGCTTCAGCGATGAACAGTGGCGCGTGGCCCGTGCGCTGCTCGACCTTCCCGACGCCGCGCGACCCCTGAAGCTTCCCCTTGGTCTTGGACGTCTGGAGACTGGGGCGTGAGAGGCCGGAGGAAGCAGTGCCAGGTGGGAAGCAAGTACACGAAGGAGTACTCGGACGAGTACGAGCGGGACGCGATCGAGCTCGTGCGGTCGTCGGGCCGGACGGTGACCGAGGTCGCCCGGGAGCTCGGGGTCAGCTCGGAGTCCCTGCGGGGCTGGGTGAATAAGGCCCGCGCCGCTCAGGACACCGGATCCGGTCCCGTGGTCAGGCGGGCCGGGCAGAGCGCCGACGGCCGGGACGAGGAACTTCAGCGGCTGCGGAAGCTGACCGCTGAGCAGGTGCGATCGAGATCCTGAAAAAAGCCACGGCCTTCTTCGCGAAGGAGAGCGAGGGGTGAGCGCGATATGCCGGTTCATCCACGAGGAGAAGGCGAACTACCCGGTCACGCTGCTGTGCAAGGTGACGAAGACCGCCCGCTCCACGTACTACGCGTGGGCGGCCGGACGGGAAGCCC
Organism: Streptomyces sp. NPDC031497; assembly: GCF_055580905.1. Lineage (NCBI taxonomy): Bacteria > Bacillati > Actinomycetota > Actinomycetes > Kitasatosporales > Streptomycetaceae > Streptomyces > Streptomyces sp. NPDC031497. Next base: position 39,081 of record NZ_JBVIKO010000023.1, read on the forward strand.
GCGAAGCGCGGCGGCGGGCCGATGAAGCCCTGGCGCACGAGATCACGGTGATCCACCTCACCTCCCGGCGGAACTACGGCGCCCCGCGCGTCACCGCCGAACTGCGCCGGCAGGACCGGCCGGTCAACCGTAAGTGGGTGGCACGGGTCATGCGGGAGCACGGCATCGCCGGGAACAGCTGGCGCACCGGACGCCGCAGCCTGACCAAGGCCGACACCAAAGCCGCCCCGTCGCCGGATCTGATCGGCCGGGACTTCTCCGCCACCCGCCCCGGCACGAAGCTCGTCGGGGACTTCACCTATATCCCCACCGCCGAGGGCTGGCTTTACCTCGCCTCGTGGCTGGACCTGGCCACGCGCGAGGTATCGGCTACTCGATGGCAGACCACCACCGTGCCGAATTCGTCGTCGACGCGCTCGACATGGCCGCCGCGCTGGGCCGCCTGCAGCCCGGCTGCGTGATCCACAGCGACCGCGGATCGGAATACACCTCCCGCCAGGTGCGCGACAGAATCGTCATGTTGGGGCACAGGCAAGGCATGGGTGGGACCGGGAGTTTGCTTTGACAACGCGGCCGCGGAGAGCTTCTGGGCTGTACTCAAAGAGGAGGTTGGTACCCGCTTCTGGCCCGACCGCGCGATCGCCCGTGCCGGCATCTTCGACTTCATCGAGACCTTCTACAACAGACGCCGCCTGGGCAAGCACGTTTGCTGGGGCTACCTCGCACCCCACGAGACACGCCTGCGCTACCAGCAGGATCAGGCCCTCGCGGCCTAACGAGGACATGTCCAAGATCACGGGGAAACTTCACTCTGGATCTCCACCGCTTCAGCGGACCACCCCCGCGTCGGCGGGGACCACGACCGTCACGCCCCGCACCATCCGTGACTGGCTGGAACACCCCTGCGTCGGCGGGGACCACACTTGCCGACCCGCGTATCAGCAATCGGTCTGCCTTTTCTTTGCCCGGCCCGGTCGTGCCCGGGGTGTGAAGCGGTGTTCGACGGACCGACTATAGCGTCTGTCTTTGTTTTGAGGGGATGTCAGTGGGTTGTAGTTGGGTCTTCGGCTACTGGGTGTACGGATGTGGGGGAAGGATCGGCGGCTTGATCCTGCGTTGCCGCCGTATCCGCTGGTTCGGCATTTGCTTGATGTGGCGGCCGTGGCGTTGTTCCTGTGGGATTGGTATCTATCGGAGGGGCAGCGGTGGTGTATCGCGCGGGGGTTGGGGATGGCAGGGGATCTCGGCCGGGCGCGGGGGTTCGCCGCGTTGTGTGCGGGGTTGCATGATCTGGGGAAGCCGTCGGGGTTCCAGTTGTGTGACGTGTGGGCTCGGGAGCGGCTGAGTGGGGCTCTGTGCGGGGACCTTGGGCGTATCGGTGTGGAGCGGATGCGGCACGAGGTGGCGGGGATGCGCGCGGCCGCCCAGGTCTTGGCGGTGCCCGATTTCCGGGATGGCGACGGTTCGGTGAATGCGGCCGTGCGCCGTGTCGCGGAGGTTATGGGCGGGCGCCATGGCCGTTTCCACGAATTCGTGGAATTCCATCGGGAAACTGCCGACCTGCTGGGTGGTCAGTTGTGGGCCGCGCAGGGGGTTGCGCACGCGGGTGCGGTGTTCACGGCGCTGGGGTCTCCTGAGCCTGTGGAGCGTGTGGAGGCGGTGCTTGTGACGGGGGTGGTGATCCTGGCGGACTGGCTGGTCAGCCAGGAGGACTGCCTCCGCGCCGGGCAGAGGGCGCTGGATCCCTCTTTGGACGGGCACTTCGCGCGGTCGTATGTGGATGCGGAGCACCTGGGCTGGGAGGCGGGTCTGTTGCCGGTGGCTTTGAATACAGGCGTTTTGGTGAGGCGTCAGGGATCGATGGGGGAGCCTATGCGCTGCAGCGGTCGGTGGCGGAGGAACTGGCTGCGGCGGTGGGGCGGGATCGTGCTGGCGACCGCGGCGCCGGGGGACGGGAAGAGCGAGACTGCGATGGAGGCTGCAGCGGGTATTGGCCGGCCGGTTCGGCACCCGTGGGTTCGCGTTCTTGCTGCCGACAATGGCGACTAGCGACCTGATGTATCTGCGGGTGGCCGGTGAAGTGGCCCGGCAGGCGGGTCAGAGGGCGGGGATGACGTTCACGCACAGTACGCCCTGGCTCAACAGCGCCAACGTCGAGGACGAGGTGGGCGCCGGGCGGGTGCTGACTCCCGGCCTGTGAGATCCAGGAGCGGTTCAAGATCGCCAACCCCACTGCCAGAACGCCTTGTCGGCATCCAAGCAGGCCAGAATCATGTACGCGGTCAAGGGGCGCGGTCTCTTCGTACGCCAGGAACCGGAGCCGGGCAAGTACCACGGGCCGATCACGAACTACCTGCTGGGGAGGAAATCGACGCCGAGGCGCGCGCAGCTGCTGCGGAGTTCTCTGACCTCAGCGATGACAAACTGCTGGAAATGGGAAGCCGTGCGGGACCAGCGGTGGGGCATACTTTGAGAGGAGCACCAGTAGCTCTTCGACCAGCGTCGGTAAGATTAAATGCGAGATGGGCCGATGTGGCTTGTCCCTGCCCGTCTTCCATGACGACGACATCGAATCGGACGTGTCGCTGAGCGAGAGGCTTGAGGCCGCACTGGTCGCATTCTTGAATCGCTGGGAGCAGCGCTCCTGATGGATCGGCCAGTGGGCGGGCTGTTCAGAGTCCTTACTTGATCAAGGGCGGTCCGCTGGCGCAGGCCGCCGCGCACCGGCGGTCGGTACCCGCGGCCCTCTCCTGTCTGCCGCCCCTCTGGCGATGGCTGCCGATTACTTGGCGCGTAGTCGTCAGGCAAGCGAGCCACCCCGATCAAGGAAGCAACCCGGTACAGCGCGCAGGCTGAGCCTACTGAACGCCACGCAAGATAGAGTCTTATTCCTCTCATAGCCCGAAAAAAACACCGCGATCCTATCGCTCTATGGAAGGGATCACTACCGTGGAAGTGGTTGCTCGGTCCATATGCATTTTCCGGAGGTAAGATATCGAACTCCCCATCGAGCGGTGAGTGCGGAAATCATTTGGAGTCCGCGGCCATCCTCGTCAGTTTCGGCCGCTCGGCGTATCCGAGGCAGGGTGTGGCTGGCATCGGAGACTTCACAGATGAGGGTGTCGCTACGCAGCAAGCGGAGCTCGGTTGGTCCTTTCGCATGGCGGATGACATTGCCGACGAGCTCGCTGACAACAATTTCTGTGGTCATGATCAGATCTTCAAGGTTCCAGGTGGAGAGCTGATCACGGATGTGAATTCTGGCGTCGCCGGAAGCTGTAGGACTTTCCGAAAGAGTCCAGCAGGCGATGTCCTCGGAGGCCAGTGCGTGCGTCCGGGCGATCAGTAGCGCAGCGTCGTCGCCGCTGTTGCGCTGGCCAGAAAGCAGCCTTGCCATCAAGCGGGTACACAAAGCGTTGAGATTGCCCTTCGGATGGAAGGACTCGGTCTCTTGGCGGGTGGGGCGAAAGTGGCGGGCAAGGCGGGCCATGCCGCGATCGATATCTAGATCGGCAGATTCGACGAGACCGTCGGTGTACAGCGCGATCAAGGTTTCCTCAGGTAGTGTGAATTCGACTGTCTCGAAGGGTGGAGATGCGGCACCAAGCGGCGGATTTACTGGCAATTGCGGGAAATAGACAGTCCCGTCGTGGCGGAGAATGGCGGGCGGTGGATGCCCGGCGGTGATGACACGGCACGATCGCTCGACCGGATCGTAGACAATGCACAGACAAGTGGCATAGAAGTCATCTCCGAAACCGCTAACGAGTTCGTTGAGATGGAAGAACATCTCGTCTAGCGGGAATTCGAGGTCGGCGAGTGTGCGGACCGCGGTGCGCAGCCGGCCCATGGTGACTGCCTCAGAAAGTCCGTGGCCTATGACGTCTCCGATGACCAGAGCGACTTGGTTGGCCGACAGAGGTATAACGTCGTACCAATCGCCACCGACGTCTATCCCCTCACCTGCTGGAACGTAACTTGCCGCGGTTGAGACAGCGGGCAAAATGGGAAGTTCATGTGGAAGAAGTCCGCGTTGAAGTTGCTGAGCCCGGAGGTGCTCGGCCTCGTACAACCGCGCTCTTCCCATGGCCTGGGCAACCATAGTACTTATCGCTCCGTATAGCGTCCGCTCTTCGCTGGTAAAAATATGCGGGCGGTCGTAGACGATACAAACGGCGCCGATGGCCTGCCCCGATACGATCAGCGGCAAAATTGCCCAAGCCTCGGTTTTGCTAGCAGCGGGAAGCTCGGCGAGATCTGGATAGTCAGATACAAATTCTGCAGCGGAGGAGATGAAGTGAGCGGTACCCTTGGTCCACGTCTCACAGTGCACCGGAAGGTCGTTTATGGAAGCTCCTTCGAGTTGGCGCAGATCTTCTCGTGAGTAGCCGACGCCACCTGCCAGGAAAGCCCGCCCATTTTCGTGGACCCAGACCCCGACGCCCTTGGCGCCAAAAAGGGGAACTGTCAGGGTCGCCATAACCTCAGCCACATCTTGCCCCGTGACCGCTGTCGCAAGTGCTTGGGTCATCTTTTCAATCTGGGTAGCCCATTCTGCACCCTCGCCGCTGCCGGCTACCTCCGCCGCCTTCCGCCGCGATGTTCCGTTGACGTTGTTGACGCATACGCTCCGATTCATTGTCATCTCTCCTCCTGGCCTACCATTCGTGATCATGAAAAATTCAACCAATACTGCTGGTCACATACCATACAGCATCAAGTAGGGATAAGGGATGATCAATGTAGCGAATCTGGCATATCGGACAGTTGGCCTGTTGAAGCCGCAAGAGCGGTAGGAGGCACGATTTGGTAGGTCCGTCCGTTGCGGACGAGGGCCCGGAGGGCGGGCGGGCGCTAGCCGACGCGACTACTCGGGGTTCCGGTAAGAACGCTGTCACCAGCCGCAAACGGCGGTGATCTTGCGGGGCGTCACCCGTGTGGGTGAGTCCGGGGCCGTACGGCTGCGTTGGGTGAAGCTCTGCGAGGACGATCGGCGATCGTGGCCCGTACTCCGTTGGACCTGGATGAACTCGTACACGGCTGTCGCTCGATGCGTTCGCCTGCCGGGTCAAGCAGCCGGTACGGCTCCCATGGATCCCCGCTCTCGACCAACCGACCTGTCTCGGGCAGCACGAGAGCCGCCAAGTCCGCCTCGCAGACCACTGGTTCAGTTCAGCTTGACGTTTTACGTCCGTCTTCGAACAGGGAAAGGCCGGCCTCGTGTCCGCCCCTGCGGCCCAAGGGCAGTACCTCGAAACCGATGTCGGTCCACTCGGGCATGATCGGGTCCGATCAGACTCTGCGACGGGGTGGTGTGACGTGGGCGATTGGCGGACCGATCCGACGTTCGCGATGTGCCAGGCGCTGGTGGACGGGGCCGAGCTGTCCTCGTTCGCGGGCGGGCCGTTCGACGTGCGGGCGGTGATGGCCGACATCCGGAATGAGGCCAAGGACGGTTTTCTGCTCGGCGAAGTTCCCTGGGAGCACTTCCCTCAGGGGGATCATGTCAGGGAGGCCGTCCACCTGCTGCACACCGGTGACTCGCCCGGCCACACCGGAACGGGCGTTGTGAGCGGCATGTGCGCCAACGACATGCGGGCCGCCGCCGCGCTCGCCGTGCCGTTCCTGATCCGGATCGCCGCCGACACCCGCCACCCTCACCGTGCCGACGCGCTCACCGAAGTCTCCTGCCCGGCCCGCGCCCGCCACTTCGGCGTCGCCTCCCGCGACCAACTGCTGCTCCATCACGCCGACACCCAGCACGACGGCCTCTACGACAACTACGGCGTCGAGGTGAGCGGCTACCCAGCGGGCTGGTCGATCGCCGCCGCCCGGGCCGCGATCACTGCCGACACCGCCCTCCTGCGGACCCTTCTCGACGATCCCGACCCCGCAATCCGCATCCACGCCGCCTACGCACTGGCCACCGCCACCGACCCCGACCACACGGTCCGCGCAGCCTTCCTCGCCCGGCTCGCCGTCGAGCAGGACCCGATCGTCCGCGCCACCCTGGTCCTCGCCACCGCCGAAGCTGCCCGCGCGTACCCCCACCCGCCGACGACCGAGTGGATACGAGAGCAGTGGCGGGACTGGCCACAGGCGCCCGAGGTCCGGCTGGCCGCCGCGATCGGCTGGCTCTGCCTCACCGAGGAACCCGCCCCCGACGACCTGCGCGCCACCGTCGACGACCTCGCCACCTACGAGCGCGCCCACGCCATGGACACCCTGCCCTGGATGGCCGCCGCCGGCGGATCCGACGAGACAGGACTGCGGCGCTGCCTCCGAAAAATGCTCCACCCCGAACGGCCCGATCCAATGGGGTTCGACGACCCATGGGCCCAGCACAGCCGATAGCTGGTCCACCCTCGAACGGGGCTCGAACTTGTTCGGAGTTTCCCCTGTTCGCGGCGTGTCCGTGGGGCCGGGGCCTGATCCTGCGGGGAGGGTCGGCGCGGCGCGTGGAGGCCGGATCGTGGAACTGGTCGAGCACGGGGTTCAACGAGACGCGGTCGCGGCGGTGACGGCGTTCCGGTCCGAGTTGTACGCGTCGCTGTTCTCCCGGGGAGACGCATTGTTCGAGCTGTGCGACGCGTTGTTGTGCACCGACGACCCCGCCCTCACCCGCACCATCGTGCAGTCCCGCGCCGATCTGGTCGCCGCGCCTCGCGTCGCGCGCAGTTGCCGGAATCTGCTGCTGGCGGCGGGCTTTGAGGAGGTGCCGGTCGAAGTCAGCACCGGAGTCTTCACCGGGGTGGCGACGCTTCCGCTGCTCGTCGGGCTGGTGGAAGGTGTGCATGCCTCCGGTGCCGTGTCCCGGGAGCGGGCGGACGGCTGGATCGCCGAACAGCGGGCCCGTGCGGAACATGATCGGTTGTTCCTGGCCCTGCGGGTCTTTGTCACCGCGGGCACCAGCCCACGCTGATGCTGACCGCCCGGCCCGTCCGCGGCAGGGCGGACGGGCCGGGCAGCCAGCGGGTGATCAGCCGACGTGCAGGGTGAGGGCCGCGGTGTGGAGCTTGCCGCCGGTCTGGAACTGCAGGAACAGCCGCCAGTTTCCAGACTGGGCGAATTCGGCGTGGAAGGTCAGCGCCGGGCCACCGTGGTCACCGTCGACCTTGGTCTCCGGGTGGAGGTGGGCGAAGGCGAGGTCGCCCTCGTGGAAGGCGGTCAGGTGGGCGTAGGTGTCCAGGTAGGGCTGGAGGTCGGTGACCGGCTTGCCGTCCTTGGAGACGGTGGCGGTGAGCTGGTGGGCCATGCCTGCCATCAGGTCGCCCTTCACCGCCACCGTGTAGCCGTCGACGGCGGTGGTGCCGGACGCCTTGGGCACGGGGGTGGTCATCGCCGTGCCGGAGACCTTGATCGTGCGGCTGAGGACGAGGTCCTTGCTCTTGCCGGTGCCGCTGTCCGGGGTGAAGGAGGCGTACAGCCGCCAGGTGCCCGGTTGCAGCGCCGCCAGCGGTGCGGTCCACGTGCCGTCCTCGGCCATGGTGGGGTGCAGGTGCTGGAAGCCGGTGAGGTCGGAGCGGACGGCGTAGAAGTGCATCCGCTTGGTCTGGTCGACGGCGAAGTCGGTGACCGGGCTGCCGTCCGGGCCGGTGATGGTGAAGCGGTAGTCGGTCGCCTTGCCGGCGGGGAGGCTGCCGGCCGTGGAGGTCATCCGGTAGCCGTCCTTCGCGGCGGCCAGACCGTTGCCGGTGGAGGCACCGGCCATACCGGGCATCGACGCCATGGCGCCGGCCGAGGCGGACGGTGTGCCGCTGTGGTTCATGCCGGGCATACCGGAGGTGCGGTCCGAGCCGGTGCTGGCGCCGCAGGCGGCGAGCGTCAGCGTGAGGACAGCGGTGGTAGCCGCGAGGGCATGGCGAGTCGTCCGGAGACGCTGGGACATGGGTGTGTCTTTCCAGGTGGGCGCCGTGATCTGGCGCGGGTGAACGTGAGACCTGTGCTGGGCCACGGCGCTGAGCCGGAGCCCGGAGGTCTTGTCACGTCCGTGCGATGCACACCTGGAGCAGGAGGTCACGCCCGTCGGCTGGTGGCCCCCGGCGACGGGCGTCGCCGTACACCCGCCTGACCCACGGCAGCAGGACGGCGGCCGGGAGAACGAAGGCGACCGCGGTGAGGGGAGGCAGCGGCCTCTCGGAGCGGGGCGTGGTGGCCAGACACAACGCGCCCTGCATGGCCTCGTCCGCGTGCTCGGCGGCTTTCTCCCCCGCCGCCTCGGCGTAGTCGGAGCTATGCGGGGCCATCGCGGCGGGCGCAGGTTGCACGGCCGCCATCTCGGACATGGTCCCGTGGCAGCCGCCGTCGGCCGCGGCCGGGCCGCCGTGCATGAAGAACAGCCCGAGCAGCACGGCGACCAGCACGGCGGGCCGCACCACTCGGCGGTGGCGGGCCCCGGCCGTACCGGGGGCGGGCTGCGTGGCCATCACGGCCACACCTTACGGCGGGCGCAGTCCAGGCCGGTCCTCCGGCAGTCGAGGACAGACGGTCCGACGCAGTGGACCCGACTTCGTCGGAAGTGACCGGGCTGCTGTGCCAGGCCGTGTATGTGCGTCCTGATCGGATCGGGGCCGTCAAGGCGTGGTGGCGCAAGGTACGTGGCAAGGGCGGCAAGGCGGACAAGCCGCGGCGCAGTACGCGTCGGCGCATCTATCTGGAGGGGAGTGACGACTGTCCTCCACTGGGCGAGCTGATGGCGCGATGGGTGATGGATCACGTCCTGCATGGGCCGCCGCTGCCTGTCCCGTCGTACGGGTTCGACCTGGTGCCGGTGGTGGCGCACAGCATCCGCGTACGAAGGCTCTGGTGGGCGAGAAGGCTTGGTGTCGTGCTGGTGGCCGCGGCCGTGGCCTATCTGACACCACGAGCCGGCCTGGTGTGGGGCGTTGCAGTCCTCGTGGCCTTGCTGATGCGGTGGGCTGCACTGCGGGCGCAGAGAAAGGCGAAGAAGTCACGGCTGGCGGTCTCTCCTCGGTCGGCGTATCTCGTGCTGTGCCTGCCGTGAGTGCTCGCGGTCGTGCCATATGAGTCGACCGGCGCTGAGGCGGTGGGCCTGCGGGTCGGCCTGGTCGGCCTGCCGTTCGCGATGCTGGCCGATGTGGCGCTGGTGCATGCCAGTGACCGGTTCGTGGCTCGGGCCGCTCTGAGAGGGATCACCCGTGAGGGAGTGTCCTCGGACCGATTGCCTTGGGTGGCCCCGAGAGGTGGGCGCCGGATGGCGAAGCTCGGCCGAGAGCAGACGTGGCTGGAGCTGCCGTACGACGATCCGGAGCGATTCGTCGGCGCCGGACGCGATGTCTGGGGCGCCGCGGACATCGGCATTCCGCTCGTACCCAAGGATCCTGAGGTGTCGGTCAAACAGTTCGGGGAGGAGGAGCTGCTACGGCGGATGGGCACGTCCCTGAGAGACCTCGGACGTGGAGCGCGTGAGATCACCGAGCCGCTGCCCGGCCTGACCGCGACAAAGGTGCGGGGCTTCCGGCCGGCCTGTGGCTGCGACGCACCCGCGCCACGAAGCTTGGCTTTGTGACACGATCACCGTCTGCGGCTCGAAATGCGGCGCCCAGGCCGCCAGGCACTGACGCAGGGACTGCGCGGGCACGGACAGCACGAGGTAATCGGCGCCGTCCAGTGCGGCGGCTGGGTCAGTCGTGGCCGTCAGCGTCGCCGGCAGTTTGATGTCCGGGAAGTATCCCGGATTGCGATGCGTGGTGTTGACGGCGTCGGCGATCTCGCTGCGCCGGGCGTGCAGGACGACGTGGGTGCCGGCGTCCGCGAGGATCTTCGCGGCGGCCGTGCCCCAGGAACCGGCTGAGAAAACCGCAGCGCGGGCGGGACTGTGCTGGCTCACGTCCGGGTCCCTTCGTCCAGTCCACGGCCGCCGTTAGGGCGGTCAGGCGCGGTCATGGTAGCGGTGCGCGGGGTCGGTGCCCGCTGGGCGATGACGTGCCGGCAACGGCTCTCCACCGCACTGCCAAGCCGGGCTCGTCACCGCTGTGCTGATGCCCGGCAGAGAGAGGGCAGAGTTCGGTCACCGCTCACCCGAGTGCGGTCTTGAAGTCGCGGTGCTGGCTGAGGGGTCCTAGCTTCGTGGTGCCTTGCGTTGACAGGACGGCAGGGCCCGGGCGGCCCCGGCACCCTGCGCCCTGGTGGTCGGGGCCGTCTCTCCGCATACAGCCGTTCGAGTCGCGCGAGTGTGCTGTATGAGGGCGAGGAGCCATTGCCCCTCGCCTCAGCTTTCCAACGTCTCAAAATCTGTGTGGCCAGAAGAATGAGTCAGGGACGCGAACGACGGGCGGCCGCCGTGCGGTGACGGCGCCGATGGCGTCTTCGGCGGCCCGCAAGGCCTGTCCGTGACTGCCGCTGCCGAGGTGATGAGTAGCGCAGTTTGTGCAGTCGCCGGTACGGGCGTGCGCACTGGGGCTGTCGCTGAGGCCCCGCACGTGGGCGAAGGCGTGTTCGGGGAAGTCGGCCCGCACCGTGTGCCAGGTGCCGTGCTGCTCCTCGGTGGTGAGGCCTGCGGCCATTTCTGGGCGCATCGGCGCGTACACCTGGCCGTCGTCCTCGCGAAGCATGAAGACGCGGTCGACGTAGTCGACGGTGTCCCCCTGCGGTTGCTCTGCGTCGAGCCAGGCCAGGGCATCGCCGCGGCTTCCGGGTCCCCAGAGGTAGTCCGTGGGGAACTGCGTGGTCTCGAACCGGGCGTCGAACGCCGACCAGTACGCGTCCTCGTACCGGCTCCCGGGGGCGGACGCGCTGCGGATCAGGAGGTAGACGTATCCCTCGGCACCGGTGTCGTCCCGCAAGGCATCGACATGGGCCAGGTGGACGCTTCCCTCGTCGTTCCAGGCCATGACGACGATGTCGCGTTCCACCGGGGCGGGATACAGGCGCCCGCCAGGGGTCGGGTGTCCCCACAACTGGTTGATGAACTCTGCCAGGTCGCGCAGGGTCCGTGCCGCCTCCACGGGCGTCGTGCGGTGGTAGCCGGTCGGATGCGCGACAGCATTGCGCAGGTTCGACATCGCGTGCTCGATGCCACGCGTACGCTGGCCACGCAGCAGATCGGCCGCCCGCGCCCACGCCCGCAACCCGGCGAGCATCCCGTTGAATTCGATCAGCGTGCTGGCGACCTTCAGTCGCCACCGCGGCGCCGGCTGCTGCTGCGGTCCCCGCCGATTTCTCCTGCCCAGCTTCTTCACCGCTGCGAGCACGTCATCGTAGGTGCTGACAGCCCGGGATACCGGGGACTCGCAGCCGTTGGCGTCCTCGAAGGTGACCGTGCCGGCGCACCACTGGACGAACCGCTCACGCAGAGCCTGCTCCATCACCAGCAGGGCGCGGTCGTCGACCATGGTGAAGACGTCATACTCGAGGAGACCGTAGGCGAAGAGGCGCTGAAGCCGGTCGAACTCCCGACGCGTTGCGTCCGCCACGTCCGAGGCAATCCTGCAGTCCACGACCAGCCGCTGCAGGAACTCGGCGGAACGCTCGGCAGGCATGGGGCCGCCCAGACCGAGCGGGGTGAAGATGAGCGCGGTACTGTCCGGCGCCTGCAACTCCCCCAGCGAGCGGATCTCCGCCACGGTGATGACCTCCTATGTGGGCAACCCATCAGGATTCAACAGGGGATCGTGCTGCGCTACTGCTTTTGCTGCGTGCCGGGACAGAGGACTGATTCACGTCTGAACCTGCGGTGCCCGGCCGGTCCGGCGAGGCTACGCGAAGGCATCCCCGTTACGGGCCAGGCAGGTGGCCGGCCGCTCCTCGTCGAGCACCGAGCCCAGCAACATCCCGGGCTGCCCGGAGCCTCTGCGGATCGCGGTCCTGCTCCCGAATGCGCCCGCGGACCTTGAACCGACGGGCCACCCTGCCTCTCCACGGCGCGGTCTCGCCGCACACTGTTTCTCCGCGCCGCCGGAAGTCCAGGCCGTGCACACAAACCGCTCGGGACGCCCCTTCCCCTGGCCCCCGAGCCACCACCGGCCCCCCGGAGTGGGGCCGCCCCGCTCCAGGACCAGTCAGCCGACCGGCTTGAACGACCCGCACTCGTTCTTGAACAACTCCCCAGCCCGCAACGTCACCGTCAACCTGGTCGCCTGCGTCACGAACTGATTCGCGATGATCGTCCCGCCCGACGTGGTCCGCTCCCAGTAGCAGTCCGAGAAATGCCCCGTCGCCACATACGTGCCCGGCTTGATCTCTTGCACATCCGAGTCCGAGTCAGGGTCGAACGGCGCCGGATCGTTCTTCACCTCGAACTCCCCCGTAGAGATCCACCGCTCGTAGTCCCCGGACGCCGCCGCCTTGACGGTCTTGGACCACTTCGGGCACAGCTTCGGCACCCCGAACTTCAGGATTGCCGCCCCATCGTCCTCCAACAGCCCCGACTCCGCCAGCCATTGCGCCCCCGACCCGCCCTTCGACTGATCCGGCAACGAATCACAGATGTCCTGCACGAACGCTGCCGCATCGTCATACAGCGAGTCGTACACCCAGCCCTCCATGTCCGCCTTCTTGCCGATGTTCCCCTCCGCCGTGTCCGGATATTCCGTCGCCGGATCCTCCGGCACCAACGTCGTCGTGGACACCGCCGGAGTCCGGATGGGCTCCTTGGTCGGCTTGGCGTCCTCGCCCCGGTCACTCCCGCAGCCGGCCAGCACCACCGCGGCCGCCGCACACGCGACCACAGCCCCCGATCTACGCACATCTCTCATGCCGGACATCGTCCACGTCCCGGCAGGCGAGGGGAACACATTCAATAAAATTGGCGATCATCCGTGACAGGCGCGGGGCCTAACAACCACGCAGCGGGAGCCCCACCGCCATGCCTTGGTCCAAGTTGAAGAAGGACGAAGTCGCAGTCTGACACACCAAGCTCTTCGAACTGTGCCGACAAGGCACCGCTTCGCCGCTAACGGGCCGAACGCGAAACTGCCGGCGCTCAATGCCCGCGAGCGCAGGTGGCAAGGGCACCGGCCCTAAATCTCCGAGCGCTGCATAAGATGCCGCGGAACCGCGCAGCAACAAGGCCCGGCCGCCCGCAGCCGATCGCCATCGTGGGGATGGCGTGTGAGCTCACCAGTGCTGACGGCGTCCTGCCGTTCTGGCGTATGCAGGTCGATGGGGACGGTCATCCGTACTGCGTCAACCTCGGTGCCTGTGGAACGATCAGGGGGTAGCCCGGCGTGTTCTTGGGACGGTCGGCTCTCCGGTCGGGGCGCTGGCCTGGGCCGGCGGATAGGGGGTGGCACCGGTGCCGCAGGCGGACCGCGAGATTTCGCTGGAGCGATTGTCCGGGCAACACTCCGGCCTGCCTGACCTTGATAAGCGGCAGCGGATTTTGAGCCGCCTGCGCCGATTCGGTCCTGGGCCCGCAGGCTGGTACGCCGATATCTGCACCCTGCTGGATGAGGAGTTGTCGCTGCGTTCGACCGGGATGCTGGTCTCGCACCTGTTCCGGGAGCTGGAGAGCGCCCTTCGCGAGGTTCTCCTGCCCGATGTCACGCGGAATGACCCGACCAAGGAGCGACGGCACCTGTTCGAGGTGAAGGGTGTGCTGGACTGGCTTGGCATCCCGACCGACAGCCCTGCGGGCGTCGTCTGGCTGGAAGAGGCAACGAAACTGCACGGCTATGCGCACCGGGTCCGTATGGAACAGACACCGATGGACGCAGCAGTCCGTGTGCGCCTGGCCGAACTGGAGGACATGCTCGATGTGGTACTCGACCGCTTCGAGACCCGCTACGTCACAGTGCTGCAGCGTCTGGAGACACTGGCTACCGTTCGCAATCCGAGAAAGGCCCATGTGAAGCTGCTCCTGGGAGCCTTCCCCCAGGACTACTTGACCCAGGAACGCTTCTTCGGACTCCTGGACGCTCCCCGGTGGCTGCCGCACCTGCACGAGCACGGGCTTTTCAGCACGCCGCCAGCACCGGAAACCGACGACGAAGCGCGCACGGTGGCCTTTCCCGCCTGGCCGGCCTCAACCTATCTGGTCCGGATGGCCAGCGTTGCCCCGGCAGACGTGGCGGCCATCGCTGAGCAGATCCCCTCGACGGATAATCCGCGGGTCAACCTCGATCTCGCGGAGATGGCACTTCTGCTGCCCCCCGCAGACGCGGCGCGTCTGGTGCCGCGGGCGGTGGAAGCGATCCGTGGCCCCTACCTGATCGCCCCGGACCGATACGCCCAACTCGCGGTCCACTGCGCCCAGGGCGGCCACACCGAGGAAGCCCTGGCGGTGATAGTCGCGCTTCTGCAAGCCGCTCAGCACGGTGGTCGGATCGACGACTACGATCTCCAGGAGATCTTGCGTACGCACAACGTCGCCTTGGCCCGTCATCTGGGGGCGGCTTGGTTGGAGACGCTGACCGACAGCCTTGCAAGCGCGCTCCTTGCGACCGGAATGGACCCTGACCGCGCTGGCGGGGAAGACCTGTCCAGCGTGTGGTACCCGGTGCTCGACCCGCGCCACAGCGGGATGCGCTCTGACGACCGTGCCCTGTTCGCCGAGGCGGTCCGCGACACGGCCGACCATCTTGCGGCCACGGACATCCACCGTGTCCTGTCCATCCTGGAGTCCCAGCCATGGCTGGTCTTCCGCAGGCTCCGCCTGCACATTCTCCAGCTTCACGGTGCCAACGCCCCGGACGTGGTGGAGAGCATCCTGACGGATCCCTCCCAGATTGCTACCACCCGGTCGCAGCTTGAGTGGGCACTCCTGGCCCGCGCCAGTGCCGGCTCGCTGCGCCCGGCCGCGCTCGAAGGGGTACTGGCCGTCATCGACGCCGGGCCGGACACCGAACGGTTCGTGGAGCGGTTCCGTAGCACTTCCGGGGGCGCCGAACCGCCCGAGCAGTACGTAGAGCAGTGGGCGGGCGCTTGGCAGCGAGACCGCTATGCAGCACTGGCCGATATCCTGCCCGAGCAGCAACTGCGGCACTACCGAGAATTGTGCGAGAGCCTCGGTCCGGCACCGTTGTTGGACACGATTCCCCAGCCCCTGGCCTGGTCGGCGGCCGAAGAAGAGGGGTCGCCGGAGAACCTGGCTGCGATGACCGCCACTGGCCTGATCAGCCACGCGCGGCAGTTCCAGCCCACACCGACCCGGTTCGGCACGAACGCCGAGGCCTTCTGCAGTCAGCTGCAAGCCGCCGTGACCAGCCAGGCCCTCATCTACCAGGAGAACGCCCCTCAGTTCGCCGAGTTGGCAGATGATCACCTCGCCGCCGTCCTCGACGGATTCCGTGCGGCTGTTCAGGCCGGCCAGCAACTCAGCTGGGCCACCATCCTCCCGCTCGTACAGCCGGCTACGGGCCGCCCTCATACCTCCGACACCGGCACGCTGCACCTGGCGGTCGCCCGGTTTGTGCTGGCGGGACTGGCGCTGCAGAACACCCAGCAGATTCCCACCCTGCTCGGCGACGCACTGTGGGACGTACTCGAGTCTGTCTGGAGCGCCGCCAGGACACGACAGGACGACCTTGACGACGGCCAGCAGTCTGTTTGGGACGAGAGTTTGGAAACAGCCTTGCGAGCCGCCGTCTCGTGGGCGCTGTGGCGTCGCGAACACGGCGCTGCCTTCCAGGTACTGTTCACTGCCTTGGACACCCTGCTGCTGGACGCGGCTGGCACGCCCGCTGCCCTGGGCGCCAGTTCCGTCGGTCGAACCGTCGGATCCTTGATCACTCGACTCGATGCTCTCGACCCGGCGTGGATGCGACGCCGAATTGAGGTCCTGTTCAACGCCGACACCGTACTGGGCCGTGCCAGCTGGATGGCCCACCTGAACACCTCATCGCTCACCGAGTCCGTCGTGAGCCTCCTCATGGATGTCTACCGCACCGCAGCACGCACACCCGCAGTGCTCGGTCAGGATCACCGGGACTTGCACCGGCGGCTGGGTGATCACCTCATGGCCATCTATCTGGCAGGTCTGCTCGGACTGGACAACGAGAGCACTATGACTGACTACCTGTACTCCTCACCCGTGGCTGCTGTTCAGCTCGCTTCGTTCTTGAGCGAGGTTGTAAATGACCGCGACCTGCCACCGGATACCCGCGACTGCATCATGCAGTGGTGGACCTGGCGCCTGACCGCCCGGGACGACGGCGCGCATGGACCTGCACCGCAACCCGACGAGATCCACGCCCTGATTGGCTCGCTGACCCGCAATGACGCCTTCCCGGTTACCTGGCGCCTGCAACAGCTGAGCGTTGCCCTCAAGACGACCGGAAGCCTTGGCCGCGACCGGCGCATCTACTCCTTCCTGGCCGAAGCAGCCACCGACTACCTGGGACCAGTGCTGGAACTGATGCACCGGTGGGTCACCACGCTGGACATGTACGACTACGCTCCGCGGATCAGGGAGAGTGACGTCCGCGCCGTTCTGCTGCTGGGACTTGCCTCTCCTGAACACCAGGAACTTGCCCGCGACATCATCAACCGAGCCACCTACCGGGGCCACTACCAATTTGCCCCCCTGCTCACGGACACCGCTGATCAGCCTGGCCTGTCCTGAGCCAACCCATCAGCAGGGCGGTCGGCAGAGCGGCCCCCCGCCGATGGCTTCCGGCATCTAAAGGATCGGTACGGGTTTCGATGGTCAGCGGCTTGGCACCTGGGTGGGTCTGCCGGTCCAGTACAGGGCGGTGTCGATGTCGCGTGCGGTCCAGCCGCCGGCGCGCGCTCCGCCATGGTGCAGGAGGTCGTCGAGGAGCTGCATGTAGCGGCCGTAGCGCCCCGATGCCGGGGTGAGGGGGAGGCGGAGGGTGTCTAGGGCGTGTTGGACGCGGCGGTCGTAGATGGCCATCCGTTGGGGTGCGGCTGCGGTGAGGATGGCTGAGGCGAGGGCGTCGCCGGTGCGGAAGCCGGGCAGTTCCCAGATGATGCCGCGGCCGGTGCGGGCGGCTTCGCTGCGGTTGAGGGCGGCGTCGCGGACGGCGGTGAGGGCCCGCTCGGTGACTGCTCGGACCTGGGTGTCGGGCAGTGACATCAGTTCTGTCACCCACGGGGTCTGTGCGGAGGGCCGTTTCCAGACCACCAAGGCTGCGATGTCCGTCTTGCCGAGGCTGCCTGCGTGCTCGGTTCGCTGTGCGACGTCGTGGAAGACCTCGTCGTAATGCGGTGAGACGTTGGCCAAGTAGCTGGCGTGAGCGGGGATAAGGACGTCCCATGCTCGGCCGCAGACAACAGCGAACTCCTCCTGGGCCGGTGTGCACCTCGTCTTCTTCACGTCTGCATCATGCCGGTGTGGCCGGAGGATGAGTGTAGGGGGCGGTCTGCTTCTTCGGCGAGGTGGTCGAGCCAGATGGCCTCCAGTGAGGTGTTGGCGATGCGTTCGGTGCCGTCGCCGATGGCGGGGATGGCTGCTTGGCGGATGAGGCGGGCGAGGCTTCCGATGCGGTCAGTGAGGTGGACCCGCTGCGCCGCCACAACCATGACTGCCAGGTCTGGTCACGGAAAAGGACGCCGCCTAGAACTGGCGCGCTTGTGCCGCAGCCCCGCGCGTGGTTTCCGCCGAGTGGGCCAGGTGTTATCGGGCGCGTCGGGTGGTGACAAGTTGGCCTTTGTGGAGACGGTGGTTGAGGTCGAGGCCGCTGTCGAGCATCGCGAGGACATCGAGGTGGCGGTCGGCCGGTACGGTCGCCACCCGGCGGCGGTCGCGGCCGACGCGGATGGTTGGGTGGCGCGCGCTGGGCCGTGCGACGTTGACCGGGCCGTCGGGTGTCCCTGTTACCAGCCGGGTCAGCGGAGTGGTGGCGGCGTGGTTGTCGAGGAGCTGGTTGATCGGGTCGGAGGGAGTGCGGACGTAGTCGAGGAGGTCCTGGACCTCGTAGTCGATCGCCCCGTACTGCTGTGTCCAGCCGTCGATGTGGTGCTGGGCGGTCCACCGCCGCAGGCCGGCCGACCGGTGCCCCAGACGGGCGGCGTCGCGGCCGAGGAGGTGAGCGATACGCCGAGAGGTGATGCCGGAAGTGAGCAGGGTCAGGGCCTGCTCGGTGTCGACGCCGTGACGGATGTGCCAGGCGGTGTGCGTGTTGAGCCTGGGCGTGCCGGGAGAGAGCGCGGGGCTGGTGTTGACCAGGTTGATCAGGGCACCGACGGTCCAGCTCAGGGCGTGTCCGAAGGCGGTGCTGATGTTGCGTACTGCCTGTTCGAGCGCCCACCCGGCAGCGACGCCGGGCTGCCAGGAACGCGCGAGGTCGGGGATCGTGCTGCCGGAGATCCACTCGCGGAGCGCGGGGGCGATCGGGACGTGCATCTGCGTGCCCCGCGTCTCCTTGTCCTTGAAGTTCCAGGTCTTGGTGACCTCCGGGACGTGGTCGAGCAGGCGATCGAAGACCTGGTGCTCGCTGAGGAAGTCGAGGGTGCGTTGCAGCGGCCATTCCTCCGGCACGGCGAGCCGGTCGCCTCCGGTGGCGTCGTCCACCGTGTGCCGGTCGAGCAGCACGGCCAGCTGGTTCGCAAGCCAGTCGAGGTAGCGGGCCGAGCCCAGGCTGGTGCCGGTGGCGGCCCACCGGCCGGCCTGGGCTGGGTCGGTGGTCTCGAAGACGGTGGCGACCTTGTCCGCGAGGGTGAGCCACCTGCTGGTGTGCCTCCCGTTGCCTGTCTGGGACAGGGCGAACAGCGCGTCCAGGGCGTCGATGGGATTGCCCTGCGGCGCCGCCGAGGAGGCATGGAGCTGCAGGACGAGCCAGACGAACGAGGCGAAGTCCGCGGCGATGCCGTCCGCCAGCGCGAAGACTCCGTCAGCGTCCTGCCGCAGGGTGTCCTCGGCGTCGGCGAGTTCGGCCATGGCCTCGCCGGTCAGCAGCGCGGAGACGACGCGCAACTGCTCCGGGTCGGGGTTGAGGGAGTCGAACTCGGCGGGGCGGGGCGAGTAGGGGCGGGTCAGGAAGATCCACCCCTCGCTCTCCCGGCCGGCCCGCCCGGCGCGGCCGATGGCGTTGAGGAGTTCAGCGGGGGACAGGGCGCGCTGGCCGTTGTAGGTGAGCGGGTCGCCGTCGACCTTGTGGTGGACGATGACGGTGCGCACGGGCAGGTTGACGCCGTCGGTGAGGGTACTGGTGCTGGCGATCGCCAGGAGCTCGTCGCGGCGCAGCGCGCCCTCGACAGCGTGGAGGACATCCTCGGGCAGGGCGCCGTGGTGGTAGGCGACGCCGTGCAGGGTGCAGCGCACCAGCGGGTGCTCCGCGCCGAGGGTGTCGGCGAGGTAGTCGGTCAGGGCCGCGGCCTCGGGCCGCTCGGGCAGGCGCTCGGCGATGGCGAGTGCCGCGTCACGGGCTGCCCGCCGGGTGCCGACGACCATCAGGACGCTGCCGTTCGCGGTGAGTTCCGCAGCACCGGCGGCGAAGACCTGGTAGTCGGCGATCCCGCCTGGCAGACGGGTCCGCGCGTTCCACCGGCCTGCGGTGCCGGCGAAGCGCCGTGTGCCCACCTCGCCGGTAGTCAGCCGGGCGATGGCGGAGGAGGCGGTCGGCCGGACATCGAGGAGGGTCTCGACAGGCACGGTGGCGAGCACTGGCGAGGCATGCTTCGCCGTCGGCCGCCGCTCCGTCAGCTCGGCCTGCTCCGTCATGAGGTTCGGATACATGAGCCCGTGCATCCGGCGCGGGCCACGCCAGGTATCGGTGAAGTAGACCTCTCGTTCGGGGCGATGCGGGTCGAGCCACGAGGCGATGTCGCCCTTGTTGCCGACCGCCGCGGACAGCAGCACGAGTCGGATGTCGCTGCGGGCCTGCAGCAGTGTGAGCAAGCTTTCCAGCACGAAGCCGCGCCGCCCCTGGCCCAGGTGGTGGGCCTCGTCGACGACGACCAGCCCGACCTCCGCCAGTGCTTCGCCGGGGTTGTTGCGGATCATGTGCATGAGCCGCTCGGGGGTGACGATCTCCACGTCCCCGCCGTCCGGCTCGGCCGAGGAGGTCCAGGGGCCCAGGGGGAACTCCGGTTGCTCCGCGGCCAGGCGCCGCCCGAGCACCCGCAGCCGGCCCCGCAGCGTCCCGTGCATCTCCCGCCCCAGGCTGCGCATCGGCGACACATACACCACGCGCCCGGGGCGCTGCGCCAGGTGCGAGCAGATCACCAGCTGGGCCATCAGCGTCTTGCCCGCGCTGGTCGGCACGCTGATCAGGCTTCGTGACGTCGCCGGGTCGAGCGGGTTGCCACGCTCGAGTCTCAGGAGCTGGCGCTGCGGCGGCCAGAGCGTCATCACCGGCGGCTTCGACAACGCGAAGCTCCGCGCCACTTCCGGGGGAGTTCCCGGGGGCAGCAGCTGGTACAGGCTACTGACCGCCATCTCCCCGCTCAGCTGGAACAGGTGCGCGGCAACCCACCGCGCCAGCCGATCGCCTCGGCCGGCCGCCTCCGTCATCACGTCCCGCAGCAGCCGCTGCGCCGCCAGCAGATCCCGCTCCTCGCCGAACCCCAGGAATTGGTCCAGGTGGAAGACGGCCTCCACGACGGCCTCTGCGGGCCCGTACATGGTCCCCGCCAGGGACTCGCGGCGCATCACCGCCCGCACCCCGCGCAGCTGCCGCCGCCATGCCCGCAGCGCCCGGCCCAGCTCCGGGCGGTCGAAGCCGAGGAAGACGACGCCGGCCTCCACAGCCAGGGTGCCGATGTGCCCTCGCATTTCACCGGTGATGTCGACGAGAGCGCGGACCTGCCGGTAGACGGCGGTGGCGTTCGGGTCCTGCTCGCTGCGCCGGTACCCGGCTTGGGCGGCAAAGGCAATCTGGAGCCGCTCAGCCTCAGGCCGACGTTCGTCGCCCAGGGCGAGGTCCATCAGGTGCGCGCTCGCGGCGAAGGCCCGACGCACGCGCACCGCGTCGAAGTCGGGCGACTGCGGGTCGAGCGCGGCGAGGCCGTGCAGGTACCACGCCGTGGCGAGGGTCTCGTCCTCGATCTCCCGCTCACCGCGGAAGGCCCCGACCTCTAGCTCGGTCATTGCCGCCAGCAGGTCCTGTGCTCTGGGCAGCACCCCGCCCTCCCGGTACTCGCCGAGCGCGGACGCGAGCACCTCCGGGTCTAGAGTGCGCTCCACACGTACCTCCTCACGTCCTTCGCGAAATCTTCAAGATCCTCGATCGCCACCACCACGCCCTGCAGCGCGCCCGGGTGGGTGTGAGTGGTGAAGTGCTGGTGCGAGCGCTCGAAGGCCGTGGCCGGGGTGTCTGCGGCGTCGAGCGCGATGCTGACCCCGCCGTTCCCCGACGCCTTCGCGTCCACCCATTGCCGAGCCATTGAGCCGACGAACTCTCGGGTATCGGGGGCCAGCTCCCGGCCTCCCCACGAGATCTGGCCCAGGTACCGCGCCCCCCAGGTGTTCAACTGCTGCCACGCCTTGCGGATCGTGTCGCTCGGCTTCGTCTTTTCCGCGGTGAATTTCTTCATCTCCCACAACCGGAAGACGAACCCCAGCTCACTGCCAGGCACCCGGTGGATCACCAGGCCGTCCGGCCCGCTGTCGGTCACCGTCGATGAGGGCGGGTCCAGGATTTCCACACTGCGCCCCGGCTCGGGTGGAAGGTCGCGGGTGGAGAGGTACCAGAGCCACTCGCCCACGTAGCCGGTGACGCCCGTGGGGTCGTTGGCCTCGAACACCGGTCCGGCGTAGAGCAGGACGTGCGCGCGATCGGGGCCGGCCAGCGGGGTGCCGGCCAGGGCGCTGTTGCGCCAGAGCCGGTATGCGAGGTCGTCCAGGTCGGTGCGGGCCCGCATGATCTCGTCGGCGATGATCCAGGCAGCCGCCGCATGCTCCTCGGGTTCCGGCCCGATGGTTACCACCAAGTCCCACGGGCACACCTGTCCAACGCCACGGCTCTCCCGCTGAGTGAAGTCCACGAGGCGACCTCCGGCCGCCCGGGCGTGCTCCATGGCCTGCAGCGCGGGTACCGACACCCGTCCCCCACCCCCGCCCCTGACTCGGTGTCGAGCCCTGCTGCGACACGGGATCACCTTATCCAGCAAGAATTGGTCTGTTTGAGCCCGGTTGTACATGAGCGCGGCCGTGGACCTGCTGCGGCCGCAGGTGTCCGGGCGCCGGGCGGACCTGGCGGAGATCCAGAGCCGGGACCTGTCGGGCGGCGAGGACCTGTCCGCCGATGCCAGGGCGCGCACGGTGCGAGCACTGGCCTCCACCACCGGTCGTCGAGCCGGATCGCGGCGTACCTGTACAACCTCAACATCACCGAGCCGGAGAAGAGCAAGCTGATCGAGATGGTGGACACCTGCCCCGCATGACCCAACACCCGGATGCCACCAGCTATCAGGACGAGGTCACAGCCGGACCCGGCGGGGTGATGACCGACGACGTCGGCGTCATCACCGGCGACCTCACCGTACGGACCACCCTCGATGACGACGCGCGCAGCGCCCGCGTGACCGTGCAGTACACCGGTGCTGAGGAGTGGTACACGCTGACCGGCAGCCCCGCACCCGTCCCGACGGCAGCCTCGCCGCCTACCACCGCGACCTGCTCGGCCGCGTCCGCCGCGGTCAGGCCGCCCAGGCGACCTGACTCCTGTCACCGCCTACGGCGCCTTTGATCCAGCCCGCGCTTCGGCAAAGGCGCCGCAGGCCCCGCTCACTGCGATGTTTTCCACCGCCTCTAGACTAGAGGTGCCGTTCAATCCAGTAGGTGACTACGGCACCGGTCGCGCTTGCGCCCAAGCCGTAGCAGGCGCCGCGCAGGATATTGGTCATCATCATCTGGCGGCGGCGGGTGATCCAGCGGATAAGACGCTTGAATCGGCTGTTGTCGCCCGACGTGCCAGGGTGGCCGTTACGCTTCATTGAGATGCTTGCCTTTCGTTGGTGGGCATTGTGTGTGAGGCCCGGCGGGGACTGGCGGCCTAGGAACCATCGGCCCGCCGGGCTTTGCTGTCAGTGCCGGCTCACAAGTCCGTCGAGGCGGGCGGCGAGCTGACGGTCCGGACGACACACGAGACCGCCGTCGTCGTGCCGGTCGGCAAGGCGCTCGATCTCTGCTTCCAGGCTCCCGGTGGGCACCGTGGGGCGGGTGCGAGTGCTGTATCGGGCAAAGAACTCCAGCACTTCGAGAAGCAGCTCCGGCTCGTAGGAGTCATCGAGCAGCTTGGTCGTCTGCTTCCTCCAGAAGACCGCCTCGCGGACTTCGCCGCAGCTGAGGTTGTGGAGGTACAGGCAGTAGGCGGCACCGACGTGGCCGGCGCCGGCGGCCAGTTGCCACCAGAACCGGGCGCTCTCGGGGTGGTGGGCGAGGTAGAGGGAGCAGGCGAAGACGTGAACGCCGTCGATGTCGATGCCGTCGGTCCACCCGTCGAAGTCGGCGCGCGCACCGCCGATGATCTCGATGAGGTCCTTGACGTGCGAGGCCGCGCCGGACTGGGTTACGCCCCAGGTGGTGAGCGCCTCTAGCTGGTGACGGGCGCGGGTGTCGGCGGGGGGCTCCTTGCGCGGGGGCCGGACGCGGTGGGCGTCCCTAGACAGGCTCCGCAGCCCTGCGCCCGCATCGAAGGGACGCCGAGTCTCACATACCGAGGCGTCGGCCAGCCGTTCTTCCCAGGTGATCACTTCGTGTCCTCCTGCTTTTGCTGGGGCGCCCGCCGGTAGACCGGGGCGAGCCTTTCCCTGGCCTTGCGGCAGTGGTAGTCGACCGTGCTGGGCGTGACGCCCATGTACCAGCTGATCCGCTTGGTGTCGTACTTGGCGATGTAGCGCAGAACCATCACGTCGAACTGGCGTGAGGTCAGGCTGCCGAGGGCCTTGTAGAGGCCCCGTCCGCTGTCGAGTGCCGTAAGCTGCTCGCGGAAGTTCAGCAGGCTCTCGGCTATGACCGTGCGCCGCATGATGGCCCAGGTCTGCTGCTGCAGGTCGCTCTCCGTGAGGAGGGCGTCCCAGTGCCGGAGGATCTCGAGGAAAGCCCGGTGGACCGCGCGTTCGGCCGCGTCGTTCATGCCGAGGACTGCCAGGGCGTACTCGTGGTACGCCTCCTGGTTGATGATGTAGTGCGCCTCGAAGTCCAGCGGGAGCGGGAGAGGGGCTTCGGCCACGGGGCTGAGGCCGTCCTCCTCACCGACTTGTTCGGTCATCAGTCCTCTTCGTTGAGGGGGTCGAGTACGCGACGCGGAGCGCGCCGGCGCACCCCCCACCCAACCGTCAGTACGGGCCGAAGACGCATGACCGTCCCCACAAATTCTCACGCTGCGAAACCGAAAGGGTGCGCAAGGTGAGGATCGTTGCAGTGTGAAACGCGGGGTGACCAGCCATTTCCGATCACCCTGCGTGGCATGCAAATGACAGTTGGTGGCCGAGTGGTGATTAACGCCACATGAGGCCCCACCCGGGATGACGACCGCTTTGCGTAACGATCGAGTGAATCACCCCAAATCGGATCGGCTTCACGTCACTTGACACAGAGTCGGACAGGCATGCGAGAAGCCGTTCACGCGTGCGGACATGGGAGCGGGCCCGGACCAACTGGTCCGGGCCCGCAGCCTGTTCGGAGAAACGCTCCTACAAATCGAACTCCAGGTGCGAGATGTGGGTGGAGCGCACCTCCTCCAGTTGGCCGGCGCGACGGCCGCCGTCCTGGAAGTACACCTCCTTGAGCGCTTCGGCGGCGATCTCCTGGAGCTGCTGTTCGGTGGCGCCGGCCTCCTGGGCCTCGAACGGGCGTGCCGCGTACTGCGGCGGCAGCGCCACGGTCAGGTGCCGGACCCGGTCCTGGTCGGTACTGCCGATTGGGGCGGTGTAGCCGAGCCGGGCCTGGGTGTCGATGACGACCCCGTCGGTGGTCGCCGCCTTCTCCCGCGCCTTCGCCCGGATCTGCGGCTGCCACCGCGCCTTCACCTCCCGCGCCAGTCGGTCGGCGAGGTCCGGGCGCGGCTTCTTGATCTGGTCCTTCACGTACCGTTCCACGGTGCGCTGGGAGACCCGCAGCATCTGGGCGACCGCCCTGGTGCCCTTGAGCTGTCTGACCAGGTACCGCATCTGCGCGCCCGCGCTCTTGGGCGCCGGGCGGGTGAACGCCTTCTGCACCGCGGCGTCCAGGCCGTCTCCGAACAGGCTCATCGCCTACTCCTACTTTCCGTAGTCGGCGTCGGTGACGGTGCCGTCCTTGATGTACCGGGCGAGGTTGAGCTCCGGGGCCTTGAACTGCTCCCGCACGCCCTCGCCCCACAGCACCTCCTGGGTGCCCTCCCACTTCGCCGTGCCCGGGTTGATGCCGAGCTTGGAGCCGCCGGGCAGCGGGGCCCCTGCCCGTTCGGCGGCAGGCCTTCGGCTACGAATCCTTGAGCTCGCTCAGCCGGGCCGCATAGACGGCGGCGATCCGGGCTGCCTCCTCCGGATCGGCGTTCGCCAGCTGCGCCTGGTCCGCGAGCGCGGCCTCACGGCCGGCCTTCAGCGCCTCGAACCGTTCATCGTCCGGCACCGGTGTCAGTGGACACGGCAGACTCCCCGCTGGCAGTCAGTTGGCCTCCCCGCTGGCGGACACGAAACCTCCCCGGTGATGGACAGCTGATCTCCCCACAGACCCTCCAAGCCCATGACACAGAGTGGGCGCTGCCTCCGGTAACCGAGCTGTCCGGCTGCGACCACCACACGGTGCGGCGTTACGTGCAACTGCGTGGGCAGGGGGTCGACCCGACAGAGCGGGCCGTGCGGTCGAGGCTGATCGACGACTTCCTGCCGAAGGTCGAGGAACTGGTCGAGCGGTCCCGCGGCAGGGTCGGTGCCGACGCTGTTCACAAGAAGATCGTCGCGATGGGCTTCGTCGGTACCGACCGTACGACCCGCCGGGCTGTCGCGGCGGTGAAGGAGTCCTACCGGGCCGGGAACCGCACAGTTTCCGCCCGTGGATACCCGAGCCGGCGATGTGGCTGCAGTGGGACTGGGGCGAAGGCCCGCGCATCGACGGAAGACGCACCAGCCTGTGGTGCGCATGGCTGGCCTGGTCGAGGTTCCGGGTGGTCGTCCCCGTGCTCGGCAAGTCCCTGCCGACGGTGGCGGCCTGCCTGGACGCGACGTTCCGGACGCTTGACGGGGTGCCGACCTACTGCCTGACCGACAACGAGAAGACCGTCACCGTCGAGCACGTGGCCCGGATCGCGGTCCGCAACCCTGATCTGGTGCCGATCGCCCGCTACTACGGGACGGCCGTGCGGTCCTGCATGCCGGCCGACCCGGCCTCGAAGGGCGGGACGGAGGCGACGGTTCGGATCGCGAAGCGGGACCTGGTTCCCCCCGCGGTGAACCTGCGAACCGAGTACTCCGACTTCACCGAACTCCAGGAGGCCTGCCAGAACTTCATGACCGAGGTGAGCAGTCGGGTCCACCGCGAGACCCGCCGGATCCCGGCCGAGCTGCTGGCCGAGGAACGGCTGCGGCTTCACCCGGTGCCCAAGCAGCCGTTCACCGCCGCGTTCGGCGAGACCCGCAGGGTCGGCAAGGACTCCACGATCTCGGTCGAGTCGGTCCGCTACTCGGTTCCGCACAAGTACGTCGACGGCGTGTCTGGGTCCGCTTCCACGGCGACGAGCTGATCGTGACCGCGATGGTCACGGGCAGCGCGGTCGAGGTCGCCCGGCACCCGCGCTCGACCCCGGGCAGTCCCCGGATCGCCGACGAGCACTACCCCGACGCCCCGCGCGGCGAGCGCACACCTCGGGCGACGAATCCGGCCGAGGCCCAGTTCCTGGCGATCGGGCCTGGAGCGGCGGCCTGGCTGGTCGAGGCCGCGGCGACGGGCGTCCGGCGGATCCGGGCGAAGATGGCCGACGCAGTCGCACTAGCCAAGCTCTACGGGATCGCCGACGTCGACCGGGCTCTTGGCACCGCGGCGACGTGTGCCCTCGCGGACGGCTGTACCCGGAGGGCCTGCAGCCAGCGCACCAGTCTCAGATCAGTATGTCGCTGAGCACGGGCGTCTACAGCCTGAGGAAGAGGACGGGCTCCGGGCAACGCGGGGTGTCATCCTGACCCAGTGGACGTATCCCTCCCCGAGCAACTGGGCGCGGTCGCACGAGAGGCGGTGTTACCGCCTCTGCTTGGTGGTTCTCCACGGCCCATGGCGCATTCCGGTGCACTGAGTTCCTGACCCCCATCTCGGCCGGTACGGATACGGTGTGAACTGCAAGCCCATGCAAGGTCGATGGGATGACAACAGGGGGACGGATGGCCGGCGGCTCGGTGCTCGCGGACCTGCACTTCGGGCGCGAGGACGCCGAACGAGACGTAACGGAAGGGTTGCTGTTACGCGGTGGCTTTCTGCCCAACGCCGCGTACCGCGCGGCGGTGAGCGGACGCAAGATGCTGATCATCGGCCGTAAGGGCGCCGGCAAGAGTGCCATCTGCATGCAGTTGATGGCGGACAGCGCGCACACCACCGGCAAGATCCTGGTCACCCCGGACGAGACGGCGGGGGAGGAGATCCGGCGGTTTGAGCTGCAGGGGCTGCCCGGAGACTCGGCGAAGGCGCTGATCTGGCGGTACGTTTTTGCCGTACATGCGGCCCGCCACGTTGTGGCCCACGCCAAGGACACGCACGGCAGGAAACCTGACTCAGTCAAGGCGCTTGTTCGCTTCCTTAAGCAGAATGACGAACTGCCGGGCGAACGGCTTGGAGACCGGCTGGCACAGGGGGCGAAGGGACTGCAGACCTCTCTCGCCCTAGAGGCGTTCGGCATCAAGGCCGGCGTGGATCTCGCGCAGTCGCCGTCGGAGGGCGCACGGGCCGCCCGCCAGCTGGGGGTCGTGGAGCAGGGCGTGGCCAAGGCCGTCGCCGATCTCGAGTGCGACGGCGCGCACGGCCCGTTGCTGCTGATGGTCGATCAGCTGGAGCAGGTGTGGTCCGCGGAGCCTGACAGCAATTCCATGGTGATCGGCCTGCTACTGGCGGCGAAGCACGCGGCAAGCCTCTACGGGCGGTTCGTGCGGTTCTTGCTATTCCTGCGTTCCGACATCTACGACTCGCTGTCCTTTGGCGAGGGCGATAAGTTCCACGGCGACGAACTACGCATCGCCTGGACGGAACAGGCCCTGCGAGACCTCGCTCTGGCCCGCGCGCGGGCCTCCGCCAAAGAGGACTTGAGTATCGAGGAGCTGTGGCGGGAGATCTTCCCGCCGACCATCCGGGATGAGGAGACGGCGACGTACCTGTTCAGTCGCTGTCTGCCTCGGCCCCGGGATGCCATCCAGTTCCTCAACCTCTGCCAAGAGACCGCCTGGCTGATCCATGGCAGGGACCGGATCACGCAGGCGGACGTCCTCCAAGCCAGTCGGCAGTTCTCCGCGTGGAAGCTGAAGGACCTCACGTTGGAGTACCTGGTCGCGCACCCCTTCCTCAAACACCTTTTCCCCCTCTTTCAGAACAGCGGATACGTGGTCACCCGTCCTGTGCTCGGCAGCCGCTTCGAGGCGGCCGTCGAGACGCTCC
This sequence comes from Streptomyces sp. NPDC031497, assembly GCF_055580905.1. Taxonomy (NCBI): domain Bacteria; kingdom Bacillati; phylum Actinomycetota; class Actinomycetes; order Kitasatosporales; family Streptomycetaceae; genus Streptomyces; species Streptomyces sp. NPDC031497. Next base: position 67,501 of record NZ_JBVIKO010000023.1, read on the forward strand.
ACCGGCTGTTCCCTGCGTACGCCGACGTGCTGACTCTGTCCGGGGTTGTCGATATTTTGTACGGGGTGGGCTTCCTCGGAGTGCGGCGTGGCAACGACGTCGTGTTCGCAGGCGGCGATGAGCTGCCGGTGCAGCCGCACGAGACGGAGTTCCAGGTCCACCCCTGCTTCCGCGAGGCGCTCGGTGCCACCAGCGCGATCGACCTGCGCCGCTATGAGTCGCAGCTGGCGCAGGCCCGCATCGCCTCGGGGTACATCCACGCGGATGCACTGGCGGCGAGTTCCTTCAACCGCGACGACCGGCTGCTGCGCGAGGCCGGCCGGTCCTGCCACTCAATCCTTGCCCAGGTTGGCCGGGCGCTGGGGCTGGCGCAGGACGCCCGGGACGAGATCACTGAGCAGATCACCCGCGTGCTGGACGACGCGAACAGCCTCTCGGCGAGTATCGGTGCCACGGATGTGGAGGACCATCTCCTCGCTACCGCTCACTACTTCACTGCTCTTGCCGCGCAACTCCACGCAAGCGGACTGGACGACATTGCGGGCGCCGGCGGCGTCGCGCATCGCATGGAGGAAGAGGCGCGGCGACTTCGCCGCCTGGCGGGTGGGTCCTATGGGAGCTCGGGTGACTCGGGTGGAACCTGAACCGTGATGGAGGCGTGATACGAGTGAAGGAGTTCGAGGCACGACCGTTGCGCCACGATGACAATCCGCCAACGGGGGAGGGCAGGGATGCAGGGCGTACTGCTCGCTGAGCGCTATCGGATCAAGGACCGCCTTGGCGTGGGTGGCATGGGTGAGGTCTGGTCCGCGCAGGACGAGCGCATGCGGCGTGAGGTGGCGGTCAAACTCGTACATGCGTTGCCCCGCATTGGGGAGGCGGAAACGCAAGCCAGATTCCAGCGCGAAGTACAGCTGGCGGGGTGCCTTTCCCACCAGAACATCGTCACCGTTCATGACTTTGGTGAGGTTCCGGTTAGGGGGCATCAGACGCTCTACCTTGTGATGGAACTTGTTCCTGGTATCTCCCTTCGCCAGCGGCTGAAGCAGTCGACGCCACCCTGGCCGATGGCCGTCGGGTGGGCTACACAGATTGCCCGAGCGCTACACGCCGCGCATCTTCAGGACATCGTCCATCGGGACATCAAACCGGCCAACGTCCTTCTCACGCCCGAGGGGACGGCCAAGGTTCTTGACTTCGGTGTCGCAAAGTTCATAGGCGACACCGTAAGCGTCCATGCCCTCACCGCTACGGGTGCCGTGCTGGGCTCCCCGCCTTACATGTCTCCGGAACAGGCCGAGGGTGTTCGGGACATCGATCACCGCAGCGATCTCTACTCCTTGGGCTGCCTCCTGTACGACACAGTGACGGGTCGCCCACCGTTTGACGGCCACCACCCGATGGCCGTGCTCCGCATGCATCTGGACGAAACGCCAACCGAGCCGGGTGCTCTTGTCGAGGGCCTTCCCGGGCCGCTAAACGACCTCATCATGAGCCTGCTCGCCAAACGACCGGATGACCGCCCGTCGGACGCAGCCGTCGTTCACGACGCCCTGAGCACAGTGTTAATCGATCACGCCACCCGGCTGCCGGGCGGCAATCTGCTAGACGTCGTCCAGCTGGGGCATACCGACTCCCTGGCCGCACGGGTCCTGAAGAAGTCTTGGCAGGTCTGGCTGCGTACCCAGAAGGACAGTGCGTCCAAGTTGGAGGAGGCCGACGCCCTCTTTGCGGAAGCCGATGCTTACTTCGACGAGACCCGTACCAAAGCCGCGGAAGCGGCCTCCGAGTTCGAGGCTCACCTCGCCAAACGCCGCAAGCAGGCTGAACAGACCGATCGCGACCTCGCAGCCCGGCAGGCCAAGGCTGAGCAGCAGTTGGCCGAGACCGAGTACCGCGCTGAGCGACTCCGCCTGGGGATCGAGGAGACGCACACTGATGCCGAGCGCCAGGCTCAGCGGATCATGGAGAACGCCCGTCTGCAGGCCGCAGATATCGTCGCGGCCGCCGATGCAGAGGCTCTCCAGATCCGCATCAAAGTGGAGCGTGAGCGCACAGCTCGTAGCAGCGTCGTCAGCCACGACACGGATATCTCGCCTTACGGCTTCGAGCTTGTGCGCCGGGGCTACGATCGCGGGCAGGTGGACGAGTGTATTTCCAAGCTCGTCTCCGACCGCGACAGCGCACTGGCCCACGTGGCAACACTGGAAGAGCTGAGCAGGAATCTGCGCGCCGCGTCAATGGGTGCTGAGCGGGACAACGGACAGGCCGCCCTGGAAGCGCGACGCCGAGCCGCAGGCGTCATTGCCGACGTCAACGCACGAGCCCGGCAGACCAGCAGGGTCAGATCGCCCTCCGATTTCGAGCTCGTGCGCCGGGGCTACCACCGCCCGCAGGTGGACGAACGTATTTCCAAGCTCGTCGCTGACCGCGACAGCGCGATGTCTCGCATCGCCACGCTGGCAAAGCGTATCGAGGAACTGTATTCACCACAGGTGTGATGAAAACGTGGGTGCAAGCAACCTGCTGTCAGATTTCCCAAGTGATCACGAGTTGGACGTTCGGGGTTCGCTGTCGTTTCGGGAATCAGGCTGGTGAGAGTTTTTCCTAAGAGCTTTGTCCGCGTTGGCTTCGGTTTTCGTCCTGTCCCCTGAGATACGGCCGCGGCCTCCTCAAACCAGTTCTCCGGCCAGGGCACAAAGAGCGGGGACGAGTTCGGGATGGTCCCCGCGCGAAGCCGACTGCAACAACTCGGTGACCACGATGATCTGTGCGACGCGTCCGGCCTCCGTCTGAAGCACGGGAAAGGCGCCCCGGACACGCTGTGCGAAGCCGGGGGTGAGCAGCGAGTAGGCCAGCAGCATTGCTGCGTCGTAACCGGCCGGCGCCATGCCGAAGCCTTCCCAGTCGAGAAGGTAGGGGGTGGTGCTCGTGAGGTTGGCGGTGTGCAGGTCTCCGTGGGCTGGCGCCCAGTCTGTGATCCGGGGGCCGGGCATGTCGAGGAAGCGCGGGACAGCGCGGTCCACCCACTTCTGGCGTACGGCCACGCGGTCCGTGGAGACGGTGTTTACGTGCTCCAGGTCGGTACGTAGGGATTCCCACCACTCGGTCGGAGGATTCAGGTCCGTGCGTAGGACGGGGCTGGAAGAGGCGATGGGGTCGGCGATGTACTGGTGCAACTCGGCGTGGTACGCGTAGCCGTCGTCGCCTGACTTCTTGGTGTCGTAGAGCAGGGGCTTGTGGATGTGTCCGTCGAATAGCACGGCGGCCTGGCGGTTGCCCTCCCAGATCTTGCCCGTTGCTTTGTCCTGCGGTGCGGAGAGCAGTCTCAGCCAGCAAGCGCCTCGGTCCGGGTGCTCGACGTGGCTGCTGAGGGTGCGGCCGTGCCAGCCCCAGACCTCGGGGCCGGCGATCGTGGCGCCCAGCGTCGCCGCTGACCGCGTGAAGGCCCGACGCATGCGCTCCTGGTCCGCGAAGTCAGGCGGTGGCGAGTACATCCAGCACCTTTCGCAGTGTGGGGGCCGGGATGGAGGGTTTCCGCAGGGCTTCTTGTGCCTCGGCCCAGTGTGCCTGCGTTGAGGCGGAGGGCAGAATCCGCGTCACCCCGGGGCATGAGGCTGCCGCCAGGAGGCAAGCCTGGGTGGTTGTGAGTTCGGGGTTCAGCATTGCGGTGAGTTCGCGCGTAGCCAGGTCGGCCAGCTCGCCGCCGAACAGGGGTGCTGAGGCGTACACCTGCCATCCGAGCTCGGCGGCCTGAGCGATCGGGCCTTCGCCGTCCAGGGCTTGGACGAAGGCGGTGGCGGTGACGAGGGATACGGGCAGTTGGACGGCTCGCAGGTGGTGCTGCTTCGTGCCAGCGGCTTCAACCGCCAGTTGGTGCAGGACGGGGGTGCTCAGGACACCGGTTTCGAAGCCGTCCCAGGTGGCGACGCCATACGCGGTCAGGGCGCCGGCTGTCGCTTCTGCTTCGAGGGCGGTGAAGGCGTCGCGCAGGGCTTCGTGTGGGTCGCCGTCGGTGCGTTCGGGGTTGTGCGCGAAGACGAGGTCGAGGTGGTCACGGCCGAGTTCGGTTCGGTTGCGGGCGCACTGCCAGTGGACGTACGGGATGCTCAGGCAATGTCCGCGTTCTGCGTCACCGGCCGTGATGGCTCCGGCGTTAACGGCGTCTGCAGCGGTCCGAGCGGTGAGGAATCTGACCTTCGTGGACATCGGAATCGGGTGCCGGGCGAGGGCCGGCGCGAGCAGCGGCTGGGCCTGTCCGTCGAGGTAGTTGGGCGCGGTGTCGATCCATGCTGTCGCTGGATCGGTGGCTGCGCGGGTCACGGCGTCGTGCAGCGCGGAGGGGTGGATGCGGTAGGTGCCCAGGGCCAGGCTTGCCTTCGTCATCGTTCGCTGCCTTCCACCGTGATCGCTTGGCCGACCATGAGCTCGGAGATGACGGCCGCCACATCTACGATCGAGATTCCGGCTGCCTCGGCCAGCTCGCTGAGGGGTACGGCGGTAGGCGCGGCCGACATCAGTCGTTGGAGCAGTGGCATCGCCTCCTTCGCCATCTCCCACTCGTTGTCGCAGGCCCGGAAAACCACCCCTTCCTCGCTGGACTCCAAGAGCGCCCGGGTGGTCGTGAGCCTGACGCGGACGTTCGGGACCGCGGGGACGCTGATGATGTGGGGCAGGCTCGGCCGCAGGCGGGTGAGGTCGGTTCCGTCGCGCATCGCCGTATACCGGCCGATGAGGTCTGGGTCTTCCAGGGAGGCGGTGACTTCCTTGCACAGCCGCTCCAGATAAGTCACTTGCTCTGCGGCGGTCGCGTGCACGGGCAGGTCTTCGCGCAGGACATCGTGGCGGCGCAGGTCGTCCGCGAGCCAGGACAGGAGCTGGGCGCCGGTGGTGGTCTGCACGCCGAAGGTGATGTGGAGGGAGTGTTCACCTTCGGAGGCGGCCACCGAGTGCCACCAGCCGCGCGGTAGATACAGCACGTCTCCGGGCCGAAGCACGAGTTCAGCGACTGGCTCCTTCGGCGGCGGCTCGGGCTCGTCAGTGTCCTTGTACATGGGGGCGGTGCGGGTGGGGCCGTAAAGCTTCCAGCGTTTGGCGCCGTCGATCTGGATCACGACGACGTCGTGGTCGTCCCAGTGCACGCCGAAGCCCTCGCGGGCAGTCCATGAGGCATACAGGTTGGCCTGCACTCCCGTGCGGAGGCAGCGCTCCAGCTCCATCGCGGCGCGGCCGACGGGCGGGTGGAGTTCGTCGAGGGCGTCGATCACGAGGGAGGCGCCCTCGGCGAGGCGGGCGTGCAGTTCGGCGGGGTGTAGGCGTTGCCAGACGGTGTGCCGACGGGTGGTGACCGGGGCGGTGTAGCGGTGGGCCGGCAGCATCTCGCCGTCCGTAGACAGGCGGAAGCGGGGTGGTTCCAGGCGGTGGGTTGCCAGGATCGTGTTGAGGTCGTCCCACGTGATCAGCTGGCCCGGATCGGCGAGGGCTGCGGGGATGTGGCGGTATTGGCGGTGGAGCACCTGGGCCAGGAACTCGTCCTGGCCCAGGTGGGCCGCCAGATTCAGCGGCGACAACGCGTCTCCTCCCGGATCAGTCGTTGCCGTCGGTACGGCCGGTGCTGCCGCCGTCGGACGGGGTGACGCCGCGCTCGCGGGCGGCCTGGATCCGGCGGCGTGCCTTGACCAGTCCGGCTTGCACCGGCCCGGTCCTCGGGGTGGTGGCGGTGTTGTTCTGCATTGCTCCTCCTTGGGTCGGGGGTTGATGGGGACTTGCGGACCCGCCCCGGATGGCGCTCGACCTGTCCAAGGGCGCGGGCGGTTGTTCTGTCCGGGGCGGGGGCTTGCGGCCCGTCCCTGCCGGGGCTTCTCGGGTGGGGGAACCTCTCGATCGGCTACGTCCGGCAGGGACGGGGACTCAGGGGTTGGTCGCGGCGGTGGAGACCGCGACGCCGACCACGAAGCCGCACGAGGCGGAGATCAGCACGATCAGCAGTGGGCCCGTGTATCGCGCCAGCCAGCCCACGGTTCGGCCCATCACGGTTTCCACCAGGCTCGCCACGGGCGGGTGATGATCTCCCTGTAGGTGTGGTGCGACGGGTGCTGACCGCAGTGCTCCAGCACCCAGTTCTGGGGCGCGGCGAAGCCCTCGCTGGGCGGTGACGTCTCGCCGTCGACTGCGCACTGCATCGCGTAGGTGGTGGGCTCGGCGTCCGGTTCATGGTCGGGCTGGAGGGTCCACTGCTTGTGACACGCGACCGCTCGCGTACTCACTGGCCCACCTCGCTCGGCGAGATGAGGTGGGGCGACACAGATGTCCCCGTGTGGTTCGGTCGGAGCGAAGTAGATGCCGACGTGTGGCGGAACGAGGCTGCGCCCGGGCGAACGCCGACGACGGGCGCCTCTGCCGCCGCAGCAGTGACGTACGGATTCTTGAGCGCGGCGTGTAGGGCGTCGGCGTCGGTGAGGGTCTCGGCGTCTGGCAGTTCGCACCAGCCACCGAACCAATCGTCGATCAACTCCAGGCTGGGCGCGACGAGCCATGACTCGGTGGTGAGATGCCGGACCGGCAAGTCGCCCCAACTTCCGGCGGTGCCGGTTTCGATGGCGTAGTAGAGGCGTTCGTTGGGTCCGTCGTACAGCACCGGGCCGATTGCCGTGCCGGTGGCCCGAAGGTGGGCCAGGGCCAGGAAGCCGACCGCTGCGGGGGTGCGTACGAGGTCCCAGCCGTCGCCGACTCGGAGCAGGCGGAGTCCAGGCACGTCGTTGACCAAGGGTGCGCTGTGCAGCGCTTCACGGACGGACATCACGTATCCCCTTGGTGCTGGAGGCCGAGGCTCACTCCGAACAGAGGCGCACGTTCCGTCGTCGGCCTGATGGGGCGAACCACGATCAGACGGGTGTCCATTGCTGTTATCTGCCGCTGCCGCTCGGATACGACGCGCTTTGGGCCGAGGTGGCTGAGGGCAGGGACCACGGCGCCATAGGTGTCGGGCAATTCGAGTGCGTCCAGGAGGCCGACGAAGGCGGGAGAGCGGAGGGCCACCGTAGCCTCGCGGTCGGTGAACACGCCGCACAGGGTCAGCTCGTGCTGTCGGCAGTACTCGGTGAGGCAGCCGACGAGCGCCGCATGGCGGGCCGGGCCGCCGGTGACGTGGCGCAGGTAGCCGAAGACCTGGGGGCAGGCGACGGAGCGGCGTTCGGTGATGAGGTCGTCGTCCATGCACACAGCGTCGGCCGTCGTGAACGGCCTCGAAATGACCTGCTGTTGTACTTCCGTTGCACTTCCCGCCCCACGTCGTCACCGACAGTGCTTCCATACGTGACGGAGGGAGGTCATCCGTGGTCAGCGTGCAGCAATGGACAGGCCGCGAGGCAAGCGCCCTGCGCGCCGCGCTGCGTATGAGCACGCGCGCTTTCGCCGAGCACCTCGGTGTCGCGCTGCGCACGGTCGCCAAGTGGGAGAGCCTCGGTACCGCAACCCAGCCCCGCCCGGATACCCAGGCCATCCTCGACACGGCACTGGCCCGCGCGGACTCCGCTGCTCAGACCAGGTTCGAGGCGCTGATGTTCCCCGAGAGGAAGAGCGCGCGGCCGGCGGATTACGAGACCTGGACCGAGGACATCGAGCGTGCTGTGGTCTGCGTCAGCCGTCAGAACTTCCCCTTCGCCACCTCACTGTTGAACCGCTGACTGACTCGCCACGACCCGCATCACCTGGATGACAAGGGCCTATACCTCTACGGCCGTTGCCTCGTGCTGCTCGGCGATCTCCAACGTGACCAGGGCGCGATCCTCGGCCCGATCTCCGCCCGGCACTCCTACATGACCGCCCGCGGCATGTTCACCGAACTCGATATCCCGCGCCGAGTGGCTCAGATCGAGCTCTCCCTCGCCGTCGTTCAGGAAATGTCCGGCCAGCTGGGAGCCTCCGCCCGGCAGTACGAACTCCTCGCAGCGGACGAGCGCTTGAGCCCTCGCGACCGTGCCAGGGCCCGGCTCTGGGTCGGTACGGCACTGAGCAAGGAGGGCAACAACGAGTACGCCACCGGCGTCATGGTGGAGGCCACTCGCTCCTTTGAGGACCTGGGTGAGCCGGAGGACTGGTCTGTTGCCCACCCGAAGCTGGCCCTGGCCCACCGAGGCGTCGGCGACCTCAAGCAGGCCCTGCGCTACATGGACATCGCGCGCTCCACCGGCACGGTCGACTCCCCGATGCAGCGGGTGCGGTTGGACACCGCATACGGGCACATCCTTCTGTCGGATGCGGCGACCCGGAATGATGGGCTGTCCGTCCTCGATCAGGCAGCACAGGTGGCCCGCCAGTACGGGCTGAGCCACCAGCTGCGCAGTATTGAGGGCATCCGAAAGGGCCAGCAGGGATGAGCCAGGGAGTGCCAGTGCCGGAGCACGAGCAGCGTCAGATCACCGACGAGCAGTTCCACGATGCGACGCTGATCTGGAACTACCACCAGATGGGCCACGAACAGCGGCCCTGCTCGGCGGCGATCGGCCTGGGCAGCCACGACCTCGGGGTGGCCACCACGGCCGCAGACCTCTACCGCGCCGGCTTCTTCCCGGTCGTGGTGTTCAGCGGGGGCAACAGCCCCACCACCCGGGCCCGCTTCCCGCGCGGTGAGGCTGTCCACTACCGCGAGCACGCCCTGAGCCTGGGTGTGCCGGACGAGGCGATCCTGGTCGAGCCCAAGGCGGCCAACACCGGCCAGAACATCACCTTCTCCCGCGAGCTGCTGGCCGAGGCCGGCATCGCGGTCGAGTCGCTGCTGCTCATCTCCAAGCCGTACATGGAACGCCGCTCGTATGCGACCTGCCGCAAGCTGTGGCCCGAGGCTGAGGTCGTGTGCGCTTCCGAGCCGTTGGAGTTGGACGACTACATCAAGTCCATCGGCGACGAGAAGCTCGTCGTCGACATGCTCGTCGGTGACCTGCAACGGGTGATCGAGTACCCGAAGCTCGGCTTCGCCGTCGAGCAGGACGTACCGGGGGATGTGTATGACGCTTACGAGCGCCTTCTGCGCGACGGATTCGACAGCCGCCTCATCGGCACCTGACCCATCCCACGCTGGTTCGCCGGGCGGGGTGTGCGCGATCCACCAACCGAACCTGTTCCCGCGGCTGTCCACTTTGGCGAAGCTGTACGCCGCCGACCGGTGGATCGTGCTGGACGACGTCCAGTTCGCCCGGCGCGACTACCAGCACCGGGCTCGGCTGGCGGCTCTGGACGAGCCCGCACGGCAGCAGTGGCTCACACTCCCGACGCACCTGCCCAACGGGCGCTCGACGCTGATCAGCCAGGCGCGGCTCGTTGATCCCGGGCGGTCGCGTCGTACGGTTCAGCTGCTCGTGCGGCAGTACTACGGCGGTAGCCCCTACTGGGATGCGGTCTCTGAGGTCGTGGACGCGCTCGTGGACGACCTTGCCACCACGGATCGCGTGGCTGATCTCGCCCGAACATCGACAATTGCCCTGCTCAACGTCGTCGGATGGTCAGGGGACGTGCCGGAAAGCAGCGAGATCCCGACCAGGCAAGGCCGATCCGAGCGCCTCGCCGACCTTGCGGCAGCCACCTGTAGCACCCACTATCTGTGCGGCACCGGCGGTCTGCGTTACCTCGACACCGGCCCCTTCGGTGTCCACGGCATTCCCGTGGTCCCTTTCCACACCCCTGTGGGCGACTCCCTCTGGGCGTGGGCCAGGCGATCAAGCAGCCTTTGGGCCCTGAGCAAGATCGGGCCCGCGGAGCTGGCGAACCAACTGACTGCCCAACGAGATGCCCATCACCTTGGAGTCCCTGCATAACCGAGCCGACGCCTTCGAGGGAGACGTCTTCCCTCTGGTCAGGAGCCGGGGAGCAGCGCCAGGACGGTGGACTGGACGAGTTGGGCGGCGGTGAGGAGGTTGGGGATGCCGCCGCAGCGTTCGACGAGGTTCTGGAGCATGTAGCGCAGGGTGCCGGGATCGCGTTCGGGTTCGTCCAGGCGCGGGGTGATCATGTCGAGGTCACGCAGGGCGGTGTCCACTTCGGGGTACTGGCCGCGCAGTTCTTCCAGGCGGCGTCGGAGTCCCTCGATGCTTTCGCGGGCTTCGGTGACGGCTTCGTTGGTGATGTTGTTGGTTTGGCTGACGTTCTGGGAGAACGCCGCAGCTTGGGCGGGCCCGGTCATGTGACCGGTGTTGATGATCCCGAAGTTGGGACCGTTCGGGACCGGGTCGGGCTGGCGGCGGCTGGCCATGCGGGGCTCCTGGGGGTCTTGCCGGTCAGTTCGTCATGGAGGGGTTGGCGGAGAACGGCGTGGCCTGCACGGGGCCAGTCATGGTGCCGCCGTTCATGACGCCGAAGTTGTAGATCGCGGTGGCCTGTTGCTGGTAGGCGGCGATGTCGACGTTGTGGTTGCGCAGGAAGATCTCGGTGGAGTCGAAGACGCGGCGCTGCATCATCTGCACGTAGTAGCGGGCGTCGTCGTTCGTGTGCATGTCATCGATCCAGCGGACGCTATGGACCTCGCGAAGGCTGACCGGTCCGCTGCCGGGATCGAGTTCAGGGCGCTTGCGCGGCGTGCGGCGTATGAGCCGGTCGAGCCCCACGTACATGTCGCCGAGGGCGTTGAAGGCCGTGCGGCCAAGCCACTTGAGGGTGCGGGGGTCGGCGGCCTTGAGCCCGGCGACCTTCGGGTTGAGCGGACCCATGATGTGCGGGCGGACGGTGACGCGAAGGAAGCCGCCCTGGTAGGCGAAGTGGACGAGTATGGCGGCGATGAGGTCGCCGTTCCAGGCGGTCACACGGGCCCAGATGTAGCGGCGGGCGATCTCTTCGGCGGGCTTGTCACCGAAGCTGTCCACGGCGAGGGTGTGCAGGCTGCGCCACGTGTCGTCGTCGATCTGGTCCCATCGTTTGTAGTGGATGCCGGCGATCCCGATGACCTCCATGCGTGGGATGGGGTGGTCTCGGTGATGAGCAGGCGCCGGGTCGTCCAGGCGGCGTGCGACATGGGCGTGCAGTTGGGCGACGGTGAAGTGCTTCAGCGGTTTGCGGGCCACAGGCTTGCTGTGCTTGGCCAGCGCCTCCAAGACCGCCTTGGCCACCTCGGCCATGTCCGGCTGGCCCGGGCTTTGCCCCGGCGAACCGAAGCCTGGGACCGGTCCGGTGGTGTCTTCTTCCTCGTCTTGGCCCTCGGGGGCGGGCTCGATGTCGATGCCGATGACCGCCTCATGCCATGCCTGCAGACCTGCTCCGAGGAACCGATGCCTGTCCCCGCTTGAGCGACGCTCGTAGAGGTACGGCAGGGCGTGAGCCTGCGCGGCCGGGGCGGGCGCGTGTAGTTCTCCAGCCAAGAGAGCGTTGAACCGCTCCTGCGCCAGATAGCGCTCGACCAGGTAGACGCCCCACACACCGGCCAACAGAACCAGGGCTGTCCAGCCCGCGGTCAGAGCGCCGGCGATCGTCTGCCAGACGACGAGCGTGATCACTGCGAAGACGGCTGCCCGTCGTCTTCGCATGTGGCGGATGGCTCGGTCGCTCGCGTGAATGACGGGTTCCTGGTGGAATCCGTAGACCGGCACCGGCCGGGCTGACTTCTTGATGCGACGCCGGACCCAGACCGCGTAATCCTCGCCCAGCACGACCGATGGAGGCGTCGGCTCGGCGGTGTCGGCGGCCTTTACTTCCTCCTTGGCGGGGAACAGCCATCGCAGGCGTTTCCGCACCGCCGCCTTCAGCGCTTTCCACAGTTCCGCCAGTTGGGTGCGCAGTACGGCGAGCCAGTCCGTACGGGCGAAGGCGGCGGCACTCAACCGGCGAGTGACGCCCTCGGTGTACGCGCCGTGCCGGATCACTTCCCCGGCACCGTCCGCAGTCCCCAGCGGTACCGCAGGCGCCGAAAAGGCTGACTGGTGCTCCGCGAACGCCAACTCCCCACCCCCGTTTCTACCGGGCCGGCCGCGATGACGCCTCGGCAGGCACAGAGGGGCATCGTCCACGTGCTCGACGAGCGCGGCCAGACCGCAAACCAGCACAAGCCGTGCACGGAGGTGCCCTGTTGAACATTGACCGAAAGGCGCCTGTAGTCCGAAGTCGATCAGCCCGTGGTTCGGGTACTCGGAGCTTGGTCGTGCATCCAGAAGTTGATGGCTCGACGAGAGCCTGATCAGCGCTTCCGACTCCGGAGTTGCTGCAACGGCGGCATGGCGTGGCGTTCTACGGCGTGGCGTGCGTTGGCTGTCTGCGCTCGTGGGCTGGGGGCATGACGCTCGCCGAGGCGCCGGATGCGCCAGGTCAGTGCGCGGGCGGGGCTGTGGGCGTCCTCCAGGGTGCGCCGGCCGAGCGCCTGGTCGAGGACGGTGGCCGCGTCGTGTCCCGCCGCTTCTGCCTCGGCGAGCACGGTGGCGAGTGCGTCCCAGGCGGGGTCGTTGAGGATGCGCTCGGCGTGTTCCGGTACGACCTCCTGGAGGTGGTAGGCGAAGCGGCGCTTGATCTGGAGGCTGGGGGAGCGATGCGCGAGGTCGGTCAGGACCGGCTCGGCGACCCGCGCGTACGCGACCTGCAGGTGGAGGAGGGCCTGCTGTGCGGCCACCTCCTGCTGGGCATGCTGGCGGGTGCGGTGCCAGTGCATCGCGAACGCCACGGCAATGAGCATGGCGTCCAAGAGCATCGCGAATCCGGTTCCATCCCGGGCCCGTCGGCTTCGCGAGGACCGTCTCCTTCACGAAGCCGCATCCACCGGCGGAGACCCCCGCCGCATCTGCGACCTGTTCGGCCTCTCCGTCGGGGCGGCGCTCCGCTACACCTCCCCCGTCGACCAACCCGGCATCGTCGAGTACCGCCTACGCAACTCCGGGCCACGCCCGTCCCCCTACGCGCCAACGGCAGCGGCTGACACCGCCGGTGAAGCGGGCCCCGACAAACCCGGGCCCGCCCAGGTCCCGTGAGCACCGATCCTGCTCGGCGCGAGCAGCAGGCCGGCGATCAGTTCCGGAACCGGGGGTGCCTTCATCGCCTGCGATGGGCTCGGGCAAGAGGTGGGCGACGTTGGCACGAACGGGCCCGCGGCTGACGTCGTGGTCACGGGCTAAGGAGGCGATGGCCTGGCTGCCCAGGCACATGGTGGGCGCATTGTCGATCTTGTCCGCCCAGCTTGGGCTGCCGGCGCCCGCCCTTCTCGGGGTGTCGCTCCACTACACCTCCCCCGTCGGCCAAACGGGCGTCGTCGATTACCGACGACGCGCCTTTCTGAGAGTGCGGGAATGGTAGCGAGGAAGAGGGATGACCGGAGGTCCGTCCGACGGCCTTCACCTATGCGCGATGCACTGCCCGCCCGATGGGCCTGCAGTGCTCGCTATGGTGTTGAGGGCGTCGCCTCCTCCGGTTCCCCGGTTCCCCGGTTTTCGACGGTCAGACGGACAGCCAGTAGCGGGCTCGGCTCGAGGTGATCTGAAGGACCTCTGGATCGCTTTGAGGCTCGGCCCAGATCTGCAGGTGGAAGGCGTCGATCGGCACGGCGGAGTACAGGTCGAACGCCTGGTCCATGTGTCGGGCGTGGTAGCGCAGGCGGTACCAGCCGGCCCCAGCTGGCATGGGTGGCAGAACGATGAACTTGCCGCCGCCTTCCCAGGCACTGACAAGGACCGTTTCAGTATCGACTTGAAGGCTGACTTCGACCGCGTCCTCGTAATCCCCAAGAAGCGGATCCGGCTCCCGGGCGTGGACCGATACCGTCAGGTCGGTGACGCCACTGTTGACGCCGGTGACGAGGAAGGCCCCACCATGTACGGTTCGCAGAATTCCTGCGTGAGATTCTCCGGGTGCTTTCGGTTCGGGGTGCACGGTACGGTGAAGGTTGCGGTCGAGTACGTAGAACTGCGCATAGTTCACGGGGAATTCGGCCGCGTGGATATAGGTGTTCTCGGGATCTCCCGAAACAACAGTCTCGATTTTTCCGGTCACGCGACTTCCTCCGTATGCGTAGTGCACGCCCGGCTCCGCGGCAGGCATCGGTGGCTGCGGAGTCAGGCGTGCACGACTGGCTCTCAGGTGACGTTCAGCAGGAACAAGGAGTCGTTCTGGCTGGTGGCGCTGGAGTCGACTCCGCTGCCGGTGTAGTCGAGCAGTTCGTGGTGGGACCAGTCACTGATCGGTGCACCGCCGCTGGTCAGATGGGTCCAGCCCGAGGCGCCCCAGCCGAACCTGTAGATGCGGTTGTGGTCGGCATAGTAGTCCGTGTAGCCGCTGCCGTACGAGAGTTGTTTCTTCATCGTGTTGTTGAAGAAGATGTTGTTGGGGCCGGATGACCCGGACCACTTGACGGCTTTTTGGCCGGCGGCCCACCAGATCGGGAACCAGGTCGAGTCGTCAGGGGCATTGCCGCCCTCGTCGCCGCAGTTGCTGTAGCAGCTTCCCGATCTGTGCTCGTAGGGAACTGTCGATGTGTTGAGTTCGAACAGGTTGTTGCGTTCCCAGCCGCCATGGAGGTTCAGGTCCGAGTCGAAGTCGTTGCCGATGGCGACGTTCCCCGACGCGGACCACTGGAAAGTAAAGTGACGGAGGTTACGGGTGGTGTTGCCGGCGTAGACCGAGTCCCAGACCCGGGAACCGCGGAATGGCTTGGGCTACATGCAGCGGGCCCTGGCGCGCTCTCGGCGAACGTTGCTCATCCGATATCGCGTACTGCCCCGATTGAGTCGGCCGGTTCGGCGCAGCCAGACGAACTCTGGCGCTCCCTGCGGCCACTATGGCCCCACTACCCATGAGTTCGGCCTTGAGCGCCCTTCGGAAAGCACGAACCCACGGCCTTTAGCGGTCTCGTTGAGGATGACCGCGTCCGCTCCGAGGCCGGTGTGCAGGCGGGTGGCGATCTCGTCCAAGAGGAGGCGCCGGTCCAACAGGGTGTTGAGATACGGCTCGTTCACGATGCCGAGCTGGCTCCCCAGGGTGCTACCGACGAGGGCGATCTTCTCCTGCAGTACGGCGAGGTCCTCGGGGATCACGGACGTGTCGGGGAAGGTGCCTACGCGGACGGCCCAGCCGGCCCGACCGGCTCGGCGGTGGCGTACCCGACGCCGAGTTCGTGGCCCTTGACGACGAGGGTGTCACCGACGGGCACGGGGCCGTAGGTGTCGCTGTGGCAGTGCCCGGCGAAGATGACGTCCGCGAACGGGCAGGCGGCGGCCAGCTTCAGGTCCTCCTCGAAGCCCGAGTGGGACAGCACCATCCAGGCGTCGGCACGGTGATGGTGCTCCAGCATCACCTCGCGCAGGGCCTGGGCCGGGTCGGTGACATGGTGGCCTGAGCGCTGGTCGGCAGGGACCACGTTGAAGGCTTGTGGGCCGATCACTGCAGTGACGGCCACGCGCCGGCCGCCGATCTGCTTGAGCGCACGCGGTCGAAGAGCGGCTTGCCGATGTGGTCGGCCGCGTTCGCGCACACGGTCATTTCATGCAGCTGCGGTTCGAAGTAGTGCGGCCAGCCGTGGTTTCCGGGGGCGAGCAGGTCGTACAGGCTGGTGAGGACCTCGCGCTCGATCTGCCCCTGACCGAAGCGGTAGAAGCCGGTGCCTTCGAAGAAGTCGCCGCAGTCCACGACCAGGCTCTCGGCCCTGGCCGCGTGGAGGTAGGCGAGCATGGGAGTGGCCTGGGCGAAGGAGGAGTGGACGTCGGTCGTGGCGGTGATTCGCTGGAGCTGCCGGGTCATGGAGTGACCTCGCAGATGTCGGCGCCCAGGGCGTGCAGCTTGGTGGGCAGGTCGGCGTAGCCGCGCCGGAGCTGTTCGAGGCCGCCGAGGGTGGTGACACCGCTCGCTGTGAGGCCGGCGATGAGCAGGGCCGAGCCCGTGCGGATGTCGGTGGCCTCCACGCCGGCGCCGGTCAGCTGCTGCGGTCCGGTGAGGCGGCATTCGGTGGGCGAGAGCTCGTGGATCTCGGCGCCGAGGCGGGCGAGCTGGGGGAGCAGGTTGCCGTACCGGCCGGGGTTGATGGTGTCGGCGAACAGGTGAGTGCCGGGCAGTCCGAGGGCGAGGGCCATCAGCGATGGTTCGAAGTCGGCATCCAATCCGTCGGGGGAGAGGGAGGCGATGGCGCGCAGCGATCGCCCGGTCGGCTCGGCGTCGTGGGCCCGGACGGTGAGAGCATCGCCCTCGGCGTCGGCGGGGACTCCGAGCCAGTTCAAGGCGGAGACCAGGGGAGCGACGTCGTCGCCGCGTACGCCACAGATGCGTGCGTCCCCGCCGGTCGCCGCGACCGCACAGGCCAGGGTCCCGGCTTCGACCTTGTCGCCGGGCACCGACCAGACGGTGGTCTCCGTCGGGACGGAAGTGGGTGGTGACAGCGTAAGGACCGACTCGACGAGATCCCACAGCTCCCCCCTCGTCCTCTCCGAGGCGCCATCATGCCTGGCCATTGAAGCGATCCGTTGTCGGCGCGCGCCTGACCCTCCATCCGACCCGGATCGCTTCACCATCGAATCTAGCGACCGGATTGGATGAGACCCGCCTGGCTTCACTGAGACGGCACACATCGGCAGCCCGCTCGTGGACGAGCCCCGGGAACCCAGCCCGGTAGGCTGCAGACAACGCGAAGGCCGCGCAGCGGGCCCGGCGAGAGCAGGACACCAAGGTGGTGTGGCCGACCGCCGCCACCGCCACCCTCAGCACCTCAACCACGGCGGCAGGGCACGCGAGGGCGCACGGATGACCCGGCCACGTTCGCGCTCCCTTACCCCTCCGGATCCCCCAACCAGCCGCGTTCCTGGGCCAGCAAGGCTATCTGGAAGCGGGTCCGTGCGCCCAGTTGCCTGCCCAGATCGCTGATATGCGTCTGAACGGTCCTGCGGCTGAGCCGTAGGGCGCGCGCAATGGCATCGTCCTTCATTCCGGCGGCCATCAGGCGAAGGATGTCCCGCGTCCGGCTGTGTAGTGCGCCATCGTGTCGTGCGGCGCTCTCGGTGGGTGAAGCAGGCCGGCTTTCCACCGAGAGGGGCACCGCACGCTCCCATACGCTTTCGAAAAGGGCTATCAGTACGTCCAGCAGCGTTGAGGAGTGCACGACGAGTGAGCCTGCGGCGGGATCGTCCCTACGCAGTGGCATGATCGCCGCGGCGCCGTCGAAGATGACCAGTTTCATGGGCAGTCCGGGCAGGAGCCGCAACTCCCCTTCCGCGGCGTTGCCCCCGAGGGCCGTCTCCAGGCATCCGTCGTCTGCGATTCCGTCGCTGTCGTAAACGGATCGGAGCCGTACGCCGGCACGGACCGTGGCGCCCGCAGCGGTCGAGGCATCTGCAGGGTTGACCCGCGAGGTCACATACGGCGGCTTCGCGAAATGCAGCACCTCGTACCGACTGCTCCTCAGAAGGTGCACATAGCGGGCGCCGACCTGTTCGTCGCTCTCGACGACCTCGAAGAGGTCCGAGGCGATCTGTCGGCCCGGGGCCGCGCTGTAGACCTCGTGCAGCTGTTCCGCGTACAGCTCCGCCTTCGCCAACTCCTGTCGTTTACGGGCCAGAAGAGCGCCCAGCGAAGAGCGAGGTGGGCCGGCGCTCCAGCGCGTGGGCCGTTCCCCGACGCGTACCGCCAGGAGTTCGGTTTCCAAGGACCTCAGGACGGTCCGGGCCGTCGGGGCTGACACGCCGATCCCCTCCGCGACGGCGTCCGCGTCCGCGTCCGGATGACTGACCAGGTATTCCAGTGCCTGCCGGGCAGGGGAGCCCAAGCCGGTGCCCGCCCACAGTGCATCCAAGGAGGACGCGTCCATCAGCAACTCCTCGGAAGATCGCACGAGTTGAGGTCGATGCTACGCAAGTGCGCAACTGCGCGGGCCCGCAGGCGGCGGATCTTGTCAGGCGCGGCCGCCAAGGTGAGGATGATCACAGGTCACAGGTGCGGTGATCGCCGTTTTGATGTCACGACAGAGAATCATTTCCCTCCGGAAATGGCCCGCGCGGTTTTTGAGCGACGGGCCCATTGGCATGGAGATTTATTCCCGGTCCTGGACCGGCTCCCACTTCGCATGGAAACTGCTCAGGACATGCACATGTAACATGCAGCCTATTGTCAATTGCCCCCTGAGGTACGCCAATTGATTGCGGTGAATGCGGCTACTCGCGTTCACCGTCGACCGGGAACGACGTACAGGTCGACCCTCGCAAGGCAAACTGAGGGGCAACGTTTTGCGCACTTCACCAAGAACCCGTTCAGCTTTACGCCGAAGAGCCGCCGCCTGCCTGACGCTCCTGAGCGCCGCGGCGATGACGGTCCTGGGCATGCAGATCCCGGCACACGCGGCGGCGCCGTCCGTCGCGCCCGCCTCGGCGGCCTCGGCGGCGAAGAAAAAGGTCGCCCTCGAACCGTCCTGCGCCACCCCCAAGAAGGGCGAGGCCGCCTGCTTCGCCCTGCGCCGCACCGACACCAAGGCCGTCAAGGGCCTGCTGGCCGCCTCCGTCACCCCCAGCGGGTACGGCGCCGCCGACCTGCAGAGCGCGTACAGCCTTCCTGCCGACGGCGGTGCGGGCCAGACCATCGCAATCGTCGACGCCTATGACGATCCCAGCGCCGAGGCCGACCTGGCCGTCTACCGCGAGCAGTACGGGCTGTCCGCCTGCACCGCCGCCAACGGCTGCTTCACCAAGGTCGACCAGCGTGGCGGTACCGACTACCCCGCGCCCGACGCCGGCTGGGCCGGCGAGATCTCCCTCGACCTGGACATGGTCTCCGCGGCCGCGCCGAACGCACACATCCTGCTCGTCGAGGCGGACCAGCCGAGCTTCGAGGACCTGGGGGCGGCCGTCGACGAGGCGGTCGCGCTGGGCGCCAAGTACGTCTCGAACTCCTACGGCACCAACTACAGCAGCACCCCGGGCAGCGGCGAGAGCCCCGACGAGACGACGTACGACGCCCACTACAACCACCCCGGTGTCGCCGTGGTCGCCTCCTCGGGCGACAGTGACTACGGGGTCGCCTACCCGGCCGTCTCCCCCTACGTGACATCCGTCGGCGGCACCTCACTGGTCCGGGACTCCGGTACCACACGCGGCTGGTCCGAGTCGGTCTGGAACCGCAACGGCCTCGGCCCGGGCTCCGGCTGCTCCCTCTACGAGCCCAAGCCCGCCTTCCAGACTGACACCGGATGCGACAAGCGCACCGTCGCAGACGTCTCCGCCGTCGCCGACCCGGCCACCGGCGTGGCCGTCTACCAGACCTACGGCGGTGGCGGCTGGCAGGTGTACGGCGGCACCAGCGCCTCCTCACCGATCATCGCCGCGGTGTACGCGGCCGCCGGGACACCCGTCGCAGGCACGTACCCCAACTCCTACCCCTACGCCGCAGGGACCGGTCTCCATGACGTGACCGACGGCGACAACGGCAGCTGCACCCCTGCGTACCTGTGCACCGCCGGGGCCGGCTACGACGGTCCGACCGGCCTGGGCACGCCCGACGGCCTGGCCGCGTTCCGCAGCGGCCCGCACGGCAAACTCTCCGGCACCGTCACCGACGACAGCACCGGCAAGCCGGTCGCCGGAGCCACCGTCACCACCCAGGGCGGCGGCACGGCGCACACTGGTGCCGACGGGGCCTACTCGCTCGTCCTGCCGGCCGGCAGCTACGACATCACCGTCGAAGCCTACGGCTACGCCAGCAGCACCGCCTCCGGCGTGTCCCTCGCCGACGGCGACACCCTCACCAAGAACTTCGCCCTGAAACCGGTCCCCAGCCGGACGGTCTCCGGCAAGGTCACTGACGGCTCCGGCCACGGCTGGCCGCTCTACGCCAAGATCACCGCGGACGGCGTCCCCGGCGGCCCGGTGTGGACCGACCCCCTGACCGGCGCCTTCGACCTGAAGCTGCCCCAGGGCCACGACTACACCCTGCACGTGGACAGCGCCTATCCCGGCTACACATCGCGCACCAAGAAGATCACAGTCGCGGACTCCGACCAGAGCCTGAACGTCGCGGTGCCGGCCGACCCCTGGGCGGCCACCCCTCCCGCCGGTTACTCGGTGCGGGACGAAGGCACCACCGAGCCGTTCGACGCGACCGACTCCGCCCCCAAGGGCTGGAGCGTGGTCAACGCCGACGGGACGACTGGCGGCTGGACCTTCGACGACCCGGGCTCACGCGGCAACACCACCGGCGGCGACGGCGGGTTCGCGATCGTCGACAGCGACCACTACGGCAACGGCGCGCACCAGGACACGCAACTGCTCAGCCCTGTCTACGACTTCACCGACAACCCCGCACCCGAGATCGCCTTCGCCGACGACTACTGGGCCATCGGCGGCCAGAGCGCGGACGTCGACGCGACCACCGATGGCGGCGCCACCTGGACCACGCTGTGGTCCGCCACCGGCACCACCTTCGGCGCGCAGAAGGTCGAACTCCCGCTGACCGACTACGCCGGCAAGTCATCAGTGCAGCTGCGCTTCCACTTCACCAGCTCGTTCGGCTGGTGGTGGAAGGTTGACAACGTTTTCATCGGCCAGCGCCACGTCACGACCCTCCCGGGCGGTCTGCTCACCGGCGCCGTGACGGATGCCAACACGACAGCGGGTCTGGTCGGCGCCACCGTGACGAGCAAGGACGACAACAAGCAGAGCACCGTGACCCTGGCCACCCCCGACGATCCCGCCCTGGGCGACGGCGTCTACGCCCTGTTCTCCTCCCTCGGCAGCCACGGCTTCACCGCGGCGAAAACGCACTACACCGGAGTCGACAAGACGGTGAAGGTGCGGGCCGACAGCGCGGTCGGCGCGGACTTCGCCCTCGGCGCCGGGCAGTTGACACTGGACAAGACCTCGGTCACCGCGTCGGTCGGCTGGGGCGAGCAGACCACCAAGACCCTGACGGTCAAGAACACCGGCACGGCGGCCGCCACCGTCGAACTGGGCGAACAGCCCGGCGGGTTCAGCATGGCCTCCGCCAACGGCGCCCCGCGCAAGCTGGTCAAGGGCTCGTACTCCCCGCTGTCCAGCAAGGCCGCCGCGACTGCCGCGGGCAAGACTGCCAAGGCGGTCCCGGGAGCCGCCGGCGACGCCTGGGAGGCAGCCGCCGACCTGCCGGTGAAGCTGATGGACAACGCTGTCGCCACCAACGACGGGAAGGTCTACTCCGCCTTCGGCTTCAACGGCAGCGCCGACACAAAGGACATGTACGCCCTCGATCCCGTCGCCGGCACCTGGTCCAAACTGGCCGCCGCGGCGGACACCCGGGAGGACCCCGCCCACGCCTTCATCGACGGCAAGTTCTACGCCGTCGGCGGCTGGGGACCCAGCGGCGATCCCGACGCCAAACTGGAGATCTACGACCCGGGAAGCGACACCTGGACCACTGGCGCCGCCTCGCCCAGGCCCTACGCCGGCTCCGGCAGCGCCGTGCTCGACGGCAAGCTCTACGTGGTCGGCGGCTGCGGGGCACAGTCCTGTGGCAGCACGGATGTCACCGCCTACGACCCGGCCGCCGACAGCTGGTCCACGGTGGCCGACTATCCGGAGCAGATCTCGTGGAGTTCCTGCGCCGGCATCAGCGGCAAGCTCTACTGCGCCGGCGGTGTGAGCGGCAGCAGCGAGGTGAAGCACTCCTACGTCTACGACCCCGCCACCGACTCCTGGTCACAGGTCGCCGACCTGCCGATCACTCTCTGGGGCTCCGCCTACACCTCAGCCAACGGCCTGCTGGTGGCCGCAGGTGGCGTCACCAACAACAGCATCACCAACCAAGCTTTCGCCCTCGACCCCCAGGCCGGAACCTGGGCCGCCCTTCCCAACGCCGACACCGCCACCTACCGCGGCGGAGGCGCGCTCGGCTTCTTCAAGGTCGGTGGCGGCGTCGCGCTCGCGACTCCCGCAACGACAGTGGAGGTGCTGCCGGGCTACGACCAGGGAGAGACGGGTGACGTCAGCTGGCTGAGCGAAAGTGCGCAGCAGCTCACTGTCCAGCCTGGCAAGAGTTCGAAGGTGACGATCACCCTGGACGCTTCCGTGGCGGAGGTGACCCAGCCGGGAGACTTCACCGCCCAGCTGTCCTTGAGCTCCGACACCCCGTACTCCCTGTCGAGGCTCCCCGTGGAGATGCGCGTCGCCCCGCCCAGCACCTGGGGCAAGATCACCGGCACGGTGCTGGGGGTCACCGCCGCCGGCGGTACCGCGCCGATCGCCGGGGCCACCGTCCAGATCGACACCTGGGCGACGAGCTACACGCTGACGACGGACGCCACCGGCGGGTACGCCCTGTGGCTCGACGTCCGTAACAACCCGCTCTCCGTCATCGTCGCCAAGGACGGCTTTCAGCCGACCGTCGCGACGGTGACGATCAAGAAGAAGTCCACTGTCACCAAGAACTTCACCCTCAAGAGAAAGTAGGGCCAACCGAAAGCCGGGGTGGGCCGCCCGCCAGCAGGTGTCGGCCCACTCCGGCTGTCGGCAGTGGCCGTGGCCACTGCCGTGGGCGACCTTCACGATCAGGTTCGGGGCATGGACCGACGATCCCGAGCGGTGCCACAGGGTGGGTCTGGACCCCGACGAGGTGCGTTTCGCCACCAAGACGCCCTCGCCGCCGCGATGCTCGAGAGGTTCTGGGCCGGCGGTCACACGGCCCGCTGGGCCACCCGCGACGAGGTCTACGGCGGCAACCCGGCCCTACTGTCGATGATCGCTACGCATGGGACGGGATACGTCATGGCTCCTGCCGCACCGGGCGCGGTCAGGTCCACGCTCGCCCGCGCCGTCGGGCGCCAGCTGAGTCGGCCGGACCACGAGATGGACGCGCTGTACCTCGGCGGTCCCCGGCTGTGCCATGAACGTCCGCGGCTGCACCAGGCTGACGCCGATCATCCTGGCAGGGGTACCACTTCAGTGTGGGCTGGGGGACCCGCGGCGAGCTGGAGTACCGCCCGGCGCGTTGTGACCTGGTGGCCGAGTTCCAGGCCGATACCGTCACCCGGTGCGCGCCCTGCGGCTTCGAGAAGATCTCACACCGGGCGACGCGCCGCCGTTCGACTACTGAGTTCTCGGCAGGCGATCCGGCTCGGCGTCGTGACACCTCTGCGGCACCTCCGCAGCGTGTGACCAGGGGCTCGGTCGCTCACGCCCTCCAGGTGGCATCGGCAGAGTTGACCGGATGCCGCCTCCGTTTTACGCTCGGTCCCGAACGGAGATAGCCTCCGTTTTGTCGTCCTGCGGCATCGCGTCAGGCAGGGGGCCATGAACGTCGAAGGGCAGCGGGGGCGCAGGCAGCGCAACCGTGTGGCCCACCGGGAGGCGGCACAGCGTCATTTCCTGCGGTTCGGGGTCGACACCTCGCTGGAGGTGGTGATGCCGGCGCCTTGGCCGACTCCTGGCGTCACCAGCCGATGGCCGCTCGCGGGCGAGTTCGGCTGAGCCTGGGCTTTGGGTTCCTCTCCCTCCCGGGGGTGCCGGTGACCGCGCCGCGGATCCTCCGACCTCAGGAGAGGTCAGGAAAGACCCGTCACAGAACGGGGGGTAGTACGGGCCGGCGAACATCCGTCGGCGCAACAGGAAAGGACATGCGAGACCCATGAAATCCTGGCGATTCCACGGAACCGGCAAGCCTCTGACACTGGATGAGGTGGACGCGCCGCATGCGGGTCCGGGCGAGGTCGTCGTCGACGTCAAGGCCGCTGGCCTGTGCCACTCGGACGTGAGCGCGCTTGACGACCCGGGATGGATGAAGTCGTTTCCGCGACTGCCGATGACGCTCGGGCACGAGAACGCCGGCGCGATCAGCGAGGTCGGCCCCGGAATGGACCACTGGAAGGTGGGCGACCGGGTGGGACTGGCGCCGTCGATGCCTGACGGCGACGCCATCGGCTACGGCGCCTGGGATGGCGGCTACGGACCCAAGGTGCGCGCCACCGACTCGAACCTGGTGCGGCTGCCGGACGAGCTCTCCTTCGATATGGGGGCGATGGCGACCGACGCGGGCCTCACTTCCTACCACGCCATGGTGGCGTGCGGCGGAGTGAAGAAGGGGATGCGGGTCGGGGTCATCGGCCTCGGTGGCCTTGGTTACATCGGCGCGCGCATCGCCGTACTCAAGGGGGCCGAGGTTTACGCGGCCGAGCTGAACCCGGAAGCCCGCCAACTGGCCGCCGAGATCGGGCTGGCAGGCGTGGCGGAGTCCATCACCGAGTTCGTGGACAAGGACCTCCAGCTGATCGTGGACTATGCGGGGTTCGGCACCACCACCGCCCAGGCGGTGGAGGCGCTCGGCCAGTCGGGGACGCTCGTGCAAGTCGGCCTGGGCCGCACCGAGTCGACCGTGAGCACCTTCGCGATCGTCATGAAGCAGCTGCAGGTCCTCGGCTCACTGTCGGGTACGAAGCAGGACCTCACAGAGCTCTACGAACTCATGCGCGGCGGGCAGCTCACCCCGCCGATCAACCGGATCACGCCTGGGGGCATCCCGGAGGGACTGGATCGGCTTCGCAAGGGGGGAGTCACGGGCCGCCTCATCGCCCTGTATGAGGACTGAGACGGGCAGCGTGAGTGCTGCTCGCCGCGATGAGAGGCGCAGCGCGCTCACGAGCGGGCAGCCACGTCCGATTTGACCGGAGGAAGCCTCCGGTTTACTGTGGGGAGCAATTCGGAGATAGCCTCCGTTTTTATCGGGTCACCGTACCGAGAGAGTGCAGGAGGGCATATGAGCGCCACGGAGCAACAGGGACGCAAGCCCCGCGCCGACGTCCAGCGCAATCGCGCAGCCCTCCTGGAGGCCGCCCAGCGCCACTTCCTGCGGGACGGAATCGGTACGTCACTGGAGGCGGTCGCCAAGGAGGCGGGCGTCGGGCCGGGAACGCTGTACCGGCACTTCCCCACCCGCGAGGCCCTGCTGGCGGCCGTCCTCCAGGCCCGCACCCAGGATCTGGTGGCCCGCCGCGAGGACATCGCCGGCATCGACGACGCCGGCGCGGCGCTGACGCAGTGGCTGCGGGCGATGGAGGACTACGTCAGCGCCTACAACGGGCTGCCGGAACCCCTCATGGCGGCGACCCGGGCGCAGGACCCAGGCAATCCGCTCACCGTCCCCTGTGACGAGCTCATCGCCACGACCGACGCGTACGTGCGAGCCGCACAGCGCACCGGGTACGTACGCCCGTCGGCGACGGGCTACGACCTGTTCCTCGCGGCCTGCTCGATCGCCTGGATCAAGGGCACCGGCGCCACTGGGGAATCGGTCGACCGGCTGCGGGCGCTCGCCGCCCACGGATACCGCGAGCCGGACGACCGCACCTAGCAGTCGGCACCTCACTCAAGGCCGGACAGCGGGAATACCCGGCGTCCGACGGGGCCGGGCAATGGCCCGGCGATCTAGCCACGCCGTCATCACATCAGGCCGCCCGCAGGGGCGGCACAACCTTCGAAGGGACAAATCATGAAAATAACTGTTATCGGCGCTGGGGCGATCGGCGGAAACCTCGCCCGGAAGCTGAGCCTGGCCGGTCACGACGTCCAGGTCGCGGACGCCCGGGGGCCCGAGGCCGTCGCGGCCGAGGTGCTGGCGGCGGGCGCCCGCGCGGTGGCCCTGGACGCGTCGGTCCAGGGCCGGGACGCGATTATCCTGGCGATCCCGTTCGGGGTGCACGAGAAGCTGGCGGAGCTGATCGCCACTGCCCCCGCCGAAACCGTGGTGATCGACACCTCGAACTACTACCCGCACCTCAGTGGGCGGATCGAGGCGGTGGAGGACGGCGGCCAGGTGGAGAGCGTGTACGCCTCCGAGCTCCTTGGCCGGCCCGTGGTCAAGGCGTGGAATGCCGCCCTAGCCGAGACCCAGCGCACCCGAGGTCTTCCGGCGGGTACTGCGGGCCGAATCGCCATCCCGGTCGCCGGCGACTCCGCGGAGGCGAAGAAGGTAGCCATGAGCCTGGTCGACGACACCGGCTTCGACCCCCACGACGCCGGTGCTCTGGCCGACTCGTGGCGCCAGCAGCCGATGGGCCCCGCCTACTGCACCGAGCTGACCCTCGATGAGCTCCCCGCCGCCCTGGCCGCGGCCGACCGCGTCAAGGACGCCGCCGTCCGCGACAGCATGCTCGAACGAATCTCCGCCCTCCCCGACAACCCCACGCTGGACGACGTCGTCGAGATGAACCGCGCCGCGCACTGCTGACACCCCACCTCCCGCAGAGCAGCGCACGCGTGGGGCCGCCGCCGGAGACACGACGGGACGTGTCCGACGTCCGCGCGCCTCCGGTGCCGCGGCCCCACGCGGTTACGGTGCACGGCAGCCCGCCGGACGCGCAGGCGCAGCAGCCCAGAAGGATCGGCCGCACCCGGCGCTCCCGGCCATCGAACACCACCCCCTTTGCGATACGGAGGCAACCTCCGTATTATCGGGAGGGTAATCGGAGGTATCCTCCGTTTCCTTTCGCCCGTTTGGAGGCGTCCCCATGACAAGCCCGCAGATGCTCCTGGCCATGCAGTTCACCAGCGGCTACGGAGCAGAGCCCGGGGCGTGGCGGCTGCCTGGGGCGAACCTGTCCAGCTACACGGACATGGACCAGTTCGTGCGCTACGCGCAGGCCGCTGAGCGCGGCAAGATCCAGCTGCTGTTCATCGCGGACACCCCGGTTCTGGACGTGGACCTGGAGAACGAGCACCCGCACCACCCCATCGACCCGATCATCGTCCTCACCGCCATCGCTCGCGAGACCGAGCGGATCGGCCTGGTCGCCACCGGCTCCACCACCTTCAACGAGCCCTTCAACCTCGCCCGCCAGTACAAGGCCCTCGACGTGATCAGCCACGGCCGGGCCGGTTGGAACGCGGTCACCACATCCCACCCGGCGGCCGCGGCAAACTTCGGCTCCCCCATCCCGCCCCGCGCGGAGAAGTACGAGCGGGCCCACGAGTTCGTCCAGATCGTGCAGGCCCTGTGGGGCAGCTGGGAGAAGGACGCCTGGGTCCTCGACGTCGCGGGCAAGCGGTTCGCCGACATGGGCAAGATCCAGCCGGTCAACCTGCAGGGCCGCCACGTCGCGTCCCGAGGGCCGCTGCCCATCCCGCCGTCCGAACAGGGCCAGCCGGTTATCTTCCAGGCAGGCGGCGGCAGTTACGGCATGGAGCTGGCGGGCCGGTACGCCAGCGGCGTCTACGCCAACCCGATGACGATCGAGGACGCCATCGCCCAGCGGACCGCCCTGCGCGACGCCGCCAAGCGGGCCGGGCGCGACCCGGACGAGGTGAAGATGTTCGCCGGTTTCATGCCGGCCGTCGCCGCCTCCCGCGAGGCCGCCCTGGAGCGCAGGCGTTTCCTGGACGAGTCCGTCGACTTGCGCCAGCGCGTGCAGTACCTCGGCGCGATGATCGGGCTGCCGCTCTCCTACGACCAGATCGACAAGCCGCTGACCGCACGCCAGCTGGCCGACGCCGAGCCCAGCCCGCACGACCGGCGCTCCTTCCGCGCCCTGGAAGTGGCCCGCGAGGGCTGGAGCCTGCGCGATGTCCTCGCCCACGGCGTCATCGACTACCACCCGGTCGTGGGCGGCCCCGCCGCCGACATCGCCGACCACATGCAGCAGTGGTTTGAGGCCGGGGCCTGCGACGGCTTCTCCCTCGCCATCGACGGCTACCACGACGGCGTCGACGCCTTCGTCGACGAGGTCGTCCCGATCCTTCAGGAACGCGGCCTGTTCCACCTCGACTACGAAGGCCCCACCCTGCGAGACCACCTCGGCGCCCGCGAACAGTACGGACTCGACCCGCGCGTTGCAGAAACGGCACGGTCATGACCGCCACCCCGCAGACCACCAACGTCCAACCGTCCGACACCGCGACCGCGCAGGCGTTCCGAGGCACCATGGCCACCGTCTCCTCCCCTGTCGCCGTGGTCACGGCGATGGACGGTGAGCGCCCGCACGGCAGCACGGTCAGTGCCTTCACCTCGCTGTCCCTGACGCCCCCGATGGTGCTGGTGTCGCTGGACAACGGCTCACAACTGCTGACGCTCATCCGCAGGACGGGGCGCTTGGGCCTCAACGTCCTGGGTGCGCACCAGGCCCAACTCGCCGCGTCCTTCGCGCGGTCGGGCCCGGACAAGTTTGACGGCGTCGCTTGGTCCGCGAGCGAGGGCCTGCCCCGGCTGCCGGGCTCGGTGGCGTGGATCGCAGCCGACGTCGACGATTACGTCGCCGCCGGCGACCACACCGTCCTGCTCGCCCGCGTCGTCAACGCCGAGCCCGGCGAGGGGAAGGCGAGCCCTCTCACGTATCACCAGCGTTCCTTCGGCACCTACACACCGCTGGCCTCCTGACCGCGGAAGCACCACGGAAAGGGACGGAGCCCATGCGCATCTACAGGATGTCCGAAGCAGGCCAGAGCACCCTCGCCGAGGAACCGACGCCGACGCCCGGCACCGGCCAGGTACTGATCCGCGTACACGCCAGCTCCCTCAACGCCCGGGACCTGTTCATGCTGGACGGCCGTTATACGGTGCCGCTGCCGGACGCCGCTGGCGTCGTCGAGGCCGCCGGTCCCGGCGTAACGCGGTTCCAGGTCGGCGATCGAGTGGTGAACTCCTTCAATCCGCTCTGGTTCGGCGGGCCGCAGCGCACGCCCGGCCAGAACTACCACACCGACATCGACGGCTGGCTGCCCGAGTACGTCGTGATCGATGAGCAGCGGCTGGTGCCGATGCCCGCGCACCTGGACTTCACCGAGGCCGCGACCCTGCCCTGCGCCGCCGTCACCGCGTACACGGCGCTGGAGGGCGTCCCTCTTGCCCCAGTAGTCGCACACGGCCAGCGCTGCGACCGCTTCGGCCAGCGCCGCGGCGATGAAGGCGACGCCCACGACGCGACCGCCGTACGCCAGGGCGTTGAACGCGTCCGTAGTGCCCACATGGAAGAGGACCGCGGCCGAGACCAGGAGGCCCAGCGCCATCAAGGCGCCGGCGGCGCGTCTTCGCCATGGACAGTCGGGCCTGGAGGACTTATCCGCCTCCCAGTGGACCCGGCCGGGGGCGTCGACATCAAGGTCGTCCGGAGGCAGGCCCGCCCGCCGGAGAAGGCGTCTCAGCCCGCGCGCCGACCAGACCCGTCCGATGGTCTCTCCTTGCACGCGCACGGCCCGCAACCCCCGTGCGTCCGGGGCCTCCACGACGATGAGAGGGTGGTTGCTCACGAACTCAGGGTGACTGTGTCGGAACGACCGTCCCGGAAGCGACACACCTCCCCTGCCCGGCAGACCGATGAAATCCCAGGTCAGCCCCCGGTCTTCAAGAGTCGGCCTCGGTCTCGCCGAGTCCGGTGACCTTGCGGAACGCGTTCGCGGGCACTGGCTATCGAGAAAAGGGCCGGGACAAGTTCGTCTCCGGCAAGACCAAGCAGAACGCCGTGAAGTCCATGGTCCTCACGGACGCCGAAGGGCGGCTGTTGTACTGCAGCCCGGTGCGGCTGGGCAGCTGCGCCGACATCACCCAGGACCGGCAGCTCGGCCTGGTCAAACTCTTGGCCGACGGTCCGTTCCTGGAGATTCTCGACAGCCCTGATCACTCTGGCCGAGCCTTGCGCCACTGGGACGTGACCCCGCTCGACCTGTCCGGTGCAATCAGGAAGATCTGCCGGGCCGTCCACCGCGACCTCACCACGAGGGAACGGTCGGTGTACCTCCCGGGGCAGCGGACCACCCAGCTGGGTTCACCATGACACGCCGCCACTCGGCAAGTGCAAGGTAAGACGCAGACTAATGGCAAGCTCAGCGAGGAGAATATCGGGGCCCACCGGATATAAGGTCATGGCGCTGAAGTCGATCCGGCGCCACCACCCGCGGCGCCCCCAGCCATTCGGATCAGTGCGCGGGCCTCGTCCTCCAGGCGCCGGGTTATCGGTTCCTCGCGAATGCCGTGCTCACCTAGCTGGGTAGCGAGGTTTCCCAAGAAATCAGACGCCGCCAGCACATGATCTGTCACATCGACGGAAACACCGCTCCGTAGGTCCTCGCGGGCGCGACGGGCGCCGTCCAGGACGTGGCCGATCCGGGCCTGAACCTCGGCTCGCATGTCGTCAGGCAGACCCGCTCGCATGAGCTGGCGCAGTAGTCGTTCGCAGGCACGGACGACCTCGTCCAGCAGTTGGAAATCGCGGCTGACACCGAACGAAATATCCGAACCAGCCGCAGCCTGGACCAGCGCGTTGCCCACATGGATGTTTCGATTCAGATTGGGGCTGTACGGTGGAAGGTCCACGGGGCCCAGGCCCCCCAGTGCGGGCCGGAAACAAGGGTGGACGTGGAACTCTTCCTCACCGGGCTGAAGGGGGGTTTGCACTCCCTCGGAGTACACGACCTTGTGGCCTCTTTTCACACCCAGGAAGCCGATTCCGAACAGGACGTCCACTACCCCTTGCGGTGTAAGGCTCTCGGCGTAATCAGCGAAGTCACGCTGCAGGCGCTCGCGGTGGAGCTCAAACCGTGTGGCTAGCGCCGGCAGTAGCACCACGTATCCGTAGTTCTCGAACATCAGGAAGATCTGGCTGAGGAAGGGATGCGTCACGGAGTACTCCCTGGCGAGGTCTGTGAGCTTCCATCGGGAGAACTGGCTGGTGGCGGTGATTACATCCTCTTCTGTGATCCTCTGCTGGCCGCGCTGATTCGCGGTGCTCTGACATGCGTTGAGGAACTGGATCGTGTCCCTGGGGCGCGGTAGCGCCCGCCGGAACAGGTACTGGTCCGTCGGTTCCCCGGACACGGTCGGGGGAAACAATTGTCCCCAGAGTTGCTCCAGAGTGAGTTCCGTCTTGAGTGAGGCTTCCGCTCTGGCCAGGGCGAGATCTGCCAGTTCCTCGTGGGTCCAGGTGATCCGTAGCTCGTCGCTGTGGAACTTGTCGATGTCGCCGAAGCTGAGAGTGTCGTAAATGTCTGCTCTCAGGAAGAGCGTGCAGCGCACAGCGCTGCCGTACCGTCCTGTGACCTGCTTGCTCGCCAAAAGCAGCCCGACCACGAGAGCGTGACTTTCAGGGTCGATCGTCCAGACCTGTTCCAGTTGGTCGACTAAAAAGAGCAGGGTATGAACGCCAGCACAGCCGAGATCGGCGAAGGCCGCCGCCACGCCGCTCTCCAAGGCCTCCAACTGCCGGCTGGCGCGGGCTCCTTCAGAGGCGCCGTTGAGACCGAGCCCCGCCTCGATGCCGAATGCCTTGAGGGAGAGGTTCGCTGACTGCAAGCCCCTGGCTCCTCGGCGGAGTCTGTCGTACAGACGTTCGTCTCCGGTTTCGTCGTTCGCTTCCAGGAAGCCTCGCAGTGCCCGCACAGAGGAACGAGCACGCCAGCCATGCGCGGCTCGCGCATGCTCGCAGAGATACCGTGCTGCATGGATGGCAAAGACATAACGCCAGATCAAGGACTTGGCGGTGTCTCCGGATACCCCCTGGAGTTCAAATCGACGGATCTCGTCACCGGCCGCGTCGTCGGGCGTGATCAGGACTGCGGTGCCGGGATGGCCATCTGGGGCAGCGAGTTGGCGGCAGATGGCGCTCTTGCCCGCCCCCTTTCGGCCGATGATCAGTGAGGTGCGGCCCGAGAGGGCCTGCCGATAGGCATACGTTGGCCGGAAGACCACGCCGCTGAGCAGGCCATCAGCGAGATCGTTCTCGGCATCGTCGCGGCCGAAGAAGAGATCGCTGACCGGACTGAGGTCGTGCTCCACGGCTCGCTCCCCTCGAAGAGGCAGAAAACTCCAACCGACAGGAAGGTTAGGGGCATTGGCGGGGAACTGTCTCAGGAAACAGGCCGCGTTCTCGTCGGCCCACATCGGGGGGTGTCATGGACAAGCCGCAAGATCTCGAAGAGTTACTGGCGCCGCTACGCGCCGACCTGGCCTCACTGCGGACTGACTCGACCGCGCTTCAGGTCGACTTGACCGCCCTGCGGACTGACTCGACCGCGCTCCACGTCGAGCTGACCACACTGAGGCGCGAGAACCAGGGGGTAGCCGAAGCGCTGTCCTCGGCGCGCGCTGAGATCGATGCCATCAAAGAGAGCGCAACAGCGACTTACGACTCGCTGAACGACTTCGTCGAGCGTTGGGGCAGGCACCAAATCGTGGCCAATGCCCAGGCGGAACTGACGCAGCTGACCGTTATATGGAAGGCGGACTTTGCTCACCGCCAACGAGTCCGGGCCCTGGCCCGGGGTCTGACGCATGCGTTGACGGCGCATGCGATAGCTAGCAAACTCGTTGATCAGGACACAATTGACGCCTGTGTGAGAAGGCAGTTCCTCTCTGAGCCGACGTATTGGCTTGCTCCGGCGATCATGGCGATGGCGGCGTGGCACACGGCGGAACCGACCATCGCCCCCCGAGCCACCGCGCACGCAGTATGGCTCGACTCGGCCAAGGCGAAACTGTTCTTCGCGCTCACGTGTTCGCGGCAAGGCCGGCTGAATGAGGCGGCCGGCTGGATGGACCGCTACCTCAACTCACTTGACCGCGACGACCTTGGTCCGGAGTTTGCTGTCGTGCTGGAAGCCATCGCCAACGCTGAACTCGGATACGAGGCGTACACCTATGCCCGTGAAGCCATGGCCCGTTGGTTCCGCGAGGAGCGATCAGCCTTCCAGAACGCGCGTGCCCTCCCGTCCACCCCGCACCTGGCCCCGTGGGGTGGCCGTCTGATGGAACTGGGCAGGACGGAGGGCTCCCGCGACCGCTTTGCCGCTCTGCGAGAACTTGCGGGCCTGCAATGGACGGAGTTGGAGAATGGCTGGCGAACCGCCACTGCTCTCGACGGCACGCTGAACTTCTTGGAGTCCTTTCCGAAGGTAGCCGATCTTCCTGCCCACCCCGGCCGCTACACAGACAGCGCGCTGGATCACTTGATCGACCAACTCGAATCGGATGAGTCGGAGATTCAGGAGCGGATGACCGGGCTGCGGACGTTGATCCGAAATGGCGGAGAGGCAGAAGCGGAAGATGAAACGCCGCAGGACAACGAACGGATCGACTTCGTCACACTGCTGGAGCGGGCCGTCTTCCAGCCCGAGTTGCTCCAACTGGGTGTGCCTGCCAGGCGACTGGCCCTCGACTGCATCTGGGAAAGTGTGTGCGCGGCCACCATGTCAATGGCCAGAACGTCACGGTCGCTTCTACCCGTGACGATCTCCCTTTCAGTTGGGGACTGGTCCTGCGAATACTCCACCGATCCATCCCAGGCCTTTGACGTATTTCGGGCAGCGGATGACCTGACTAACCACGTGGAGCAGCGGACGCACGAACAGATCGAATCGATCGTGCCTGCCTGGTCGCTTACCGCAGGAGCATGTGCCCTTGCCGCGGTGGATGGGGCGCTGATTGTGCCATTCGTCAGCGGGGGCTTCATTCTGATGTTCTCAATCGTCATGTGCGTCCTCATTCTGGTGGGACTTGCAGGTATAGCGCACGTGCCGTTCCGTAGACGAAGCGTGCGCGAGGCCGGTGAGCGTCAGCGACGATACGCGGCTCAGCTACTCGGCCGGGCGGTTGCTGAACTGAACGTTCTGATGGATGAATGGCGAAAGGGTCTGCGTTCCTCCGCGGTTCTGGAGGAGTGGCGCCCCCACCAGGACGGGGAGGCGGACGCATGACGGGAGGGCGTCTCCTCGGCTCTGGCCGCTACCGCTTGGACAGTCGCCTCGGAAATGGCGGCATGGGCCATGTTTGGCTCGCCAACGACAGAAAGCTCAACCGGCCCGTCGCCGTCAAGCTCCTCGACATGGACCGCATCCGCATACGACAGCGGAGCCGTAAGGCGGCGCTCACCGAGGAAATGCTCGCACGGTTCGAAAAAGAGTGGCAGTCCATGGCGCGGATTCAAAGTCCCTACGTGGCCTCCATCTACGACAGGGGAGAGGACGAGGGGCAGGTTTATCTGGTTATGGAGTATGTCGACGGAAATTCGCTGGACGCATACATGGGGCGTGGAAGCTCACTCACCTTGGAACAGACTGTTCGCTGGTCTGTGCAGGTATGCGAGGGGCTCGCCGACGCAAGTGATGTCGATGTCGTACACCGGGACATCAAGCCCGCCAACATCATGATCAATGAACGGGGCAACGCGAAGATAGTCGACTTCGGGCTGGCCCGTCTCCTCGACGTGTCCGAGACGCGTGAAGCTGGTGCCACCTGGCAGTACGCGGCACCAGAGCGTTGGCAGGGAAACTCCGGCGACCACCTGAGCGACCTCTACTCCCTCGGCTGCGTTATGTATGAAATGCTGACAGGCAACCCGCCGTTTACCAGTCGTGGCACCGACATCATGGAGATCGGTGTCATGCACCTGCGCCACAACCCCGCACCCCCGCTCAATGTCCGAGGAGGCATTCCAGATAAGCTGAGCCAATTGATCATGTCCCTGTTGGCCAAAGTCCCCGCGCAGCGACCGCAACATGCACGCGCAGTGATTCGTCTCATCCGGCAGGTCGAGCACACCCCCGACGATTTTTTGAACGGCGAGGGACAACTCGGATCCGTTGGCGCACCGCACGTGAACACGGATTACGTCGAGCGTATCCGCCAGGCGGAGCAGCGAATTCGAAGCCTGCTTGCCGAGAGAGGAGAGTATGACTCCGCCGTTATCGAAGCCCGATTCACCCTCGCGGAGTTGACGGGGAAATCTGGTGACTCTCGTGGCGCAGCCGACCAGTACGAGACGCTCGGTGAGGACTGTAAACGCCTTTTCGGTCCGACCGACCCGAGAGCACTGAATGCGTTCGACGCCATGGCGCGGTGGATTGCTGCACCCGCCTGATGGGCGGTGCCAGCCGAACACACACGCGCAGATCCATGACCACAAACCCCTCTTGCGTACGTGGGAACCTGGACAGCTTGAGCAGGATTGGCTGCTTCCTGATCAAATTCGTCGTGGACAGTCGGCAGTTGTGGCCGATGATGTCGCCCTGAGCGCATCTGGTTCACAGGGCTGCTGGGGATTGCGCCGTGTAGTCAGCCGTCCTGCGGAAGCTGGTGTATGCGGCTGGGGTGTTGAGGATTGTGTGGGCGATGGTGCCGTAGGTTGCGATGGTGGCGGCTGGTCCGCGGATGTGGGCGTATGCGAGGACGAGCGTCGGGTCGGTTCTTGCTGCTTCGCGCAGGTGTGCCAACTCCCATGATGTCAACGGAGCTTCGTTGTCTTCTCCGGAACCGTCGGTGGGACCGGGGGGTTGTGCGTGGTCGGCGAGCGGTTTGCGCAGGATGGCGGTGGCTTGTTGGAAGGCTGTGTTGGGGCGCACCTGCGGGAGGTGTTCCTCGTGCTTCAGGTCGGTGGGGACGGTTGTGAGTGCGTCTTGCTGTGTCTTGCGGCGTAGGGCGGCGGCGATGACGCGGTGCGGGGCCCGTGGCCGCCACCGGGGTACGCCGATTTCTCGGCCGAGGTGGTGGAGCCACAGTGTGATGCGGGGTTCGTTCCAGTTGCGGGCGACGAGGTCGAGCAGCACCCACGACAACTCGTCGAGCGTGGAGCGTTGTGTCCAGTTGACGAGCGGACGTACCGATTTTGCGATCTGGCGGGCCCGTTCGATACGGGCGCTGGTGATCTTGTAGCCGGTCACAGTCAGTCGGCGTCTTTTCCGTTTCCGGAGCGGGGACTTGGCGGCTGTCGCGCTCGCGGTAGAACCTTCTTCACTACCTATTAGCTGTACCTTTTCCTCTTTCTCAACCCACCACAGGGAAGGGGTCCTCCGCGTCTGGTCGCTGCAGGTGTTGTCCACAGGAGCTTCAGCGCCGGCTCCTCGAGGTGGTGCGGTGCGTTGGCCGGTGATGAGCCGGGCCCGGTAGCCGGTGCCGGCCACCGTGTTGCCCACGTGGGTGTCGTAGTGCGGTGGGATCGTCGCGGCGTACACCGTCGCGGTCTTCGCGTAGCCGGGCAGGCTGCGGGATCGCAGCGCGTTGCGCCGTGACCCGTGTTCGGCCCAGGCGAGCCAGCCGCCGGCGCGGAGCAGTCGTACGTGGTTGGTGACCGCGGTCCGGCCCAGGCCGGTGCGTTCCATGACGTCCGTCAGGACGTAGCGGGCGTGCCCGCTATCATAGCCCATGCGCCCTGCGAGCACGTTGACGATGCGCTGGGTCGTCCCGGTGAAACCTGGGATGAGTCCGGCCGCTGCGGCCCTCTCCAGGGACCGCAGCCACGCGCGCGGACCGGTGCTGCGGGATTCGGTGTGCTCGATGGTTTCCGCCGGGTCCGGAACCCAGTGCTTTCGGCGTCCGGACGCGGGCTGGGCAGCTCTCTTTCCACGTGAGGATTCAGGCTGACAGGGGCCAAGGACGTGTTGCATACTCGTTCTCGACTCGTAGAGACGCCGAACGCCCCTCTCACACAGGGACTCGGCGTGACGACAGCTCCGGCTGACAACCGGAGTGCTTCGCCGGGATGCGGGGTGACGCCCGATCACCGGCGGTGGCAGGTGGCCGCTTGGGTCAGGTGGTGACGCACCCGACCTTCGGCCGGGGCGGCCGGGATGCTCCTGACGAGAGCCTCAGCCGCCCCAGACTGATCAGATCTCTTTCAATCACCCCCCTGAGGTGTGCAGTTCCGCATCTGCCGGTCGGCAGTACGGGATCCCCTTGACGAGCGCGGTCATCGCCGGCGGCCCGTGCGCATGATGGGCGCTCACGGCAAGGACCTGATCGCCCAGGCCGTCAGTGAGCAGCCCACGAGGACCGCGGCGAGCACCACCGACACCAGCGGCCGCCACCCCATGTGCCGGTCGGGCGGCGCAGGCTGCGCCGGTGTGCTCGCCCGGGCGGCCGATGACGGCGCGTCCACGGAGTGCCAGAGGATCTGGCCGCCTTCAGCACCTGCCGTGGGCGGGTCCCGGAGAAACCAAGGGGTAGGCGCGCCGTCGGTGCCGAACGCCTCCTCGGTGGCGACCGCAGGTCCGCCTGCCGCCGCCCGATGCCGGGCCGCCGGGCTCTCGTCGCGGCAGGCAGCACCGCTCACGGTCATGCGCCGAGGGAGAGCGAGGGGTACGGGTGGGGAGGTCTGCACGGACCGGGAGACGATGCGGTACCAGTGGTCTTGCTCGCGGCGCCGTTTCTCCCAGGCGCGGTCGCGGCCGCGGGCTGCAAGGGCGGCTCGGTAGCAGGCCAGCCCCGCTTCGTTGCCGAAGGTGACCTCGTGGTGGATGAGGAGACCGTCGCCGTGGTGCACGATCCGCCAGCTCGTGGCCAGCACTATGTCCAGGCCGCGGTAGAACCAGGCATTCCGGTCGCCCATCCACGTCCAGAACTGTTCCGGATGCGCGTTCGCGTGCTCAGTGGTCTCGAAGGTGTAGGCGAGGAACAGCATTTCTCATGCTCCTGAAGGGGACGTCCATCGGTCCCAGCTGCGGTCGGCGTACCCCGGCGCTGAGGACCACGGCTGGGCGGTTCGGCCGTTGTGCCGGTGGACGAGGCCGGGATCGAGTGAGGCGTCCGGGCCTGCGGGGAGGTAGACGAGGGCCAGTGGAGTGGCCCGTGCTCCGCGCATCAGCTTGGCGGGGGTTGCTGGAACGGACAGGTGCAGGCGGCGCATGCCGATACGGGCGGCATGATCCAACGCCGAGTACAGGGTCAGCTCGAAGTAGGCGTAGGGCGGCGCCGCACTGCCGGCACCCCAGTAGCGCCCGTACAGGGTGCTGTGGTTGTGGTGCTGGTAGAAGACGGCCGCGGCGCGCACCGTGTCCTCGCCGCGGCGGCGCGCCAGCGCCACCACCGCGCGGTCGGCGACACCGGCGGCGTGCTGCGCGGTCAGGATGCGGTGCATCAGGTGGGCGCCGCCCGGAGCCCCGTGCTTGTCCCGTGTCGCGGCCAGTAGCGGTGCGATGCGGGTGCAGGTGTCGGGGGTGAGACCGGTCCACTCCAATGAGCCGTACCGGGCGAACTCCTGGCGTTCGCGCCGCCACTTCCGGCGGTCCTTGCTGCGGGCAGCGGCCAGCATCCCGGTCATGCCGTCGGCAGGCACGTCGATCGACGCGTCCGCGGTGTGCAGGACGGCCTGCGCGAGCGGATGGCAGGCGGCCGCCTCCTGTGCCTCCTCGCCGCTGAGGTACGGCCACACGGCGCACGCAAGGTGCTGGTCGGCGGCGGCCTTGCGGGCCTCTTCGAGGAGCGCGGTCAGGGTCTGGGGCCGCTGTGGGCCTCGGGCACAGGTGATCGTTGCGGCCGTGGACCGGCGGGTGCCCAGCCACAGCACCTGGCGGCCAGGAACGTCGATGAGTCCGCGCGTCATGGCGGGCATGTCGAACAGGCCGCCAGCGTCGTCTTCCCGCACGGTCCATGTGGGGAGCACGCCGGTGAGGCGGCCGACCCGTGCCGCGAGAACCGGCTGCGGTCCGTGCGTCATCTCCAGTGCCCGGAGCCAGCGGTGGCTGGAGTAGAGGCCGGAGTCGGTGTCGACGAGGCGGTCCCACACATGCGCGGAGAACTCGGCTGCGGCGGCGTGCCGTTGCACGGTGGGCGCGGTCGTGACGGTCCCGGTGATCGTGTGAGGTGGCCCGTGGCGGGGCGGGGCGAGAGAGGCGGTCATGCGGTGTTCCGTTCGGTCTGGCAGTGCAGGGTTGCGGGCCTGCGGTCCCGGCGGGGCAGTTCGCGGGAGCGGTGTTCCGGCACGGCTCGGTTGCTCGAACTGAAGATCGCTGTCATGCCGGCTTGGGGCACTGGACCGCCCGCGAACTGACGAATTGCCAATCGGCGTTGGTCATGCGGACGCTTTGCGGGGTCAGCGATGCCAGTCCCTGACCGAGGAAGGTGTCGGTGACCAGAAACCCTCGGCGGCCTGCGCCGACCGCGGTCTGCTCCTTGGAGGGGATGATGTCGGCTGTCTTGCAGCGGTACTGCGCCTTGACCAGCGACTCCTGCGTGTGGGCGGTACTGAAGGCGGCGAGCACGGACCCGTCGGCGGCCCGCAGGGCGTACACCTTCGTAGACACCGGGGATTTGGCGAAGAATCGCTTGGTCGCGTATCCGTCGGCCGTGCCCCTGTTTTCGGCCGTCCGGTAGATCTGGAGGGCGTCTTTGACCGGTTTCGTGGACGCCGCCAGCTGTTTGCCCTCCTTCTTGCCGCCGGTCTCCCAGTAGTCCTCGTAGGCGGCGTGGAGCCCGGCCGGGGCGATGCCGCCCACCTCCTTCGTGGGATCGGCGACGACGGCAAGCCCGTGCCGGTCGACGGTTAGCGCAGGTATCGACTCACCCTTGCCTTTGAACAGGGTGAGGGCCGCTTTGTAGGTGCCGCCGCTTCCCTTGTCGAAGATCATCAGAGCGTTGGCCCGGGTCGTGGAGGCTGTGACCGTAGCGGCGAACCATGTCACCCCGCTGCTGGCAGGCGGAATCCAGAGGTGCCGGTCCACATACGTGAAGGGCGAGGCGTACTCCTTCTGCTCTGCTTTGCTCCAGGTGTTCCACAGCTTGTAGTCGGCCGCGTCCTGGGCGTAGAGCGTTCCCGTCTCGATCGTGGCGAGCAGTGCGGCGCTGCGCCGGGCGTTCGCCCGGTTGTTCGTGGCCTGGTAGCGGTCGATGACCGCCTCGGCCGCGGTACGTGTGATCACGCCCCGAGCCGCGGGGGCCGTGCTCCCCGTGGCCGAAGGGCCGACGGCCGGCTGGTGGGTGCCGGCGGCACTGCACGCGCTCAGGACGATCGCGGCGGTGATACCGATGGGGATCACGCTGAGGCGGCGCGTGCGCAGCGGACGACTTGAGGGACTGGGCATGACGGTGCTTCTCCTTCGGGCGCATCTGCGGGGGGATGTTGAGTTGGGTGCGGGGCGATGGTCCGGCTGACGCGTGGGGGAGCGGCGGGCATTCCCGGCTTCTCCTGGCTCGGGGTGTGCGGTGTCCTTCCGGCGCCCCGTGGCCGTAGGGACCGTGGAGCCGAATAACGTCCTGGCGTGGGGCGTTACGCGCCCGGGCCGGGGAAGCTCCAGACGTAGGGCTTGCCGTCGTCTCCCGCCCAGTGCACCTCCGCCACCTTCGCGGTGGCCGGGATCAGGTAGTACTCGCAGACCGTGTGCGACTCGCCGGTCGTCCACCGGGCGATGTCGTACGGGTCGTCGCAGCCGGCACCGTCCGTGGGCGAGCCGAGAAGGATAGCGCCGCGCTGTCCGTCGGCCCACACGGTCGTGCTGTCGTCGGCGTTGGTGGCGGTGGTCAGTGTGGGACCGGCCTGGTGCGTGTAGCGCACGTGGGCGATGGCGAGCACCTTGCCCTTGGCGTCGGCCGGGTCCTGGACGGCCTTCTTGGCCTGTGCCTCGGTGCCGAAGGTGAGCTGCTGCGCGGAGACGCCGTAGGTGATCGTGCCGGTGTCCTCCGTCACCTTCCCGGACGCACTGTCCCCGGCGGTGAGGGCGGCGGAGGTGCTCGTGGACGGCGAGGTCTTGGCCCGCGTGGTGGTCTGCTGCGCAGCGCTGGTGTCGCCGTCGTTGCCGCTGCAGGCGGTGAGGACGAGGGTGAGGGCGGCAAGGGGGGCGGCGAGACGCAGCGCGATTGACTGACGCGACACAACAACTCCTATGCGTAGTGGCCTCGGGCGAGCGGTCCGAGGGGGCTTCTTCGTGAGGCGGCCCCTCGCGGCCGGTGAGGCGCTCGGGCGGTTGCGGGGGGACCGGGTGTTCGGTGGGACGGGCGGTACAGCTGGCCGGGCTGTGCCGTCAGCGGGTGCTGGGTCCCAAGCGGATGGGCAGGCTCTTGTAGCCGTTGGAGATGAAGCTGGACAGCGGCGTCAGGTCCATGGGGTCGACCGCCAGGCGCAGGTGGGGGAACCGGGCGAAGAGCTGGCGCAGGGCGGTTCGGGCCTCGATGCGGGCCAGTTCGGCGCCGACGCACATGTGGGCGCCATAGCCGAATGACAGATGCTTGTGGGCGGTAGGGCGGGTGACGTCGAAGACGTCGGCGGTGTCACCGTGGATGCCCCGGTCGCGTCCGGTGGCGGCGTAGTTCATCACGATGACGTCGCCCTCCTTGAACGTCAGGCCGGTGGGCTCATCGGTGATCGTCCGCACCGCGAACCGCGCGACGACATTGGCGACGGGGGCCTCAAGGCGGAGCGTCTCCTCGACGACCCGCTCCCAGGGGACCCGTCCGCTTGCGGAGAGGGCGAGCTGGTCGGGGTGGGTGATCAGGCAGACAACGCCATGACTCACCGCGTTGACGGTGGTCTCGTGGGCGGCGCCGATGACGAGCAGGAAGCTGTCGTTCAGTTCCTGGTCGTTGAGTTCACCGACGTCGCGTGCCGCGATCAGGTCGGTGCTGAGGTCGTCGCTGGGATGAGTGCGCTTGTAGGTGATCAGCTCGGTGATGAGGGTGTTGATCCGTAGCCGGGCCGCGGCCATCTCCTCGGCGGACAGGCTGGTGGCGAACAGGTCGCCGCACGCGTCGCGGAAGGTGTCGCGGAGGTGGTCAGGCGCGTGGAACCGCTCGTTGATGACCATGAGCGGGAGACGCCCGGTGAAGGCCTCCTTCAGGTCGACCACCTCGTGGGGGCCGTTCGTCTGGAGGTCGTCGAGGAGGTGTTCAGTGAGGGCCTTGACATGGGGGACGAGGGCGCGGACCCGGCGCGAGCTGAACGCCTGGGCGAGGGGACGGCGCAGCCGTCTGTGGTCGCTGCCGTACGCGGTCAGAGCGTTGACGACGTCCGTCCACACGCGCAGCGTCCAGTCGGCGGGTATCTCGCTGTAGGCGGGCCAGTGCTGCCGGGCGTCCTTGGAGAGGTCGTCCGTGCGGGCAAGGAGCCGGCACGCGAGGTCCTGGCCGGTCACCGCCCAGGCGGGGATGTCTCCGGGCAGCAGGACCCGGGCGGCCGGACCGTACTGAGTTAAAGCAGCCGCCTCGCCCTGGATGTCGGACCCGGTGGGGTCGAGCCGTTGGTACGGGGAGCCGGTGCTGACGCTGTCCAGTGTCATGTCGTCGTCGCCTTCCGTAAGGAGCAGGTGAGGGTGAGGAGGGGCTCAGGCGTGCCGGGGCGACCGGCAGGCCCTGAGCGAGGACGGGCGTCGGACGCCGGCGGCGAAGTCGCGGGCCGCGTCGGCCGCGGCCAGCGCGGGCCGGTCGGGCTGGGCCTGCATGCACCGGATGACCGCGGAGCCCACGACCACGGCGTCCGCGTAGGCGCTCGCCTTAGCTGCATGGTCCGGCGTGCTGATGCCGACACCAACTGCGACGGGCAGGCCGGTGGCAGTCCGCAGCCGTCCGACGAGGCGCGGCAGCAGGGGGTTGAGCGGGCGCCGGGTCCCGGTTTTTCCCGGGGTGGCGGGGGCGTAGACCATCCCTCGGGTCTGGGCGCCGATCGCGGCCAGCTGAGCGGTGGATGCGTGCGGCGGAACGAGGGTGATGGTGTACAGGCCCTCGTCCCGGGCGATGCGCTGCCAGGCCGGGGCGGCGGCGGGCGGGAGATCGGGCACGAGGACTCCGCCACCGCCGGCAGCCGCCAGCCGGCGCGTAAAGGCGAGGGGACCGTAGCTTTCGAGCGACGACCAATACGCCATGGCCAGCACTGCCGCCGTGCTGGACGCGGTGAGTTCCACGGCGGCCGCGAACAACTGGTCCATCTGGAAGCCGTTGTCGAGCGCCTGAGCAGCGGCACGCTGGATCACGGGGCCGTCCAGGCGCATGACATCGGGGCGTGCCGGTACGCCCAGCTCCAGGATGTCGGCCGACTGGGCCATCAGGTGCAGGGCGTCCAGGTTCGACTCGCGGGTGGGATAGCCGACGGGCAGATACAGGCCCAGGGCCGCCCGCTGTTCGGCGCTGCTGGTCTCCAGGGCATAGGCAAGTCGGGCGGCAGACCAGGACTGCGGTGACGCAAGCACGAGGCTCCCTCTCGGGCGATGGGGTTCAAGGGCGGACATCGCCGCGGTCATGGCTGGTCCAGGGCCCGGACGGCGCGGTAGTCCTGCTCGACGGCCCGCGGATTGCTGCTGCTGAGCACGACTTCGGCCCCCAGCGGCGTGCCAGAGGAGTGGTGTTCGTTCACCGCGACCGCGGTCGGCAGGCCGCGCAGGAGTCGCTGCGTCCGCGGGGTGATTGCGTGGCCGTGCCGCAGGTG
Source organism: Streptomyces sp. NPDC031497 (assembly GCF_055580905.1). NCBI lineage: Bacteria > Bacillati > Actinomycetota > Actinomycetes > Kitasatosporales > Streptomycetaceae > Streptomyces > Streptomyces sp. NPDC031497. The sequence continues at coordinate 110,492 of NZ_JBVIKO010000023.1, forward strand.
GACCCGCACGACGTGCTTACCGGGGGCCGGAACGGGCTGGGCGGGGGAGGGGATCCATGTGTTCAGTACGTTGTCGATGCGGTCGCGGCCGGTGGCCGCCTGCAGAACGTCGTCGGCCGGTGTTGCGACGGGCGCCCCGAGCACGGACATCACCAGCGGGCCGTCGGCGGCGCCGTCGTCGACGCCGTATGTGAGCCGGGTGGTCGCCGGCCCGCACCGCACGCCGAGCACATCGAGGGCTCGCCGCGCCTGCTGCGACAGCGTGCGGGTGAGCAGTCCGTCGCCGGTGAGCAGGTCGGCGCGGTCCAACTGGCCGTCACCGAAGCGTGTTTCCGCCCAGATGTCGGTGATGATGTGTTCCGGTCGCCCGTCGGGGCCGGGGCGGGTGGCGCTGTTGAGCATGTACTGGCAGCGGGCGTGCTGCTCGGTCAGCACCAGGTGGGCGCTGCCCGTGTACCCGGCGGCCGCGCGCCGCATGGCCGGCCAGGCTGCGCTGATCTGGAGGCTGTTCGTGCAGGGCACCGGTTCGATGGGGCTTCCGGTGGCGGCCGGGCCGAGGAGATAGCCGGGTAGGGGGTGTTGCCGCGCCCAGGCCACGGCATCGGCCAGGCTCGCCGTACGGATGCCCCGCAGAACCGGGATCCCCGACCGGCCCAGGAGGTCCGTTTGGAGACCGCGGTCGAAGCGAAGCGGTGAGGAAGCCGGGTCGGCTCCGGGCACGCCGAGGTGCCAGGCGATCCGCTCGGCCAGCTCAATGCCCGCCGCGCTGCCCGCGACGACGGCCGACACCCCCATCGCCCGCAGGGCCTGGACGGTGTGCCGCATCGTGCGGTGCACGAGCGTGTCGCTGTAGCCGGCGCTTACCTGGGCGGCCTGGTAGGCGAGCGGCCGCAGTCGGGACTGCGGGAGGACGGCGACGGTCTGCCAGCCGTGCCGTGCGAAGGCCTGCGGATAGGGGCAGTCGTCGTCGTATGGGGCGATGATCGCCGCGGTGGCTGCATCGGCATCGGTCCGCGGGTCAGTCACGGCGGTCGCGGAGGTGCTGGTCATGGGCGGGACTCCAGAACAAGGGGCCGGATGCGACGGATCAGCGGGTGCAGGCGGTGGTGTGCGCGGCGGCGCCGGTGGTTGGGGCGGAGACCTGGAGGAGCACCGCAGCGAGGTGCTCCTCGCACTCGTGGGGGGTGTTGCCGGTGACCACCCAGTGGCCTATCCGGTCGGCGATCGTGGCCAGGGGCGGGGCGGTGACCTGATCGCCCATGTCACGGGTCCACACCAGGCGCTCCAGCCACGGTTGGTCGAGCAGGCCCGCGGGGACGCTGATCGCGCCGAGGCGGCCGGAGAACGCGGGGAGGAGGAAGCGGACGGCGGCGGCGCGGGCCCGGGTCGGGGTGAGGTCGGGCACGGCACCGGTCGCGAGGTCCGCGGCCGCCGCTGTCAGGTCGACGCCGGTGGTCAGGTGGACCAGCAGCGGGATCAGGTCGCCGGCCGGGCGTCCGTTGACCTCGATGACGGCGGGCCCGCGTGCGGTCCTGCGCAGCTCGACGTGCAGCACACCGCGCTCGATCCCCAGTGCCCGGACGGCGCGGGTGACCGTTTCGGTCACCGCGCTGTCGGCGAGCAGCGGATCGGCCCCGTCGAGAAGATGGCCGACCTCCTGGAACCGCGGCTCGTTGCCGAGGCGTTTGCGGGTGATGGCGACGATGCGGACGTCGTCGCCGAGGACGACGGTCTCCGCGCTGATCTCCTCACCGTCCAGGTACTCCTCGACCAGGACGCCGGGCTCGGCGTAGGCGTCCAGCCCGAGGACCGTCTCCTGTGCGGCGTGCAAGAAGGCGGCACGGACCTCGAGGTCACTGTCGGCACGCAGGACGCCGGCGCTGCCCGCCATACCCCTTGGTTTGACCACGACGGGATAGCCGATGCGGAGGGCGTGCTCGACAGCCGCGTCCTCGTCGGCAGCCTGGACGGACTGGGCGGAGGGCACGTCGTGCTCGGCGAGGAGGCGGCGGGTGGCGGCCTTGTCGCGGCAGGCCGCCATCGCCGCCGGGGCCGGGCCGGGCAGCCCGAACTGCTCGGCGATGCGCGCGGTGAGCACAACATGGTGCTCCATGTAGGTGCAGACCCCGGCTAGGTCCGGCGTCCGTGCGGCGAACTCCTTGACGGCCGCGAGGGCGGCTTCGGGGTCCGCCAGGTCGGCCGCCAGGTGGCCGGCCACAAGAGGCCCGGCCCAGTGCGGAAGTTCGCCGGCGACGAGCACGACCGGGTGCCGGGCGGCGAGCCCTCGCAGGAAGTACTCGCGGTACGGCCGGGCCCCTGCTCCCAGGACGAGGAGCGGACTCGACACCGCAGGGTGCCTGGTGGGGGTGGAGGTCGGCGTCGACGAGGCGTTGCGGGCTGCGGGGCTGTCGGATGATGTCATGCTGTGCCGTCCTTCGTGAGCGATGCGTGGGTGGGCGCCGGTGAGGGTGCGTCGAGTGCGGTCGAGGCGGGCCCGGCCTACCGGTGAGGGGCAAAGGTGCCGCCCGCCGTGAACGTGAGATTGACGTCCCAGACGGGGCCGTATTGGGCCTTGTAGTGGATCTGACCTGGTGTTTCGCGGGTGGGGCCGAGGTCGAGGCAGGTGAAGCCGTCGTCGGCGAGATGCGTGGCAAGCCACCGCAGCAGGGCGTGACCGGGAGCCAGCCCGCTCATGGCCGGATCCATCGCAGGCAGCACGGAATAGCAGCGGCCGCCTCGGTAGAGGCACAGCTGCGAGGCCATGACAGAGCCATTGGCTCGCGCCTCGGCGATGAACGCACTGTCCGCACACCGGCGAAGAACTGTGCGCCAGGAAGCCGTCGTTGAGGGATCGGCTTCGGTCTCGTGCTGGGCGGCGTGCAGGGACTCAAGCGCCGGCAGAGCCTCGAGGAGACCGGCAGCGGTACGGGTCCGCCGGTAGGTGACGTCTGTGCTGCCGGCGAGGGTCTGCGTGCGCCGTGTGTGCTGACGCCGGGCGGATTTCGGCAGCGCGGCCCAGTCCAGCGGTAGCGGCACGGCGGCGGTACGGGCGGCGGTGGGCCGCCACCGCGGCTGAGCGCGCAGCGCCAGGGCCAGCGGTGATTGCGCGGGCAGGTTCGGCAGAGTCACGGCCGCACCGGCCCGAGCGAGACGGTTGAGCTGGCGGGCCAGCGCGTCGGCGACGTGATGCTGCTGTGCGCCAGGCCCGACCACGGTGAGGTACTCGCAGTACGGCGACATCGCGCGCACGGCCGTACCGCCGTCGTGGTCCTCGCGCAGGAGCGCCAGCGCCCCGTGGACTGCAGAGCGGCTCGCCGCGAGGAGCAGGAACAGGGTTGCGGACGCGGGCCGTTGGCTGGCCCAGCCCAGCAGCCATCCCGGCGAGCCGAACGGTGTCGCACCCGGATCGCTCGCATACAGCGCGGGCCAGTGCTGCTCCAGCCAGTCCAGGGCGTCGCTGCCATCGAGGGTGTGGACGGTCACGGCGTCCCGCCGCGCGGCGGCCGCCCTGCCCTCTCCCAGCAGCCTGCGGTGGTCGTGGCAGCTGCCGGACTGCCCGATCATCGGTGTCCGGGCGGGAAGGCAGCGTGCGGTGCCGGTCATGAGGCCGGGTGGCGCAGCGCGGGGGCGATGAGGGCGAGACCGACCAAGGCTTCGGGGTCGCTCCAGAACATGTGCAGTTCCAGCCCGGCGGCGTGCGCTTCCTCCGCGACGCCTGCGGGACGGAACTTCGCGGACACCTCCGTCAGCAGGTCCTCGCCGGCGGCGAAGCGGACCACGATGCCCGGATCGCGCAGCCGCACGGTCTGGGCACGCCGGGAGCGCAGCCGCATCTCGATCCACTCGTTGTCCGGATCCCAGAAGGCGACGTGCTCGAACGCAGCGGGGTCGAAATCCGCTTGGAGTTCCCGGTTGATGCGGTGGAGGATTCCGGCGTTGAAGGCGGCGGTCGTGCCCGCAGAGTCGTTGTACGCCGGGACGATCACACGGGGGTCGGCGACCAGGTGCACGCCGATCAGCAGCCGGTCATCGGGGGCGAGCTGGGAGGCGAGCGTGCGGAGGCATTCCGCGCGCTCGCCGGGCAGGAGGTTGCCGATCGTGCCGCCCAGCAGCATCACCAGCCGGGGCCCGTCCACGCCGTCCAGGTCCAGCGGGGCAGCGGTGACGTCGGCGACACGCGGCTGGACGGCTACCTTGGGAAAGGCGGCCACGACCAGCGGGACGGCCGCGGCGAGCGCGTCGGAACTGATGTCGACGGGCACGTAGGCGGCGACGGTCTCGGACAGCGCGTCCAGCAGCGAATGGGCCTTCTCCGAAACCCCGCTCCCCAGCTCGACCAGGCTCCGCGCCCGGGTGACCGCGGCGATGTCCGCGCTGAACTGGGTGATCAGAGCCGTCTCAAGACGCGTGTAGACGTACTCGGGCAGCCGGGAGATCTGCTCGAACAGCAGCGAGCCGGCCTCGTCGTAGAGCCACTTCGGCGGGAGCGACTTGGGAACGCCGGTCAGGCCCCGCACGACGTCCGCGCGCAACGCGGGGAGATAGGCGGGCGGGTGACCAGTGGCGGCGGTGCGGGCGGTGACAGCCATCGACGGCAACCTCCGTAAGAGGAAAGAAGTAGGGGAGAGAGTGGTCATGAGGGCTTGCAGACATCTGCCGCGCCGGCCAGCGGGAGCCGGGGGCGGCCGATGGCTGGGGCCGACGACGAGCAGGACAAGCGCGGCGGCACCACCGACGGGAAGCAGCAGCGGTCCGAGGGGCCCGACGGCGGCCGCCGTGCCTACGGCGCAGCCGACGTCCAGCGCGGCCACCAGCAGCGCACTTGCTTCCGTGGCCGTCCCCTCGGGCGCGAGACGGGCGGTGAGCAGGTAGGCCGCGCTCAGCAGGGGGGCCATGGCGATACCCGGAACGAGGCAGGCGGCCACCGCCGCCGCCGGGCCGGTGACGGCCAGCAGCGGCAGCCAGCCCCCCGACCACACCGCGCACAGAACCGTCAGGTGCCGGGACACAGGCCCGGGCCACGAGCGGGCGCCGTAGACAATGCCGCCGATCACGGCGCCGACGGACAGCACGGCGGGCAGCAGCCCGGCCAGGCCCGGAGCCTCAAAGCGGTCACTCATGCGCACCGCGACCGGGACGACGCCGCCCATCGGGACTCCGGCACACACCATCGCCGCGTACAGCCGCCGCAGCCGGGCCGAGCCCAGCGGCCCGAGCCAGTGCGCGGTGCGCGGCGCCGGCGTCCATCTACGTGAGGGCGGCAAGGCGACCACGCTGAGCGTGCCCGCCAGGCCGATCGCGGCCGTCGCGAGGAGCGCCGCCTGGGCCGACACGGCCCAGGCCAGGACTGCTGCCGCGAGCGGTCCGGCAAGGTAGATGACTTCCTGGGCTGAAGCATCCAGGGAAAGCGCGACGCGCTCGTGTTCCCGGTCGGGCATCAGCGACGGCCACAGGGACCGGGTGGTCGCATCGAGCGGCGGGCGGCCGAGTCCGGCGACGATGACACCCGGGACGGCCAGGTCCTGGACGAGGACCAGGCCGAAGCCCACGCCGGCGACCAGCGCGCTTGCCGTGAGCACGCGGGTCTGCCCGAGCCGGTCGACCAGCCGCCCCAAAAGCGGGCCTCCGGCCGCGTTGGCCAGCAGGTAGACGGCGGCCAGCGCACCCGCAGACCCGAAGCTTCCGTGGCCGGACACGCCCACCAAAATGATGGCCAGCGGTGCCATCCCCGACGGCAGCCGGCCGACGAGTGTGCTGGTCAGCAGCGGGGCAACGTAGGGAACCCGCAGCACGGCGCCGTACGTGACGGGGCGCTGGAACCCATGGAGGGACACGGTCGCGGGCTGCACAGAACGGCTCCTGGAAGTGGAAGGACACGTGAGAGGAAGGGCCGGCTGCGATGCCCGGGTGGGCAAGTGCGAGCACCTGAGCGGCCGTGGCACGGGCGTTCTCAGACGGTGAACTCGTGCGTGACGCTGCAGTTGACGGGCCGTCCGCCCGTCTTCACCGTGCAGACCCGGATCTCGTACGGGCCCTCGAAGAGGCCCTTGTGCGAGGTCGTGCACTTGCCGTTCACGTCCTTGTCAGTCCGGCTGTAGACGAGGCTGCCGTTGATCGTGAGGATCTGGACAAGCGCCATGTAGCCGTCGGCCTTGATGTCGCAGGCGGTGACTTTCTTGCCGGCCGTCGTCCACTTCCCGGACGCGCCGCCGTTGGTGCTGAACCAGTAGCCGGAGTCGGCGGCAGCCGGAGTGGTGGAGAGAGAGGCAACGGTCAGGGCGGCGCCGAGACCGACGGGCACGGTGCGGCGCAGGAAACGGGTGGTCGAGCTCATGAGGACGTCGTTCCTTTCGCTGTTGTGGCACGGACAGGGGCCTGGCGCGCGTGGTGCCGGTGGAGGAGCACGGCGAGCGGAACGCAGACGAGGGCGCCAGCGGCGCCGCAGGAGAAAGTCGAGAGGGCGACGAGGCCGGGCCCGCCCTGGGCGAGCGACCAGCCGGCGAGTACCGGGGCGCAGATCACGGCGGTGGCCAGGGTGGATCCCCAGACGCCTGCGTACAGACCGCGAGCGTGGGGCGGGGCGATCTTGTCGAGGATCGCGGAGGCGGCGACGAAGGCCACGATCTCGCCGGGTACCGAGGCGGCGGCCGCCGCGGCGTACTGGAACGCGGAGGAGGCCAGGCCCGCGGAGCCGATGCCGGATCCCAGGACCAGCGCACTCAAGGCCAGGAGGCCCACCATCGAAGAGGACCCGGCCTTGCGGGCCAGCCATCCATTCAGGGGGAGTGACAGCAGCAGGACGGCTGCCGCGCTGGCCACCTGCGTCCAGCCGTACGCGGACGCCGGGAGCCCGCCACTCGTCATGAGCAGCGGCAGGATGCTGAACAGGCCGGCCGCCGGGATCAGCGCGAGGACGCACGCCAGCCACAGCAGCCACAGCCGGCCGTCACGCAGCACCGGTCCGTAGGTGCCGCCGGCAGGCGAGACCATTGCCGGGCGGGGCCGGTCCGGTCCCATCCCCAGCCAGACGGCGAGGCCGAAGCCTGCGGCGGCCAGGGCGTTGACCCAGAAGAGGAAGGGCAACCCGACCCGGCCGGCGAGCAGGCCGCCGGCGGCGCCGGTGACTGCGGCGCCGACGTTGATGCCGAAGTGCCGCCAGCCGGTGATGCTCGCGCGCCGGCCCCCGTCGCTGATCTCGTCCGCCACGACCGCTGCGATCACCGGCCGGGGCGCGTCGTAGCACATCCCGGCGATGACGACCGCTATGCCGATGGCGACCGGAGCGGCGGTTTCCGCGAGCAGCGGCATAACTACCGTGGCCAGGGCCATGGCGCCGATCAGAGTGGTCCGGCGGCCCAGGGCGTCGGACAGCCGACCCCACAAGATCTGGCCCACGAGCCAGCCGATCCCGAACAGGGTGAGCACGCCGCTGACGGCCGGGGTGGAAAAACCCAGTTCGCTAAGGCGGTAGGAGAGAAACGGGTAGGTGAAGCCGGCCGCGCGCAGTGCGCTTGCGCCCACGATCAGAAGCCATACGACCGCGGGTCCGCCCTGACGGGCAGAAGGGGTCCTGGCTGGGGCGGCCCGAACTCGTACAACAGGAAGAGCTATTGGAGACATGGGGGTTCTCCCAGGACATGGACATGGAGCCCACAGGGGCGAGAAGCCAAGTTGCTGCGGGTGGGTATGCCGACGAAGGCCAGCGGGCGGAGCCACCCGACGGGCTCCGGCACCCGAAGGCATAGGGAAAGGTCGGGCAGCGCCACGGTCGCGAAAACGGGCTGGGCAGCCAGACGTGCCCGGGTCGAGCGGATCCGAGGGCGTGCTGGATGCGGGCCCGCGCAGACTCCGGCCGCGCAGAGGGAACTCTGGGGGCCGGAGACCGGGCCTGAACGTCAGCCGGTTATGTCCGGGGAAGGCGCAGCTGGCCCCAGGGCATGGCGTTACGCCAGTCCAGGCACAGCAGCGCAGTTGGCGCCGGCGCGGCGGTGGTGCGGACGCGCGTGGCGCGGCCGATCGGGCTTGAGGCCCGGCGAAGCAGAGTACGCACAGCAGACTCCCTGTGGGATTGGGGAGCTCCAGCACTCGGCGCAGTGAGGCTCTGCGGTCTGGGGACGCTGACGATCTCCCGCAGACCCCGGGCAATCACTATGCTGAGCCCGGCGTGGTAGCACACGCCTGCTTGAGCACCCCAGCTAATTGGTGGGATCCGATCACTGGTGGTGCGGCGGCTCTTCCGAGTCGCGTACGGTGGCCGTTCCCTGATTTGCAGTCAGGAGAGCGGCCACCGGTCTATTGAGTTGTGGCGAGCCGGTGAGGCCCCGTCATGTCCTGCGTGGTCCCCCGCCCCGCACGGCAAGGCCGTGGAGGCGAAGCGCCCGTGGAGTGCGGCGCGCCCGTGTATCTCTGCGCCCGGGTACCGCCGGACAGCGCCGCCCTGCTGGGTTCATGTGGTAGGCACATCGAGACCAGCGCCCGGCGGTGACGTTCACGTCCTGTAGTCGGGCCGCCCGCATTCGATGTTCGCTGATGCTGCTATGTGCAAACCCGCCGTGTCAACAATGGTTTCAAGAAACGCAACGATCGTATTCCGGTGGTGCGGCTTGCAGTGGTTTGCCTGACTCAACAGGGCGCCAAGACAGCCCTTTCCGGGAGAAGAGGCCGGAAAGTTAACGGCCGTTCGTGGCGCAATAACGATCGTTGAGAAGTCTGGGCAGGTGCGCGTAGGCTGCCATGAGCACGACGGAGCGCCACCCCACAGGGAGTACACGGTTGGAGTCACGGACGTCACTCGCGGAGACGCTTGAGCGCCTGAACGTACTCATCGACGAACAAGGTTTGGAACCTTCGGACGTCCTTGACCCGCAGAAGTTGGCAGCTCAGTCGGCTCTCTCGGAGAGCACTGTGCGTTTCCTGCTCGACGGCGGCACTCTGCCTGAGGGGTCCGTCAACGAGCGTGTCAGTGCCCGCCTCAAGGTCGTCGCTGCGGCGTACCTGGAGCGCACCCACGGTCGGATGGCAGAGCTGGCCGCCATCCTCTCCAAGCTGCGGGGAATCTCCGAGGTCTGGGCACGCGCGGTCTGCGAGGGCAAGAAAACGCCCAACGTCGATCTGCTGCACCACTTGGCGAAGTTCTTTGATGTTGGTGGCGAATCTTTCTTTACTGCCCCGGCTGATGAGGCACTCAACCGCGTGCTGCTTCCCGTGCTGGAGCAACTGGAACCTTCTACCCCCGACCCCGTGGCGGCTCTGATGGATCGATACGGGGTGAAGGCAGCGGACCTACGACACCACGGTTCCGTGTCTCGTCCGCAGCTGGAGCGCATTCTTGAAGGAGTCCTGCGGTCGGCTGTACCCCAAGAGGGGGAGGCTGAGCGATGAGCACCAGGGCGATGAAGTCACTGCTGAGCGACATGGGGAGGGAAACACTCAGATCGTTACAGAGGCCGGCCGAGCCCCGGGAAATCATGGAGGGGTTCTGCCGCGCGATGAGCATACGCAAAGCCGGCCGCCGGATCGACCTCAAGTTCGTCTGCTTCCCACCGGATCTTGGGGTGTCAGGACTGCGTCTCGACTTCGGGGACCGGTCTCTCATCGCGGTGGAGGAAGCTACTGCCCCCGAAGCGCAACTGGTCATCCTGGGCCACGAGTTGTGGCACGAGGAGCAGGAGGATCGGGGGCACCACATAGCTGGGCTGCCGGGGGCTGCCCGCACACTCACCGCCGAGCAGCACTCCGACGGGGTGCGTGGGGCTGTCGAGGAGATCCTCACCATGGACGGGATGCCTCGTGAAGCCCTTCCCACCGTTGCAGCCAGGGCCGAATCCACCGACGACCACGAAGTGGATGCCGAAACCTTCGGTTTGCTGTTAGGCCGTGCGGTGCGCCCTTGGATGACGGGCCCGTACGCGGAGGGCCCGGTCAGCGCCGACACAGTCGAGGGACGCATCCACCTCTCCCTCCTCAACCGCGGCGGACACATTCTGTGAGCGGCTTCCGAATCCCCTACGTCATCCCGACTGTCCTGCTGGCTCTCGCCCTATTCCTAAAGTTCCCTACCTTCGTGCGGGCCTGGCGTGACCCCGATGTCCGCGCCACCACACTCCTACTGGCCTTCGACACGGCTGTCCTTGTCGTCATCACCCCCGTCAACATCGAACGCCTCAACGACCTGACCGGCGTTCCCAACATCGCATCGCCGTGGGCGTACTCATTTTTGACCGCATCCTGCGCCACCGGCCTGACCATGATCATAAGGTGGCGGGAGGAACCGTCCGCGCGGCGCCAACGCCGCATGCGCCTGATCTATTGGATCTACGCGGGCGCCTGCGCCGCACTGTGGGTGACGTTCCTGCTGGCCCACGTGCCCGTGCCGCGGATCTATGACCTCGACACCTACTACGCGAGCACGCCCTGGATGCGCGAGCATATTCTGCTGTACATCACCGCCCACATGGTGTCGTCCCTGGTCGCCGTTCCCATGCTCTGGAAGTGGTACCCCGAGGTCGCAAACCGCTGGCTGAAGTCGGGGGTCGTGTGTCTGCAATTCGGCTTCGTCTCCGGCCTCGTGTACGACGCGGTGAAACTGGTGGCGATCGGTGCCCGCTGGTTCGGCCACGACCTGGACGTTCTCAGCACCAAGGCCGCACCGCCCTTCGCCCTCCTAGAAGCCATCCTTGTGGCCGTCGGATTCATCATTCCGCAGGTCGGGCCGTTCACGCAGAAGTGGCTCCGCGACCGCCGTGAGTACCGGCAACTGCGTCCACTGTGGTGGGCCGTACGCGACGTCACTCCCGCCACGGCCCCGCCCCGTCTTGGCCTGTGGGTGCCGTTGGATCTCCGCCTGGTGCAACGCCAGCAGCGCATCCACGACACCCTCCGTCTGCTCGTCCCGTACCTCGACCGCCACGTCTATGAGTCGGCGCGCGGCTCCGCGCCTGCCACGTCCACCAAGGAACAGGCCCAGGGACTGGCCGGCGCCGTCACCCTTCGGATAGCTCTCGACGCCCACCGCGACGGCGCGCCCTCTCAGCCGAGCACTGATCCACATCTCGGCACGCAGTTCACCGCGCACATACATGACATTTCGCAGGCCCTGCGTCAGCAGCGCCTTGTCGACAGCATCCGCCAACAGGTGGCCAGCATAGAAAGTGTCAACAGACATGCCTCGTAGCGCCACTCGCCGGCCCACCGCTGTCGTCATCGGTGCCAGCGCGACCGGTCTGTTCGCCGCTGCTGCGCTCACGGGATTCGCCGACGTCACCATCGTCGAACGCGACCACCTGCCGGACGGGCCCACGGGCCGCCGTGGCGTTCCTCAAGCACGGCACGCACATCTGGTGTGGAGTGGGGGCGTGGCGGCCTTCGACGAGCTTCTACCCGGCGTTATCGACGATGTCGTCGCCCGGGGTGGACGCCTGGTCCACATCATGGGCGAGATGGTCTCCCGCGCACCCAATGAAGTGTGGTTCCGGCGCTTCCTGTCCACACATCACCGCAACCTCGTCTGTTCCCGCAATCTGCTGGACGCGGCACTGCGCGATCGCGTCCTGGCGGGCGAGCATGTCACCGTGCACCAGGGCACTTCGGCGCTGGGTCTGGAGGGCGACGCCAACCGCATTACCGGTGTCAGGCTGCGCCGCGATGATGGCGACCTCACGCTGGCCGCGGACCTGGTCGTCGACGCGTCCGGTCGTGGGTCCCGCGCGCCCCAGTGGCTCGAAGGCCTCGGACTGGCCAAAGTCACCGAACGGAAAGTCGACGCCGGCCTCGCCTACGCCACCCGCCTTTTTCGCGCCCCCAAGGGCATCGGCGACTCCCTCTTCCCTCTTATCAACGTCCAAGCCAACCCCGCCAAGAGCCCGGGCCGGGGCGGCATAATCCTGCCCATCGAGGACGGCCAGTGGATCGTCACCCTCGGTGGCACCCGCGGCGGCGAGCCCACCAGTGACCCCGACGCCTTCGTCGACTACGCGCTTGGACTCGGCGACCCCATCATCGGTGAACTCCTCAAGAACGCCGAACCCCTCGGAGACGTCGCCACCACCCGCGCCACCGCCAACCAGCGCCGCTACTACGAGAAAGCCAAGCAGTGGCCCGACGGCTTCGTTGTCCTCGGCGACGCCATCGCAGGCTACAACCCCGTGTACGGGCACGGACTCACCGTCGCCGCCCAGTGCGCCCTTGCCGTCCGCGGCATCCTGCACACCACATCACTCACCGCGCCCGGAACCGCCCAGCGTCTGCAGGGTGCTGCCGCACGCCCCGTCGGCGCCGCGTGGGATCTGGCCGTCGGGCAGGATGCCTTCTACCCCGATGCCACCGACACTCCGCCCAGGGCCCTGGATCGCTTTCTTGCCTGGTTCGTCGACCGCGCTGTGGAGACCGGCGCCACAAACCCCCGCGCGCTGAGCGCCCTCCTGGACGTAATGAGCATGGAACAGCCCCCCACGCGGCTGTTCTCGTCGGACATGCTCGTCCCAATGCTGTTCGGCCCGAAGAAGCCTCCTCTGGCAGGCCCGCCTCTCAGCGAGACCGAGCGGAAAGCTACGGAATGATGACTGAGTAGGCCACACAATGAGCCCATTCCAACTTCAGGCAACTGCTGATCAGCGCTGTGTCATGGGCATCTGATAGACCCTGGCTATGACGTTCTTGGCGGTGGTCGAGGGTGATGCGGGCGGATGGCACGTCGATCGGGATGCGCTGACAGAGGCGATCCGTGCTCGGTGGGCTGAGGTCGAGATCGATTCGTCGCACCGTAGTGAAGTACTCAGTCTCATCTGGGGGTTCGAAACGGAGAACGGCCCGGGTGAGGCGTATCTGCACGAGGACGGTACCTGCCTGTACATGGACGTTTGGGAAGAGGATGCGATCTGGTTGGCGATCGCCTTCCGTAGGCTGACACCCATGCACCTTGACCTGGTGTTCTGCGATGAGGGCTACACCTTCGACGTGCGTCTGCCAACCGGGACCACCGAGGCCGAACTGATGACCCTGGTGAATGCTGCTGGCTGAGCTCAGCGAGCAGTGGCGAGGTGGAGGACCAGTACGGCCTTCTCGGTGTCGGTGATACGGGTCGTGCTGCGCCGGAGCTTCCGCAGCAGGCGCCACTGCTTCAGGGCAGCCATGGCCTCGCGGCAAGGACGCAGAGACCGTTCGTCGATCTGGACGCCGTTGCGGACGGGTACTACGCGGAGGTGGGATGGAGCATCGCCACACTCCGCGAGCGCATAGCCGCCGTCGGACGCCTTGCGGCCGAAGCCGAGTGGGAACCAGCCCGAGCACACGCCGTGGCCCGTGCTGTCGCCGACAACCCCGGAGCCGTCATCGCGCTGGGCGCAGGCCATACCAGCTACACCGATGACCAACAGCTGGCCGCGGTCCGCACTGCACTGAGCTGCTGCCCCGACGTCATCAGGCTCCTGCCCTCTCCTAACCGTGAGACCTCACTGCACGTCCTACGGCAGCGCTGCACGGTGAGCAAGGGCCGATCCTGGATCATCGACGGGCACGACTTCCTCGCCTACTGGCTCGACGACCACGGCATCCAACTGGTCGCGAAACGGACGATCTACACGCTGGACGAGACCCCCGCCCAGACCGCCGCACGACTTCTCCGAGACACCTGATCAAGACACGACGAACACAACAGACCCACAGGTATTGACGATTAATCGACTGTGGATACGGTCTACGAACGGCCGCACATGGTTGTACAGGAGGAAACGATCGACCGGGTGCCTGTCAGTGGGTTCACCGACGGCCAGTCGACGACGGCTAAGGTCGCGGCCGGTCAGAGGGGAAAGCGCCACTCGCGGTCAAGGATCGCGTGGACGACGGAGTCCCGCCACTGGTTGGCCTTCAACACATGCTCGCGAATTGTTCCTTCCTTGATCATGCCCGCCGCAGTCATCGTCTTGGCCGACGCCTCGTTCAGGGGGGACCGCGCCCCCCACACCCGGTGAAGACCGAGGTCGTCGAATGCTACGGCCAGGAGCAGCCCCACTGTTTCCCGTCCGTAGCCCACACCCCATGCGTCCGGGCGGAGCGCGAACCCCATGGTGGCGCCACGCTGTTGATGAGGGTCGAGGGCCAGGCGACCGAACCCAATCAGCTGGTCGGTGTCCCGTTCGACGACAGCGAGCGCGTACTCGGTGCGGGGGCCGGCGGCGGCCGCGGCGATTGACCGGGCCACGATCTGACCGACCTGCTCACGGGTGCGGGGCTCGAAGCTCAGGTGCTCCGTGGCCTCCGGGCTGCCATAGATGGCAAGCACAGCCTCGACGTCATCGAGGGCGAGTTCCCGCAGGCGGAGCCGTGAGCTGGTGCGATCAATCGGGTGCATGCGCGGACTCTACCCGCGGGGCAGAGCCGGACGGATGACAGGGAAAGCCTCGATCTCCGCGCTCAGGTCCCGCGCGGTGACGGCTGTACGGACTGGTCCCCGCATGAGGGCGGCTCGCACCCTCTGCGCGCTGACGACGATGCCGTTGTTGCGGTGCGACGCAGGCAGTGCGAGGACGGGCCGAATCGCTTCTGCAGCGCCATCCACGTCGCCGGCATGCAGGCGAATGAGTGACAGATTGCACTGAGCTCCGGCGAGATCACCGAACGCCCAGTTGGGGTCTGTCGGATCGCTAAAGCCTCGTACGGCCTGCTCCGCTTCGGCGGCCAGGTCCGTGTTGCCTTGGCCGAGGAGGGCTCCCGCCTCCACCGTGTAGTACAGCTGTTTCTCGGGGGCATAGGTGAACAGGCCGCCGAGCGCATCCAGGTCGTCCGGGGTGACGTGGTCGCGCCGGACGTACGCCAGACCGTTGGCGGCGCGCACGGTCTCCTCGTCACCAAGCACCGCCGCTGCGCGCGCCTTGAGGCCGAGCAGCCACAGGCCAACGGTGCCGCGCTCGTCCGATGCGGTCTCCTCGCCCTGGCTCGCGAAGTGGTAGGCGTCCTCGGGCCGGTCCGCCCAGTAGGCGATGAGGCTCTTGAGCCCGAGGGTGAGAGCGATAAGCCCGTCGTGTTCTGCGTCGCGGGCGCACGCCGCAGCGACTCGGGTCATCGTGGTGGCCTGGTTGGGGTCTTCCATGTCGTTGAAGCCCTTGGCCACGAGGAAGGAGAGCATGGCGGCCTTCGCGTACAAGTCCCGCAGCTGCGAGGGGCGTACACGGCCGCCGTCCAGGAGCCGGAACACCTGGTCGTGGGCCTCCAGCAGATCGGGCCAGATCGTCGACAGCGGCTGTCGTGGGTACTCGGTGATCAGGCGGTGCACCTCGTCGTCGAGTAGACCCAGCGTGTCTTCGCCCACCCGGCCGCGGTCCTGCCCCATGAGAAACTGCTTCGCGCGTAGCACAGCCATTGCGCCCGTCCTTTTCATATCGCTCAGGTCCGCGCCTGGCTCGGCGCGGACATCCGTCATTGACGTGCTGGTCACCGGCACAAATTTGGGTTCGCCGCCGTCCGGAGCCTCCGACCACAGGTCTTCGATGCTGTAGCCCAGCATCTCGACGAGTACGGCACGGAACGACCGTTGAGGCTTGCGTTCGTGGTAGAGCCAGCCCTCGATGGTTTTCGGGGCTGGTTCGTCCGCCTGCGGGCCGCCTACCTGAGAAGCGGCTGCCCGGTACGCCCGGAGGAAGTCGTCGGGGTGTCGGATGCCACGCTTCTCGCAGATCTGCCGGAAGAACAACATAACGACGCCTCCCACTTGGTCCGGCTCCCACGTCACACACCGACGGTAGAACGCTGCCCCATCAAGTTGCCCTCTACAGGCGGCCTTTAGCGATTCCGAGGGAAACCCGAGGACGTTCCGAGGGAGGAAGAAATCATTCCGTCCAAGTCCGAGGGCAGTTTGGGGGTAGATCCGTCCGCGCCGTGTTGCCACGCTCGTAACGCCCTCGCTGAGAGTGTTCGGACGCGACCAGGGAGTTTCCCTCATGCCCCCAAAGCCTGCCGGATCGACAAGCCTGCTGGAGGCGCCCCCTCTGGTACCGATCCGATATCCCGTGACGGACGGTTTCGACATCTCGATGCCGGCGGCTGCGGCGAGCGTCAGGCAGGCACGACGGGTCGCGCGGGCCTGGTGCCGATACTGCCGGGTGCCGGACGACCTGATCGACACCGTGCTTCTCATCGTCTCCGAGATGTGCGCGAACGCTATCCTGCACGGCAGGTCGGACAGCGTCGGCGTACGGGCTTGGATGCCAGCCTTCGGCGTACTTCGCATCGAGGTCGCCGACTACACCCCCTCCCAGCCCCCCGCGGTACAGCGTCCATCCGCCAGCAGCGAGAACGGCCGCGGCCTGCTTCTGGTCGACGCTGTGGCGGCGGCCGCGGGCGGTAGCTGGGGATTCACCGCAGACGGCACCCGCGCCTGGTGCACGCTCCCGCTGCCCACGGAGACCACCGCAACCTGATCACACCTTCTCGACCCAAGCCCCGAAAGCCTCGACCCGAGATCCCGCAAATCCCTACGCCCACCTCCAATCTCAAGGCTTCCCCATGCCTGATTCCTTAGCGACCGGTGCCGTGTTCACACACCTCGATGCCCACGGCACCCCCGATGACATGCATCTGATCGTCAGCCCGGTTGGTGCAGATGCTGACCTGCGTAATGCCTTACAGGACCTTCAACTGGGGCGCTACCACGCCGCGCGAGAGCTACTCAGAATGACCGGCCGCAACTGGGGGCTGCGGACGTGCCGCAGCCAGCTGCTGGCCGCCGGCGCCACCGAGCCGGGTGTCTTCAAGACGTGGCTGGACGATGAGCCGAGCGACCCAGACGCGGCGATGATGTGGGCGCGGGTGCTGTCTCGAGCCGCGCTCAACGCCCACCGCAGGGGCAAGAACAGAGACGTGGTGGAGCGCGCTGCCCAGTGGGCCGTGCAGGCGTGCAATAGGGCCAGCGAACTGTTACCGGCGTGTCCGGTGCCGTGGGTCGACCGACTCCAGCTCACGCAACTTCCGTACCGCGCCGACTACTTTGACCCGCACGCACAGAGCCGCCCGATCCCGTGGGACGCGCTGCCCTCAGCGGCTGACGGTGGCGATCACGGGATGTATCACCGCGGTCCCTGGCCCCTTCTGTGGGAGATCAACGCCCGCCACCCGGGTAACCGCGAGGGCTACCACCGCATGCGCCAGTACTTCCAGACGCATAGAGGTACCGGGGCCGCGATGGACTTCTCCTGCTGGATGGTGCTCTCGGAGCCGCCCGGCCCGGACCTGTGGCTCCTGCCCGTGTACGCCTTGGTGGACAAGTACCGCAAAGAGCACGGGGAGAACCGCGCGACGGGCTCACTGCGGTTCTGGCAGACGGCGAACGCCGGACTCCACGCCACCAACGCCTACAGCAAGTGGTTCGCCGAGATCCCGCCCGCCGATTACCCGTGGGTGTCCATGGCCGACCTCAGCCACCTCGCCCACGCCCTGGTCGCGAACGGCGAAACCCGAATGGCTGCCGATGTGCTGCGGGCCATGGGCCCCTACGTCGTTGCCCAGCCCTGGGAGGACGTCAACAAGATCCTGGGCCGCTCCAAGGACTGGCGAGACGAGTTCCTCATGACCCGCGCCTCCACGCTGCGCCGCTGGCCCTCCAAGTCCTCTACCTGAACGCAGCCCCCACTGGCGATCAACGCCTCCTATCTGTCCTTTCCTCCTACCCTCGAAAGTGGATCTCTGGTGTCTCACAGAAGAACCAGCACTCTGCCCACCGATGACGACGTCCTGGCCGAGCTCGGGATCAAACCCGAGCTGAACCGCCGGATAGGCGTCTTCGGGAACTTCGCGATCAGCCTCGCGGTGATCTGCATCCTGGCCGGCGGCATGAGCCTGTTCGGGTTCGGCATGAGTCACGGCGGTCCCGTGGTCATGCTCGGCACCTGGGTCGGTATCGGCTTCTTCACTCTGCTGGTGGGCCTGTCCCTCGCCGACGTCGTCTCCGCTTACCCGACCTCGGGCGGCCCCTACTTCATGGCCGAGAAGCTCGGCGGGGCGCGCTGGGGTTGGATGGCCGGCTGGCTGAACCTGCTGGGCCTGCTGGGGGCGATCGCTGGCATCGACTACGGCGCGGCGGCCTTCACGGGAGCGTTCGCGCAGATGCAGTGGGGTGTCACCCCCACGCCCGGCACCACCATGCTGCTGTTCGGCGTCATCCTCCTGGTGCACGGGCTGCTCAACTCCGCAGGCGTCCGTCTCGTCACCGTATTGAACGCGATCTCCGTGTGGTGGCAGCTCGGTGGAGTCGCCGTCATCGTCGGCGCCCTCACCTTCGCCCCGGCCAAGCACCAGAGCGTGTCCTTCGTGTTCACGCATTTCCACAACGACACAGGCTTCTCCAGCCCGCTCTACGTCGTGCTGGTCGGCGCCCTGGTGGCTGGATACACGTTCTGCGGCTACGACGCCTCCGCTCACGTCGCCGAGGAGACCACCAACGCCCAGATGTCTGCCCCGAAGGGCATCGTCCGCTCCATCTGGGTGTCGTGGGTGGCCGGGTTCGTCCTCCTCGCCGGCATGCTGTTCGCGATCCAGGACTACACGGCCACGCAGAACACGCCGACCGGGGTCCCGCCCGCGCAGATCTTCCTCGACGTGCTGGGCGCCTCGGGCGCCAAGGCGCTGCTCCTGGTCGTGATCGTGGCCATGCTGTTCTGCGGCAACGCCGAGGTCGCCGCGTGCAGCCGCATGGTCTACGCGTTCTCCCGCAGCCGCGCCCTGCCGGGATGGCAGAGCTGGCGGCTGGTCAACTCGCGGACCAAGACACCGACCCGGGCGGTCTGGTTCGCCGTCGTGGTGCCGTTCGCGCTGGCTCTGCCCGCGCTGTGGTCCCCGGCCGCCTACGGGGCGATCACTGCGATCAACGCCGTCGGCATGATCCCCGCGTACGGGATCCCGGTCTACCTCGCCCTGAAGAAGGGCCGCCACTACCAGCCGGGGCCGTGGAGCCTGGGCCGCTGGCGCCGGCCGATCGCCGTCGTCGCCGTCACCTACGTCGTCGTGATCACCGTCGTGTTCTGCCTGCCGCAGTCCACCCCGATCACCACCACCACCTTCAACTACGCCGGGGTGACCATGCTGGCCGCCCTGCTGCTGGCCTGGGGGACCTGGGTGACCCGCGGCAAGAAGTCCTACCAGCTCACCGCCGCCCGCACTGCCCAGCCCGGCGAAGCCTTGCTGACCGAGCACGAAAGTTTCTGACCTGCGATGACTACCGAACTTTTTCCCGAAGATCTCACCGGACGCGTCGACCTGGACGCGCTGAAGGACCCCATGCGCCACGGCACCATCCGCACGGTGATGGCGGCCATCCCCGACATGCGCGGACACCTCAAGGGCAAGCGGCTCAGCAGCCTCGCCCTTCTCGAACGGCTCGGCGACACCGGCGGCAATCGTGTGGCGGAGGCCTGCGCCTACATCCTGGCCACCAACGCCGACATGGACCCGCTCACCGGATTCGACCTGACCGGCTGGGACGATGGCTTCCAGGACATGGGCGTCGATGCGGACTGGCTCTCACTGCGGGTGCTGCCCTACATGTCCGGGCTCGCCCTGGTCCACTGCGACGCCGTCGACGCCGATGGCGCGTCCATCGAGGTCGCGCCCCGCCAGATACTGCGCCGTGAGCTGGAGAGACTCTCCAAGCTCGGCTACCAGGTGAAGATCGGCCTGGAGAGCGAGTTCGCCCTCTACCAAGGCTCCGAGCCGGCCGTCAGCCGCAACATCGACTACGACTTCGATCTCCCACCGCAGATCGCAACGTTCCTCGGCCACCTGGAGACGGTCCTGCCGGACGCCGGCGTGCCCATCGAGGCAGTGAAACCCGAGGGCGCTCCCGGACAGTTCGAGGTAACCTTCCCCTACACCAGCGCGTCGCCCCTGGAGGCCTGCGACAACTACACGGTCTACCGGCACGCGCTGCGCCACGTCGCCCAGCAGCACGGCATGACCGCCTCCTTCATGGCCGCTCCGGAAACCGGTGTCGGCAGCGGCCTGCACCTGCACCTGTCCCTGTGGGGGGACGGCCGACCGGCCTTCGCGACCAACTCCCACCGGGACGTGCCGCCCGAGGCCATGGGGCACAGCATCGCCGGACTCATCGACGCGATGCCGCGCCTGGCACCGCTGTATGCGCCGACCACCAACTCGTACAAGCGGTACGCCACCCGGCACTCGTTCGCCCCCTACTTCATGAGCTGGGGCCCCGACAACCGCGGCTGTGCAATACGCACGGCTGGCCACGGGCAGGGCACGCACCTGGAGATCCGGCTGGGCGGCGCCGACGCCAACCCCTACCTGCTGACCGCCGCCGCGCTGGCCTCCATCGCCCACGGCCTCGACAAGAAGCTGGCCCCGCCACCCCCATGCCTGGGTGACGCCTACGCCGACCGATCGTCCCTGCCTCTCCCACGGGACCTCGCCGAAGGCCTAAGGGACTTCCAGACCAGCACGCTCGCACACGACCTGCTCGGTACGCCGCTCGTCGTCCACTACAGCCGGGCCGCCCAGAGCGAGCTCGACGAGCAGCGCCGCACGGTCACCGACGTCGAACGCCACCGCCGCGTCACCGCCTGACACACGCACAGCGGACCGCTCACCCGGCGATCCGACCGTCCACTTCAAGGAGTGCAATGTTCGCTCACTCTGATCGTCTCCCCACCGGGCCCGCCATATCGACCGGGGCCTTCACTCCACGTCCGTGGGGGATCAACCGCATGGCGCCGTACCCCACGATGGCGCCCGGCTACACCTCAGCCGCTCTGGATCCCGACACCCAGACCGCCGTCTTCTTCAACGAGTTGTGCCAGGTCCTGGACATGGGCAAGCACAACACCAGCACCGGCACGAGCCCGACCACAGGGACCAGCCCGGACGGGCAGGGCCAAGGGCAAACGGACGCCGACACCGGAAGCGACAGCGACCAGTGACCAACCCGCATCCGGTGCTGGTCGTCACCGGCTTGTACGACCCCACCGCCGACGTGGTGATCCGTGAACTGCACGACCGTGGCGTCCCGGTCGTGCGATTCGACTCCGGGGACTTCCCGGCATCACTGTCGGTGGAGGCACAGATCACCCAGGACGGCATCGCCGGCCGACTCGACACGCCGTCGCGTTCCGTCGATCTGGCCGCCGTCCGCTCCCTCTACTACCGTCGGCCGACCGGCTTCGCCTTCCCGCACCTCTCCGAGCAAGATGCGCGGTTCGCCGTCACCCAGGCCCGATACGGCCTCGGAGGCGTGATCGCCTCGCTTCCCCACTGCCGGTACGTCAACCACCCGCACTACACCGGAGACGCGGAGTTCAAACCGTCCGGGCTCGCCGTGGCCGCCCGGTCCGGCTTCCTGGTGCCGCCCACACTCATCACATCCAAACCGGACGCCGCCCGAACCTTCATCAAGCGCAATGGTCCGGTCATCTACAAGCCGCTGTCCAACCCCGTCTACCTTGTCGACGGCGCCTCCCAGGTCGTCAAGGTCGCCGAGGTCACCGCCGAGGACATCGACGACAGCGTGGGCGGCACCGCGCACCTGTTCCAGCAGCGGGTCGAGAAGACCGCGGACGTCCGTGTGACCGTCATCGGACGGCAGATCTTCTGCGTCCGGATCGACTCCGACCTCCTCGACTGGCGCACCGACTACAGCCGCCTGCGCTACACCCCCGTCTCGCCGCCGTCGGGGATCGAGCCAGCGCTCTACGAGTACCTGGACCACTTCCAGCTCCTCTTCGGAGCATTTGACTTCGCCGTGGACACCGGCGGGCGATGGTGGTTCCTGGAATGCAACCCATCCGGCCAGTGGTATTGGCTGGAGCCCGAAACCGGCCTGCCGATGCGTGCGGCCATGGCCGACCTCCTGGAGAGGAAATCGTGAAAGACCCGGAAGAGCTCCACCGGCTACTCCTCAACACCCTTTACGCCAAGGGGGCCCTGCGCACACAGCCGTGGAGGAACGCCGCCGCGGCAGTGCACCGCCACGAGTTCCTCCACGGCGGGTTCTTCCGCCCGATGCCCAACTCGCAGCCCCCCGCCTGGGGCCCTGTTGTAGAAGGCTGGCCGGAGTGGCTTGAGGGCTGCTACGCCGACGAGTCCCTGGTGACGCAGATCGCCGGCACCATCACAGCCACCGACATCCGCGGCGAGATCATGCGCGAGCCGACCAGCTCCAGCACGTTGCCCTCCCTCGTGCTGCGCATGCTGGAGGACCTCCTCGTCGAGCCGGGGATGAATGTGCTGGAGATCGGTACCGGCACCGGCTACTCCACGGCCCTCCTCTGCGCGCGTCTGGGCGAGGAGCACGTCACCTCGATCGAGTACGACGATGAGGTGGCCGCACGGGCTCAGGCAGCCCTCGGCCGGCAGGAGATGTATCCCGGGCTCGTGCGGGGTGACGGTCTGCTCGGCTACGTGCCGCGGGCGCCGTACGACAGGGTGATTGCAACCTGCGGCGTGCGTAGCGTTCCTCAGGCCTGGATCGAGCAGACACGGCCTGGCGGCCTGATCCTGGTCTGCGTCGGCGGCTGGCTCAATGCCTCGGAGCTGGCACGGTTGACTGTCGGCGAGGACGGCACGGCGTCAGGGCCCCTGCTTGGTGGCGACATCAGCTTCATGCTTGGCCGCCCTCAACTGCCGCCCCCGCTCGGCCTCCTTCCCGACCTGTCGGAAGGGGACGAGCGCAAAGCCCCTCTCGCGTTCAACCCCTTGATCGACTGGACATCCCGCTTCGTCATTCAGGCCGCCATCCCCAACGCACAGCGTCTGACCATTGATAACGACGGACGCACCGAGGAGGTCTTGGTCGACGTCAGCACCGGGTCCTGGGCCGCGCTCTACGCAGATGGCGACCGGTGGATCGTCCGCCAGGCGGGCCCGGAGCATCTTTGGGACCGAGCCGAGGAACAGCTCACCCGTTGGCAGGCGGATGGCCAGCCGCCACTGACCCAGTTCACCCTCCACGTCACCCCGGAAGAACAGACCTTCACCTGGTAGTCCCTGGGGGGTCGTACACCCGAGACGGACCCGGGCCCGCCCCCCCCCACACACACACAAGCCGCCCGGCATCGACACACCGGACGGGGAGACATCTGGAATCCGCTAACATCCCCGGTCAGACGAGATACGCCTCCCACCGCGACGGGACGCTGCCCAGGCGAGGCAACCGGGATGCAACCCACAGCCTGTCGGCTGCGTGCTCTTTGGGCTTCACCAAGGCACGTCCCGCGGGCGCCAATTCATGAAACCTTTCTAGCGAAGGCCCGAAATGGCTGCACGAGTGACGAGCTGGAAGGGCCAAGGGGGGCCATTTCGGGCCGCTTTCACAGGAGGCGGTGTTCACAGACCGAGGCCGCTTCGAGGCTTCGAGGCACCTCGGTTGCTCCAAATGACGTCGACGTGGCCCCCAGGGCGAGTGGCTGAAGGTCAGCGCGTAGCGCAGCCCCCAGCGCTCGCCGCCTACCGGGCGTCGCGGCGGCGCCTCGCCCGCGAACTGATCGGTCTGTCCCTGGCCGGCGTCGGAACGGTCGGCCCGCAAACGGAAAATCATTTAGTGCAGCGAGATGTAGTGGGAAGATCGCAGCACCATTCACTTCCGATTGTCCAGGTATCTGGGCCGGGGCGAGCCAACCCCACCCCGGACATGGGAGTGTGAGTCTTTCGCACAGTGAAGCGCCAGACGGGACACAGGGGGCGTAGCAGCATCGTGGCGACCGCGGGCAACGGCGAGAAGCAGGGACTCACCCGAGCACAACGAATCCTCATCGGTGTGGTCGTGACCGGCGCGATGACCATCGCCGGCATCGGCTTCGCCGGCTCGTACGCGGCCGTCCGAGAGCTGGCCATCAAGAAGGGCTTCGGGAACTTCGCCTACGTCTTCCCGATCGGCATCGACGCGGGCATCTGCGTCCTGCTCGCCCTGGACCTGCTGCTGACCTGGATCCGCATCCCCTTCCCGCTGCTGCGGCAGACGGCCTGGCTGCTGACCGTCGCGACAATCGCCTTCAACGGCGCGGCGGCCTGGCCGGACCCGCTGGGCGTCGGCATGCACGCGGTGATCCCGATCCTGTTCGTGGTCGCCGTCGAGGCCGCCCGCCACGCGATCGGCCGGATCGCGGACATCACGGCGGACAAGCACATGGAGGGGGTCCGCCTCACCCGGTGGCTGCTCTCGCCGGTCCCCACGTTCCTCCTGTGGCGCCGGATGAAGCTGTGGGAGCTGCGCTCCTACGACCAGGTCATCAAGCTGGAGCAGGATCGACTCGTCTACCAGGCCCGCCTTCGGTCACGTTTCGGGCGCGCCTGGCGCCGCAAGGCCCCGGTGGAGTCCCTGATGCCGCTCCGGCTGGCCAGATACGGAATCCGCCTCCGTGACACCGCAGCCGCCGGCCTCGCTGCCGCTGGCATCGAGGCCCCTGCTGAACTGGGCGTGGAAGCAGGCCCCACCCAGCCCGGCCAGCGCATCGAGTTGCCGTACGAAGCGCCAGCACTCACCGGGCGCGGTCAAGCGGAGCCGCACGAAGCCACGCCGGGGGCAGACTCACGAACGAACGCCCGACAGCCGATCCCGACGCCCCGTGCGTCGGACCCTCAGCAGTACGCGGACCGGTACGCCGGGCCGTATGAGGACTTCCTCGCCCAGTTTCAGGCCGAGCCCACACCAACCCAGTGGGCACTATGGCTTCGGGACCGCTACAGCATCTCCACCGGTACCGGTGAACCCCTCTCTGAGGAGCAACTGGCGCCGCTGCTCCAGGCACTCCAGATGCGGTACGCAGCCCGTGCCGCACAGCAGCTCACGGACGTCCAGCAGACGGCAGCCGCCGACCAGTCCTGGGGGGACTACTTCTACAGCGCCTGGCGCAGCTTCCAGCAGGACCACGGCTTCCGTCCCACCCCCGACGCGCTCGCCGCCTACGTGTACGAGCGGGACTTCATCACGAACGACCGCGGAAGACCTATCAGCGGCGAGGACCTGGTGGAGTTCATCACCGCCTTCCATGAGCGAGACACCGACGAGCAGCGTCCCGATCTCGGCACGGATCCCGGAGACGCCGAGGTCGGCCAGACGTATCCCCGTGGCCAGTTTGTCGACCAAGAGACGCGTCAGGACCTCCTGCGTGTGCCAGCTCAGGCGGCCGCGGCCCAGAGCCCGCTACGTGTGAACGCCCCGATCGACGAGCAGTCGGCAGACGGACAGGCTTCCCCGGACGCGCCGGGCGTGCCGAGCACGGTCGACCGCTACTACCTTGCATGGATCGAATACCAGACCAGCCGCGGTACCTCGTCGCCGACCTCAACACGAGAAGCCGAGGAGCTGTCCGCCTACCTCGCCGACAGGGGCATGCTGGGACGCGGTGACAAGCCGGTCAACCCCGCTACCCTGCGCCGCTACCTCCTGCAGTTTCGCGTCTACACCGTCTGGGCCGCGCAGCGCGCCGACGTCGATCAGCCGTCCCACGAGGCCGTTGCGCAGGAGTGCGCAGTCCGAGGAATCACCGCACAGTACAAGCGGCCCATCACCGCGGACTACGTCGCCGGAGAGACCGAGGACTTTGAGCGGCGCTGGCAAGCGCTGACCAGGCACCGCACGAGCCACGTACACAACACCACCGACAGCCAAGCCGGCTGACTGCCGAGCAACCTGCACAATCAGAAAACGCCCAGGTCACTGGGGGAATGCGCAGCCGTCGAAGGGCACTGCGCAGATCTTGCCGACACTCCCGGGATCGATCTCGCGGGGCACCGTGGTCCCTCATACCGGCTTGCGCAGGACTGACGGCTGGGGCGAGTGGTGTGCTGCCAACCGTCAATGTTGTGCGCTGCGGCGGATGCCGTAGCGCACACCCACGGAAGTCCCCCCTCCGGAGGTCAGTCCGTTCGCTGATCATCTGCGGCCGGCGGTGACAGCGGCTCCTCGCCGTGTGCATCCCGCAGCTCTGCCATCCGAGGCTTCGCCGGATTGACGCGAGACCTTCCGTGCGGGGCAGATGGTGCGGACTGTCCGTCCGACTCCGGCACCGGCCGGAGTCGGGTGCTTGCGGGCCGGGCCACGATCCGCGTGACGGCCGCGGCAATGAGTGCTGCTGCCAGCGCTCCGAGGAGTTCCGGAGCTGCCGCCCACAAGACCTGCACGACCAGGTCCTGCAGGCCCGCTGAAGCCGGTCCGTGCACAGGCGCCGACGTCTGGCACGTGATGTCGATGTTCATGGGCTTGCTGTCCTCCACGTCGTTCCCCGGCTTCCCTGCGAAGCCAGGCGAGGTGAGGCGACAATGGGGGGCGAGTCAAAAGCCGCCAACCGGCCGTGGGACAGGCTGGGATCGTCTGGGACGGCGCCGCGAAACTCGCAGGCTGGCGGGGGAAGGTGCGGGAATCCCATGGCTGTCCCAGGGACACGTCGGGACGATCTGGGACGGGCTCCTACCAACGCGAGGTTCGGGGAATGATGAGTCAGGCCGCTGTTGGGCCCGATGCTGGACAGGCATACGCCCGTTTCCTTCAACGTCAAGTCGATGAAGCCGGGCTCCCGCTGCACGAGATCGAGCAAGCTTTCGGGCGGCTGAAGAGGAAGCTGGAGCAGGGGGCTACCGCGGAGGGCCCGGACAGGGTGTCTGCAGCGGAAGTACTGGGGACGCGCACGTCGACGTCGTCGCTGTCGCGTTACCTCACAGGGCAGGCTACGCCACCTGCAATCCGGCCGTTCACCCGCGAATTCTTGAAGATCACGACAAGGGCTGCCGGTCTGTCCCGCGACAGGTACGTGGAGCTCTGCAGAATCGCCTCTCGGCTTATCGATGCCCTTATTGATGAGAAGCCCAAGCGCGGCGTACCGACGTCTGCGGGCCGCGAAGGCGCGGCCGTCGACAACGACGTGCGAGACGCGACGATCGCTCATCTGCGCGCCGAGGTGGAGCTCCGTGACGCCCTCAATGCTGAGGAGCGGCTGCGCAGCGAGCTAGTGGACGTCTCCTTCCTGTCTGTGACGTTGTTGCGGATCATCGCTGTCTTGCGCGACTTGATCTCCGAGCAGATCCTGCGGGAGGCCAGGGCGCATCAGCAGAGGGTCGGTCCGGAACTCGATCGCCTCCAGGCCACGACAGCACAGGCTCAGGCCTTCAAATCCGCGGCGCAGGAACAGTACGACCGGACCGTTGCTCTGCTCCGTGATCTCGAGTGTCTGTGGGAACAAGCCCAGACCGACGCCATACGTGCTTCACGGCACCCAGGTGTGGCCGGCGTCCTGCGCCAGGATCGCGATTCCCACCAAGCGCTCCCACTGTCTGTAACACCACAGGAACTGCTTGCCCAGTTAGCTCTGGAAGACATCGGTGGTGCCCTGCGCACGGCG
This sequence comes from Streptomyces sp. NPDC031497, assembly GCF_055580905.1. Taxonomy (NCBI): domain Bacteria; kingdom Bacillati; phylum Actinomycetota; class Actinomycetes; order Kitasatosporales; family Streptomycetaceae; genus Streptomyces; species Streptomyces sp. NPDC031497. Next base: position 137,821 of record NZ_JBVIKO010000023.1, read on the forward strand.
CACGACACCTACATGCAGAAGAAGCTCATGGCGCAGGAGATGCAGAAGACCGTGGTGGCAGCGGACTCGGGTAACAGCTCCAGCTCCGATGACGAGTTGGCGGTACTGGTGGCGGCCGCCGGGCTGACGGTTGCCGAGTTCCGCTTGCTCGCCTTGAGCACGCTTCTTTGTGACTGGCCGGACAGCGACGAGGCGCAGGCTGTTGTGCTGCGCCTTATCCACGACCCAGCACCTGATGTCCGGTTGCTCGCCATTGGCCAGCTGGGGGCACGATGGGCAGGTAGTGAGACGGCTCTGGACGGCCTGCTTGCAGTTGCTCAGGCTTCTCCGGCGCTGGAAGCGGGGGAGAAGAGCCGAGTGGCAGCGGCGCGGATTCTTGCCCAGAACTGGCCTGACGATCAGCGTGTCCGAGAGACTCTGATCCGTCTCGTCCGGGACAGAGACGCTGTTGTCCGAGAAGTAGCTGTGTGGAACCTCGCAGTGGTGTGCCCCGGCGACCGGGAGTCCCGTGACGCGTTGATCCGTGTACTGCACGATCAGGATCAAACCGTTCGGACGGCTGTCTGTCGCGCGCTGGCCGGTGGGTGGGCAGGCGATACGGAGTCCCGTGACGCGTTGATCCGTGCAGTGCACGATCAGGATCGAACCGTCCAGACGGCTGTGTGTAGCGCGCTGGCTGGTGGGTGGGCAGGCGATACGGAATCCAGCAAGGCTCTCCTGGATGTGGCCGCTATGACTCCGGACGCATACCAACAGCGCGGAGTGGTGCACCTGCTCGCTTCCGGCTGGCCTGGCCATCAGGCAGTCCGGGATTTCCTGTTCACCCTCGCCCGACAGGGCCCCGAGGACGTGCGATTCTCCACCGTGGCCACGATGGCGGTCACATGGGTGGGCGATCATGACGTCGCCGTTGATCTAGTGGGCTTGACGGACGACGACGACGAGGATGTAAGGCATAGTGCCATCAAGGGCCTCATCGAGGTGTGGCACCTGGCTCATGGAGTGCGCGACGTGCTCAGTAGCCGGGCCGCAGACCCCGAACCCCACACTCGGCTTGCTGCACTCAAGAAACTGGCGGAGCTGGGGAATTACGACGACGAGATCGTCGAGGTTCTTCGCCGCCTGACGACTGACGAAGTCGAGGCCGTGCGGGTTGCCGCGGCAATCAGCCTGGTGCGCGAGCGGCCAGACGACGCCGTCTGCCAGTCGATCATCCTGCAGCTCGCCGACAAATCAGAAAGCCCCGATCACGAACTTGAAGCCGTTCTCATCCACTTGGCCAAGGCGGCTAAGGACGTGGATGTAAGGGCTGCTGCTGCGGATCACTTGTTCCGGGGGATGCCGGCCGAGACGTCTTAGCTCAGATCGGACCGCGGGACTGTATTCGCCGAAGCACAGAAGGGTCCATGGTGCCTGGCACGCTGCCTTCCGCTGTCAGAAGAGGTCACCGAAAGGTCAGGCCTGGCTGCTCAGGACTTCCTGGATGAGTTCTTCGGTCTCCGGTTCCAGAGAGCAGTCCAGGGCACGGTTGACGTTCTGTAGGCGGGTGATCGCTGTATGCAATCCCTGTCGGTTCCCGGCTGCATGCTCGATCCTCAACCATCCCCGATACAGGAGCTCCGCCGTGTCGTCGACGTCGAGGCCAGTCGCGATTGCCTGCCGGGCGGCCGTGAGGTCATGGTGCGGGCCCGCCGGGATGCGGAGGGTGGCCACGGTGTGGACGACGTCGATGATCCTCGTGATCATCTCTTGTTGGTAGGGCCCTGCCCAGGGCAGTGGCTTCGAGCCGAACGGTCGTCCCCGTACCAGTCCGAGGGCCTTCTCCAGGTCCTGCAGACCCGCCGGCCCCTGGGACAGCGCGCGCTCGGCGAGCTGGAGGAATGTGGTCCAGTCACAGCGTATGGCGGGGGAAAGGCGGTACGGGTCGTCGCCCGTGCGGCGGCGCGGAACGTACGCGTTGCCGGCCGGGTCACTTCCCAGGGCACCGCGCAGGCCACGCAGTCGGGCGTTGAGAGTGCTCGAACTCCACGGGGCGAGCGGGTCCATGTCGTTGCACAGCGCGTCGGCGTGGCGACCGGGCCGGAAGTAGAGCAGGGCGGCGAGTTGTGCGATCCGTGGGCCGTGCCCTGAGGCGGCCACCCCGTCCACCTCGACCGGGCCCAAGACGCGGATCTCCGGAGCATGTAGTTCGTCTGCCTTCGACTCCCTTGCATCCCCTAAGGCCTCCGGCTCGAGGATTTGAACGGCCGGTTCGTGCGCCGGGCTTTCAGTGAGCGCCTGGTCGTCGTCGCGCTTGGCGTTCCCGCGAGGCGGCGTGGTGAGTAAGAGTCGGAGCCCTGCTGGGTCCGCCGACGCGGCCAGGAGGGCCGGGAATACGCTGCTGCCTCTGTCACTGGCGTACACCGTCGTTGGCGCGGCGGAGGCATCGTGGGAAGGGTAGGTTCCGGCGCCGGTGACCCGGGCATCGGACCCAGCCCTGGCCGGCAGGGGCGTCATCCCGGGCTCGTGCTCGTTCGGAATCTCCTCCCACGGCCCCTCGGCAGGCGCGGCCGGCTGCCCGGACACGGCGAGCGCCGTGGCGATCTGTTGGTACGCGGTGTGCTCAAGTCGCTGGAGCGTGATCTCGGTGCCGGCGTAGTCCAGGTGCTGTGGCTGGTCGATCTCGGTGTTGAGGATCTCGGCGTCGGGGAAGTGCGGTGCGGCGCTTGCCGGTGCGATCAGCGTGACGGGGATCCGGGCCTTGTCGATGACGTCGGCGAACTGCCACGCCGTGTCCCCGTCGAGAGAGGCAGCGCACAGCAGCAAGTAGGGATGGTGGCTGGTCTCTGGAATCTGGTGCATTTCCAGCAGACGCTCGGAGAGGTCCCGCAGGGCGTGCAGGGCCTCTCGCATGTGCATGATCCGAGCGGTCGGCAGCAGGCGGGGCAGGTTCTCACCGAATCCGACGGCGACGACCTCGACGACGCTGCCCCATGGGCTCATCCCCATCTCTATCGCGAGCGACGTGCACACCTCCGTGATGTGCGTCGGATCGCCGTCGAGCAGGAGCGCGGGTAACTGGGTCAGGTTCAGCAGCAGGAGGTCGTCGTCCGTGGTGCTGCCGAGGGTCACCAGCCCCGGATACGGCGCCGGCACCGCTGCGGCGGCCTCTTCGTCCAAGAGGTCGGCGTCCACCGGCAGCGCCCACCAACCGTCACGGCCCGCCGTGAACGGCGCCAGTGGCTCCAGTGCGAGGTCCTCGGGGAGAACCTCGAGCCGGCAGGCCCCGATCCGTGCGGCTCGCAGCCCCGGCAGGTCGGCTTCGTTCTCCAGCTGACGGGTCATCGTGCGCAGGGCCGCATCCAGACGGGCGGCGCCTCCGGGCTCGGCGGCGGCCGCCAGTTGCGCCTCGGCAGAGGAGGTCTCCGAGGCGATCGCGATTGTCTCCCCGGGCCTGCGGCGACGACGCTGCAGTATGCGGCGCGTAGCGAGCGCGCCGGATACCGCGGCTGCGAGCAGCGCACCGGCGCCCAGCACCATCCGCAGCTGGAGCATCTGGCCTGCGGGCGACGGCGCCGACCTCTCGGATAAGGGGGTCTCGGACGTCGGTGTCGTGGGCGTGGCCGATGCCGACGGCTTTCGCGATTCGGGTGCGGACGCCACGCCGTTGCCGGGCGAAGGCCTGGTAGACACGGCACCCTGTCCCTCTTCCTGGGGCGGCTGTTCGGCCAGCCGGCTCGGCTCCGGGGGAGCAGGGGTCTTCGTTCCCGAGGGCCCGGACTGGCTGGGAGCCGTCGACTCGCCCACTCCCGTGCTGGCACCCGGTACCCGGTCGGTGTCGTCTGGGGCCGGGGGAGTGGAGCGCTCGGTCCCGGATCCGTTGTCCGTGTCGTCGCGGGGATGCTCGGGCCGCTCTGGGGCAGCCCCAGGCACCGTGACCTGTTGTCCCGGGTAGATCACATCCGGGTCCGTGATATTCGGCAGTCCGTCGGGCTGCGCCGTGCCCCGGCTGGCCTCGAACAACTGCGGCCACTTGCTGCCGTCGTGCAGTTTCTCCGCTGCGATCTGCGAGAGCGAATCACCTGCCTTGACGGTGACCACGTCCCCGCCCCCGCCGGCAGCGCCGTGCGTGCCGGAAACAAGCTGTGTGCGGATGCCCGGGTCGGTCGCTTCGCTGCGCACGGCGGCGCTGCCGGGCACGCGCAGGGACGTGCCCTGGGGCACCACAGTGGCCGTGGTCGGCACGTCAGGGTTGAGGCGCTGCAGTTCGGTGTAGCGAGTGCCGTCGCCGAGTAGCTGCTCGGCCAGTTCCCACCAGGTCGTGTCCTCTGCTCCGACGGTGAACTCCTGGGAGCTCCCGGCCGCTGCCGTCCTTTGCGCGGTTGCGGTCGGGGCGGGGGTGCCTGGCTGGCTGCTGGTTGCCTGGTCGGCCGACGGCACGTGGGTCGCGGTGGCGGTGATGGCCGGGGTGGCGGCACTCGCCGCGGCCGCGGGTGAGGCCAGCACGATGCTGCTTAGCAGGAACCCGGCCAGACGCTGGCCCGTTGCCATGCCCGGAAGCCTTGGGGCCGTACGCCTTGCCAGGACGGCGACGACCTCAATCAGGACGGGGACCACGAGCCACAGCCATGCGATCCACGCCGCCACGGTCATCGTGGCCAGCAGCCCCGAGCCGTCATCGTCCGGGCTCAGCAGCACCTCGCGCACTGCGTCCAGCGTCGGCACCGGCATGGGAAGCGTGCCGACGGCAAGCAGCAGCGCGGGCACGCCGACGACCAGAGCGGTCAGCGCGACGACTGCGCACAGGCCGCGCACGGCCGTCCGCGGCCAGGAGCGATTCTGGCGGCGCACGGGTGTGGGGGAGTGGGGCATGAGGTCAGCCTCCGGGCTGGTGAAGCAACGTGGCGGTGCCGTGTCCCGTCACGGACATCTCACCGACGCCGATCAGGGACGCGAAGCAGGGGTGGTAGGTGTCGCGCACGGTCACGGTGAGGCTCTGCCCGTCCCCGGCGATGGCAACGTCGCCGTCCACGCCCTCACTGCTGAGGAAGGCGCGAGCGGCGGCTTGGGCGGCGTCCGGGTCGACCACGATCGCCTCGCCGGTGATGGCCTGGCCCGGGTCGATCTGCTGGGCGCCGGCCCGCGCGGCCTCCTGCGCGACGTAGTCGGCATCCGACATCCGGTCCAGGGCCAGCCCGCCGTCGATGACCAGGCCGACAATGAGGAATGCGATCAGCACGGTGCCCGCGTAGAACAGCTCCATACCGCCCCGGTCCCGCAGGCTGGATGGGATACGAGGCAGTCGACGCCACCTGCTCATGAGTCACCCCGAGTTGCCCAGGTGTCCACGACGGACGTCTTGGTGCTGGTGAGCGTCTTGGACCCGGCGACGCCGGGCAGCGCAAGCTCGCTCAAAGGCGCGGTGCACGAGACGGTGGCCGTCACGCTGGCGGCCTGCCCCACCGGTGCGGACAGACCGGTGGTGTCCAACTCGACACTGATGCCGTCGCAGTGGATACCGGAGTCGGCCAGACTGGACTGCGCGGCCTGGCGGGCGTCGGCCTCGCCGGAGGCCGGGTCACGCGCCAGCGAGGCGATGCGCGCGGCATCCCGTGCGGCCGCGTCGGCGGCGCCTTCGGCCAGCGCCACCCGCCCGCAGGCGATCATGAAGCCGATCAGCACCAGTGCCACCGGCACGAAGACCGCGAGGCTCAGCGCGGCGCTGCCGCGGTCACGCTCCAGCCGGCCTAGCCACAGACGGCACCTCATGGTCGGAACTTCTCAACGGGGGCCTGGACGCTCTGGCTGACGTGCCCGCTCCACCCCGGCACCAGGTTGATCACGTTGCCTTCCACAAAGACGCTGACCGTCTCGCCGTCGTCGCTGACCCGTACCCTCGCGCCGTTCAACGAGCCGCCCATCCGGGCCAGGAACGCGTCAGCAGCCACCTCTCCCGCATGCGGTGCGGCGTCGTACGCGCGCTGTGCGTCCACGGCCTGCTGGGCAGCGTGGTGCGCCACCGACCGGCCGTGGAACCAGATGCCGCCCTGAATCAGGGTGAAAAGCAGCAGGAACGCCATCGGGACGACCATCGACATGTCCAGGGCCGTGGCGCCGCGGTCCTGTCGCCACCACCGTCTGCCGGCCGGCTGCCGCCTCCACCGCCTGCTGGGCGGCTGCCACCGCGGGCTTATGCGTGTCGCAGGCATGATCAAAAGCCCAGTATCTGGGTGACCTTCTCGCCGACCGTGGTGTTGGCCGCGGCGTACACGACGCCGACCATCGTGCCCCCGGCGACCAGGATCAGACCCCACTCCATTGCCGAGGCGCCACGGTCGTTCGCCTGAACGCGGAGCACAGCGCCGTGCCGACGCAGTGCGTCCCGCACGAGGGAGAAGCGGCTTCGTACGGTGTGCATGGTTTTCCTCCGGAAGTTCATGGCGCTCTCTCGATGGCAGCGTGCGGGCGGCTCAGAACGACAGGATGCGGACGAGGGCGGGCGCCAGGAGGAAGACGGCCATCAGGAAGACGATCGCCAGTGCCGGCACGTGCATCTTCTCGGTGGCCACGTTCGCCTTCTCCTTGCGGTCCGAGAGCAGACCTCGCCGTACGACCTCGGCCTGGGACTCCAACTGGTCGTAGACGGACGCCTGTTCCTCGCCCGCGAGGCTCAGGCTGGCGGACAGGCGGGCGATGTCGGGTACGCCGAGCTCGGTGCCGAGCCCGCCGAGTGCGTCCCAGGGGCTGACCCCGGCCAGGCGGGCGTGCTCGACGGTGTCCCGGATCCGGACTGCGGCGCGGCCGTCCCCCGACTCCACGGCCCGGGCGAGGGCCTCGGCCGCGCCGGCGTCGGAGCTGCGTGCCAGGGCGACGCGCTCCAGGACGGAGGCGATGTAGTAGCGGTATTCGAGACGGGCGCCGGTGGCCTTGCCGCGGATATCGTCCAGGCACTTGAACACCATGAACAGGGCGACGCCCAATCCGGCGGCCGCCGGGAGGACGAACGGCAGCACGAGTCCGCCCAACCGCAGCAGGAAAATGATCCACTGCGGGATGAGGAACCCGCCCAGCGCGTAGAGGGCGCAGCGGCCCAGAAGGGAGGCGGGCGCCATCTCCAGGAGGCTCAGGTCCCGGGCGGGCAGCCGGGTCACGAACGCGTCGGTCTCCATCAGCCGGGCACCGACCCGGTCCGCCCACTGCGCGGGCCCCTTCGACGCCGTCCCGCTGGACGCGGCGGGCGGGGCCGGGGCGTGGGTGCGACGCAGGACCTGGTCGAGGGAGGGCCGCTGGGGCAGCAGGCTGCGTACCGCGAGCGTGCCGCCGAGCGCGGTCAGCCCGCCCAGCAGCATGCCGGTCACGGACAGGCTCATGCCGCCTCACTCTCCTTGTCTTTTGCACGTTCCTCGGCGGTGAGCAGGGTGCGCGGCTCCTCCTCCATCACGGCCATCTGACGCAGCCACAGCAGCGACGCGACGAACAGCACGCCCAGCACGAGCAGTCCAAGCTGGCCGAGCGGGGTCGCGAACGGCTGGGAGTAGCTGCCGTTGACGAGAATCACGGCAACCACGGCGATCGCGAACAGGGACACCCTTCTCGCTTCGGAGCGGGCCTTTGCACGCTCGGCGTCGATGTCCCGCAGATCCGCAGCCTGCCGCGCGACCAGCAAGGCCTGCGCGGACAGCGCGCGCGCCAGTCCCGGGCCGCGGCTGGTGACGTGATCCATGAACAGCTGGGAGATGTCGTCGCCGATGCGGCTAGCGAGGTCATCGGCCAGTCCCCGATAGGCCCACCGGGCGGGCATCCCGGAACCCAGCCGGTCAGCCAGCCGACCCACCGGCCGATCCAACAGCGCCGGAACCGTGTCCAGTTCCACGATCGTGGCCTCCAACGGCTTGCCGCCGGCCCGCACACTCGCAAGCTGCTGCAGCCACTCCGCGATCGCCTCCAGCCGGGCCACCTCGGTGCGGCCCGTACCGCCCGGGTACAGCACGAACGGAAGCCCTGCCACTGTTGCGAACGCGAGCAGCCCGTGCACCGGCCACCCGGTGATCGCCCACAGCAGCGCTCCGGCACCCGTGGCCGCGGCCAGCAGCAGCCGGTAGTTGTCCCTCCAGCCGGGCGGCAGTTCCTCCACCGCCCGCACCAGGCGGCCGCGCACCCGGCCGGGCCTCAAACCGCCTACGGCGGGCCGCCAACCGCGCACGGCGGCGACGAACCCGGTCAGGCTCAGGGCAGTCACCGCGCCGGCGACCATGCCGAGCGCGGACACGTACGACGGGGTCACGCGGCACCTCCCACCCGGCGCAGCGGCCGCCACTGCCCGTTCGGGTAATCGATCAGCCAGCGCCGGTGGAAGCCCTTGCGTTCCAGCTTGCGCAGCCGGCGTTCATTCATCGGCGTGCGGGTGGGCATGGCTCGCACCTCGTCCACGTCCTCGCGGGGCGCGAAGAGCTGCGACAACCCCACCCCGCCGCCCTCGCTGCGGCCGGCCGTCTCCCACACGTGCGACACGAACCGGTGCACCTGGCCGCCCCGGTCGGTCTCGTCGATCGCGTCCACGTACACGATGAGGTCGACGGCGGCTGCGATGAGCCGGTAGGCGGCCTGGTCGTTGAGCCCGGCCCGGGCCAGCGGCACCATCAGCCGGTCGACCACGGCCTCGGGGTCCTTGGCATGCAGCGTGCACATCGAGCCCGCACCGCCCGCGATCATCGCCTCCAGCATGGCCACGGCCTCATCGCCGCGGACCTCGCCGACCATGACCCGGGTCGCCTTGTAACGCAGGGAGACGGGCACCAGGTCGGCGAGCGTGACCCGCCCGGTGGCGTCCCGCTCGCCATTGCCCTCCCGGGTACGGAAGGCCAGCACGTGCGCGTGCCGGTCCGGGTCGTCGTGGTTCAGCCGCAGTTCCGGCTCGCTCTCCAGCGTCGCCAGCCGTTCGTGAGCGGGCACTTCACGACCCAGGGCCCGCATCAACGTGGTCTTACCCGTCGCCATGTCGCCCGCGACGATGATGGACAGGCCGGCCTTCACCGCAGCGGAAAGGAACGAGGCGACGATCGTGTCGACGGTCCCCCACGCCTCCAGGTCGGCGAGGGTGGCGGCTTCCGCCACATGCCGGCGGATCGCGATGGTCACGTCGTCGGTCAGCAGTGTGGCGGCCACGCGGGAGCCGTCCGGCAGATCGAACTCGACCTTCCCGGTGGCGTACGACAGCAGGCGCTCGCCGTGCCCGGACGACGCGGCCATCTGGTTGACCCATTCGACGGCCTGTGTCTTGCTGGAGAACGGGGAGCGTATCCGTTCGCGCGGCGTGCCGTGGGAGTCGATGTACATCCACTCGCCGTCGACCAGGACGTCCTCCACGCCGGGCCGGTCAAGGACCCGCTGCAGCGCACCCGCCAGGAAGATCAGGTTGAAGACCTCGGTGCGGACCCGTTCCAGTTCTCCGCCTGAGAGTGGCGGGTTCCTCAGCGACCATGCCTGTGCCCACTCCGCGACCCGGGAACGCACCCTGGCCCGGACGGCCTCTTCCAGGTCCTTCTCGCTCAGCGGCGTGCCGGCCTGGCGCCGGTCCTTCTTGACTTGGTCGGCGTCGTCGGCGACCTGCTGCCGCAGCTTCGTGATCTCCCCCCAGGGCACGGGCAGCGCCCCGGGCAAGGTCGTCGCCGCAGCGATGTCGGCAGGCCCAGCCCCTGACCCAACGGGAATCCGGGGGCCAAGTGCCTGGGCGGCGGGGACGGCGGCTGGCGCAGGTCCCGGAGGCGCGGCGGGCGGTGCGGGGTGTGCGGACGGGTGGGCCGCGTGCTCGGACAGCAGGCCCCCTAACCGGGTGGCCACGTTCTGTCCGGTGGCGCCGTTTTGACCGGGCCAGTCAGCCATGACGTACCCCGCGCTGTGCGAGCTGCTGGACGATCCGCTCGACTGCCGGGTTGGCCGCCTGGACCTGCCGCATCTGCAGGTGCAGCCGCCGCCGGTCGGCGTGTTCACGCAGCGGCCCCATGATGTCCCGCGCGGCGCGCATCAGCCGCGAACGCGTCACACCGCGTGGCATCCGTCCCCCGGTACGCAGATATGAGGCGGCCGACTCGTCCCACGGCAGGCTGGCCATCACCGGCGCCTCCAGGCCGCGGGCGACGTCGTCGGGCCGGTATCCCTCGCCAAGGAGGAGCAGCCCCAGGGCGCGGGCCCCGGACCCCTGTGAAGCAAGATCGTCCTGTAGGGCGCGCACCATGGGGTAGGCGAGCGCCTGGGAATCCTCGGTCATGCGGACCACCAGCAGCACCAGGTCGGCCTCACGCAGTACGAGCGCGGGGGAGAGAACCGGGTGCAGGCGGCCGCCGTCGAGGACCATCCGCCCGCCGTCGACCAGGACGTCCCAGCCCAGTTGCTGGTCCGTCAGCTGCAGCACGTTCAGCAGCGTCGGCCACGTCGACGTCAGGGAAGCAGCCTGCCTCGGATCGATCAGTCCGGGCAGTACGACCCGGTACTCGCTGTCGTCCAGCGGCCACAGATGCTGGGCGACCTGCGGGGTGAAGTCCTGCTCAGCGCTGGCGCGTTCCCAGTCGGCCTGCGGCAACCGGTGCAGCCCGATGTTCCCGTCCAGGCGTAGCTCACCGCGCGGTACGTCCCGCAACAGCCCATGGCGCAACGTACCGCCGGCCATGTCGAGCTCGGCGAGCAGCACCGGCCTGCGGCTGGCCAGGGCCAGAGCTGCCGCGGAGGTGGTCGCGCCGTCCGACTTCGCGGACACCAAAACGATCAGAGCCACGTCAGCTCCCGCTCTGGCGGGGCTGCCGTACGAGCGCGATCTGCTTGGCCGCCGCCTTCGTCGCCAGAAGCGGACCGTCCGCAGGCGCCACGATCAGGTTCACGACCAGGGCACCGGTCGAGTCCGGGGTACCGACCGACTTCACCGTCGCCGCGATCGTGTCCGGAGTGCCGCTTCCGATGGATCCGGCGCCGGTGGATCCCGTGTCCGTTGCCTGGGCAGGAAGGACGACGGCGGCTACCTTGTCACCCGGCCGCAGCTCCTCGCGCGGCAAGAAGCCCCGCTTGAGTTCGACCCCGACCACCTGCTCGGTGTCTCCCAGCCCGCCCCGCGTACTCAGCTGCGAGCGGGTGAGTAACTCGCCTGGATGCAGGTCAACTGCCGCGCGCTGTCCAACGACCGACACACGATCGGCGGCGGAGATCGGGGACAGGCCGGGATCGTCGGCGAACGACACCACCTTCACGTCCTGCGCGGTGACCTGCTGGCCGACCGGCACATCCCGCGCGACGGCGAGGACGTCGGTGCGGTCCCCGGCTCGCGCCACGACGACCGCGCCGCCGAGCGCGCCGATCAGCGTGACCAGCACCAGCAGGACAGGCACCGACCACATACGGCCTGGCCGCTTCTTCGTACCGGTGCTGACCGGCAGGTCGGGCTGGCGCTGTGCGTCGCGGCGCGGCGCAAAGGAGGTCTGAGTGCTGTCCATCGGCCTACAGGTCCTTCGATCTCGGGCGACGTTTAGGAGTTGACGGCCTGCGACTCGACGATGGTCACGTCCACCGACGCGTTGCGGACCTCGGTCAGCTGGCCGTTCGCCCCGCCGCCGGTCCAGTTGATGACCCAGGTCGAGGACGCGGTGACCTTGTATGTGCCACCCGGCCCGTCGGTCGACGGCTGGGTGTAGACGTAACCGCAGTCCGGTGACTTCTTCAGGCCGTAAGACTTCTGGTAGACCGTGCCGGGCGTGGTGCAGGTGACCGAGGATCCGTCCCCCATCGACCACACGATCTTTGAGACCGTCGCGGACGCGGTCACCGTGACCCCGCCGGCCGTCGCCGTCGCGGTGTTCGGGCCCCATGTCGTCTGCGACTGATCCACGGCCATCCACACCGGCATTCCCACCAGGCCCCTGCCGCCGGGCTTGGGGTTGATGTCGATGTCGGGACCGAGCAGAGTCATGGAGTCAACCGCGCGCTGGACCAGTAACTGAGGATCGACCTGAGGCGCGGGCTGCTGGCCCGTGGGCACGATGACCAAGCCGTCCGGGTTGTCCAGGCCGCCGTCCGTGCATCCGTAGAAGTACACGTCGTTCTTCTTCGGGTCGGCGCCCTTCCAGCCCGGCCACGAGGCCGGTGGCTTCGGATCGAACTTGTCGTAGCGGCACTGCACCTTGCTGCCGCTGCCTTGCGAGCCTCCCGCCTGCCCGCCGCTTCCGCCGGCTTGGGCACCATCACGGGCTCCCACACAGATCTTGACGACCTGGCACTTGCCGACACGCGCACCGGCATCGTCGTCGGCGCGGGCGACGCCCGTAGCGGCCAGGACGAGGGCGCCGGTGAATACCGCGACGTGCCGGGTCAGCAGGACTGGTCTTGAGCGGTCATTTTCGTGACCATCCACGTCTTCCCCCATAATTCGAGCGTTGCGGTGCTGAGGTACCGGGTGAGCCGCGTTGTCGGCAGCGAGACTTCCTTCTTCGAGGCTTTGTCGGTCAGCTTCCAGTTCGTCGTGTCGACGCAGTCCGTGACCGTCGCCGTGCGGATTGTGCCGGCGGTCACCTTGACGACCTTCGGATGGAGCACCGGCTTGCCGGTGGTCACCTGTCCAGCCTTCCGCATCGTCGTGAGATCGTTCTCGATGTCGAACAGGGCTCTCGCAGTCGTGGTCTTCTTCAGGTCGGTGCCCGCGGCGGAAGCCTGGTTGTAGGCCTGCCTCTGGGCTTCCCAGGACCGGGTGTAGGCGGCGAGGACCTCGGCCGTCTCCAGATCAGCCGTCGAACTGGGCGATGCCGACGGTCTCGTACTGTGGCCCTGGCGAGGGTCCTGTGGCGACGCCTCGGAGCCGTCGCTGCAGCCGGCGAGCCCGACCAGGCTGCCCGCAAGGAGCACGGCGGCTACCTGCCTGCGGATGCGCACAGCGTTGAGCCCTGTTTGGTGGCGAAGTGCTCGTGTCACGTGATCTCCCCGTACGACGAGGTGTGACAGACCGCCGCCCCAGATGCCGTGTACGGCAGTCCACAGCCGCGGCCTGATCCAAGCTGCGGGTATGCGTTTGCGTAGCCGAAGGCTACGCATATGCCAGTCAACTTCCCACTGATATATCTGAGTTCATGCACACATCCCGAGGCGTACCGAGTCACTTTCGAAAGCAGATATCGATTTGTCGTACCGCCCCCTCGCTCGCCACGTGTGCTAACAACCCCACTCCTGCAGGTACGTTGAAAAGGCCGCCACACCCGGCCACCGACACACGCCCACAAGGAGTGAACCCGGCAGTGAGCACCGGAGATCCCGAACGGTTCGGGCCCTTCGTCGTCCTGGAGCGCCTCGGCGCCGGCGGCATGGGCACCGTCTACCTCGCCCAGTCGCCCGGCGGCCGCCGGGTCGCGGTCAAGACCGTCCACGCCGATCAGGCTGCCGACCCCGGCGTACGGGAACGCTTCCGCCGCGAGATCGACGCCGCCCGCCGCATCAGCGGCTTCTGGACCGCGCCCGTCGTCGACGCCGATGCGGATGCCGCCATCCCCTGGGTCGCCACCGCGTACCTCGACGCTCCCGACCTCGGCGAGCACGTCCGACGCCACGGACCACTGCCTGCCACCGGCCTGCTGGTGCTCGCGGCCGGACTGGCCGAAGCACTGGCAGCCATCACGACGCAGGACTCACCCACCGCGACCTCAAACCGGCGAACATCCTGGTCACCGAGGACGGACCCCGCATCATCGACTTTGGGATCGCCCGCGCGGACACCGCAGCCACCCTCACCACTGTCGGCGGAACCCTCGGCACCCCCGCCTACATGTCGCCGGAACAGGCCAACGGCGCGCGAACCGGCCCGGCCAGCGACGTCTTCTCCCTCGGCGCCGTGCTCTACTACGCAGCCACCGGCACCGGCCCGTTCGGCCACGGCACCGTACCCGCGCTGCTCCACCGGGTGGTGCACGACGAACCTGACCTCACTGCGATTCCCAACGCGCTGCGGCCCGTCCTCACGGCCTGCCTGCGCAAGCAGCCCGTACGCCGCCCGACCGCCGCGACCCTGCTGGCGATGCTGACCAGCCCTCCCGTCCCCACCGGCGGCGAGCGGCCTCGAGCACCCGCGCCCGCACCGCCCGCCACGACCTCCGCCTGGTGGGAGCAGCCCAACCCGACCGTGCGGTACACCGAGCCGCTGCCCCCGCAGCAGCCCCCGCACGCGGATTCGCCTGCTTCCGACGGAGGCTGGTGGTCGGTCAAGGCCACCGTGCCCGAACCAGCCGGCCCCGCATTCGCGACAGGTGCTCAGGCAGTCATGGAGTACCGGGCCGAGCACCAGGAGGAGCGCGGCCGCGCGCCCGGGCCCCGCGTCGACGCCGTGGCGGCCGGCGACGTCGTCGAGCACGACCGCTTCGGCATCGGCACCGTGATCGAAGTCAAGGGCGAAGGGCTCCGTGCCGTCGCCCTGGTGTCCTTCGGCCCCCAGAAGAACCTCAAGCGGCTCCACCTCCGCTACGCCCCCATGCGGAAGATCGGCAGCTGACCGGGAGGTCGGCACGGAGCCGTAGGCGGCTGCGGCGGTCACCGGTATCCCCTCGTGTGCCTGCTCAGGCGTACGTCCGCCGTCGCGGCGGGAGCACGCTCGGCAAGGAAGCCGGCGACGCGGTCCTGCTGGGCGGCAGCAGTGGCGGAGAGCTCATCGAGCGGCGCGGCCCCGGCCATGACCCGGGCGGCGCGCTCCAGGGCGCCGACGTTGCGGGGACGGGCGTAGTCGGCGAAGACCTCGTCCAGGTGCGGGCCGCTGATCCGGACCGATCGATACAGCGACCGCCGACGGTGAAGGACACGTAGTGCTCGAACCGGTCGAGCACGGACACCTCGTCCGCGCTCGGCCTGTCCCCCCATTCCGCGGTGATCGGAGCGATCGCGGTCGTGGATCCCGCCGTGGACGCCAGCGTAGCTGCGTGCTGAAAAGTGTCGTGGTGTGGCTTTCACATCAACTCCCTATGCGGGCGGGCCGGGCCGGGCCGGGCAGGTGCGGTCGGCCGCCGCCCCGCCGGGGCGGCGGCCTGGGATCGCGGCCGGGTGAAGCTGCGGTGCTGCGCTTTCGAGGCCGCAGGGCACACCTGAGGGGAACTGCCGGTCGGTAAGCGGACGTGCAGTTGACCGGCCGAAGCGAGTTGGTGCGGGGCCAGCGCACAGGGGAGTTGATGCGCGAGGGACCTGAAGCCTGGTACGGCACGGTCCTTGAGCCGGGCGGTGGTCATTCGAACTCCTGTTTCTTCTCACGTGGCAGGTGAGCGCCAGCGCTGTCGGCAGGAGAGTGCGCGGCGAGGAAGCCGGCGACACGGCCGAGCTGTCCGGCGGCGTGGTCGGTGAGCTCCTTGAGCGGAAGTGCCTGAGCGTTCGCGCGGGCGGTCCGCTCTAGAGCCCTGACCTGCTGTGGACGGGCCAGGTCGGCGAAGACGTCGTCCAGGTGCGGCCCTCGTAGCCGGACGGGCCCGACGCGGCGTCCGCGCACGTTCATGGAGATGTAGTGCTCGAAGCGGTTCATGGTGGCGACCCGGTCGGGGCTGGGGTCGTCACCCCACTCGGCGGTGATCGGGGCGATCGCCGCCATCGAGCCGGCCGTGGTGGCGAGGGTTGACGCGTTCTGCAGCAGGGACAGCCGCACCGGTCCGGGAAGCCGGGGCAACAGCTGCGTCATGCCGTGGATGTGGCACCGGTACTTGCGGAGGTCCTCGAACATGGCGGCGATGGTCTCCGGGGCCGCTCCGGTGAGGGTGATGAGTTCGTCGAAGTACGGGCGGAACGGCACCCTCTTTCCCTCTGGGGTGTCGCGCCGTGAGCGGGCGGCCCGCAGCAGATCCCGGGCAAGGAGTGCGGTCAACAGGCGGTCGGTAGGGCCGTTGCCGCCCGGGCACACCCACACAATCATCTTAGAGTCCATCGCGGTACGGATGTTGTAGGCGCCGGCGGGCTGGCCGAGGAAGGCCCGGGTGACCGGGTTGGCGGCCAGACGGGCGATCGGGTTGAGGACCACGGCGAAGGCGTCGGGCGGCAGGGTCGGGAACACAGACTGCCACCAGGCGCGGGTTTCCTCGTCGAGCCGGTCCGCTACTGCGGCGAGGGCTGCTGTGCGGAACCCGGCATCGTTGACCAGAGCCCGCATGTGGAAAATCGTGGCTTGGTCCTCGGGACGGTCAGCCCGGCAGGCCGCCTCGTTTACCGCGACCAGCACGGTCAGCGCGGCGGTGAGGATGGCCAGCGCCCGCGGAGCCGTGGCATCGTCCCAGGCCAGCACGGAGGCAAAGGCGTCGGCGATCGCCTCGACGACTTCGTGGGCCGTTCCACCCTGATGCATCCCGAGTGGATTCCAGGAGCTGACCCGCGGGTTGGGGCCGAGTCCGTTGAGATCGACCAGCGCGATCCGCCGCATCAGGGTGTCGTGGGCCAGGAAGGGCATGGCCCGTGGCCACGAGTCGCGGTGCGGGTCGACGAAGACCAGCCCTCCGCCCGCATGTGCCCAGCCGATCGCCTGCGCCAGGGCTCTTTCCGTTTTGCCGCCGCCAGCCTTGCCAACCCCGACTTCGAACAGCGTTTCCGCCGCGTAGGTGGCCACCAGCCGCTGTCGGCCGTCCGGGCCCCGGTAGATGCCCTGCAGCAGCAACTCGGGGTTACCGAATTCAAAGGTCGGCAGGTCACCGGCGAGTACTGGAAGGCGGCAGTGCACGGTGGGGGGCTTGAGCAGACCGGTCAGTTCTTCCAGCCGGACCCAGTTCGGGCGCGGCGGTTGGCAGTGCCCCAGATTCCAGCGGCGTTCGAAGCCGCGCCGGGTGGGCCAGCGGTCGGCACCGAACCGCCAGGGTCCCAGCTTCCAGCCGCGCATCGCCCACCGCGAGCGGCCGCCGAACACATCGAACGCGGCCTGGAGCTGGGCGAGTCTCGCGTGCGCGCGCCCTTCGGTATTCGAGGCGCACATCACCAGCAGCTGGACCCGGACCAGGTGGTCGTCCTCGGCGAGCTTGCCCAGTGCCTCGACCGGATCCACCCGGCGCGGTGTCGGCGGCATCACCAGCCGCCGGCCGGAGCCAGCCCCGGACTTGTCGCTGAGGAGCTGGCGCAGTTGCCAGGCCAGAGAGTCCTCGATGTCGGCGGCGTCCTGCCGGAGCCAGCGCGTGGCGCGCTGGGACTCGCGGCGTTCCGCACGGCGCGCGGCCCCCATGAGCTGCATCCTGCGCGTCCGCAGGACCCACTTCGGGGCACGCTGGATGTCGAGGCGGATCTCGGCGAGATCTCCGAGCTCAGCGCGCAGGTCGGACACCGCATCGACGAGCGGCTGGAGCGGATCGGGGGCCAGCGGTACCTCGCGCAGCGGGGCCGTGGGCTTGCCCCGCAGGATGAACTCGGCCCGCACAGTGTGCGTCCTCGGCTTGTCGACGATCGGACGGCCTTGAGCGACCGTGACGTCCGGCCCGAACGGTGTGATCGACAATAGCCTCTGACCACCCGCGGGGCCCTCGATGCGGTACCGCAGCGGTGCACTGCCGTCCGCACGCAGCCGGATCTGCACGGCCTTCGACCGGCGCGGGGTCCACCACGGCATGGACGTGGACGCGCGGGCGAGCTGGACTCCACGCCGGAAGATCTCTTCCAGGCTCGGGTCGAAGTGCGGGGAGGAGACCAGCTCCAGGGCCATCCGCTGGGATGAAGCACGCGCCGCGAGCCAGCGGGCCGTCTGTTCCACCATGCCCCAGCACACAGCGATGGCCAGGGCAAGCAGGTACCAGTGCTCGTAGAGCCAGACGGTGACGTTGGTGAACCCGGCAAACAGGCCCGCCAACCCGCTCGCCGCCGTCTCATGGGCCCGCACGGTCAGGTCCGGGTTCGCGGAATCCACATCGTCGTTCCCTTCTTGATCGAACGGGTGAAGAACCACTCAGCGGTGCGGAGATCGGTGAAGGTGCCCCCGCGGTCCGTGCCCGCCCACACCAGATGGACCACTGCCTGGTCGGGGCCGCCGCGGCGGCGGGCGATCGCCGCCTGGATCCGGAAGCCGGCGGTCGCGAACGCCGGTGCAAACGCCTGGCCGGAGGCGGGGAAAACGCCTGGCCACTGTGCCCGGTCGACACCGGTGGCGTCCGCGCGCAGCAGCGCCCGACCGGCAGCGAGCAATTCCCGTTGGTCGGCGGCCGGGAGGTCGGCGGACCAGGCCGCCTCCAGAGACCGCTGGACGGCACGGTCACCGGGGATGCCCTCACCGTGCAGGGGCGGCGCGGGCTGGACTCCCGACCGTGCCGCCGATCCGGTGGGCACCGAGGAACCGGATATACGGACGTCCGACTCTGCGCCGGAGGCCACAAGCCCTGAGGCCTCCCGGCTGCTGGACGCGATGACCGTGATCGGGGGCGACGCCGAGGCGAGGGAAGGCGGTCTCCCCTGGCCGTACGGCCAGACCAGCAAGACGATGCCGGAGACGGCGAGCACGGCCGTGCTCAGCAGCACCCTGCGCGGTGAGCGGGAGATTGTAGGTTCCGATCTGATTTGTCGCCCGAGGCCTTGATGACCGGGGGTCTCGGACGGTTGTCCGGCCGGTCTGTCGGCGGGATCGTCCTGCGTATCTGTCGTTTTCCTCCGGGCAGGAGACGAGCTGGTGCCGCCGAGCAGAGTGCGTGCTCTGGAGGGCTTGTCGGTTCCCTCTGTCATCGTGTGCTCCATAGGTGGACTTGCTGAGCGGGTTGATGAGTGTGACGAGGTGGTGGCTGTTGCGGAGAGGGGAGGCGATCCGGCACCGGTGGTTGCATCGCATATCGACGATCGTGTGCCGCAACGGTGCGGGGCGGTTCCTTGTCCACCGTCGTCCAGACGATGTCGCTCTCTTTCCGGAACAGATCAACTGGATGCTCGGAGGCGCGGTGGACGTGGCCGAGGCGTATGAGGATGCTGCTGCACGTGAGTTGGTGGAGAGCTTGGTGTTCATGCCCGTCCTCGTTTCCTGTTCAAGTTCTTGTGCGACGGCGTGAACAGCCCGTATTGGCTCGGTCTGCATGAGGTCGTCGTCACGGAACCGGTCCGGCCCGATCCTTCGGAGGTTGCTTGGCATGACTGGCTGACGGAGTCCGAACTGACGGACCTGGTCCGGCATCGGGAGTTCGTTCCGGATGCTCGCGAGGCGTTCGACCGATATCGCGATCTGTCGGTGCAGCTGGGAGCGATGTGATCCGTGATGGCGGTGGCGGCACGAGGGCCGGGTCGAAAAGAGAGCGTCGACCGACACGTTGACGACAGATCACCTGGACACTGCCATCTCTTCTCGGAACCTACAGAGATGGCGGTCATGTCAACCGAGCGCCTCCCGCAAAGCCGGCCATCGCGTTGACAGCGTCCAAGCGCACGACGGTGCCCGGGCGCGGGGCGTCGACCATCTGTCCTGCGCCCAGGTAGATCCCGACGTGGTAGATCGTGGAGTCGCGTCCGGGAACGGTGGCGTAGAACACGAGGTCGCCCGGTTTGAGGACGTCGGTGCCGAGACTGGCCGGGATCCGTAGCCCGAGGCCGGCCTGGGCAGCCGCGGTACGCGGAAGACTGATGCCAGCCTGGGCGTACGCGAAGGTGGTCAGCCCTGAGCAGTCGAAGCCTCTGATCTGCGTGCCGCTCTTGCCGCTGGGTGAGCAGCAGATGCCGTACGAGGGGCCGTTCGCGTTGCCACCGCCCCACGAATAGGCCACGCCCCGCTGGGAGAGCGCTGCCTCAAGGACGGTGCGGGCCGTCCCGGTGACGTCCTTGAGGTCGGGGTCCTTGGCAGCCGCCGTGTACTGGTCGATCCAGCCCAGCACGTTGGCGACGTACGCACTGGACTGGTTGTAGCCAAGCAGCGCCGCCTTGAGCTGTTCGTGCTGGGCCAGGTCGCGGCCGCTTCCGCAGGTGTAGATCACGGCGCCGAGCGCGGCATCGTCGGCGTTGTGCGGGTCGGCGACGTGGTCGCCGTTGCCGTCCTCGCCGACTGCCTCCCACGTGGAGGGCAGGAACTGGAATGGCCCGACCGCGCGCTCCCCGTTCGCGGTGCCGTCCCAGCGGCCGTTGTCGGTGTCCGCGACCACGGTGGTGTTGCCGCCCTCGCCGGAGCCGTTGAGGAGGACCCCGTAGATCTTCGGGTGGATGTCGCCGCTGGCGGTGATGCTGTGGCCGATGGCGTGGTTGGACTCGACCTTGGCGATCCCGGCGAGGATCGGCCAGCGCATGCCCTGGCAGGTCGGCACGTACCTGCCGACCTGCCGGACCGCCTTCTTGTACGCGGTCAGCATCCGTGGCGGGATGTCCGCCGCGCTGCCGCCCTCGGCGATCCCGCTCGCGTCCTGGACCTCAGCCTTCAGCGCGACGTACGCGCTGATCGCGTTACCCACCGGCGCGGCGCAGCACACAGCGGCCAGCAGCAACAGCACCAGGAGACACGTCCACTTTGCCAGACGGCGACGGCTCTGCCTCACCCGTCGTCACCGCCCTCTCGACTCCACCGCTCCCGTATTTCACGCAGGCGTTCCTCCCGTTCCTGTGATTCCTTCGTCAGGGCCTGGCCGCTGCGGTCGGCAGAGCCATCCGCATCACCGTTGGACGGAGGGGGAGGGGCCGTCGGCGGCTGGTTGGTGCCGCGGCGCTTATCGGGCTGGGTCCCGAGGTCCGGCGCCAGTGGGGCGGGCTTGTTGGGTGGGGCCGACGGACCGGAATTCCGCCTGTTGGATGCCGCGGCTGGCGTGACCGTCTTGGCCAGGCGGCGGGTGAACGGAGCGGCGCCGCCGCGGTCGGCGGCGTTGTCCCGCAGGGTGCGGGCAACGTACCGGCCGGCCTCGGGCCAGGCCCTGCCGTCTTCGCTCAGAGTGTTCCCCCACACCTTCAGCTGCTGGCGAGCGTCCTGGGTGTAGCGGGACTTCCCGGCCTGCGCCCGGCGAGCGGTGACCGGCAGCCCGTAGGTCGCCCCATACACGGCCCGCCCGCCCCGGTTGAGGATGCGGTAGCCGCGGTAGCGAACCAGGTGGTTGTGCGCACGGGTCGACAGCAGCGTGCGGTCGGTGTTCTGGTCGTGCAGTATCAGGCCGGTGTCCGGGTCGATGATCTGGCCGTCGTCATTGCGGTACGGGTCGGGAGGCCCCCCGGGTCGAAGCGGCCCCCCGCCGCCCCAACCGCCGCCCCCGGGGAACGGGCCGTCGGCTTCCGGGTCGCCGTCGGCGGTCGCCTTGCGCCACTTGGCCAGCTGCTCCGGGTCCGGTCGGCTGCCGATCAGCAGCCCGTACGCTCCCCGCAAGCCCAGACGCGCCCCGAGCCCACCTGCGGTCGCGGCCGCGGTCAGCGGGGCGAGACCGCGGCTGGCTTCCGCCATGGCGTCGCCGAGCAGCCCGCCGGTGTTCACCGGCATCCCGGCGCCGTCGGCCAGGGCGGAGACCAACCCCATCAGCCGGCTGCGGGTGCCGAGCATCCCGTACCGGCCGCCGCCGGCGAGCAGACGCAGCCCGCCGCCGTATCCGGCGAGTGCGGCGGGGGAGTTCATGGCGAGTGCCGCACCGAGCTCCGAGGTGTCACCGGGCAGGTGGGTGCCGCCGACCTTGGCGTAGCGCATCCGCATGGCCATGCGCTGGCCGAAGGAGGTGATGCCGGTCAGTAGTCTGCGGTGTCCCGCCGCCCCGGCGATGGCCAGCACGTCGATGAGCAGGATCCGCTCCACCATCAGGTTGGGACCGGAGGTCACGGTGGCGTCGATGGCGATCCCGAAGAACGGGATGAACGCGCAGATCCCGATGACGGCCATGATGGCGATGCCCCACAGGGACAGCCACTTCCACACCGACTGCCGGGCCGGGCCGGGCAGCATCCCCGCCACGAACGTGACACCGCCGACCGCCGCCGCCCCCACGCACACGCCCTGGGTGCCCAGCAGCACGATCGCGCTGGACAGCAGCATCCCGCAGATGAACAGCGCGGCGATCAGCAGCAACAGCGCACCGCCGACCCGCCACCAGGTGGGCTCCTCGGCGTAGGCGGCACACGCTTTGCCGACCGGGCCGGCCTTCTTCATGTCGGCGAGGAAAGCGGCGAACTCGCGGTCGTCCTCAGAGACGAGCGCATTGGAGGCGTTGAGCAGGTCGCTTCCGGATGTCAGCCCCGGCAGACCCCCGCTGTTGTCGGCTTCGCACAGCTGCTTGCCGGGACCGTCGATTCCTGCGCAGTTGTCCTTGTTCAGCTCCTCGCAGTACTTCTTGCCTGGGCCGTAGATCAGGCTGCAGTAGTCCTTCCTGTCCTCATCGCTGTCGGAGGCCCTATAACCGCCGGTGACCCATTTGAGATGGATGGCGTAGGCCTCGCGATCGGACTTCTTGGCGGGATCGAGGATGCGCCCGTACTCCAGCAGCATGAACGGTTTGACGATCAAGGCGTTGGTGATGGAGTCCTGAAGCGGCCGGGCCACATCCTCAGCGGAGACGGGCGCTTCGTCTTCCTGCTGCAGGCATTTGAGTTCCGCGTTGCCCGCCATGCCCGCGCACGGGTCAGCACTGGCGATCTTGCCGCCCCAGTCGTAGGAGGCGACGCTCTGCTGGGCGACCTCGGCGGCTACCTGTTGGGCCTGACCCAGCGGCCCGTCCTGGCCGAGCAGGGTGTCGGGGCGGACGAGAGCGGAGGCTGCGATCGCCCCGATGAGGAGGGTGAGAAAAATTTCCCCCAGACCGTGGCCGACCCGCCCCCGCACGATCATGAACCCGGCGAACACGAACGCCCAGGCGAGCAGAAGACCCTTCAGCCCGAGTGTGTCGACGACCACGCTGTCGTAGGTGTCGGCCACCTTCTGCGCCGGGCGGGTGAGGATTTTCAGCAGCGGGAACCGGAAGGCGACCTCGATCGCCCACCCGGCCAGCCCGACCAGCAGCCGGATCAGCGTGAACAGCCCGGACATGCCGAATGCCAAGGCCTGCCCTTTGAAGTTGATGATCGAGCCGCCTGAAGCGTTCAGGTCGTACCCGGTGATCGGCACCCCCTCGGAGGAGGTGATGTTCAGAGGGGCGAGCAGGTCTCCGGTCTCGCTCGTGCTGCCGGCCGCGTACACGACCTGGGTGTTGACCACGAGGAACATGCTGGTGAGCAGGACGACGAAGCTGGCCGAGCGCAGGGCCGCGCGGTCTGGGCGGGGCACGTCAACGCCGCCTTAGCCCATGTCGGGAGCTGTGCCGCCGCACCACGACCCGGGCCAGCGCACCGGCGCCGGCTGCGGCGAGCATCCACACCGCGCTGGCAGCCTCCAGGCGATGGTCCGGGGAGGCGGTGGCGGTGGCGTCGCGCTCGCAGTACATCCTGGCGGGACCGGCGATCACGGCACAGCGATCCCGGTCCCCGGAACGCGTACCGGCGGATGCCGAGAGTAGGCAGCCGACCAGGACGGTCACAGTGAAAGTGCTCACTGCCGCGACAGCATGCCGGCAGTGGTCCCGGGAGGAACGGATCATCAGATGTGCTCCTTTTGACGGTCACCCACGACCTCACCGGCGGGCGGCCCCGGAACGGCAGAGGAGGCAGCACGCGCACGCCGTCCCGGGGTGGTGGTGATCGAAGAGGCGATACGTGCGATGCGGGGGATGTGGACCTTGACGCGGCCGGTGTTCTGCCGGGGGCTCGTGATCAGGACCTCGCCCTCGCGGCCCTTGCGACCGACCGGGGACAGGCCGGTCGTGACCAGCCGCAGCAGCTCGGGGTCTGCTGGATCCAGACCGATGAACTCCAGACCACGCCGGGCGCGTTCACGGTCTGTTGTGCGCGCGAGGGCCCGGTAGGCCATCAGTCCCCGGTCTGGGCCGAGTTCCTCGGCGTCGTGGGACCCTGCGAGCAGGCCCGCGCCGTGCTTGCGGCCGTCGTGGAGGATCTCGTGGACCAGCGCCGTGCCTTCGGCGGACGAGGTGAGCCAGTACAACTCGTCCGTGACGAACGCGGTGAACCGGTCGGGATCCTCGAAGGCGGTCTGCCGGGCGATCGCCGCGATCAGGTACAGCACCGCGCGACCGATCAGCGCCTCCAGCGGCTGCTGATGCAGAACTTCGGGTTTGTCAACGGCGGCCGCGGGCGGCAACTTCAGCCCGGCCGTAGTGATCACGATCATGTCGGAGTTGGTGGAGGCGTCCAGCCGCACCGGAGGCAGCGCGGGGTCGAAGACCATCCGGGCCAGGGAGTTGCTGGCGACCACGCGGACGAGGCCGGCGAGAGTGGCAGCCGCGTCCGTGCGCTTACCGGAACCGCTCGAGGCCATGTATTCGAGGACTTCGAGGACGCGGTGCATGGACGGCTCCGGGCCGGCGGCGGCCTGCTCTACCGCGTGGTGGAGGACTTCGCCGTTCGTGCTCATCGGGCCGATGCCGAGTTGCAGGGTGAGGTAGGACAGGGCGTAGTGCCGGCCCTCCGGTCCGCCGAACATGCGCAGCGGGTCGATGGACATTTCGGCCTGCGCGGCGTCGATGATCTGTGCGCGGCCCTTGGCTGCCGTACGGGCGAAGACGGCCCATTCGCGCAGGGGGGTGCGGTCGATGCAGATGGCGCAGCCACCCCGCGCCCACACCGCCTCGGTGATCAGCTTCTGAAGGACGCTCTTGCCCGCACCAAGATCCCCGACGACGCCCATGGAGGCGGAGGCGTCGACCTTGGGCGCGTCCGCGATGTTGATCAGGACGGGGCGGGTGGTGCCGCTGTCCAGGTCGAAACCAAGGAGCATGCCGCTGGGGTCGCCGACCTCGGATGTGGTGAAGGCCCCGCCCAACGCCCAGTCTTCGCTGATCTGGTGCTGGGTGAACTCCCGTACGACGCCGGGCCGCAGTGTGCCGGGCAATCCCAGGGTGAACAGGGCCTCCTGCAGGCCGGCCGGGCGCACGGCGCGGTAGTCGGCGCCGCCGAGCAACGCGGCCAGGGCCTGGGCCCGGGCGTCGCACACGGCGGCGGTGGGCCCCCACACCGTCAGCACGGTGACGGACTGCACCTCGACCTCGACCGAGGTGCGGGACAGGCGGGCGTCGAGCTCGCCCAGGTCGCGGGCGGCGGCGGTGAGCGAGGAGGGCATGCCGGTGGGGCGTGCGTCGTACTGGTCGGCCTGGTCGACGAGTTCCGTCTTCTTGCGCCGTACCTGGTCGCGGGCCTTCTCCGCGGGCACGAGCGTGAGGTCGACGGCGTAGTCGACGGGGAAGTCGAGCATCTCCAGCTGGGCGAACACATCGGCCGCGTCTTGACCGACGGAGGGCGGGCACTCGGCCAGCGCCAACTGCGCCTGGTAGCCAATGCCGGAGTCTGTTTCGACCTGCAGCCAGCGCCGCCCGAGCGGTGAAGCGCTACGTGCCCGCCACCACGCCTTGCGGCCCGACAGCGACATGCGGCCCCTCTTCCTGGCCTCGTCGTCGCCGTCGAGGCCGGATTCGACGCCGCCCTCCTCCAGCCGGACCTGCCCGAGGTCGGCGTAACTGGGGGAGCGCAGCACGCCGTCCTGGACGTGCCCGCCGTACAGCTCGCTGGTCTCGGCTTCGGCGAGCAGCGGCTCGTCCATGCCGCGGTGGAGGGCGTGCTGGATCATCCACACGATTTCGGCCGGGTGGGCGGGGCGGAAGGTGATGCTGCCGGCGAGCGCGGCTTCCACCCGCGAGGCCTGCTCGCGGTAGGAGGTCACCTCACGCCGGGACACCGGCGCCGGCCGCATGCCCAGCAGCGGAGACAGCTCCGCCCAGGCCGCTCCCAGCGATGCCGTGATCTGAAGGGCGGCCGTATCGGTCTGCAAGGGCACGGCCAACCACAGGGTGCGCCGGTGCATCTCCTGGTCAGCGAGCAGTTCCAGAGCCGCTTCGACGTTCTCGACCCATGGGTGCTCGCCGGTGCCCCTCGGCTGCCCGTCCGGCTCGATGCCTTCGATCATGCGCAGGGCGATTTCCCCAGGATCCACCTGCGCGCACAGACCGTACAGCCGCGGTGCCCCGGACAAGGAGCGCACCAAGTGTGTGATCCGGCCGAGTTGCTCGTCACGAACAGCGGAGGGCGCGTAGGTGCCCTGGACCGTCTCCTCGCGCTGCCCCTCAGCGTCCGGGCCCGGACACAGCCGGTAGATCGCCCACACACTGCCCTGCGCCGACCACACCAGATGGCCGGAGAGGTGACGGACCGGAACCCTCACAGCTCGCCCCCCATCCGCTGGGCGAGCGCGAGCAGCTGCTGCACGCCCGACACCGGTTGCGCCACCGCTCCGGGAGCAGCCGGGTCCGGCGGCCGGCGCCGCGAGGATGAGCGACCCGCGCCCGGGCGCACCGCCCGCGCGGCACGGGGGCCTGCCGCCTGAACGGCGGTGTCTGACTGGGGCGTTGCGTCGATGGTGAAGCCGCCGAGCAGCGGGCGGGCAGCACGGTCGCGGGCGGCACGCCCACCGATCCGGCCTCCCCTGGGCTGCCAGCCGAGCAACACCCAGCCCACGGCGGCCTGCATCGGGGCACGCCCCCGGATCTTCGGGCGGCGTACCGCCCAGATGGCCAGGATCCACGCGACCAGGGGGACCGGCCCCATCCACGACCACCAGCTGAACGTCTTGGCCAGGAGGAACCCACCGCCCACGGCGACCGCGATCTGCGCGGGCGTGTACGGGCCCAGTGGGATCCGCCAGTCGGCGACCTTGCCCAGCACCCACGGGTGGCGCCGGGCGGCGGTGTAGAAGCGGCCCACCCGGCCCTCGGCTGCCGTCACAGCTTGCCTCCGGCACCGAGCGAGCCGCCACGGGACGCCGGGACGTCGGAGCGGACGATCCCGGGGACGGCCGGTGCGCCCTTGGACGGGTGCTTCACCTCATCGGTGAACATGTCCGCAAGGCTGTTGCGGGAGTTGTACAGGCCCAGCGCCACGATCATCAGCAGCAGAGCGCCGATGCCCGCCTTCAGACTGAACTTCTGAACCATGATCACGACAACCAGCACGAGCAGACCGGCTTCCAAACCCTTGGTCGCCCACTCCTTGAACATCTCGATCCAGCTGTCGCCGAGGTCGCTGAGCTGGCCGGCGAGCATGAGGCTGTGCTGCGCGTTCACCGGGCACCACCGCTCTGTGATGTCCCGGACTCCAGCGCCGCGATCTCCCACCGGCCCGAGCGGGCCTTGAGCGTGAGTTCGTACGCCAGCGGCCAGCGGCCGGTGCGGTCCTCGGCGTCGACCGCCACCTGGACACGTACCGTGGTGCCGTCGGCCGGGACATTTCCGGAGGCGGCTGCTTCGTCTTCGGCGGAGACCTCCTGAACGGAGACCTCGGTGTAGGGGGCTGGGGAGACCGCGGACAGCGAAACGCCCGGGGCGAGGTAGCGGTCGACTTCTCCGGCGCCGGTCAGGTAGGCGGTGAGGAACTCGGCGACGGCGGAGGACAGGTCGCCCACGGACACGGTCACGCCGTATGCCGGCGTGTGCACCGTGGCCCGGGACTGGCCCGCCACTACAGCGGGCGCCCCGGTCACCGTGAACGACGTACCCGACTGGTCCGTGGCCACCGGCACGGTGTAGTAGCGCACCGAGCCGTTGCCGTACTGCGCAGCTACCGTGACCGACCACATGCTGTTCTCGCGCTGCGCGCTGCGCACCGCTGTCACAGCTGCCGGTACCGCCGGAGCACCGGACGCCGGGGCGGGGAGCTCGACGTCTGGTGCCATGGACTGCGCAAGCCGCGCCTGCGCAGTCGTCGCGTCGTCCGCGCTGCTGCGCAACCATGCGCCGAGGAACAGCTGTGCATAGCCGCGCGGATCCGCGGCGGCCGACGCCACGCGCACGTTGGTGGACCTTTCCGGGGCGGCTGCTGCGACGGTGGTCGGGGTGGAGGTGACCGCGACGCCCAGAGCGACGGGCCCCGCCGCGAGCAGGGTCCAGACCGCAAGGCGTGACAGGCGCCCGCGGCGCCGCATCGCCTCCAGCCGGATGCCTGCCGGCATCGCAGCAGCCTCGCTCTCCGAGGCCTGTGTGTCAGAGGGCATGGTCAAACTCCCAGGTCAGAACGTGTACCTGCTGACCTTGAGGAAACCCGCCGGCCCCGACCGGACCACCGACCACCAGCCCCCGACCACCATCACGATGGCGTCACGAAGTCCGTGGTCGGGGTCATGGTCGGCCAGACCATGACCCCGACCACGACCTGGTGCCCGTCCACAGTCCCGGCACACGCGCCTCGGACCGAGACCGCTGCACGCCTCGGTGTCCTGCGGTCGGTTGACCCGCACACCTGATGCCAGACGGAGCCGGCCGGGCTGCGACGAACGCCCGCGCAACGCGCCATGCGGACTTGCGCACTGGAATGTCTGCAGGCCTGAGAGCGGGAGTGCGCAGCCGCTGGGGCGCACAACGACTGCGCAGAATCCGCGAGGTAGTTGCGCAGTCCGGCCGATGACGCGCGACCGGGCAGCGGCGTCGCTGCGCACTGGGACCAGAGTGCGTGGTCGGCCCGACCATGGCCCCGACCATGGCACCAGACGGCAGTGTTGCCGGATCGTGACCGACGGTCGGGGCTGGTGGCCGCCAGTCTGGTCGGGGGACCTGAGTGAGCTGATGGCATGGAACCCATCAGCTCTCCAGCCCAGTTGGCCGCCCCATCTCGGTGGGCGCCGTGAGCAGCCCCCGCCACCATCAGCGGCCCTTCGCCCATGACCCTGCGCGATGGGAGAAGGAACACGCTCGTGCCCTGCGGACCGGCCACGTCCAGGACAGCACCTGCCCGGCCGCCTGCGAACTCGTACTCGTCTACGAACGCACCTCGTGGGGGTGGCTTGCCTGGACCGTTCCCAGCGACGGCAGTCCACCCGAGATTCCCCACCAGATCGGGGTCCTCCCCGCGACCGCAACCCGGATACAGCGACTGGCGCTGCGCTGGCTGACCCGGCGCCCCGCCCATCGGATCGCTCCGGACACCGCCTTGGGATCCTTCCGGCGCTCCACCGCTGTCATCGCGCTCATGAGCCTCGTCATCGGCCTGACCGCCATAGGCCACGGCGCCCCCGCCGAGATCGCACTGCCGACCATGCTGCTCGTCCCGCTGCTCGCCGATCACCTGCCCGATCGACTCGATACTCAGGCCCGCGTACACGTCCGCTGCGCCGAAGGGGCCAGCGCCTGCCGGTACATGCAGCGCCTCGCCGCCCTGCACACCTCCCTCGTCCAGGCCGCCGCAGGCAGCGACCGCTATCAACTGCGCCGCTCGGCCGAGATCGGCCACAATCTGCTGTGGGACGCTGCGGGCCTTCTCCAGAACCTGGACCCCCGTTCAGCCTCAGCCGACCTCATCGCCTGCGAGCGACTGATGCTCCAACTCGCCCACCAGGTAGCCGAGATCCTCGAGCACACCACGCAGGCCACGGCCGACGTGGACCAGGCCCCCGCCTCCTCTGGGACGACTATCGGTCCAGCGCCACGGCACACCCCCGACCCACTGCCGCAGAAAGGAACCTTCCTCATGCCCCAGGCCGACTCCAGCCGGGCAGTCCGCTCCCTGGACCCCTATCTCCTCTTCGCGCACGAGCCCTACCGCCCGGCCGGTGCCCAGGAGATCAACACCGCGGTGGTCGCCTCTTCCTCCCTGCTGCACCCCCGTGTACGGCAGCCCGACGGCGCACGCATCCACCAACTGCTCGTCCGCGGCCGCCAGCCGGGCGAGATCGTGCCGCTGTCCACACTCACGCACGAGCTCGACGGAGGCGCCCGATGGCCCGAGGTCGGCGACTGGGAAGCCGTGACCAACGACCTGCTGCAACTCATTCGCGACAACGACTGCGACGCACTCAACCTGAGTCTCCCGGACATCGCCCGCGCCTTGGCGTGCGCCGGCCCGCACAGTGAGGTCCGCATCATCGACCCCACCTCCGGGGCACACCAATCCTATGGGCCTTCCGACCGCATCGAGGTGCTCATCGAAGTCGGCAGGCACTTGGCCTGGGCGGAAGCCGGATCCCCCCTTTGGCCCGGAGACGGCCTGCTCGCCCCGCTCGACTGAACCGGCCACATGGCGGCCTTGCGTGAAGCCGTGCACGAAATTCGGCATTCGAGGTTCGTGATTCCGGGGTCCAACGAAGCCGGTGCCGCGCCCGCCGAGGGTCGGTAGGGTCCAGATTGAGTGCGCTTCGCTGCGGACGCGGGGTCAGGCAGGAGCGGAGTGTGCCAGTGGCTGTAGACGCGGTGTTGTTCGACTTCGCGGGTACGTTGATGCACGCTGAGCCTGCGGCTCGCTGGGTCGTGGGCGCACTGGCCGAGACAGGATTGGTGGTAACGGCCCTAGACGCGGCTACGTGGGCGCGGCGTGCCGCGGCTGCGGGTCTGCCGTGCCCTCGCGCACCGCGGGAGGCCACCGCCCGCGAGCTCGCCGCGTGGCGGCACCGCGCTCTGGACCCCGGTCTGCACCAGGCACTCTATCGGCGTGTCCTTGACGAGTGCGGCCTTCCATGGCCCGACGCCGCACAGGGACTCTATGACCGGCACATTTCTCCGGCCGGATGGCTCACATACTCCGACGCACCGGATGTTCTGGAGCGGCTGCGCGCTGAGGGCGTTCGCTGTGGCGTGGTGTCCAACATCGGCTGGGATATCCGCGTGCCTCTGGCGAAAGCGGGTCTGCTGCGGTGGCTGGACACCGTCGTGTGCTCTTTTGAGGAAGGCGTACGCAAACCCGACCCGCGGCTCTTCGAGATCGCGTGCGCGCGGTTGGGCGTCGACCCCACCCGTACGCTCATGGTCGGCGACAGTCCCAGATCCGACACCGGCGGGGAGCTGCTGGGCATCCGTACCCTGCTCGTTGACCCTGCACCGCCCCCCGCTCGCCCGAACGGTCTCCTCGGAGCGCTGGTCACGGCCGGCCTGGAGATACGGCCGCGACTGCCGAGCCTGCTTGAGCCGCCAAACGGGTGGGCTTCACGACATGACACAGTGAGCCCTTTTCAACCTCAGTGCCTGTTTCTGAACCCCCGGCACGCGTGGGCTCGGTAGTCTGATAGCCGGCGGCCCGAGGGCGAAGGTGGTGGCCACCACCTTCAGATCGATCAAGCTGCCGGGCTTCGCGGGCCCCTGGATGGCGCTGCCGATGAGCAGTGCCATGGCGCGTACGCCGCATCTGCTGCTTCCATCACGTGAGCGTCACCCGTTTCCGTTCGGGGAACGGTCACGGTGACCGTTCCCCGAACGCTTACGCGAAGCTCTCATTCCGGACTAGCGGCCGTTGACGTGCAGCTACCGGGTTCAGAAACAGGCACTCAGCAGGGCTGTTGACGCGGCTCGCTCCTGGTTGAGCCGGGCGGAGACTCTGGGGGCAAGATGACCTTCGTGCCCACCATGGTTGTTGAGATCCACGTGCCGTTGCTGCCGGCGTCCGGCCTGCCGGACGGCTCCCACCCGTTTCCCTGGATCGAGGAGGTCGAGGACTTCCTGTCCGATCTCGAAGACCAAGGTGACGTGAAAGTCTTCGATGAGGGAGAGGAGGACGGGGACGTCTACGTCTTCTTCATCACCGGAGCCGGTGAGGGGGATCTTCTGGCGGTGGCGTCCCGCGTGGCCACCCTTCCTGGCGTCCCTGCGGGAACCGTCGCGGTCGTCAGTAACGACGAGGCCGAGGAGTTCGGTCTGGGACGACGGGTGGCGCTTCCACTGCCGGCGCTCTGAAGGCCGGTGCGGAGCCTGCGCCCCCTGCCCAGGGCAGTTCGGGTCGCACGGCAGCGGGGCCGCGTGCGTGAAGAAGTGTGGCTCCTGGTAGACGAGTTGTCGACCAAGATCAACCTGTCCGCCCGGAGCTTCGCATGCTTGTTTACCCATCGGGACTCGATCTGTCCAGTTCCGCCCTACGGTTCCTGGCCGGGAAGCTGACGGTCCTGCGCTGTGAACGTGGAACACGGTGGCGCCGGCTCGGAACGGCCCGACAGGCCCTGCTGGTCCTGGCCCACCTGCGATGCGGACACACCTATGCTCGGCTGGCCACCGGGTGGCGTTAACGGTCTGGACTGGGGTCTGGCACAAGTTCCGTGACCCGGTTGCTGACCGTGATGTCAGCGGCATGTGTTGAGATGACGGGACTCTGTTCGCCGACTTGCTGGGAG
>NZ_JBVIKO010000024.1:0-158238 GCF_055580905.1 Streptomyces sp. NPDC031497
CCCCCCCCCCCCCCCCCCCCCCCCCCCCCCCCCCCCCCCCCCCCCCCCCCCCCCAAAACCCACAAACCCCCCCCCCCCCCCCCCCTCCCCCCCTCCCCCCCCCCCCCCCCCGCTCCCCCCCCCCCCCCCCCCCCCGCCCGGCGGGAACTGGCGTCGGCGTGACGTTTCAGCAGCTCCCGAGGGGCATCCCGATGTGACGTTTCGCTGTCGATCGATCTCTTAGCGCGACCGAACGCGAACCGCACGGGAAAGTTACGACCGTTCACCCCTTTTGGTGGCGCGATGGACAACCGTCCGTCGCGCCACCGCCTTGTCCGCAT
The DNA here is from genome assembly GCF_055580905.1 of Streptomyces sp. NPDC031497. Classification (NCBI taxonomy): domain Bacteria; kingdom Bacillati; phylum Actinomycetota; class Actinomycetes; order Kitasatosporales; family Streptomycetaceae; genus Streptomyces; species Streptomyces sp. NPDC031497. Next base: position 321 of record NZ_JBVIKO010000024.1, read on the forward strand.
ACGTTCGTCCCGCTGCGAGCCACCGAGGCAACGGTGGCTCCCCATACGGGAGATCGATCGGGGGTGCACACGTGCGCATCGGACTGCTTACGGAGGGTGGCTATCCGTATGTGAGCGGTGACGCCAGACTCTGGTGCGACCGGCTCGTGCGCGGGCTCGGGCAGCACGAGTTCGACCTCTACGCGCTCAGCCGCAGCAGGCGTCAGGAGGACGAGGGCTGGCTGCCGTTGCCGCCGCATATCAGCCGGGTACGGACGGCTCCCTTGTGGACCGCCGAGGAGGACGGGGTCGCGTACGGCCGGCGCGCGCGCCGGCGCTTCGTCGAGAGCTACGGGGAACTGGCGGGGGTGCTGTGCGCCGGTCCGGGCATCGGCGGCCCGGCCGGTCCGGGCCCGGACGGCGCAAACGGTGCGGACGGCTCCGGTGCGGGACCCGGTCATCTGGCGGACCGTTTCGGCAGCGCGCTCTACGGACTCGCCGAACTCGCCCGTGACGAAGGCGGACTGGTCGGCGCACTGCGCTCCGACAGCGCCGTGCGCACGCTGGAGCGTGCCTGCCGCGCACCCGGCGCACTCGGTACGGCGCGCGAGGCGCGCGTGCCGGATCTGCTCGCCGTCGCCGCGCACCTCGAACGCGCTCTGCGCCCCCTCTCGCTCGACTGGTACGGCGACGACGGCCTCGGCGCCGCCGACCTCTGCCACGCCACCGCCGGCGGCCCGGCCGCCCTGCCGGGCCTGCTCGCCCGCCACTTCTCCGACGTTCCGCTGCTGGTCACCGAGTACGGCGTGCAACTGCGCTCGCACTACCTCGCCTCCGGCCCCGACGCGGCCACCCCGGCCGTGCGCGCCCTGCTCGCCGCCTTCCACGGTCGGCTGGCCGCCGAGGTCTACGGCCGCGCCGCGATCATCACCCCCGGCAACGCCCACGCCCGCCGCTGGCAGGAACGCTGCGGCGCCGAGCGCTCCCGCATCCGCACCGTCCACCCCGGCATGGAGGCCGGCCGCTTCGCCGAGGTCGGCGAGGCACCGGACCGGGCCGACCTGGACACGCTGGTGTGGGTCGGCCGGACAGAGCCGTCCAAGGACCTGGTGTCGCTGCTGCACGCCTTCGCGGAGGTCCGCAAGGAGGAGCCCAAGGCGCGGCTGCGGGTCGTGGGCGCCCCGACGGGACCGGAGGGCCGGGCCTACCTGGGCCACTGCAAGGCGCTCGCCGCCCAGCTCTTCCCCGACGAGGCCGACGGGGTGCACGCCGTCGGCGACAACCCGGTCGCCTTCGAGGAGATCGGCGGCCCGGAGGCGCCGACCCTCGCCGACGCCTACGCGTCCGGATCGGTCGTCGTCCTCTCCAGCGTCGTCGAGGGCTTCCCGGTCGGCCTGGTCGAGGCGATGCTCTGCGCCCGCGCGACCGTCTCCACCGACGTCGGCGCCGTGGTGGAGGCCATCGGCGGCACCGGTCTCGTCGTACCCCCGCGCAACCCGCGGGCGCTTGCGGAGGCGTGCGTGGCGCTGCTGCGCGACCCCGAGCGCCGTGAGCGCCTCGGAGCCGCCGCACGCGCCCGGGCGCTCGAACTGTTCACCGTCGAGCAGAACATCGCGGCATTTCACGGCATTTACCTGGAGATCGTCTCGCACTGCCCGGTGCGCCGGGTCGTCCTCGACGAGGCCGGGGAGCCGCTGCCGTTCGCGGCTCCGGCCGAGGCCCACGTCCCCGGCCGCTGGACCGGCCCCACGGCCCGCGTCGTGAGCCGGGGCGGGCCCGGCTGGGCCCTGGGCGCCCCCGCCGGGCCGACCCCGGTACGGGGCACGCCGCTCGCGGCCACGGAGGGCGCCCTGTGAACGGCGACGAGGACGACGCCGTGAACGGCGGTCCGGGAGAGCTTGACCAGCCCGGGCGCCCCGGTGGGGCCGACGCCTGGGACGCACGGTCGGAGGAATGGCTCCTGGGCATCGCGGAGGGCGGCTCGGCAGACGCCCTGTCCGGGAGCCGGTCGCCTGGATCGGCCGCGGTGTCCGGCGGGGGCACCACGCGGACTGCCCGGGAGACCGCGGGCCGCTGCGGATCCACCCCACGCCGAGGCGTCGCCGACCCCGTGAAAGCGCTGATGCACCGCCACCGCGCGCTCTGCGAGCAGGCCGTCGACCCACTGGAGATCGCGGCGGGCCTCGAAGCCCACGGCGTCACCGACCGGACCGCCGCCCGCTTCCGGCACCGCGACGTCTTCTCACTCGCCGAGGAGCTCTACGCGCGCGTGCCCCGCGACGGCGACCGGCGTCCGTGCCCGGAACCGGCGCCCGCGCCCCGCGTGCGCGCCGACCGGGCGCTGCTCACGCTCCTGCCTGGCGCGGTCGGCGTGGCGGTCGTGACCGGCGTACGGCTCACCGAGGGGCGCCCGCGCCTCCTGACGGCGGCCGCCGGCGCGCTCGCCCTCGCCCTGGCCGCCGGCCTGGCCCTGCGCCGCGGCCCCCTGGCCGTGCCCGCCGGTACCCTCGCCCGGCACACCCTGACCGGCACGCGCGCGTGGACCTGCTGGCTCCTCGCCTACGCCCTTCTCGGCAACGGCCTCCTGCGCGCCGTCCTGGACGGCGGCCCCGACGGCCTTCCGACCGGCGCCGCGCACGGCCCCTGGCCGGTGACCACCGCACCCGTCCTCGCTCTCACCCTGGCCTGCGCCCCGGCGGCCTGGAGTGCCCATCTCTTCACGGCGGGCGCCCGTCGCAGGCTCACGGGCAGCCGGGGCCTGGAGGAGTTCGCCGGGGCCGTACAGCCGCTCCTGCTCGGCACGTTCGCCCTCTACCTGGGCGTCCTCACCGCCCTGCTCGCCCTGTGCGGCGCCGCCCTGGGCGAACCCGCCGGCTACCCGGAGGCCCTCACCCTCGGCGCCGTGCTCCTGCTCGCCCGCCTCCTCACCGTCCACAACGTGCCGCAGGGCCCCACTCTCGCCCTCGCCGCCGCCACCGAGGCGGCCGCCGTGGGGCTGGTCCTGGCCGGCCGGCTGCCCGGCTGCGCCTTCCTCGCGGCCCCCGTCGACGCCCTGGCCGGCGCGTGGGGCGCGGGCAGCGTCCCGGCACTCGTCTGCGGCACCGCGGCCCTGGCGCTGCTGTTCCAGGCGACCCGCACCCTCACCCGTGCCTCGGCCCACGCGCCCACGGAGGACCCGGAGTGAGCAGAGCCGCCGTTCTCTTCGCCTGCCTCACCGTGCCGTCGCGGCGGCAGGCGCCCGGCACCCCGCCGGAGGCAACCGCACCACCCCTTGAAGGAGACCACCAGATGACCACCTCCCGACCCGGACCCGGAGCGTCCGGAACCACCGGAGTCGCCGGAGCGCACACCCCGGGAGCCACGCGATGAGGGTTCTGCTGATCGGAGCCAACGGATACCTCGGCCGCTTCGTCGCCGACCGGCTGCTCGCCGACCCGGCCGTCCAGCTCACCGCGCTCGGCCGCGGTGACGACGCCGACGTCCGCTTCGACCTCGCCACCGGCAGCCCCGGTGCGCTCACCCGCTTCCTCGACGCGGTCCACCCGGGCGTCATCGTGAACTGCGCCGGCGCCACCCGCGGCGGTGCCAGGGAACTCACCCGGCACAACACCGTCGCCGTCGCCACCATCTGCGAGGCCCTGCGCCGCAGCGGCTGCGGCGCCCGCCTCGTGCAGATCGGCTGCAGCGCCGAGTACGGCCCGAGCCAGCCCGGCTCCTCCACGGCCGAGGACGCCGTACCGCGCCCCGGCGGCCCGTACGGCGTCAGCAAGCTCGCCGCCACCGAACTGGTCCTCGGCTCCGGCCTGGACGCCGTCGTCCTGCGCGTCTTCTCGCCCGCCGGGCCCGGCACCCCGGCCGGCTCCCCGCTCGGCCGCCTCGCCGAAGCCATGCGCCGCGCCATGCAGTCCGGCGACGGCGAACTCAAACTCGGCGGCCTCGGCGTCCAGCGCGACTTCGTCGACGTACGCGACGTCGCCCGCGCCGTCCACGCGGCCTCGCTCTCCGCCGCCCAGGGCGTCATCAACATCGGCTCCGGCCGCGCCGTCCGGCTGCGCGACGCCGCCGCCGTCCTCGCCCGGGTCGCCGGATACGGCGGCGCCCTGCACGAACTCGACGGCCCGCCCGGCCCGCTGCGCAGCCCCATCGGCCACCCCCGCCTGGACCCCGACCACGCGGCCCCGGTCGCGTACCCGTACCCGGACGGCTGCGGCAGCTGGCAGCAGGCGGACGTGCGCTGCGCCCGCGACCGGCTCGGCTGGCGGCCCCGTATCAATCTCGAAGAATCCCTCGCGGACATCTGGATGGAGGCGGCATGCCGCATCTGACCAGTACCAGGGCGGGCGCCGCGACCACCGGCGTCCGCACCGCCTTCGGCATCCCGGGCTACGCCCACCCCCTCCTCGCCCCGGCGCAGTGGGCCGAACTCACGCGCCCGGGCACCCCTCTGCACTGGGTCGTCCTCAACGTGGCGAACGGCCCCGGCAGCCGCCCCGACCCGCACTGCCTGGAGGCCGCCGGCCGGCTCCGCAACGCGGGCGTCCGCGTCCTCGGTCACCTGGACACCACCTACGGCGCCCGCCCCCACGGTGACCTGCTCTCCGACGCCCGCCGCTATCACGACTGGTACCGCGTCGACGGCTTCCTGCTGGACCGCTGCCCGGGCGAGCGCACCGCGCTGCCCGACATCCGCCGTGCGGTCGCCAGGCTGCGCACCATCGGTGACGCTCCCCACATCGTCCTCGGCCACGGCACCCACCCCCACCCGGGCTACGCCGAGAACGCCGACCAACTGGTGACCTTCGCCGGTACCTGGAGCGACTACCGCTGGTCCCACGTCGCCGAGTGGACCGCGGACTATCCGCCGGACCACTTCTGCCACTTCGTGCACGGCGTGCCCCGCGGCCACCTCGACGAGGCACTGCGCATCGCCCGCTGGCAGGGCGCCGCCACCATCTACTTCACCGACCGCACGGATCAGGGCGGCCGCGCGGATCCCTGGGAGAACATGCCCGGCTACTGGGACGACATCGTCTCGCGGGTCGGGACAGGTGTCTCGGAATGAAGATGGCCATGGCAGTGTTACAGGGAGAACATCTGTAGTGATTGACCGACCAACGGAGTCCCCGTGTCGCTGCCACCCCTGGTCGAGCCAGCCTCTGAGCTCACCGTAGACGAGGTTCGCAGGTACTCCCGCCACCTGATCATCCCCGACGTCGGGATGGACGGGCAGAAGCGGCTGAAGAACGCCAAGGTGCTCTGTGTGGGCGCCGGCGGCCTGGGTTCGCCGGCGCTGATGTACCTCGCCGCGGCCGGTGTCGGCACCCTCGGCATCGTGGAGTTCGACGAGGTCGACGAGTCGAACCTGCAGCGCCAGATCATCCACAGCCAGGCCGACATCGGCCGTTCCAAGGCCGAGTCCGCCCGTGACTCCGTCCTCGGCATCAACCCGTACGTGAACGTGGTCCTTCACGAAGAGCGGCTCGAGGCCGAGAACGTGATGGACATCTTCAGCCAGTACGACCTGATCGTCGACGGCACGGACAACTTCGCCACCCGCTACCTGGTCAACGACGCCTGCGTGCTGCTCAACAAGCCGTACGTCTGGGGTTCGATCTACCGCTTCGACGGCCAGGCCTCGGTCTTCTGGTCCGAGTACGGCCCCTGCTACCGCTGCCTCTACCCGGAGCCCCCGCCGCCGGGCATGGTCCCCTCCTGCGCCGAGGGCGGCGTCCTGGGCGTGCTGTGCGCGTCCATCGGCTCCATCCAGGTCACCGAGGCCATCAAGGTCCTCACCGGCACCGGTGAGCCCCTCGTCGGCCGGCTGATGATCTACGACGCCCTGGAGATGCAGTACCGCCAGGTCAAGGTCCGCAAGGACCCGAACTGCGCGGTCTGCGGCGAGAACCCGACCGTCACCGAGCTCATCGACTACGAGGCCTTCTGCGGCGTCGTCTCCGAGGAGGCCCAGCAGGCGGCGGCCGGCTCGACGATCACTCCCAAGCAGCTCAAGGAGTGGATCGACGACGGCGAGAACATCGAGATCATCGACGTCCGCGAGCCGAACGAGTACGAGATCGTCTCCATCCCGGGCGCCAAGCTGATCCCGAAGAACGAGTTCCTGCTCGGCACCGCCCTGGAGGGCCTGCCCCAGGACAAGAAGATCGTCCTGCACTGCAAGACGGGTGTCCGCAGTGCGGAAGTCCTCGCGGTCCTGAAGTCCGCGGGCTTCGCGGACGCCGTTCACGTCGGCGGCGGCGTGATCGGCTGGGTCAACCAGATCGAGCCGGAGAAGCCGGTCTACTGAGCGCAGTCTCCGCGACGGGCGGGGGCTTCGGGTGCTGCAGGCGCCCGGAGCCCCCGCCTTCGTCATGAGCAGACCTTGCCGTCCTTCGGGACCGTGCCGTCCAGCAGATAGCCGTTCACCGTCGAGTCCACGCAGTCGCTCCCGCGGCCGTACGCGCTGTGGCCCTCGCCCTTCCAGGTCAGCTCGACGCCGACGCCCTTGCCCAGTTCGTCGGCCATTCTCCGGGCGCCCTCGTACGGGGTCGCAGGGTCGCCCGTGTTGCCCACCAGCAGGATCGGGGCCGCGCCCGGGGCGCTCACCTCCGGGGTGTCGTACTCCCCGGCCACCGGCCAGTCGTGGCACCAGCCGGCCGTGTCCCAGCCCAGGAAGTCGCCGAAGACGGGCGAGATCTTCTCGAACTCGGGCAGCAGCCTCTTCGTCTGGGCGAGCGAGGGCCGCTGCTTGTCGTCCAGGCACGATATGACCCGCTGGGAGTGGGCGCCCGTGCCGTAGTGCCCCGAGGTGTCACGTTCGTTGTACTGGTCCGCGAGCGACAGCAGCTCCGAGCCGTCGCCGTCCTCGGCTGCCTGGAGCGCGCTGGTCAGCGTCGGCCAGCTGTCCTGGCTGTACAGCGGCAGGAAGATGCCGGTCACCGCGAGGGTCTGGGTCAGCTTCCGCCCGGAGGAGGTCGTGAGCGGCTCGCTGTCGAGCTTCTCCAGCAGGTCCACGATCTTCCGCGAACCCTGCTCCGGGTCCTGCCCGGTGGACTTGAGGTAGTCGTCCAGCGCCCGCTGGAAACCCTGGGCCTGGTTCTTCGCATGGCCGACCGAGTCCGCGGCCGGGTCGACCACCGCGTCCAGGATCAGCCGCCCCACCTTCTTCGGGAACAGGTGGGCGTAGACGCCCCCGAGTTCGGTGCCGTAGGAGATACCGAAGTAGTGCATCTTCGTATCACCGAGCACCTGGCGCATCAGGTCCATGTCCCGGGCCGTGTCGGTCGTCGAGACATGCGCGATCAGCTCGCCGGCCGCCGTCTCGCAGCCCTTGCCGAAGGCGGCGGCGTCCTGGAAGTACGCCGTCTCCTCCGCCGCCGTGTCCGGGGTGGCGTCGATCGACTCGGCGGACCGCATGTCCTTGTCGCTGCGGCAGCGGATCCCCTCACTGGCGCCCACCCCACGCGGATCCCAGCTCACCAGGTCGTACCGCTCGCGCAGGGCGGAGGCGGTGGTGGCGTAGTACGGCATCCTCGAGACGCCCGAGCCACCCGGGCCGCCGAAGTTGAACAACAACGAGCCGATCCGCTTGCCCGAACCCCCGCTCGCCTGCGCCCGGATCAGCGCCAGCCCTATGGTCTTCCCGTCCGGCTTCGCCCAGTCCAGCGGCACCTTGAGCGTCGCGCACCGCCACTCGGCACCGGGCGCCACGGAGTCCGAAGTGCCTTTGCAGCGGCCCCAGTCGAGCTTCTGGGAGGTGAGGGAGGCGGGCAGAGCGGCAGCGGCGGTGGAAGAGGGCGAGGGCTGTTCGGACCGTGTCTTCCCTTCGTCCCCGCCCCCGCCGGAGGACCCGCCACCGCACCCGGCCACCAGCAATCCGGCGGCAACAGCGGCCGCCCACCGTACAGAACGCAACATGCGCGCACACCCCCCACACAGGCTCTCCGCAGGTTCGTCGCGGAAAGCGGTCAGGTCATAGTAGGCGGATCGAGCGAAGGCTGTTGCGGCCTGTGGATAACCTTTTGACCTGCGGTTTCTTAACTCGCCCCGCTCACGAACAGACCGTGCCGGCCTTCGGTACCCTCCCCTCCAGCAAGTAGCCGTTCACGTCCGACTGCACGCACTTGTTCTTGCTGTCGTAGGCCCCGTGCCCCTGCCCCCGGTACGTCAGCTCCACCCCGACGCCCTTCCCCAGCGACTCCACCATCTTCTTCGCCCCCTCGTACGGCGTGGCCGGATCGCCCGTGTTCCCCACGACCAGGATCGGCGCCGACCCGGGCGCGCTGACGTCGGGATGGTCGGCGGCGCCCGGCACCGCCCAGCTCGTGCAACTGACCATGCCCCACGCGAGGTAGTCGCCGAACAGCGGAGACGCGGCGCGGAATTCGGGCAGTTTCCGCTGGACGTAGTCGGCGCTGTACCGAGGCTTCTCGTCGGCGCAGTTGATGGCGATGTTCGCCGCCATGATGTTGCTGTACTCGCCGTTCTGGCTGCGGCCGTTCATCGAGTCGGACAGCAGCATCAGGATCTTCCCGTCGCCGTCGTACGCCTCTTCGAGCCCCTCGGTGAGGTACTCCCAGAAGTCCTTGGAGTACAGGGACTGGGCGATGCCGTTGGTGGCGGCGGTCTCGGTCAGCTGGCGGGGGAGGATGCCGGGGATCGGCTTCTTGTCGAGGTCCGCGAGGAGCTTGGCGATACGGTCCTTCACGTCCTGCGGGGTGTCGCCGATCGGGCACTCGGTCTTCTTGGACGTGCAGTCCTCGGCGAAGTTGTCGAGCGCGAGCTGGAAGCCCTTGGCCTGCCCCAGCGAGCTCTGCTCGGGATTCTGGGTGGGGTCGATGACGCCGTCGAGGACGGCCCGGCCCACGTTCTTCGGGAACAGGTGGGCGTAGACGCCGCCGAGTTCGGTGCCGTAGGAGATGCCGAAGTAGTGCAGTTGCCGGTCGCCGAGGACCTGGCGCATGAGGTCCATGTCGCGGGCCGCGTCGGTGGTGCGCACATGCGGCAGGATCGACTTGGAGTTCTTCTCGCAGGCCGCGTTGAACTGCTTGGTGCGGTTGATCAGCTGGGTGCGTTCGGTGCTGGTCTCGGGTGTCCCGTCCTGCTGGAAGTAGTTGTCGAGCTGTTCGTCGTTCTCGCACTCGACGGGGTCGCTGCGGCCGACTCCGCGCGGGTCGAAGCTGACGAGGTCGTAGCGGGTGCGCAGGGCCGCGTAGTCCTCGGCGAACGCGGGGAGTGTGGTGATCCCGCTGCCGCCCGGCCCGCCGAAGTTGAAGATCAGGGAGCCGATCCGTTTGCTCGCCTCGCCGCTGGCCTTGGCCCGGATCAGCGCCAGGCCGATGGTGGCGCCCTTCGGCTTCGACCAGTCCAGCGGCGCCTTCATGGTGGCGCACTGCCAGGCGCCGCCACCGGGCAGGGGCGAGGGGGTGTCGCCGCCGCCCTCGGCCTCGTCGGGGGCCGGGCAGGCCTTCCAGTCCAGCTTCTGTGCCGCCAGATCCCCGTCCTTGGCGGCGCTGTCGCTGCACCCGGTCAGCAGACAGGACAGCGCCAGAGCGGCGGTCAGGGCGGCGACAGGGATCCGGAAGGGGTTCGGCATGCTCCCATCCTGGGGTCGCGCGCGGCCACGCGCGCGGGGCGCGAGCCGTACGAGGTACGGCCCCGGTACGGCCGTGGCGCGTCCCGTACGAGCCGGAGCGCCTCGCGCCCTCGGCTCCGGCGCCGTGGCTAGAGCGCTCCCTTGCGGGACAGGTGGTTGAAGGCCAGCCAGCCGGGCAGGACCGGCAGCCACAGGGTCAGCAGCCGGTACAGCAGGACGGCGGGGGCGGCGACCTCCTTGGGGAGGCCGACGGCGATCAGGCCGACGGTCAGGGTCGCCTCGACCGCGCCGACACCGCCCGGGGTCGGCGCCGCGGAGCCGAGCGCGTTTCCGGCGAGGAAGACGACGGCGACACTGGCGATGCTGAGCGAGGAGCCCTCGTTGCCGAACGCCCGGATGGAGGCGTCCAGGCACATCACGAAGCAGGCGGTCAGCAGCAGCATGCCGCCGATGCCGGTGACTAGCTTCTGCGGCCGCTGCAGCACGTCCAGCATGCGCGGTACGACGCCCGCGAAAAGCGACCGCACGCGCGTGGAGACGAATTTCCGCAGGAACGGCACCGAGGTCACCACGAGGACCAGGACCGCGACGGTCAGCAGGCCCGCGATGACGGTGCGGGACGGCGACAGCGACGGGGTCTTCTCGGTGCCGGTCAGGTAGCCGAAGGAGAGCAGCATCAGGATGTGACAGCCGAGGCCGAACAACTGCGAGGCGCCGACACTCGCCACCGCGAGGCCGGGGCGCACACCGGCGCGCTGCAGGAAGCGGGTGTTGAGGGCGACACCGCCGACCGCCGCGGGCGCCACGATCTTCACGAACGACCCGGCGACCTGCGCCGCCACGGTCCGCACGAACGGCACCCGCTCGGGCACGAACCCGAGCAGCGCCATCGCGGCGGCGACGTAGCTGACCGCCGAGAACAGCACCGCGGCGATCACCCAGCCCCACTGGGCGTTCGCGACCAGGGGGCCGAACTCGATGTGGGTGAGCTGGGTCAGCAGGTAGTACGCGCCGATCGCGCCGGCGATGAGGCTGATCAGCGTGCGCGGCCGCACGCGCTCCAGGCGGGCCGGCTCGACGGGCGCCTGCGGCCTGATCTTCAGCACCTGGTGCCGGATCTGGGTGAGCAGGTCCTCTTCGCGGGCCTCTTCCAGCGCGTCGTCCAGGGCCCGCTTCTCGGCCCGCTGCTCGGCGCGCACCGTCTTCTTGTCGGGCTTTTCGGCTTCCTCCGCGCGGGCCTGCTTGGCCTGCCGGGACGCCTCCAGGACCGCGTCGCGTTCGCGCTCGGCGCGCTCTCTGGCCAGTCTTCGCAGCGTCGCGCGCGTGGAGCGGGTGAGCGCGATCGGCTGGAGCATCGGCAGGCAGTCGGCGACGGTGTCGGGCCCGAGGACGCCGACCGCCGATGCCACCGCCCGCTCGGCGCCGACCCGCAGACCGAGCGTGGTGACGAGCTGGGCGACGTCCATGCGCAGCAGCAGCTCGCCGGCCGCGATCTCGCCGCCGCGCAGGTCCGTGAGGATCACCGTGCCGGAACGATCCACCAGGATGGCGTCACCCGCGAGTCTGCGGTGCGCGATCCGGCGCGACTGCAGTGCCTGCACCTGGTGCCAGGTGTTGCGCAGCAGTTCGTCGGTGATCTCCTCGTCGGCCAGCGAGTCGAGGGTGCGGCCGCCGGTGTGCTCGTAGACGAGCATCACGGCGTCCGGGCCCAGCTCGGAGGTGGCGATCAGCTTGGGCGCGTTGGCACCGGCCGCGATCGCCGCGTACGCCAGCAGCGCCTCCTGCTCCAGGGCCTGGCGCAGCGACTGGAGGCTGGAGCGGGTGGCGAAGCCGCGCAGTGTCAGGTTGCGCCAGGCGCGGTAGAAGAAGCCCTGGGCCTGCTGTTCCCGGTCGACGACCGTGACGTCCAGCGGCGGGCCGTCCTCCAGGGTGACGAAGTAGCGCCGGCCCCGGTCGCCGTTCTCGGTGTCCAGGGCCTCCTCGCGGGCCGCGCCGACCGGGTGGAAGCCGACGTGCCTGAGGCCCGCCAGCAGGGTCCGGCCGGTGGGGCGGACGTTGGGGGAGCCGACCGCGTAGAGCGTGCCGTAGGCGACGGTCCAGCCGATCAGCACCGTGAGGATGATCGAGAACGGTGTCGTGTAGCCGGTGACGAGCATGGAGAACGCGTCGAGCATCAGCACGATCCACAGGACCGCGCGCCATCTCGGCCGCCGGGACATGCCGACGGCCGTCATATAGGCGATGACGGGCGCGAGATAGCCGTGCACCGGGTCGGTGAGGGCGTGGATGTCACCGGGGGAGGGCTGGGTGAGCGCCTCCTGGATGGAGCCCGGGGCGGCCCGGGCGACCCACAGGTCGGTGGCGAGGGTCACGCCGTGGGCGAGGACGGCCGCGAGCACGCCGTCGGCGATGCGCAGCCCGTCCCGCTTGATGAGGCGCTCGATCGCGAACGCGACCGGCACCAGCAGGATCGCGATGCTGGAGGCCAGCCCCGCGATCTTGATCAGCAGGTCGGGGGCCTGCCCGGTGCCCTTGTTGATGTCCTGTTCGAGCCCGGAGGTGGTGCCGTGCGCGAACGCGGCGATGCCGAGCAGCAGGGCGATGGCGAGCACGCCGACCAGGAGGCGCATGAGGTCGGAGGGGCGGTGCACGCGCGCGGGGAGCAGCGGTTCGTCGCCCTCCACCTCGTCCGTGTGGATCTCGTCCGGCACGTGTTCCGCCTCGGAGGCGTCGGGGGCGGCGTCGGGACCGACGGCGGGGGGCGGGTGTCCGGTGTCCGGTTCCACGACCTCCGCGCTCGCGGATTCCGAAGGTACGGTGCCGGATTCCGCCGCGTCCGGGCGTGCGGCGGCGTCAGAGGTGCCCGCCGCTCCGTCGGGGTGCACGCCCTGCTGCTCGGTCGTCTCTTCTTGATCTCGTATCACCAGTCACCGCCCGCACGATGGTGGCATGCCCCACCGACACACGAGGGCATCAGGGTGCAGATGCGGGGGCGCACAGTCTGCCCCAAGCGCCGCCCGAGGGCGAGGCGGCGACCTGACGCGCACCGAGCGGGTTGTCGGTGGGGTGCGGCAGGATGGGGCGAATGAGCGAGCAGAGCCATCCCGGGGACATCCGAGAGGGGTACGCGGACGAGCTGCCCGAGTACGCCGAGCGGGTCCTGGAGGTCGCCGAGCGGATCCCGCCCGGGCGCGTGATGACGTACGGCGACGTCGCGGAGTGGCTGGAGGAGGGAGGGCCGCGCCAGGTGGGGCGGGTGATGTCCCTGTACGGGGGCTCCGTCCCGTGGTGGCGTGTGGTGCGCGCCGACGGGGTGCTGCTGCCGGGGCACGAGCTGGGCGCCTTGGACCACTACCGGGCCGAGGGCACTCCGCTGAAGGAGGCGAGCAGGGCCGCGGAGGGGCATCTGCCGCGGCTCGACATGAGGCGGGCGCGGTGGGACGGCGGCACGGACACGGGGGCTCACACCTGACAGCTTCCGCCATCCGGGGCCCTCGGGGGGAACCTGTGGTCCGTTCGAGGGACACCGGGGACGTCCGTGGCATGACGTACGTTCGTGGGATGTGGGGTGCGCGTGCCACGAGTGCCGCCCGAGACGGACGGGAAGAAGCGGAAGCTCTGCTTCCGCCCGGTTCGTCGGCGTAGCGTCGGCTGCGCGTGTCCCGCTCACCCCACGGCCACCGCACTGCCCGCGCGACCGCGAGCCAACCAGCACACCCACCAGGACCGGCGAACCACGTGAGCTCCTCTTCCTCCACCAGGCGCCTGTCGCACCTCCAGGTGCGACAGGGGACCCGTGGCGCTTACCGACTGGTGCGTACCCCGCCGGCTGATGCGGATCCCCCTCGTCTGGACGCCGCACAGCGCGCCGTGGTTGACCACGCGGCCGGCCCGCTGCTCGTCCTCGCAGGTCCCGGCACCGGCAAGACCACCACCCTCGTGGAGTCGGTGGCCGCGCGGATCGCCCGCGGCGGGGACCCCGAGCGGATCCTGGTGCTGACGTTCAGCCGCAAGGCCGCCGTCGAACTGCGCGACCGCATGGCCCTGCGTGTCGGCGCGGCCCGCGCACCGCGGGCGACCACCTTCCACTCGTACTGCTACGCCCTGGTCCGCGCCCACCAGGACAGCGGCCTGTTCGTCGACCCGCTGCGGCTGCTGTCCGGACCCGAGCAGGACGTCACCGTCCGCGAGCTGCTGGCCGGCCAGCCCGACCTGGAGCGGCTCGGGCTGAACCACGTGCGCTGGCCGGACGAACTGCGCGCCTGCCTGACCACCCGGGGCTTCGCCGACGAGGTCCGCGCGGTCCTCGCCCGCAGCCGTGAACTGGGCCTGGACCCGGCCGCCCTGGACGCCTTCGCCCGCCGTATCGGGCGGCCCGACTGGCGGGCTGCGGCCGCCTTCCTCGCCGAGTACCTCGACGTCCTCGACCTCCAGGGCGTCCTCGACTACGCCGAACTCGTCCACCGCGCGGTACTGCTCACGCAGCGCCCCGAGGTCGCCCTGGACCTGGCCGGCCGCTACGACGCCGTGTACGTCGACGAGTACCAGGACACCGACCCCGCCCAGGTGCGACTGCTGGACGCCCTGGCCGGCGGCGGCCGCACGCTGGTCGCCTTCGGCGACCCGGACCAGTCGATCTACACCTTCCGCGGCGCCGACGTGAACGGCATCCTGGATTTCCCGTCGGCCTTCGCGCGCGTGGACGGCCGCCCCGCTCCGGTGCAGGTGCTGCGCACGGCCCGCCGCTCCGGGGCCGGCCTGCTGGCCGCGACCCGGCTGCTGACCCAGCGGATGCCGCTGACCCGGCTGCCCGTCGACAAGGTGCGTGCCCACCGCGAGTTGGCCGCCGCGCGGGACGGCGGCGGCGTCGAGGTCTACACGTACCCGACGCCCGGCACCGAGCTGGACAACATCGCCGACATCCTGCGACGCGCGCACCTGGAGGACGGCGTGCGCTGGAGCGACATGGCCGTCCTGGTGCGCGCCGGGTCCAGCACCATCCCGACGGTCCGCCGCGCCCTCACCGCGGCCGGCGTCCCCCTGGACATCGACGGCGACGACGTTCCGCTGCGCCACGAACCGGCGGTGGCACCCCTGCTGACGGCGCTCCGGGCCGTGGCGGAGGCGGAAGCGGCACACCCGGGTGCGGGCGTGAGCACAGAATCGGCCGGCCCCGGGACGGAAGCGGAACACCCCGGTGCGGGTGCGAGCACAGAGGGGGCCGGCCCCGGCGGGGACGAGGGCACCGCGGCGGCCCCCTGCTGGCTCGGTACCGAGACCGCGCTCACCCTGCTCACCTCGCCCCTCGCCGGCATGGACGCAGCCGACCTGCGCCGCCTCGGCCGCGCCCTGCGCGACGAGGAGCGGGCGGCCGGCAACGCCCTGCCGCCCCCCTCGGACGACCTGCTCGCGCGGGCCCTCGCCGAACCCGAGCGCCTGGCCGTCCACGACCCCGGCTACGCGCGTGGGGCGCAGCGGCTCGGCGCGCTGCTCAGGAAGGCCCGGGAGCGCCTGGCGGGCGGCGGTACGGCCGAGGAGGCGCTGTGGGACCTGTGGAACGGCACGCCCTGGCCCTCACGCCTGGAGCGCGCCGCCCGGCGCGGCGGCGCGGCGGGCCGCAACGCGGACCGTGACCTGGACGCCGTGTGCGCGCTGTTCGCCACCGCCGCCCGCGCGGAGGAGCGCAGTGGCGGCCGGGGCGCGCTGAACTTCCTCGCGGAGATCGAGGCCGAGGACATCGCCGCCGACACCCTCTCCGGGAGGGCGGTACGCCCCGACGCCGTCCGCCTGCTGACCGCGCACCGCTCCAAGGGCCTGGAGTGGCGCCTGGTCGTCGTCGCCGGCGTCCAGGAGGGCCTGTGGCCCGACCTGCGCCGCCGCGGCTCGCTCCTGGAGGCCGACCGCATCGGCCGCGACGGACTCGCCGAACCGCTCACCCCGGGCGCGCTCCTCGCGGAGGAGCGCCGTCTGTTCTACGTCGCCGCCACGCGCGCGCGTGAACGCCTCGTGGTCACCGCCGTGAAGGCCCCCGCGGACGACGGTGACCAGCCCTCCCGGTTCCTCACCGAACTGGGCGCCGAACCCCAGGACGTCACCGGACGGCCCCGCCGCCCGCTCTCGGTGGCCGCCCTGGTCGCCGAGCTGCGCGCGACCACGGTCGACCCGCGCGCGTCCGAGGCGTTGCGGGAGGCCGCCGCCCGGCGGCTGGCCCGGCTGGCCGCGCTCGCCGACGAGGACGGCCGCCCCCTGGTGCCCTCCGCCCACCCCTACCGCTGGTGGGGCATGTTCGAGCCGACCGAGAGCAAGGTGCCGCTGCGCGACCGCGACCAGCCCGTCGTGCTCTCCGGCAGCGCCCTCGACCAGCTGGCCAACACCTGCAGCCTGCAGTGGTTCCTGGGCCGCGAGGTGAAGGCCGACGCGCCTGCCACCACCGCCCAGGGCTTCGGCAACGTCGTGCACGTCCTGGCCGACGAGGTCGCCTCCGGACGCACCCCCGCCGACCTCGCGGTCCTCATGGAGCGCCTGGAGTCGGTGTGGAACGCGCTCGCCTTCGACGCCCCCTGGAAGTCGGCCCAGGAGAAGGACAACGCGCGCGTGGCGCTCGAACGCTTCCTGAAGTGGCACGTCCTGGACCGCACCGCACGCACCCCCGTGGCCAGCGAGCAGGACTTCGACGTCAGCCTCGAAGCGGGCGACTACGAGGTGCGCATCCGCGGCCAGATGGACCGCGTGGAGACGGACGGCGAGGGCCGCGCCTACGTCGTCGACTTCAAGACCGGCAAGCAGGCGCCCAGTGCCGCCGAGGTGGCCCGGCACCCGCAGCTCGCCGTCTATCAGCTCGCGGTCCGCGAGGGCGCCGTGGACGACGCCTTCGACGGCGTACGCCCGGAGGCCGGCGGCGCCGAACTGGTCCACCTCCGGCAGGGCGCCGCCCAGCGCGACGGCGGCGAGACCCTGCCCAAGGTGCAGGCCCAGGAGCCGCTGGAGGGCGAGTGGGTCGGCGACCTGCTGGCCACCGCCGCCGGCAAGGTCCTCGACGAACGGTTCACGCCGACCACCGGCCAGCACTGCACGCACTGCGCCTTCCGGGCATCGTGCAGCGCGCGGCCTGAGGGACGTCACGTGGTCGAGTGACGTACGACGCCCGTCCCACCGTTGTCAGTGGTCACCGTTAGCCTCGACGGCATGCCCGCCCGCATCACCGACCCCGAGCAGCTCAAAGAGCTCCTCGGCATCCCGTTCACCCCGGAGCAGACGGCCTGCATCATCGCGCCGCCCGCCCCGCAGGTGATCGTGGCCGGAGCCGGTTCGGGCAAGACGACGGTGATGGCGGCCCGCGTGGTCTGGCTGGTCGGTACCGGACAGGTGGCCCCCGAGCAGGTCCTCGGGCTGACCTTCACCAACAAGGCGGCCGGCGAGCTCGCCGAACGCGTCCGCAAGGCACTCGTCAGGGCGGGCGTCACCGACCCCGAAGTCATCGACCCGGACAACCCGCCCGGCGAGCCGGTCATCTCGACGTACCACGCTTTCGCCGGCCGCCTGCTGACCGACCACGGCCTGCGCATCGGCCTGGAGCCGTCCTCCCGGCTGCTCGCCGACGCCACCCGCTTCCAGCTCGCCGCGCGCGTGCTGCGCGAGGCCCCCGGCCCCTATCCGGCCCTCACCCGCTCCTTCGCCGACCTGGTCGGCGACCTGCTCACCCTCGACTCCGAGCTCGCCGAACACCTCGTCGGCCCCGAGGACCTCAGGGCCTGGGACGCCGGACTGCTGAACACCCTCGCGGCCGTCAAGCTCGGCAACGCCGACCTGCGCAAGGTCCCCGAGACGGCCGCCGCCCGCCGCGAACTGGCCGGACTCGTCGTCCGTTACCGGAGCGCCAAGCGCGAGCGGGACCTGCTCGACTTCGGCGACCAGATCGCGCTGTCCGCCGCGCTGGCCGGCATCCCCGAGGTGGGCCGGCTGCTGCGCGAGGAGTTCCGGGTCGTACTCCTCGACGAGTACCAGGACACCTCGGTGGCCCAGCGGGTGCTCCTGGCGGGTCTGTTCGGCGGCGGCACCGGCCACCCCGTGACCGCCGTCGGCGACCCCTGCCAGGCCATCTACGGCTGGCGCGGTGCC
The DNA here is from genome assembly GCF_055580905.1 of Streptomyces sp. NPDC031497. Classification (NCBI taxonomy): domain Bacteria; kingdom Bacillati; phylum Actinomycetota; class Actinomycetes; order Kitasatosporales; family Streptomycetaceae; genus Streptomyces; species Streptomyces sp. NPDC031497. The sequence goes on from NZ_JBVIKO010000024.1 coordinate 18,010, forward strand.
TCCGTCGCCAACCTGGACGACTTCCCCGAGCACTTCGCGCAGGCCGACGGAAGCCCCGCCACCCGCCAGGCGCTCAGCGAGAACCGCCGCAGCGGCGGCCGCCTCCTCGACCTCGCCAACGGCCTCGCCGAGCCGCTGCGCGCCATGCACGCGGGCGTGGCGGCCCTGCGCCCGGCCCCGGGCGCCGAACTCGAGGGCACGGTCCGCTGCGCCCTGTTGCGCACCCACGCCGACGAGATGGACTGGATCGCCGACTCCGTCGCCCACCTCGTCCGCACCGGCACGGCACCCGGCGAGATCGCGGTCCTGTGCCGTACGGCGACCGACTTCGCGGAGATCCAGGGCGCCCTCGTCGCGCGGGACGTCCCCGTCGAGGTGGTCGGCCTCTCCGGGCTGCTGCACCTGCCGGAGGTGGCCGATCTCGTCGCCGTCTGCGAGGTCCTCCAGGACCCGGGCGCCAACGCCTCCCTGGTCCGGCTGCTGACCGGCCCGCGCTGGCGCATCGGCCCCCGCGACCTCGCCCTCCTCGGCCGCCGCGCCCGGCTGCTGGTGTCCCACGCGCGCGTGGGCGACGCCGACGACCCGGACCGCAGGCTCGCCGAGGCCGTCGAGGGGGTCGACCCGGCCGAGGTGATATCGCTCGCGGACGCCCTGGACACCTTCCTGGAGCTGCCGCTCGACACCCAGCAGCAGGACGACGGCCTGCCGTTCTCGCCGGACGCGCGCGTGCGCTTCGCCCGCCTGGCGACCGAACTGCGCGAGCTGCGCCGCTCCCTGTCCGACCCGCTGATGGACGTCCTGCACCGCGTCCTCGCGGTCACCGGCCTGGAGGTGGAACTGTCCGCGTCCCCGCACGCGCTGGCCGCCCGCCGCCGCGAGACGCTCTCCAACTTCCTCGACGTCGCCGCCTCCTTCGCGGCCGGCGACCAGGAGGCGACCCTCCTCGCCTTCCTCGGCTTCCTGCGCACCGCCGCCCAGTACGAGAAGGGCCTGGACAACGCCCTGCCCGGCGGTGAGAACACCGTCAAGGTGCTGACCGCGCACAGGTCCAAGGGCCTGGAATGGGATGTCGTCGTCGTCCCCGGCCTGGTCAAGGGCACCTTCCCGAGCAGCCAGGGGCGCGAGAAGTGGACCGCCCAGGCCAAGGTGCTCCCGCACGCCCTGCGCGGCGACTCCGACACCCTGCCCGACGTCGAGAGCTGGGACTCGCGGGGCATGAAGGCCTTCCACGAGGCCATGAAGGACCATCAGCACACCGAGGAGCTCCGCCTCGGCTACGTCACCTTCACCCGGCCCCGCTCCCTGCTCCTCGGCTCCGGCCACTGGTGGGGCCCCAGCCAGAAGAAACCGCGCGGTCCCTCCGACTTCCTCCAGGCCCTGTACGACCACTGCGCCACCGGACACGGCGAGATCGAGGCCTGGGCCGAGCAACCGGAGGAGGACGAGGAGAACCCGGCCCTGCACACGTCGAGCGTCGACCAGGTGTGGCCGCTGCCCCTCGACGAGGCCGCCCTGGCCCGCCGCCGCGCGGCCGCCGAGACCGTCCTCGCCCACCTGGACGCGCTCACGACAGAGGACGGCCACCCCGCGGCCGGTCACGACCCCGCCGCCCACGAGGACCCGGAATGGCCCCCGCCGCCCGACGACGAGGAACCCGACCCCTACGAGGACGACCTCCCGGACGAGGACCCCGCCGACTGGGAATCCCTGAGCGCCGACCGCCCCACGGTCCCCCACCAGGCCACACCCGCCGAGCGCACGCCCCCGCACACGCCGGAGCACGCACGCGTCCCAGAACCCGGGCACGCGCGCGAGGCGCAATCCGAGCAAGCGCGCGCCCCTCGCACCCCCGAGGAGGGCCGCGTCACCCCCGAGGAGGCCCGCGCCATCGCCTCCTGGGACCGCGACCTCGACGCCCTCACCGGCGAGCTGCTGCGCGCCCGCCGCAGCGTCACCGACGTGCCCCTGCCCGCCGCGCTCTCCGCCACCCAGCTGATGCGGCTCGCCGAGGACCCGGACGGGCTCGCACAGGAACTCGCACGCCCCATGCCGCGCCCGCCACAACCGGCCGCACGCCGGGGCACCCGATTCCACGCCTGGGTCGAGGCGCGCTACGAAGAGCTCACCCTGCCCATGCTGGAGCCCGACGAGCTGCCCGGAAGCGACGCCGAGATCGCCGACGAACGCGACCTCGAGGCCCTCAAAGAGGCCTTCGAGCGCACCGAGTACGCCCACCGCACGCCCTACCGCGTGGAGGCACCCTTCCAGCTCGCCCTCGCCGGCCGGGTCGTACGGGGCCGGATCGACGCCGTCTACCGGACCGGGCACGGCGACGAGGCGACGTACGAGATCGTCGACTGGAAGACCAGCCGGACCCGGGCCGCCGACCCGCTCCAGCTCGCGATCTACCGGATCGGCTGGGCCGAGCAGCAGGGCGTGCCCCCCGAGTCGGTCACGGCCGCGTTCGTGCACGTCCGCAGCGGTGAGGTCGAGCGACCGGAGGGGCTGCCCGACCGGGCCGCCCTGGAAAAGCTGATCGTCGGACAAGCTGTCGGGCAAGTTGTCGGACAGGCCGAGTGTGACGAACCGCCCGCCGAGGATGTCGGTGCGGGCCGATAGGCTCGTGACCATGAGCCAGACCCCGGACAGCGCTGTCCGTACGTACATCGAGCAGCACCGTGCCGCCTTCCTCGACGACCTCGCCGAGTGGCTGCGCATCCCGTCCGTGTCGGCCCAGCCCGAACACGCCGCCGATGTCCGCCGCAGCGCCGACTGGCTTACCGCCGCACTCAAGAAGACCGGCTTCCCGACCGCCGAGGTCTGGGAGACACCGGGCGCCCCGGCCATCTTCGCCGAATGGCCCGCGGGCGACCCCGAGGCCCCCACGGTCCTCGTCTACGGCCACCACGACGTACAGCCCGCCGCCCGTACGGACGGCTGGCACAGCGACCCCTTCGAACCGGTCGTCCGGGAGAACCGCCTCCACGCGCGCGGGGCCGCCGACGACAAGGGGCAGGTGTTCTTCCACACACTCGGCGTCCGCGCCCACCTCGCCGCCACCGGCCGCACCGCACCCGCCGTCCACCTGAAGCTGCTGATCGAAGGCGAGGAGGAGTCCGGCTCCCCGCACTTCCGCGCCCTCGTCGAGGAACGCGCGGACCGGCTCGCCGCGGACACCGTGATCGTCTCCGACACCGGCATGTGGTCCGAGGACACCCCCACGGTCTGCACCGGCATGCGCGGCCTCGTCGAGTGCGGGATCGTCCTGCACGGCCCCGACCAGGACATCCACTCCGGCGCCTTCGGCGGCGCCGTCCCCAACCCGGCCACCGCCGTGGCCCGCCTGGTCGCCGCGCTGCACGACGAGCACGCGCGCGTGGCGATCCCCGGCTTCTACGACGGCATCGTCGAGCTCAGCGACCGTGAGCGGGAGCTGTGGGCCGAGCTGCCCTTCGACGAGGAGGGCTGGCTGCGCGAAGCACACTCGTACGCCACCGAGGGCGAGGCCGGGCACACCACCCTGGAGCGCATCTGGGCCCGCCCCACCGCCGAGGTCAACGGCATCGGCGGCGGCTACCAGGGCTCCGGCAGCAAGACGATCATCCCGTCCTCGGCCATGGTCAAGCTGTCGTTCCGGCTGGTCGCCGGTCAGGAGCCCGACCACATCGAGAAGGCCGTCCGCGCCTGGGTCACCGAGCGGATCCCCGCCGGCATCCGCGCCGAGATCACCTTCCTGCCGGCCACCCGCCCGTGCCTGACCCCGCTCGACCACCCGGGCCTCCAGTCGCTGGCCCGCGCCATGGGCCGCGCCTTCGAGGGACCGGTCCGGTTCACCCGTTCGGGTGGCTCGGGACCCGCCGCGGACCTCCAGGACGTCCTCGGCGCACCCGTCCTCTTCCTGGGGATCTCCGTCCCCTCCGACGGCTGGCACGCCCCGAACGAGAAGGTCGAGCTGGACCTTCTCCTCAAGGGCGTCGAGACCAGCGCCTACCTGTGGGGTGACCTGGCCGAGAACTGGCGCCATGCCCCCTGACCCGTCCGAGCCGTCCGGAGCGACAGCGCGCGCGGGGCACACTGGAAGGGCCGCCCCGCCCGTCTTGTCCCCGCCCGACCCGGTCTCCTCCCGCCCTTCGTCCCGCTGAACCGCCCGCTGAAACATCCGTTGCACTGGGGGAGTTGGAAGCACCCGTGACCACCTGGACCGACCACACCGCCGACCGACCCATCTCGCTCACCGCCCCGAACGGCATCGACCGCGCCGCCCACCACCGGCTCGACGAGGCCTGGCTCGCGGCGGCGTGGAGCCACCCCGACACCCGCTGCTTCGTGGTCTCCGGCGGCCAGGTCCTCATCGACGAGACGCCCGAAGGCCGTACCGAACTCGTCATGACCCCGTCCTTCGAGGCCCCCCTCACCGAAGCGCACCGCTATTTCCTGGGCACCGACGAGGACGGCGTCAGCTACTTCGCCCTCCAGAAGGACGCCCTGCCCGGCCGCATCGACCAGTCCGCACGCCCGGCCGGGCTGCGCGAGGCCGGACTGCTGCTGTCCCCCCGGGACACCGGCCTGATGGTGCACGCGGTCGGCCTGGAGAACTGGCAGCGCACCCACCGCTTCTGCTCCCGCTGCGGCGAGCGCACGGTCATCGCAGCCGCCGGCCACATCCGCCGCTGCCCCGCCTGCGGCGCCGAGCACTACCCGCGCACCGACCCCGCCGTGATCATGGCCGTCACCGACGAGGACGACCGCATCCTGCTCGGCCGCCAGGTCCACTGGCCCGAGGGCCGTTTCTCCACGCTGGCCGGCTTCGTCGAGCCCGGCGAGTCGATCGAGCAGGCGGTGCGCCGGGAGGTCTTCGAGGAGGCCGGGGTCACCGTCGGTCCCGTCGAGTACGTCGCCAGCCAGCCCTGGCCGTTCCCGTCCAGCCTCATGCTCGGCTTCATGGCCCGCGCGACCTCGACCGAGATCAACGTCGACGGTGACGAGATCCACGAGGCCCGCTGGTTCTCCCGCGACGAACTGGGCGCCGCCTTCGACTCCGGCGACGTCCTGCCGCCGTACGGGATCTCCATCGCGGCCCGCCTGATCGAGATGTGGTACGGCAAGCCGCTGCCGACGAGGAGCTTCGTCTGAGACGGCGACCCGGCTGATGACCGACACCCACGACACCTACTGGAATCACAACGTCCACTACCACCCGGTGGTGCTGGACGCCGTACCGCCCGGCTGCCGTGCCGCCCTGGACGTCGGCTGCGGCGACGGCCTGCTGGCCGCCGAGCTCGCGGCCCGGGCGGAGTCGGTGACCGGCGTGGACCGGTCACCGGAGATGATCCGGCTGGCGCACAAACGGGACACGGGAAACGTCACCTTCCTGGAGGGTGACTATCTCGACGGCGCGCTCCTCGACGAGGGGAGCTACGACTTCGTCAGCGCGGTCGCCGTCCTCCACCACGCCCCCTTCGACGACGCGATCGAACGGCTGGTGAGGCTGCTCGCGCCGGGCGGCCGGCTGGTCATCGTCGGCATGGCACACGACCGCACCCTCCTGGACCGGGTGATCAGCGGCTGCGGAGTCCTCGTTTCGTTGCTGCAGCGTGCGTGCAGGCGCGGCGGCGAGGGAGGTCCGTCGGGTATGCCGGTCGAGGACCCGATCATGAACTGGAAAGAGGTCCGGCGGGCCACCGGGCACCTGCTCCCCGGACGCCGGTACCGGCGTCGGCTGCTGTGGCGTTACACCCTCGTGTGGGACAAACCGGGCGACACGCACGAAGGCGGCCCCTGACCGGGTCAGGGGCCGCCTAGCGCGAGGACGCGAGGGAAACTACGCGCTGATCTTCTGCTTGACCTGGGCCAGCGAGGGGTTCGTCAGCGTCGAGCCGTCGCCGAAGAGGACCGTCGGGACCGTCTGGTTCCCGCCGTTCGCCTTCTCCACGAACGCGGCCGACTCCGGGTCCTGCTCGATGTTGATCTCGGTGTACGCGATGCCCTCGCGGTCCATCTGGCTCTTCAGCCGGCGGCAGTAGCCGCACCACGTGGTGCTGTACATCGTCACAGTGCCCTGCATCTCGCTCGCGCTCCTTCGGCAGGTCGGGGAAGGTCATCCAGGAGAGGAACGTACGCGGCCCGCCCGCCATTCCCCGCGGCACCAGCCGCCCGAGTGACGCCTGCCGCATTAGTACGACTGCAAGGGGCTGCCTGTGGACAACCGGCACAGCAGTCTCCGGCGACCTGGCAGCATGGCCGTGTGACAGCAGCAACGCACTCCTCCCTCTTCCCGCAGGTACCGGACTCTGCCGACGCGGTGCTCGAAGGGCTCGACCCCGAGCAGCGCGAGGTGGCGACCGCCCTGCACGGTCCGGTGTGCGTGCTGGCCGGAGCCGGTACCGGCAAGACCAGGGCGATCACCCACCGGATCGCCTACGGGGTACGGGCCGGCATTCTCCAGCCGTCCAGCGTGCTCGCCGTCACCTTCACCAACCGCGCCGCCGGGGAGATGCGCGGCCGGCTGCGCCAACTCGGCGCCCAGGGAGTGCAGGCCCGCACCTTCCACTCGGCCGCGCTGCGCCAGCTCCAGTTCTTCTGGCCGAAAGCGATCGGCGGGTCGCTGCCCCGGCTCGTCGACCGCAAGGTCCAGCTGGTCGCCGACGCGGCCGCCGCCTGCCGTATCCGCCTCGACCGGGGCGAGCTGCGCGACGTCACCGCCGAGATCGAGTGGTCCAAGGTCACCCAGACCGTTCCCGCCGACTATGCGCTCGCCGCCGTGAAGGCCGGCCGCGATGCCCCTCGCGACCCGGCCGAGATCGCCCAGATCTACTCCGTCTACGAGGACCTCAAGCGTGACCGCGCGGTCATCGACTTCGAGGACGTCCTGCTGCTGACCGTCGCGGTCCTGCAGGACCGGCACGACATCGCCGAGCAGGTCCGCGCCCAGTACCAGCACTTCGTCGTCGACGAGTACCAGGACGTCAGCCCCCTCCAGCAGCGCCTGCTGGAGCTTTGGCTCGGCGACCGCGACAGCCTGTGCGTGGTCGGCGACGCCAGCCAGACGATCTACTCGTTCACGGGAGCAACCCCCGACCATCTGCTCGACTTCCGCACCCGCCACCCCGGGGCCACCGTCGTCAAGCTGGTCCGCGACTACCGCTCCACACCCCAGGTCGTCCATCTCGCCAACGGCCTGCTGGCCCAGGCCCACGGCCGCGCCGCCGACCACCGCCTGGAACTGATCTCCCAGCGCCCCGCGGGACCCGAGCCCGTCTACACCGAGTACGCCGACGAGCCCGCCGAGGCCGAGGGCGCCGCCCGCCGTATCCGCGAGCTGGTCGACGCCGGGGTCCCGGCCGCCGAGATCGCCATTCTGTTCCGCACCAACTCCCAGTCCGAGACCTATGAGCAGGCCCTCGCCGACGCCGGGGTGCCCTACCAGCTGCGCGGTGCCGAGCGGTTCTTCGACCGGCCCGAGGTGCGCAAGGCGGGTGTCGCCCTGCGCGCCGCGGCCCGCTTCGGCGGCAATGACGCGCTGCTCGACGACACCGTGGACCTGCCCTCCCAGGTGCGCGCGGTCCTCTCCGGAGAGGGCTGGACCACCGAGCCCCCGGCCGGCTCCGGCGCGGTCCGGGAGCGCTGGGAGTCACTGGCCGCCCTGGTCAACCTGGCGCACGACGTCACCGCCGGCCGGCCGACCGCCACCCTCGCCGACTTCGTCGCGGAACTCGACGAGCGCGCGGGTGCCCAGCACGCCCCGACCGTCCAGGGCGTCACTCTCGCCTCCCTGCACTCGGCGAAGGGCCTGGAGTGGGACGTCGTCTTCCTGGTCGGTGTCGCCGAGGGCATGATGCCGATCACCTATGCGAAGACCGACGAGCAGATCGAAGAGGAACGCCGTCTCCTTTATGTCGGCGTGACCCGTGCCAGAGAGCGGCTCCATGTCTCCTGGTCTCTCTCCCGCACCCCCGGTGGCCGCCCGAACCGCAGGCCCAGCCACTTCCTGGACGGCCTGCGCCCCGGCTCCACCGGCACCGTCGGCCGTGGCGCCGGTGCCGGCGCCGGAGGCGTTGAACGCGGCTTCACCGGCGGCCCCGTGGCCGCACCCCGGCGCACCCAGCGCTCTCCCGCCCGCTGCCGGGTCTGCGGGCGCACTCTCACCGACGCCGGCGAGATGAAACTGATGCGCTGCGACAACTGCCCCTCCGACATGGACGAGGGGCTCTACGAGCGGCTGCGGGAGTGGCGCGCGGACCAGGCCCGGCTCAGCGGCCAGCCCGCCTTCTGCGTCTTCACCGACAGGACGCTGATGGCCATCGCCGAGAGCGCGCCGGACGACGACCGCGAGTTGGCCCGCATCCCCGGCGTCGGCATGCGCAAGCTCAACCGTTACGGCGCCGATGTCCTGGCCATCTGCGCAGGCCAGCAGCCCGGGGGAGCCGTTGAGGGGGACTGATGCCAACTCGTCGAAAAAATAGTTTGCGCATGCCCCAGCAATCCCCATAGGTTCTAGGCACGGAAGCGGCGGCCTTCTCGAAGGCCCCATTCCGTGTTGTACTTGCATATCCAAGCGGACTGGCTCACCCCAGTCCCCATAGACGCCGAGAGGAGGCGAGTCCAGTGATCAGCATCAAGACCAACATCAGCGCGGCCAAAATGACCGATCTCTCGGCCGTCTCCGCGTGCATGCTCGGCGTCCCGAACCTGGGCACCGGTCTGTCCGGCATTCCTGCCGTGCGTCCGGCGTCCTCCGTTTCTCTCGCGGGCCTTCCCGTCCGTGAGCGCAATGAGCGACCGACTGAGGCACTGGAAGCAGTAGCGGCACAGGCCAAGGCCTATGCCTTTACGGCAGCCGGTGCCGGAAGCCGGAAGCAGATGACGCAGCACCACCTGATGTGGGCCTTCCGTGGGCCAGAACCCTGGAGTGATCCAGCCTGATCGATCAGGCCGGCGCCTTCAGGGCCGCGGAACCCCATCCGGGATCCGCGGCCCTTCTGTTTGTCCCCACCACAGGGACGGACGGGCGAAGGGGCCTCGGGGCAAGAGCAGAACCCGGTACCAGCCGCCAACCGGTCCAACCCGACCGGCACGACCAGACGAGGAAGAACAGCCGTGCAACTCGAAGCGCACGCCCCGTCCGTACCGCCTTCCGAAACGATCCCCCCGCCCGGCCTCACGGAGGACTCCACCTTGATCCCGCTCACCGCGCTCACCGCGCTCGACGACGCCATCGAGAACCTCGGCGTGCCCGTCCCCTGCCGTTCCTACGACCCGGAGGTCTTCTTCGCCGAGTCGCCGGCGGATGTCGAGTACGCCAAGTCCCTCTGCCGCACCTGCCCGCTGATCGAGGCCTGCCTCGCCGGTGCCAAGGAGCGGCGTGAGCCCTGGGGCGTCTGGGGTGGCGAGCTGTTCGTCCAGGGTGTCGTCGTCGCCCGCAAGCGGCCGCGTGGCCGCCCGCGCAAGAACCCGGTCACGGCATGAACATCCAAGGAACGATCGACCGCCCCCTCACGCACGACCCCAAGAAGCAGGCCCCGATGAAGCCGTCCACCAGCGAGCCCACCGGCTCCGCGATCCCAGACTTCACCACTGCCGGTACGACCACCGGCTCGCGTCAGAACAGGACCCGCGAGATGCAACTCATCCCAGAAGCCCTTGCTCGTGCGCATATGCACGAGCGACTGCAAGAGGCCGAGCGGGAACGCCAGGCCGTGCGCCTGGCGACCGCTCGCCGGATGCAGCGCCGGGCCGAGCGCGCCTCGATGCGCGCCCGCCGTGCGCTCGCCATGGCCGTCATGCAGTGATCCCGAACACCTGAAGCGGTAGCCTCCCGGCTGAGGGAGGCGAAAACTTCACGCGGGGGCCGGTCCGGCCGAACGGACCGGCCCCCGCGGTGCGTTGTGCCCGCGGATCCGCGCACCGCGGCGTTATCGTCGCCGGGTGACGAGTCTTCCCGGAGGCAGTGATCACCGGGACTCCGGCACGGAGTCCCACCCTCCCGCGTGTGCCCGCTGCGGTAGCCCGGCCGACGGCCCCCTGCCCGCCACCTGGACCTGCTCCGTGGAGAACGGCGTCCGCCAGTTCTTCTGCGACACCTGCTCCAGGGAGAACCTCAGAGCGATCGAGGGTCGGCTCGACTCGTCCTGGTGGTGACCACCGCCCCTGCCGCGCCCTTACTGCGCCTCTACGGCCGCCTCCATCTCCTCGGCGTCCTCGGCTTCTACGGCTTCCTCAACTTCTTCGGCCTCTTCGAGGACGAACCCGGGCAGCCACGCCTCCAGTTCCTCCCGCAGCCGCACCGTCGCGCCCAGCTGGCAGAGCACGCCGATGGTGCTCAGGGTCACCCGGTGTATCAGCAAGTAGGCCGGTGGCAGGTTGAGCTGTTTGCCCAGCTGGTGGGCGGGGTTGCGAGGGTCGGCGATACGGGCCGCCTGGCTGCGCATCCAGTTGCGGGTGAAGGTGAACTCGTCGACCTCCGCCGGTTCGATGATCGGCAGCAGATAGTCCAGGACGGCGTCGGGGTCCAGCTCTATGGAGTCCTTGACGAACCCCTCGGCGCACAGCAGCTCGTAGACCGCCTCGGCGTCTCCGTCCAGTGTCATCCGCAGGGAGTCGCCGATCGGGGCGGGCAGGCCACCCGCGAGGCGGTCGACCGTGCCGAAGTCCAGCACGCCCAGGAGCCACTCCTCCTCGTCCTCCGGCCCACCGGGCAGCAGCCGGAAGTTGCCCGGGTGCGGGTCGGCATGCAGCAGACCGGTGCGGGCCGGGCCCGAGAAAAGGAACCGGGCCAGGAGCTGACCGGCCCGGTCACGCTGCTCCTGCGTCCCCTCCGAGATGATCTCCGAGAGCGGTATCCCGTCGATCCACTCGGTGACCAGGACCTGCTCGCACTGGTGCACCACCGCGGGGACCACCACATCGGGGTCGTCCGCGAACTCCTCCGCGTGCGCCTCCTGAGCCTGTGCCTCCAAGGCGTAGTCCAGCTCCTCGGAGACCCGGTCGCGCAACTCCGCGATCAGGGGCTTGATGTCCATGCCCGGGATCAGCGGACCCAAAAGGCGGGCGAAACGGCTCAGTTGCCCCAGGTCGGACAGCAGAGCCTCGCCGGCTCCCGGATACTGCACCTTGACCGCGACCGCCCGGCCGTCGTGCCACACCGCCCGGTGCACCTGGCCGATCGAGGCCGCCGCCGCGGGCTTCTCCTCGAACTCCAGGAACAGCTCCCGCCAGTCCTCGCCGAGGCGCTCGGCGAGCACCGCGTACATGGTGCGGGCCGGCATCGGCGGTGCGGCGTCCTGGAGTCTGGTGAGGGCCGCCCGGTAGGGGCCGGCGATCTCCTCGGGGAGGGCGGACTCGAAGACGGACATGGCCTGTCCGAACTTCATGGCCCCGCCCTTCAACTCTCCCAGAACCTTGAAGAGTTGCTCCGCCGTGCGCTGTTGCAGCTCGCGGCTGACGATCTCCGCGGACTCACCCACGATGCGCTTGCCCAGACCCCAGGTCGCCCGGCCGGCGAAGCCGAGCGGGAGCGCGGCGAGCTTGGCGGTCCGGGTGACCGCCTTCCGGGGAAGATCAGACATGCGCCCTCCAAGTCCCATTCGGCCGGGCGGCGTCCGCGCGCTCTCGTCGCTCCGCCGACGGCCGTTGCACCACCATTGTCTCGTGCGCGGCCCCATTGGTTGAGGAGTGTTCCCCCTTAGCTTTCTCCGCAGCTCCGCACGGGCATGCGGAGTGCGGCCGGACCGGCCGCGCATGCCACTGCAGAGCCGGCACGGACGCCTCCCAGCGCACTCCCGTGCCGGACGGCGACTCCCCGTCGAGGAAGGCCACGGCATGCGCGGCGGCCAGCCCGGCCACGGCCGTCGCCAGCGTCAGATCGCAGGCCCCCACCCGGCGGGCCTGGCCGGACCGCCACTGGGCGATCAAGCGAGGCCAGGCCGGATCCCGGTCCGAGCGGTGCTCGTGCAGACAGCGCGCGCAGCCGGTCCCGCCGGGCAGGACGAGCGGACCGACGACGCCCGTGCCCTCCACGACGCCCGTGTAGAGGTGAGGTGTCCCGGAGGCCATGAGCGGCTCGGCGGCGCGCGCGTCGGGGGCGTGCACCAGGACATCGTCACGCGGGGCGATGATCACCAGGGAGAGGCCGGGTTCCTCCGCGGCCGGGTCCGGGCGGCGCGGCGGGCGGTCCGGGGCGGCCCGGCGGACGACTCTGCGGGCGGCCTCGTCCCGTCGCTCGCCGACCGCCTCCGCGGGCAGCCCGCCCGGCGCCACGTCCCACGGCTGGACGCGACCCACGTCACGCACGTCGACCTCGCCGACCCCCGCGCCCGACAGCAGCGCGGCCAGCGTGACACCGACCCGGCCCGCGCCCCGGACCTGCACCCGCAGGGCACGCCGGGCCGCCAGCCGGCCGATCGCGCCGCCCGGCTCCGGAGTGATCAGGGACAGCGACGCGAGATCGGGACCGAGCCGGTCCAGGACCTCCTGCTTCGTGCGCAGCGCCGCCGCCGCCGGCCCGCCGCCGCGCGCGTCGTCGACGAGCCCGGCCCGTGACAGCCGCTCGACCAGCGCGTCGACATGCCCGTCCGGCAGGTCCATGCGCCGCCCCTCCGCACGCAGCAGTTCGAGCCCCCGGGTGCCGTTGAGCAGGTCCAGAAAGCTGCCGGTCGCCGTGTCCATCGGCCCGAGTGTCATCGCGTGCACCGGGGTCATCCCGAACTGCACGGTGTTGAGATCACGCCAGCCGCGCCGGAGCGCGGGCTTCACCAACGGATGCATGACAGTCCCCCGTAGCTGTCGAAAGGTCATGGAAGATCCCCGTCTGCCGGTGGAGCCGGTCACGCTCCGCCGACGACTGCCAGCATGCCCGGCCCACTCGGCGGACGCCGAAAGTTGTCCACAGGCGGTGGGTATTCGTCGTACAAATCAAACGCATGGTGGGGGATCGGCATCGAACCGTCCCGGACCCGGGACTTCCCCCGTGCGCAGCGGGTAACGTCGGGGCGTGCCCGCCGACCCACTGCACCGCGCCGGAAAGCCACAGCGCAGCATGACGAGCCAGCCGCCCAGCGGCTTGGGGGTGAGCGCGATCGAGGTTCGCAGAAGCGCCCGGCGCCGCCGGACCGTCTCCGCGTACCGCGAGGGCGATCGCACCGTCGTGCTGATCCCCGCCCGGATGTCCGAGGCGGAGGAGAAACGCTGGGTGACCGTCATGCTCAACAAACTCGCCGCCCAGGAGAGCAAGCGAGTGCTGGGCGACGCCGAACTGGCCGAGCGCGCCGAGCGGCTGTCGATCCAGTACTTCGACGGCCGGGCCAGGCCCGTCTCGGTGCGCTGGGTCACCAACCAGAACACCCGCTGGGGTTCCTGCACCCCCGCCGAGGGCAGCATCCGCCTCTCGCACCGGCTCCAGGGCATGCCCGAGTACGTCGTCGACTACGTCCTCTGCCATGAACTGGCCCACCTGCTGGTGCCTGGGCACGGTCCCGACTTCTGGCGGCTCCTGGAAGCGTATCCGCGGACCGAGCGGGCCCGGGGTTACCTCGAAGGGGTGGTCGCCGCCGACCGGCTGCCCCATGTGCCCGGCGCGCGCGATGAGTGACGCGCCCGGCCAACGCTCCCTTCGGGGCCGCTGAGCCCGGTTGTGTACCGGCTCTGTACCGACTTCCTCCGATGTCCGAGTTAGCCGTTAGCCTGGCGCGACGCACTCACATTCGGGATGGGGGACGGTCGTAGCGCATGGCCAGGGAATTCCAACGCGGCCACAAGGCCAGGATCAGTGACCTGACGGCGGGCACGGATCTGTACGTAGGCGTGCAGATCGCCGGGCCCGGACTGACCTTCGACATCAGCTGCTTCGGCCTGGACGCCGACGAGCGCCTGTCGGACGACCGGTACTTCGTCTTCTTCAACCAGCCGAAGTCACCCGAGGAGTCCATCCAGCTGCTGGGTGCGCAGGCGGGCGACACGGAGTCCTTCCGGGTCACGCTGGACCGGATCCCGCCGCGGATCCAGAAACTGGCGTTCACGGCGACCCTCGACGGCGCCGGGCAGATGTCCCAGGTCGCGCCCGGATACATCCGGATCGTCGCGGGCGGCGAGGAGGTGGCCCGGTACTCGTTCAACGGTTCGGAGTTCTCCACCGAACGCGCCGTGATGCTGGGCGACTTCTACCTGAAGGACGTGTGGCGCTTCGCCGCCGTCGGCCAGGGCTTCGACGGCGGCCTGGACGCGCTGCTGAAGAACTTCGGCGGCGAGGTGATGGAGGAGGAGGCGCCCGCCGCGCCCGAGCCGCAGCCGTCGCAGGCCGGGCCCGCGCCCGGGTTCGCGCCGCCCGCGTTCGCCGCCCCTGCCGCGCCCGCGCCGAGCCCCGCGCCGGCGCCCGCCCCGCCGGCCCCCGCGCCCGCCCCGGCCCCCACGCCCCAGGGCTTCACCCCGCCCCCGGCACCCGGCCCCGTGCCGGCTCCGAACGTGCACGGCGCGCCCACCGTCATCGCCCCGCTGGCCCCGCCCGGCCCCGGCACCGTGCCGCCCCCGTCCCCGGCCCCCGCGCCCTACGGCCAGCCGCCCGCCCCGAGCGCGCCCATGCCGCCCGGCTACGGCCAGCCCCCGGCGGCTCCGCAGTCCCCGCCCTCGCCGCCCGGCTACCCCCAGGCGCCCCAGGCCCCGACCCCGCCCCCGGGCTACGGCCAGCAGCCGACGTTCGGGCAGGTCCCCGGCCAGCAGACCTACGGAATCCCGCAGGGCGCTCCCCAGGGCGGAGCCGGAGTCGGCGCGGCGCTCCAGAAGTTCAAGGAGACGCCCACCGGGCAGCGCTGGACGCAGCAGAACAAGAAGCTCGTCCGGGTCGACCTGGGCATGGGCGGCCAGCCGGTGCTGGCCCGGCAGGGCAGCATGGTGCTCTACCAGGGCAAGGTCGACTTCAGCTACAAGGGCGCCGGGTTCGCCGGCCGGATCGTGGGCAACGCGACCGGCCAGGAGATGCAGCTGATGCGCTGCACCGGGCACGGCCAGGTGTTCCTCGCCGAGAACTCCGCCCATCTGCACCCCATCGAGCTCCAGGGCGACGCGATCTGTGTCTCCGCCGAGAGCGTCCTCGCCTTCGACGAGAGCCTCCAGTACGAGGTCCGCCGGATCGAGGGCCACGGCATCCCCGGCGGCGCGCTGTTCACGATGCAGTTCCAGGGCACCGGCACGATCGTCGTCAAGACGCACGGCACGCCCGTCGTGCTGCCCGTGACGCCGACGACGTTCGCCGACTGCAACGCCGTGGTCGCCTGGTCCGCGGCCTCCCAGGTGGTCGTCTCCAGCCAGGTCCGGATGCGCCGCAACGCCTACCCGGGCGACACCGGCGAGAGCGTCAACCTGCAGTTCCGGGGCGCCCCCGGCAACTTCATCGTGGTCCAGCCGTACGAGGTCTGAGGGAGCCCGTCATGAACCAGCCGCTCGCGGGCTACGCCCCCGCACCCGTCACCGCCCGCATGGAGAACCACGGCAACAACATGCTCAAGGTCGCCATGCAGACCGGGAACGACCTCCTCGCGCGCGTGGGGTCGATGGTCGCCTACGAGGGCTTCGTCCAGTACGAGCCCAACCCGCCGGCCGTGCGCCAGATCGCCCGTGACTGGATGACCGGCGAGGGCGCGCCCCTGATGAAGTGCTCCGGCGACGGACTGCTCTACCTCGCGGACTACGGCGCCGATGTCGTCGTCATCAACCTCAACGGCGACGGCATCTCCGTCAACGCCACCAACCTGCTCGCCTTCGACGCGCACCTCACCTGGGGTGTGGAGCGGGTCAAGGGACTGGCGAAGTTCGCCGGTCAGGGCCTGTGGAACACCAAGATCTCCGGGCAGGGCTGGGTCGCGCTGACCTCCCGGGGCAAGCCGATCGTCGTCGACTGCGGCGGCGGCGAGGACGAGACGTACGTCGACCCGGACGCGCTGGTCGCCTGGTCGCCGAACCTCAAGGTCAAGGGCAAGCGCAGCTTCAAGGCGCAGTCCCTGATCGGCCGGGGCAGCGGCGAGGCCTACCAGATGGCCTTCTCCGGGCAGGGCATCGTCGTCGTCCAGCCCAGCGAGGACAGCACCGACCGCCTTCGTTTCCGGGGCTGAGGGGGAGTCAGACAATCATGCAGAGCCCGCTTTTCGCGCACAACGACTCCCAGGTCCGGGACCGCTACAGCCTGCAGAACAAGCAGATGCTGCGGGTCGTCCTGGAGGGCCACGACGACATCCTCGCCCGCAAGGGCACGATGGTCGCCTACCAGGGACTCGTCGAGTTCGACGCCGAGTACACGAACAACCAGCAGTCACGCGCGCGTGCGTACACCGGCGAGGGCCTGGACCTGATGCGCTGCCACGGGCAGGGCACGGTCTACTTCGCCAACCTCGCCCAGCACGTCCACGTCCTGGACGTCGAGCAGGACGGGCTGACCGTGGACAGCGGCTACGTCCTCGCCATGGACTCCTCGCTGCACTACGAGGTGGTCGCCGTGGACAGCCTCTACGGCATCTCCGGCTCCGGGAAGTACCAGCTCAACATCACCGGCCGTGGCAAGGTCGCCCTGATGACCTCCGGCGCGCCGCTGCTGATGCAGGTCACGCCCGACAAGTACGTCAACTGCGACGCCGACGCGATCGTCGCCTGGTCCACCGGGCTCCGTGTCCAGATGCAGGCCCAGACGCATTCCTCGGGCGTATGGCGGCGTCGCGGCAACACCGGCGAGGGCTGGGAGCTCAGCTTCATGGGAAGTGGCTTCGCGTTGGTCCAGCCGAGTGAACTGCTCCCGCCGCAGAGCGCCCAGATCGGCCAAGGCCTCGCCGCCCAGTTCGGGATGGGCCAGCAGGGCGCGCGCGCAATGAACCAGGGCAACGCCTGGAGCTGACGGCCACGAGGTAAGGGGCGCACGCCGTGGCAAGCGCCCCTTACACGGGTCTTTGCGCAGGTCCCCGGTTCAGAGCCGTGCGCGGGTCGCTTCCAGGAGCCGTACGACCGAGTCGTCGGCGACCTCCGCGACCTCGTCGTAGGCGAACCAGCGCAGGTCCAGGGACTCGTCGCTGATCGCGTGGGCGGCGCCCGGCGGGGCCACGGCCGCGTACTGGATGTCGAAGTGCCAGTGGCACGGCGCCGGGATCGGGTGCCGGTCCAGGCGCACCGGGCCGCCCGGCAGCAGCGTCAGTCCGGGGATCCCGGACTCCTCGGCCGCCTCTCGCAGGGCCGCCGCGGCCAACGTGGCGTCGCCCGGCTCGCAGTGGCCGCCCATCTGCAGCCACATCCGCAGCTTCCGGTGCAGGGTCAGCAGCGCCCGGCCGTGCTCGGGGTCGACGACCAGCGCGCTCGCCGTGACATGCCCCGCGTGGCACGCCTTCCACATACCGTCGGGGTGCGCCGCGAGATGGTCCAGATAGGCCAGGCGCAGCTCTTCCTGGCCCTCGTACCCCTTGAGGACGAGGACCGTGTCGTCGTACAGGCTCACTCGGTGTCGTCGCCCTTTGCCTGGTCTTCCGCCGGGTCCGCCGGATCTTCCTTCTTGCGCAGGTCGGGCTTCTGGGCCGCCTCGCCGAGCATCTTGTCCAGCTCGGAGAAGTCCAGCTGCTCGCGGTGCACGAAGCCGTCCGGGTCGTCCAGGTCGCTCGCCGTCGGCAGCATGTCCGGGTGCGCCCACAGAGCGTCCCGGCCGTCGACACCGCGCGCGTCGGTGAGCGAGGCCCACAGCCGGGAAGCGTCGCGCAGCCGGCGCGGGCGCAGCTCCAGGCCGATGAGCGTGGCGAACGTCTGCTCCGCGGGACCGCCGGTGGCACGGCGGCGGCGCAGGGTCTCGCGCAGCGCGTCGGCGGACGACAGACGCGGCTTCGCGGCCGCGTGGACCACCGCGTCGACCCAGCCCTCGACGAGGGCCAGAGCGGTCTCCAGACGGGCCAGGGCCGCCTTCTGCTCGGGGGTGTCCTCGGGCTGGAACATGCCCTGCTGGAGGGCGTCCTGGAGCTGCTCGGGGTTCTGCGGGTCGAACTGGCCGACCACGTCCTCCAGCTTGGCCGTGTCGACCTTGATCCCGCGCGCGTACCCGTCGACCGCGCCGAACAGGTGTGAGCGCAGCCACGGCACGTGCGCGAACAGACGCTGGTGGGCCGCCTCGCGCAGCGCGAGGTACAGCCGCACCTCCTCCTTCGGCACACCGAGGTCCTTGCCGAACGCCTCGACGTTCACCGGCAGCAGCGCGGCCTTGCCGGCCGGGCTCAGCGGCAGGCCGATGTCGGTCGAGCCGACGACCTCGCCCGCGAGCACGCCGACGGCCTGCCCGATCTGCGTGCCGAACATGGCGCCGCCCATGGAGCGCATCATGCCGATCAGCGGGCCCGCCATGGCCTGCATCTCCTCCGGCAGGACATCGCCCATCGCGGCGCCGACCCGCTCGGCGACCGGGTCGACCAGCTCCTGCCAGGCGGGCAGCGTCGCCTCGACCCACTCCGCGCGCGACCACGCCACGGCCGAACCGGAACCGGACGGCAGAGACGTCGCGTCGTCCAGCCACAGGTCGGCCAGCCGCACCGCCTCCTCGACCGCCGTGCGGTCGGCGGGGCCCACGCTGGCGTCCTTGACGCCGTCCGAGGTGCCCTGGGAGACCGTCTGGCGGGCGATCTGCTTGGCCATGTCCCAGTTCACCGGGCCGCCCTCGTACGAGAGCATCTGGCCCAGCTGCTGGAAGGCCGCGCCCAGGTCGGTGGGGTTCAGCGAACCGAACATGGCAGCGAACGGATTGTCGGCGCCGGGCGTGCCGAAGCCGCCGGCCCCGGGTGTGCCGAAACCGAACGGGTTGGCCGGTCCCTGCCCACCACCGCTCTGCTGGTCCTTCTTCTTGCCCTCGTCGCCGTCTTCCGGCTCCTCCGGCGGAAGGCCGAAACCGAATGGGGTGTCACTCACGGGAATCCTCGGCTGGTAAGGCCACCGGTTCTCTCCGGCGGCGCGGCTGCCCGACAACACCACCCAGCGTAGACACCCCGACCCGATCGGGCCTCGGTGCTTCGCCGACAGTCGGCCTGCGGCAGGATGGATGCCACCTGGTACGTACGCGTCACTCACGCTCGTACTGAAGACAACCGCTGGAGACGCCCGGTGAGTTCCCCAGATCCGCAGGTTCGCGCAGCGCGAAACCCGTCAACCCCCGCCGCCGTGCGCGGACCCGTCGTCGCCGTCACCGGCGCCGCGACCGGGGTCGGCGCGCTGCTCACCGAGCGGCTGGCCGCCTCCGAGGGGATCAAGCAGGTCATCGCCATCGACGAGCGGCGCGGGGAGTGCGCGGACGCCCAGTGGCACATCCTCGACGTGCGGGATCCGGCCATCGCGGACAAGCTCCGCGGGGCCGACGTGGTGGTCCATCTCGCGCTCGACCTGGACCTGGAGACCGATCCGGCCGCCCGTACGGCCTACAACGTGCGGGGGACGCAGACCGTGCTGACCGCGGCGGCCGCGGCCGGGGTGCACCGTGTGGTGTTGTGCACCTCCGCGATGGTCTACGGCGCGCTCCCGGACAACGAGCTGCCGTTGTCCGAGGACGCGGAGTTGCGCGCCACGGCGGAGGCCACCGGCGTGGGGGACCTGCTGGAGATCGAGCGGCTCGCGCGCCGGGCGCCCCGCGCGCACCCCGGGCTCAATGTCACCGTCGTGCGCCCCGCAGTGCTCGTCGGAGGCACCGACACCGCTCTGACCAGGTATTTCGAGTCTCCCCGCCTGCTTGTCGTCGCCGGGTCGCGGCCCGCCTGGCAGTTCTGCCACGTCGAGGACCTGTGCAGCGCGCTGGAGTACGCCGTGCTGGAGCAGGTCGAAGGGGAACTGGCCGTTGGCTGTGACGGATGGCTGGAGCAGGAGGAGGTCGAGGAGCTCAGCGGGATCCGGCGGATG
The DNA here is from genome assembly GCF_055580905.1 of Streptomyces sp. NPDC031497. Lineage (NCBI taxonomy): Bacteria > Bacillati > Actinomycetota > Actinomycetes > Kitasatosporales > Streptomycetaceae > Streptomyces > Streptomyces sp. NPDC031497. The sequence goes on from NZ_JBVIKO010000024.1 coordinate 37,894, forward strand.
GAGCTGCCGTCGGCGGTGGCGCTGGGCGCCGCGGCCCGGCTGCACCGCATCGGGCTGACGCCGTCGCCCGCGGGGGATCTCGCCTACACGATGTATCCGTGGGTGGTGAGCGGCAGCCGGCTGCACGATGCCGGGTGGCGGCCGGGGTGGACGAACGAGGAGGTGCTCGCAGAACTGCTGGAGGAGGCGGCCGGGCGGCACACGGTGGTCGGCCGGCGGCTCGGCCGCAAGGACGCGACGGCCGCGGGCGCGGCAGGCGCGACGGTCGCGCTGCTGGGCGCGGCGGCCGTGGTACGGCGGGCACGAAAGGCCCGACGGCGGATCTGAGGGGTTTCGCCCCCGCCGCCCTTAACCCGTCCCGTCCTCCGGAAGGCCGGCCCCCTTCGGCCCCCCGTACCTGGGGGCTGTCGCCCCCGGACCCCCGCTTGGCCTGGACGGTCTCGTCCTCGAACGCCGGACGGGCCGGAGCGTGAGCGCTCACGCTGTAGGAGTCTCCAAAGCCGCACGCGCGCGTGCCTGGTGTTGGTCGTATTCCGTGCGGTCCCGGGTGTGCGGCACGATGGGGGTATGGCTGCTGTGAACGATCACCCCGGTGAGCTGGGTGCCGAAGATCCCGTCAAGCTGATCGGGATCCGGGAGAGCGCGCTCTCCGTGGACGAGGTCTTCGCGGCCGTGGGGGACGACGCGGCCGGTGGCATCGCGCTGTTCGTGGGGACCGTGCGGAACCACGACGGGGGCGCCGATGTGGACGCGCTCGGCTATTCGTGTCATCCCAGTGCCGAGAGCGAGATGCGGCGGATCGCGGAGAAGGTCGTCGCCGAGTATCCGGTGCGTGCGCTGGCGGCGGTGCACCGGGTGGGGGACCTGCGGGTGGGTGACGTCGCCGTGGTCGTCGGCGTGTCGTGTCCGCATCGCGGGGACGCCTTCGAAGCCTGTCGGAAGCTGATCGACGACATCAAGCACGAGGTGCCCATCTGGAAGCACCAGAAGTTCTCGGATGGGACGGAGGAATGGGTCGGAGCCTGCTGAAGAACGCCTGTCCGGCTTCCGGTTGCGTAACCGTACCCCCCGCGTGAGCGTTGTCAGTGCGGATGATTAATCTGCTGATCAGTCAGTCGCGGACGGTCATGGGGTTGGGAGGTCGGCATGGGGGCGCTTGTCTGGTTGCTGATTCCGCTTGTGGCCGCGGTCGCTGCCGGTCTCTGGGGCAGCTGGGCCAATCGGACCAGGAGAGCCCGGAGCGACGGGCCCGAACTCGACGGATACGCACGGTTCCGCGAGGCCATGGAGAGGTCCCACTCGGGCAGCTGAGACATGTCTGACGGGTGGCCCTGACGGTGCGCTGACAGACCCGTCCCGTACTGTCTTCGCATGCCACGCCGCACCGCGACGATGCTCGCCTCCACCCTGATGCTGATCGCGCTCCTGTGCGCCGGTGTGCTCATCACCGTGCCGTACTCGGAGATGTCCCCCGGTCCTACCGTGAACACGCTCGGGGACCACGGCGGCGAGCCGGTGCTGCAGATCTCCGGTCACAAGACCTACGCGACCTCCGGGCACCTGAACATGACGACCGTCCGGGTCACCAGCGCCGACTACAAGATGAACCTCGTGGAGGCCGTCTACGGATGGCTCTCGCACGACACCAAGGTCGTGCCGCACGACACGCTCTACCCGGACGGCAAGACCGAGCAGCAGTCCACCCAGGAGAACGCCGAGGAGTTCAGCGAGTCCCAGGAGAGCGCGAAGGTCGCCGCCCTGAAGGAACTGGGCGTCCCGGTGAAGTCCTGGGTCATCGTCTCGACGGTCCTCAAGGGCTCGCCGTCCGAGGGCAAGCTGCACGCCGGTGACGTGATCAAGGCCGTCGACGGTACGGCGGTCAAGGAGCCGGCCGACGTCGCCACGCTGGTGACCAAGCACAAGCCCGGCGAGGACGTCGTCTTCACGGTCGTACCGGCCAAGGAACAGGCCGCCGCCGAGAAGGCGAAGAAGACGGCCACCAGGACCGAGAAGGTCACCATCCCCACGACCACCTCCTCCGACGGCGGGGAGAAGCGGGCCGTCGTCGGGATCTCCGCCGGGACCGATCACACGTTCCCGTTCGACATCGACATCAAGCTTGCCGACGTCGGCGGACCGAGCGCGGGCCTCATGTTCGCGCTCGGCATCTACGACAAGCTCACCCCGGGCAACCTCACCGGCGGCAAGTTCGTCGCCGGCACCGGCACGATCGCCGACGACGGCACGGTCGGCCCGATCGGCGGCATCTCCCTGAAGACCATCGGCGCGCGCGACAAGGGCGCCCAGTACTTCCTGACCCCGGCCGACAACTGCGCCGAGGCCGCCAAGGGCACCCCGAGCGGTCTCACCCTGGTCAAGGTCAAGACGATCGACGACGCCCTCGGCGCCCTCAAGGACATCCGCGACGGGGACACCGGCGCCCTGCCGAAGTGCGGCACCAAGAGCTGAGGACCGGCAGACGACCGGAAAAGCCCGGGGGCGCCCTTCCTGACGAGGGGCGCCCCCGGTGCCGTGTGCCGGGCGTGTACGAGTGCGTACGACCGTGTGCGGGAGGCTCAGTCCGCGAACGTCGCCTTCAGGGCCTCCGCCAGACCCGGGACCAGGTCGGGGCCGGTGAGGACCTCCGTCGGGGAGTCCTTCTCGCGCAGCCGCACCGCCGCGTCGCGGCTGCCGTCCCGCAGCACGCCCACCGTCATCCGGACCTCCTGGCGGTCGGGGTGCTGCGCCACCCACTTGGCCAGCTTGGCCTCGCTCAGCCCCTCCGGGACCTGGGTCTCGGCGGACGGCGGCAGCATCAGCCGCTCCACCGTGAGCGCGCAGCCGACCACCGCGTCCGGCCAGGCGATGGTGCCCAGGAACTCATCCAGCGCCTTGTCCGTTGGCACTTCGTCCTGCTCGATCGGGGTGAGACCGGTGGTCACGGACTCGTCCTCCAGACCGAGCTGGGCGGCGAGAGCCGGTTCCTGGGTGCGCAGCCGTGCGGTGTCGACGAGGGCGAAGAGGCGAGCGGGCTGGTCCCAGCCGAGGCCGGAGGCGTACTCGTCGATCTCGAGGACGGCCCGGGTGAGCGGGTTCGCTGCCATGGGAGTGTTGGACATGGTCACAATCCTGCCTCGTTCATGGCCGGAATCGGGAACCGAGTAAGTCGTGAGTAAGTTGCATAGGTGTGGCCCCACGATCACGGGGGGCCACGTCCGGCCCGCGAACAAGAGGGTCTGACGCAACAAAAGCGGATCAACAGCGAATCAAACAGCGAACTTCGAGGTGCGCACCTTGGCTTTCCAGATGCCGGACCGCGGCGGAGGCCCGACGGGGCCGCGGATGAGAGCGGGCCGCCCGTCCCGGCGAGTCCGGACCCTGCTCATGACACTGGGCGTCCTGGCCGTACTCGGCATGGCGTTCACCATGTTCGCGGGCTTCTGGACGGACTGGCTCTGGTACCGGTCGGTGCACTACTCCTCGGTGTTCACCACCACCCTGTGGACGAAGATCGGGCTGTTCTTCGTCTTCGGGCTGCTGATGGCGGCCGCGGTGGGCTTCAACATCTGGCTGGCGCACCGGTTGCGGCCGCCGCTGAGCGCCATGTCCATGGAGCAGCAGAGCCTGGACCGCTACCGGATGGGCATCGCGCCGTACAAGAAGTGGCTGCTGTTCGCGGTCACCGCGCTGGTCGGGCTGATCGCCGGCGCCTCCGCGGCCGGACAGTGGCGCACCTGGCTGATGTGGGTCAACGGCGTGCCCTTCCACCAGAAGGACCCGCAGTTCCACCTCGACGTCTCCTTCTACGCCTTCGACCTGCCCTGGTACCGGTTCCTGCTGGGCTTCGGCTTCGCCACCGCGATCCTCTCCCTGATCGCGGCCGCGCTCACCCACTACCTGTACGGCGGGCTGCGCGTGACCAGCCCCGGCGCGCGTGCCACCGGTGCCGCGACCGGCCACCTCTCGGTGCTGCTCGGCTTCTTCGTCGCCCTCAAGGCGGTCGCCTACTGGCTCGACCGCTACGGACTGGCCGTCAAGTCCAGCGACTTCAAGGCCACCGACAACTGGACGGGCCTCAGATACGTCGACGCGAACGCGTACCTGCCGGCCAAGACGATCCTGTTCTGCATCGCCGTCATCTGCGCGCTGCTGTTCTTCGCCACCCTGTGGCGGCGCACTTGGCAGCTGCCCGTCATCGGGTTCGGCCTGATGGTCCTGTCGGCGATCCTCATCGGCGGCCTGTACCCGGCGATCGTGCAGAAGTTCCAGGTCCAGCCCAACGAGCAGGCCAAGGAAGCCCCGTACGTCCAGAAGAACCTCAAGGCGACCCGCGAGGCGTACGGCATCGACGACACCCAGGTCACCGAGTACACGGGCAAGAGCACGACCACGGGCAAGACCAAGCTCCGGGACGACGTCGACGCCACGGCGAGCATCCGGATCATGGACCCGAACATCGTCTCGCCGACGTTCCAGCAACTCCAGCAGATGCGGAACTACTACGCGTTCCCGACCAATCTGGACGTGGACCGCTACACCAAGGACGGCAAGGTCCAGGACACCGTCATCGGCCTGCGCGAGCTGAACCTCGCCGGCATCCCGAAGAACAACTGGATCAACGACCACTTCCGCTACACCCACGGCTACGGCGTGGTCGCCGCGAAGGGCACCGAGGCCGACAACCAGGGCCAGCCGGTCTTCACCGAGTCCGACCTGCCGTCCCAGGGCGACCTGGGGACGTACCAGCAGCGGGTCTACTACGGCGAGAAGACCAACACCTACTCGATCGTCGGCGGTCCCCAGAAGGAGATCGACTACTCCGACGACAATGGTGAGAAGCTCACCAGCTACCAGGGAAAGAGCGGGGTCAGTCTCTCCAGCCCGATCAACCGCGCCGCGTACGCGATGGCGTTCAACGAGCCGCAGATCCTGTACTCGGGCGCGATCGGCAAGGGCTCGCGGATCCTTTACAACCGCACGCCCAAGGAGCGGGTCGAGGCGGTCGCCCCCTGGCTGACCATCGACGGCGACGCGTACCCGGCGATCGTGGACGGCCGTATCCAGTGGATCGTCGACGCCTACACCACGTCGAACGGCTATCCCTACGCCTCCCGTACGACCCTCGGTGACACCACCGCCGACTCGCTGACCGCGAACAACAACTCCCGCGCGGTGGTGGCCCAGCAGAACCAGGTCAACTACATCCGCAACTCGGTGAAGGCGACCGTCGACGCGTACACCGGCGACGTCAAGCTCTACCAGTGGGACACCGAGGACCCGGTGCTGAAGACCTGGATGAAGGCCTTCCCGGGCACGGTGCAGCCCAAGAGCGCCATCTCGCAGGACCTGATGAACCATCTCCGGTACCCGCAGGACCTGTTCAAGGTGCAGCGCGAACTGCTCACCCGCTACCACGTGACGGACGCCCAGACGTTCCTGACCGGCAGCGAGGTGTGGCAGGTGCCCGACGACCCGAGCAACAAGTCGGGAGACGCGGTACCGCCGTACTACCTGAGCATGAAGATGCCGGACCAGAGCGCGCAGACGTTCTCACTGTCCACGACGTTCACGCCCAATGGCCGGGACAACCTCAGCGCGTTCATGTCGGTCGACTCCGAAGCCGGTTCCAAGGACTACGGCAAGATCAGAATCCTGAAACTGCCGACCAGCACGACCGTCGACGGACCCAAACAGGTCCAGAGCAAGTTCAACTCCGAACAGGAGATCGCCGCCGCCATCAAACTCCTCAAGGGCGGCGACTCCGAGGTCGAGTACGGCAATCTGCTGACCGTGCCGCTGGACGGGGGCCTGCTGTACGCGGAGCCCGTCTATGTACGCGGCGCCGGGGTCAAGTACCCACTGTTGCGCAAGGTGTTGGTCACCTATCAGGGCAGGACCGAGTTCGAGAACACCCTCGACGAGGCGCTCAACAAGGTGTTCGGCTCGAACGGCTCGGACACCGGGTCCTCGGACACGGGATCCTCCGACAACGGGACGACCACGCCGCCGGCATCCGGCAACCCGACGGTCCAACAGGCGCTGAACGACGCCCAGAAGGCCTTCGAGGCGGGCCAGGAGGCCCTCAAGAAGGGCGACTGGACGGCGTACGGCAAGGCCCAGGACGAGTTGCAGGACGCGCTCAGCCGGGCCGAGGCGGCGCAGTCCAAGGCCGACAAGACCGGCAGTGGCACATCGTCCGGCAGCACCCCGAAGCCCAGCGCCAGTGCGAGCCCCGGCACCAGCGCGAGCCCGGGCGCGAGCAGCAGCCCCAGTCCGAGCGGATGATCGCGCCCGCCCCGCGCCGTGGTACGGTTTGAACACAACGGCGCGGGGTGGAGCAGCTCGGTAGCTCGCTGGGCTCATAACCCAGAGGTCGCAGGTTCAAATCCTGTCCCCGCTACTGAAATCGAAGGCCCGGATCCTTTTGGATCCGGGCCTTCGTGGTGTGCGGGCAGGCGGCCAACGGCGCCCGGACCGGCGGCTCGTGGTGTCCGGACGGTCGGCGCCCGTGTCCGGACGGACGGCGAACGCATGTACCGGTGCGCGAGGTCGCCGTGCCGCTGTGGGGAGTTGGCAGAGATGTGTTTGACTTGTCGTTCTGTGGGCATGTCGACAAAACGCTGAAGTGACCTCACGGGTTGCGGTATACCGGATGTACCCAGGTTGCAGGTGGTGCGACGATGGACGTTATGGGGGACAAGGCAACTCTGTTCGAGACAGGGCGATTTGTGCAGCCTTCGGGCGAGGAGCCGACCCGCGACGAGGCCGCCGAGGCCGCTGAAGAGGCACGACGCCGGCTCCATGCCGAGGCCGGTGACGTCGAGTCGATGAGTGTCCTCGGCGCCATGCTGCTGCGCCGTGGCGACCTCGACGGGGCCGAACCCCAGCTGCGTGCCGCCACCGCCGCCGGTGACCGTGCCGCCGCCAACAACCTCGGCGTTCTGCTGCACCAGCGCGGCTACCCCGACGAGGCCGCCGGATGGTGGCGGATCGCCGCCGTGGCCGGCTCCGCGGCCGCTGCCCATGCCCTGGGCCGGCATCACCGTGAGCGCGGCGACGAACCCGCCGCCGAGTACTGGCTGCGCCAGTCCGCCGAGCAGGGCCACGCGCTCGGCGCCTACGCGCTGGCCGATCTGCTGGAGCACCGCGGCGACGCGAACGCCGGTCAGTGGATGCGGGCCGCCGCCGAGCGCGGGCACCGGGAGGCGGCGTACCGGCTGGCGCGCGCGCTCGACCGCAGAGCGGGCGCGGACGAGGGCGAGGCCGGGGCCGACAACGGTGTCGGCGCGGAGAGCACCGCCGGGGCCGCGGAGACCGAAGAGGCCGAGCAGTGGTACCGGCAGGCCGCCGCCCGCGGCCACCGGCGGGCCGCGCTGCACCTCGGGGCGATCCTGGAGCGACGCGGCGCGCTCAAGGAGGCCGGGCGCTGGTATCTGACCTCCGCCAAGGACGGCGAGCCCCGGGCCGCCTGCGCGCTCGGCTTCCTGCTGCGCGACGCCGGGGACACCGAGAGCGCCGCCGTGTGGTGGCTGCGGGCCGCCCAGGACGGCGACGGCAACGCCGCCAACGCGCTCGGCGCGCTGCACGCCGAGCGCGGCGAGACCCAGACCGCCGAGCGCTGGTACCGGGCGGCGATGGACGCCGGCGACGACAACGGGGCGTACAACCTCGGGCTGCTCTGTGCCGAACAGGGGCGGACCGCGCAGGCCGAGCAGTGGTACCGGCGGGCCGCCTACGCGGGGCACCGGGAGGCGGCCAACGCGCTCGCCATCCTGCTGCTCCAGGGCGGCGACACGGCCGGCGCCGAACCGTGGTTCTCCAAGGCCGCCGAGGCCGGCAGCGTGGACGCCGCGTTCAACCTCGGGATCCTCTACGCCGGGCGCGGCGAGGACCGTGTCGCGCTGCGCTGCTACGAGCGGGCGGCCGCCGCCGGGCACACCGAGGCGGCGCTCCAGGTCGGCATCGCCCGGCTGCGGGAGGGCGACGAGGCCGCCGCCGAGCGGCATCTGCGGTGCGCCGCGGGCGGCGGCAGCGCGGAGGCCGCCTACCGGCTGGCCGCCGTGCTCGACGCGCGCAGGCCGGCGGTCTCCGAGCACGAGCTCGGGGAGTCCTCGCTGCACACCAAGACCGAGTGCGAGGAGTGGTACGAGCGCGCCGCCTCGCAGGGGCACCGGCGCGCCCAGGTTCGGGTCGGGATGCTCGCCGCGGCGCGCGGGGACGTGGTGGAGGCGGCGCGGTGGTACCGCGTCGCGGCCGAGGCCGGGTCACGGAACGGCGCGTTCAACCTGGGGCTGCTGCTGGCCCGGGAGGGGAGCGAGCCCGAGGCCGCCGTGTGGTGGCAGCGGGCCGCCGACGCGGGGCACGGGCGGGCGGCGTTGCGGCTGGCCCTGGTCTACGCGCGTCGTGGCGAGCTGGCCGAGGGGCAGCGGTGGGCCGACCGGGCGGTGGCGCTGGGACCGGCCGAGGTGACCGAGCGGGCGGGGCGGCTACGGGACGCGCTGCGCGAGGAGCTGTCGGCCTGAGCTGCGCATTTCCGCAGATCAGGTGGGCTGACCGCAATGGATTTGCTTCTGCTCGCATCCCTCACGTAGTGTTCTGTTCATCGACGCGGGGTGGAGCAGCTCGGTAGCTCGCTGGGCTCATAACCCAGAGGTCGCAGGTTCAAATCCTGTCCCCGCTACTGAAGGCCGAGGGCCGGAATCCGGAAACGGATTCCGGCCCTCGGTTTTTGTTCCGGGACTTTGGTGTTCCGGGACTTTGGTTCAGAGGTCTCCGTTCCGACGCGGGTGCGGCTACGGGACGTGACCCACCGCCTCCTCGTAGAGCGCCCGGTCCACCGTCCGGGACTCGGGGAGCGGGGCGCCCGACGCGACGCCCTGGGCCCGGTACGCCGCCTGCAGACGTGTCGTCGTGCCCGCGCGGATCTCCCAGTCCATGTGCAGCGGCGGGGTCGAGCGCAGGATCGCGGGGTCGGTCCTCAGCAGCTTCGCGAGGTACGTGACGAAGTCCGCGTCCGACTTGTAGTCGCCGGCGAAGTACGTGTCGACCGTGCGGATGTAGGCCCTGAGCAGCGCCACTCCCGCGTCGACGTCGTCGTTCAGGAGGGTGCGGCCGTACAGCATCCCGCCCAGTGGCTCGCCCTGCGGCTGGCCGCCCAGGAACGCGTAGCCGGCCTTCCCGGTGACCTGGCGCCACACCGGGTCCAGCAGCCAGGCCGAGTCGACGCCGCCGTTCCGCAGGGCCGTGAGGACGTCGGCCGAGCCCAGTTGCTGGTAGCGGATCCGGTCCAGGCCCCCGCCATGGCTCGCCAGCGCCTTCTGCATGGGGTACGCGATCACCGAGCCCTTGCCGATCATCGTGCCCAGGGTGCGCCCCGCCATCTCCACGCCGGACGCGTTCTCGCCGTTCTTCAGGCGCACCCACAGGCCGCTCCGCGACTCCGGGTCGGGCGAGAAGTTGCCCGCGACCCACTTGATGTCGAAGCCGCCGCGGACGCCGTTCATCACGGCCGCCTCGGGCGCCGCCCACATCGCGTCGATGTCCCCCTTGGCCAGCAAGGGAAGCGCGTCCGGCGTGGGCAGCACCTTCAGCGTGACGTCCAGGCCCTCCGCTTTGAACTCGCCTTTGTCCAGGGCCACTTCGAGAGGTGCCACGTACTCCGCGCTCAGGGTGCCGGTCGCGATGGTGATCTTGCGGGGTTTTGCCAGGGGCCGGGCCGCGGGCTTGCCGGGGGAGCACCGGGCCGGGGTCCTCGTCGGCGAGAGGTCGGCCGGGTCGGTCCAGGACCCCTGGCCGCAGCCCGCCACCGGGCGGACCGTGCGAGGTGCCGTGGCCGTCTCCCGGTCCTCGGCGTGCTTCGCCGAGCAGGCCGTCGCCAGCAGGGCCAGCGCGGCTGCCGCGACCGCGTAGCGACGCGCTCTCATGACTGCCCCCGTCCCCGGTCCCGCGGCGCCCACGGGGTGAGCAGGCGGCCGGCGAGCCGGATCAGCTCGGAGAAGACCACGCCCAGGACGGCGACGCAGACGATCCCCACGAACATCACGTCGTTCTGGAACAGCGCGCGCGAGTCGAAGATGAGGTGGCCGAGGCCGTCCGAGGCCGCGATCTGCTCGGAGGCGACGATCACCAGGACCGCCACTCCCGCGGCGATCCGCGCGCCGACCAGGACCGCCGGGAGCGAGGCCGGCAGCAGGACATGGCGGAACATCTGCCAGGGCGAGGCGCCGAAGACCCGGCCCGCGTCACGGTGGCCGGAGGGGACGGCGATCACCGCCGACATCGTGGAGATCCACACGAAGAAGAAGACCGTGACCGCCACCAGGGCCACCTGCGGGCCTTCGCCCAGGCCGAACATGTTGAGGAAGACCGGGAGCAGGGCCAGCTTCGGTACCACGTACAGGGCGTCCAGGAGCGGCTCCAGGGCCGCCTTGACCAGCGGGAGGGAGCCCATCAGCAGGCCCAGCAGATAGCCGGCCGCCGTACCCGCCGCGTAGCCCGCGAGCACCCGGCGGGTGGTCGCGCGGACGTCCGGCCACAGGTCGCCCGCCGACGCCCGGTCCCAGCCGTCGGAGAGGATCGTGGACGGCGCCGGGTAGACGCGGTCGTCGATCCAGGCCTGGGTCGCGGCCAGCTGCCACAGGAGGACCAGGAGGACGGGGACGGCGGTCGCCAGGGTCAGCTCCAGCGCGCGCCGGCGCCGGTGGGTGCGGGCGGGACGGAGTTCGGCGGGGCCGGGGGCGCGCACCAGGACACGGGTCTCGCGGTCCGGGGTGAGGGTCGTCATGCCGGTACCGCCTCCTTGCGCAGCAGCTCCCACAGTTCGCTCTTCAGCGCCGTGAACTCGGGGGTGTCGCGGATCCCGCCGGTGCGCGGGCGCGGGAACGGCGGGCGGTGCTCGGCGATGATCCGGCCCGGGCGGGCGGACATCACCAGCACCCGGTCGCCGAGGACCAGCGCCTCCTCCAGGCTGTGTGTGATGAAGAGGGTGGTGGTGCGCAGGGCCTGGGTGAGGTCGAGGAGTTCGTCCTGGAGGATCACCCGCAGCTGGGCGTCCAGGGCGGCGAACGGCTCGTCCATGAGGAGGAGTTCGGGCTCCACGGCCAGGGCGCGGGCGATCGCCACCCGCTGGCGCATCCCGCCCGAGAGGGTCGCGGGGTAGGCGTCGGCGAAGTCCGCGAGCCCCAGCCGGGCCAGCCAGTCCCCGGCGCGTGCGTTCGCCGCGCGGCGCGGGACGCGCTGTACGTCGAGGCCGAAACGGACGTTGGCGAGGACCGTCTTCCAGTCGTAGATGCCGTAGTCCTGGAAGATCATCGCGGCCGGGCGGGGGCTGTCGGTGCGGATCTCCAGCCGGCCGGCGCTCGGGCGGAGCAGGCCGGCCGCGATCCGCAGCAGGGTCGACTTGCCGCAGCCCGAGGGCCCGACCAGACAGACGAACTCACCGGGCGCGACGGCCAGGTCGAGCGGACCGAGGGCGTCGACCGCGTGCGGGGACCGGCCGAAGACGCGGGTCAGGGCATGGGCGTGGAGCTTCGGGTACGCCGGAGGCGGCTGATACGGCTCTCCCACGGGATCTCCTCGCAAGAGTGCGGACCCGAAGACCATATGACGGTCCGTCAGATTCGGGAACCCCGTGTACGGCGAAGAGATACGACACGAGGGCCCCGGCACTCGCCGTGAGTGCCGGGGCCTTTCGGGACGTTCGTCAGGCGGCCGCCGCGCAGTCCGGGCACAGGCCGCGGTACGTCACCTCGACGTCGGAGACCGTGAAGCCGAACCGCTCCGAGGCGGGGAGGTCGGCCAGCGGGTTGCCGGTCGGGTGGACGTCGCGGATCGAGCCGCACTGGGCGCAGACCAGGTGGTGGTGCGGCCGGTGCGCGTTCGGGTCGTACCTCTTGGCGCGCTTGTCCGTCGAGACCTCGAGCACTTCGCCGAGCGAGACCAGCTCGCCGAGGGTGTTGTAGACGGTCGCCCGGGAGATCTCCGGCAGCTTGGTGACGGCCCTGGCGTGGACCTCGTCGGCCGTCAGGTGGACGTGTTCGCCGTCGAGGACCTCGGCCACGACGCGTCGCTGCGCGGTCATCCGCCATCCGCGTCCACGCAGCCGGTCCAGAAGGTCACTCATGCTCACCAGCTTAACAGCAGGCTGACCATTTTCCGAACGAGTGTGACTTTGGATCTGACCTTGATTTGGATTAAGTCCAATATAGGATCTGGCTCGTTCCAGCAAAGTGACAGGAATGGTGCGAAAAGACTCGGGAGGCAGGTGTGGCGCGCAGGGGCCGCTGACCACCGACGCCGATGCGCCGGTGGCCGACGACCAGAACAGCGAGACCGCCGGTGTCGGCGGCCCGGTCCTGGTGCGGGACCAGCTCCTGCGGGAGAAGCTCGCCAACCGTGAACGCATCCCGATGGGGGTTCCCCCGCGCTTCTAAGGCAGTGGGGGAGCGTGGTGCACGCACGCGGTGCGGGCACCTACGGAACCGTCACGGTCACCCCGGACGTCACGCCGTGCACGCGCGCCGCGTTTCTCTCCGAGGTCGGCAAGCAGACCGAGACCTTCGCGCGCTAGACGGGTTGCGGGGCGCGGGTGCCGACCCAGCAGCGGATGATGTCGCGGACCGAGACGATGCCGGCCGGTTCGCCGCCGTCGAGGACGATCAGGTGGCGGAAGCCGCCGTGGGCCATCGCCCGGGCCGCCTCCTCCAGGGTCCAGGTCGGGGTGGCGAAGACGACGTCGTTGGTGGTGTGGGCGTGGATGGGCTCCGTGTCAGGGTTCTGGCCCAGGCCGACGGAGTTCAGGATGTCGCGTTCGGTGAGGATGCCGATGCCGCCGGCGTCGGGGTCGTGGACGATCGCCGCGCCCACGCGACGCGCGGACATCAGGGCGGCTGCCTGGCGGAGTGTGTGGGCGGGGCCGACGGTGAGGACCACCGTGCTCATGGCGTCACGGACGAGCATGAAAGGTGCCACCTCCTAGGGAACCGCGGAGATAGTTCAGCGATTCACAAATGCACAAAGTGGGGGTTCTCACAGGGTGGCAGGTAAAGCCCGGGTCAACAAGGGGGTGTGTGTAGCCAACTGAGGGCGCACGCGCTCATATGTGCTGGAGAAGACTGCCCTGTTCTGCCTCAGAAGGCTGTTTCAGTAACGCTGGGTGAGGTACGACAACAGCTCCTCGTGGAGCAGACCGTTGGACGCGGCCGCGTTGCCGCTGTGTGGGCCGGGGCGGCCGTCCAGGCCGGTGAAGGTGCCGCCGGCCTCCGTCACGACGATCGCGGTCGCCGCCATGTCCCACAGGGACAGCTCCGGCTCGGCACAGATGTCCACCGACCCCTCGGCGACCATCATGTACGGCCAGAAGTCGCCGTACGCGCGCGTGCGCCACACTTCGCGGCTCAGGTCCAGGAAGCCGTTCAGCAGCCCCCGCTCGTCCCAGCCGCTCAGCGAGGAGTACGCGAACGAGGCGTCGGACAGCTTCGAGACCTTGGAGACGTGCAGGCGGGTAGCCGAGGAGAGGCTGCGGCCGGTGTAGGCGCCGTGCCCCTGCGCCGCCCACCAGCGGCGGCCCAGCGCCGGTGCGGAGACCACGCCGACGACCGGCCGGTAGCCGCCCTCGGCCGCCTCCATCAGGGAGATCAGGGTCGCCCAGACAGGGACACCGCGTACGTAGTTCTTGGTGCCGTCGATCGGGTCGATCACCCAGCGGCGCGGGCCGGTGCCCTCGATGCCGTACTCCTCACCGAGGACCGCGTCCCGTGGACGGGCGCGCTGCAACTGGCCGCGGATCAGCTCCTCGGCGGCCTTGTCGGCCTCGCTCACCGGGGTCATGTCCGGCTTGGTCTCGACCTTGAGGTCGAGGGCCTTGAAGCGGGCCATGGTGGCGGCGTCGGCCGCGTCCGCGAGTACGTGGGCGAGCCGCAGGTCATCGTGGTAGTCGGGCATGCCACGAACGCTATCTGCCGGGGTGGGGGCGGGGCTACAGAGGCACGGGGCGGATACGGGGGATGTCCTGGGGACAGAGGCACGGGGCGGATACGGGGGATGTCCTGGGGACAGAGGTGGTTCGGGGAGGCGAACCTCCGCCGACCGGGCGGTGAGCGGTGGCCTCGGCGCACCCGCGTGTGTTGGCCGAAGGGCGCCCCCCGGTGCCTTCGCGAACCCTTGACAGTGGGATCGTGCGCGTCAAATCTGGGCGCAGAGCCGCCCGCCCCAGGAGGCGATGATGCCTGCAGCTCGGGAGTCCCTGCTGGACGCCGCGTACACGGCGCTCGCCCGCCGCCCGTGGGCCGCCGTGCGGATGGTCGACGTGGCCGCGGCGGCCGGGGTGTCCCGGCAGACGCTGTACAACGAGTTCGGCAGCAAGGAAGGCCTGGCGAGGGCGCTGGTCCGCCGGGAGGCCGACGGGTATCTCGCGGGGGTGGAGCGGGCGCTGGTCGGCCATACCGAGGTGCGGGAACGCCTGACGGCGACGGCCGAGTGGATGGCCGCGGCGGCTCGGGAGAACGTGCTGGTACGGGCGATGCTCACGGGGTGCTGGAGCGAGCGGCTGCCATCGCCGACGCTGACCGCGGTGCCGTCTTCCTCGGCGGTGCCGGCGCAGCGGAGGGCGGACGGGCCGCTGCCTTCTCCCGGGGACTTCGTGCAGATCGTGCGGGACCGGGCGGTGGCGGTGCTGTCGGGACCGGGAGCAGTGCGGGGGAACGGTGAGCTGGCCCGGTCGTGCGAGCTCGTGGTGCGGCTCGCGCTGTCGTGTGTGGCCGCGCCGCCGGGGGAGGGCGGAGTGGCGGAGCTGGTGCGGGGGGCGCTGCCGCGGCAGCCGGTGTGACGGGGGTGAGGGGTGGCGCGGGCTGCGGGTGCGTGGGGGCTTGGCGCGCCCACGCGGCGATAGCCGCATATTGATACGGCCCCGCGCCCCTTTGGGGCGAGTTTGTCAGTGTGTCGAGCCCGAGAGCTGGAGGCCGATCACGCCCGCGATCACCAGGCTGATGGAGATGATCTTCAGGGTGGACACCAGGTCGCCCAGGAAGATCATGCCGTAGATCGCCGTGCCCGCCGCCCCGATGCCTGTCCACACCGCGTAGGCCGGGCCCACGTCCAGCTTCTTGAGGGAGAGGGTCAGCAGGCCGAAGCTGCCCAGGGCGAAGGACGCGAACGCGATCGTCGGCCATAGACGGGTGAAGCCGTGGGACAGCTTGAGGCACACGGCGAAGCCGGTCTCCAGAATTCCGGCCACGATCACCAGCAGCCACGCCATGTGCCGTCCTCCCGTAAAGCCAGCTCGGTGCGATTATGCACTTACCGAACTCGGGTCAGGACAAACAACGCGGTGGTCAGTCGCCTTCCGTGCGTTCGCGTGTCGACAGGAGACGGCGCAGCGAGTAGAGACGGGCCGGGTCCGCGTGGCCCTCGGCGACCCACTCGTCCAGCGCGCAGTCCGGCTCGTCGTGGCTGCACGCGCGCGGACAGTTCACCGTGCCGGGCTCCAGGTCGGGGAAGGCGAGGATCACCCGGGACGGGTCGATGTGCGCCAGCCCGAAGGAGCGGACGCCCGGGGTGTCGATGACCCAGCCTCCCCCACTCTCGGCTTCGCTCGAGCGGGAGGTGCCCCCACCGCCGGTGAGGGGAAGGGCCAGAGCGGAGGTCGTGGTGTGGCGGCCCCGGCCGGTCACCGCGTTCACATGGCCCGTCGTCCGCCGGAGGTCCTCGGGGACCAGGGCGTTCACCAGCGTTGTCTTGCCGACGCCCGAGTGGCCGACGAACGCCGTGATCTTGCCGTCCAGATGGTCCTGGACCACGCGGGCCGCAGCCCCCGTCTCCAGTTCCGCACGGCTCGTGACCACGTAGGGGATCTCCAGGTGGCCGTACAGCTCCAGGAGCTTGTCCGGCGGGGCCAGGTCCGACTTGGTCATGACCAGGAGCGGGGTGAGGCCGGCGTCGAAGGCCGCGACCAGGCAGCGGTCGATGAGACGCGGGCGGGGTTCCGGGTCGGCCAGGGCCGTGACGATCGCCAGCTGGTCGGCGTTGGCGACGACCACCCGCTCGAACGGATCGTCGTCGTCGGCGGTGCGGCGGAGCACGGACGTCCGGTCCTCGATGCGCACGATCCGGGCCAGGGTGTCCTTCCTGCCGGACAGATCGCCCACCAGGGCCACCCGGTCACCGACCACCGCCGCCTTGCGGCCCAGCTCGCGCGCCTTCATCGCCAGGACCGTACGGTCCTCGACCAGGCAGGTCAGCCGGCCCCGGTCGACGGTGAGGACCATGCCCTCGGCCGCTTCCTCGTGCGCGGGGCGGATGTGCGTACGAGGCCGGGTGCCCTTGCGGTTGGGGCGCTGACGGATGTCGTCCTCGTCGGTGTGCTTGCCGTAGCGGCGCATCGTCGTACGCCCCTAGGCCCCGTCGCTCCCGAGCATCCCGGTCCACAGGTCGGGGAAGTCCGGCAGGGTCTTCGCCGTGGTCGCCACGTTCTCGATCTGAACGCCCTCCACGGCCAGGCCGATGATCGCACCGGCCGTGGCCATGCGGTGGTCCTCGTAGGTGTGGAAGACCCCGCCGTGCAGCCTGCGCGGGCGGATGTGCAGGCCGTCGGCGGTCTCGGTGACGTCACCGCCCAGCTCGTTGATCTCCTTGGTGAGCGCGGCCAGCCGGTCCGTCTCGTGGAGACGGAGATGGGACACGCCCCGGAGGGTGGAGGGGGAGTCGGCGAGGGCGGCGACCGCCGCGATGCCGGGGGTCAGTTCGCCCACGTCACGCAGGTCGACGTCGACCCCGTGGATCCGGCCGGAACCGGTGAACTCCAGGCCGTACTCGGTCAGTTCGCAGGAACCGCCCATCTCGGTGAAGATCTCGCGCAGCCGGTCGCCCGGCTGGGTGGTACGCGACGGCCAGTCCGGGATCAGCACCTTGCCGCCCGTCACCAGGGCGGCGGCGAGGAACGGCTGGGCGTTCGAGAGGTCCGGCTCGACGGTCAGGTCCCGGCCGAGCAGGGCGCCCGGGGTGACCCGCCAGACGTTCGGCTCGCCGCCCGACTCCGGGGTGTCCACCTGGGCGCCGACCGCGCGCAGCATGTCGACGGTCATCCGGATGTGCGGGAGGGAGGGGAGCGTCGCGCCGATGTGGCGGACCTCCACGCCCTGGTTGAACCGCGGACCGGAGAGCAGCAGGGCCGACACGAACTGGGACGAGGACGAGGCGTCGATCGACACCGGGCCGCCCTCCAGAGCGCCGCTGCCGTGCACGGTCAGCGGGAGCGTGCCCCGGCCGTCGTCGTCGATCCGGGCGCCGAGGGCGCGCAGGGCGTCGATCACGCCGTGCAGGGGCCGCTCGTAGGAACGGGGGTCGCCGTCGAAGCGGATGTCGCCGGCGGCGAGGGTGGCGACGGGCGGCAGGAAGCGCATCACGGTGCCGGCGTTGCCGACGTCCACCGTGGCGGGGCCGCGGAGGCCGGCGGGGAGCACGCGCCAGGCCTCGCCGGAGCCGTCGGGGCCGCCGGCGCCGGAGGAGCTGGAAGACACCGTCTCGTCGATGCCGACGCCCATCGCGCGCAGGGCGCCGGCCATCAGCAGGGTGTCGCGGGACCGGAGGGGGCGGCGCAGCCAGCCGGGCTCGGAGGCGAGTGCGGCGAGGACGAGGGCGCGGTTGGTGACCGACTTGGACCCGGGCACGTGGACCGTCGCGTCGACGGCCCCGCTTGCATGGGGGGCGGGCCAGAGGGCGGTTGGTGCGGTGGGGTTTGCGGCCATGGGGCCACTTTAGTGGGAGGCCGGGGTGGGAGTGCGGGTCGCTCCGCGGGGGAGGCCGTCGTTTTGGGTGCGGGTCGCTTCGCGGGGTGGCCGTCGTTTTGGGTGCGGGTCGCTTCGCGGGGAGGCCGTCGTTCGGTGCGGGTCCGTGGGGGCTGGTCGCGCAGTTCCCCGCGCCCCTTGGTTGGGTGCGCTCAGGTCGGCCGGGTGTCTTGGTTGGGGGCGCTCAGGTCGGCTGTGTGCCTTGGTTGGCTGCGGCCGCGTCGGATGGGATGCGGCGGTCATCTTTCGAGCAGCCAGCGGCCTCCGCCGATCAGTGAACACAGGGACACCGCGTGGAACAGGAACAGCCACATGCCTGCCGGTACGTGGGTCAGGCGGGAGAGCTGGTCCGCGTCCGAGTCGCCGGCGCCGCCCCGTGAGCGCTTCGCCTGGAGCTCGAACGCCGGGCGTACGCCGCCCAGCAGCAGGAACCACACCACCGCGTACGCGAACGCCGCCTGCACCTGGGGCCCCGCCAGCCAGGACACCAGCAGGAACGCGCCGCCCGTCAGGAACACGGTCAGGACGCCGTACGCGTTGCGGATCATCACCAGCATGGCGATGAGCAGGGCCGTCGCGACCCACAGCAGAAGGGTGATGCGGCCGGCGCCGAGCAGGGCCGCGCCGCCCAGGCCGAGCAGCGGGGGCGCGGTGTAGCCGGCCGCCGCCGTCAGGATCATGCCCAGGCCGTGCGGCTTGCCCCGGCTGACCGTGAGGCCGCTGGTGTCGGAGTGCAGGCGGATGCCGGTGAGCTGGCGGCCGGTGAGCAGGGCGACCAGGCCGTGGCCGCCTTCGTGGGCGATCGTGATGGCGTTGCGGGATATCCGCCACACGGTGTGCGGGACGACCACGGCGGCCGCGGCGGCGAGCGTCGCGATCACCACCCACAGGTCCGGGTCGGGCTGGGTGCCGATCAGCTCGTCCCAGAGAGAGGTCGCTGTGCTGGTGTCCATGGTCTCCGGTTGTTCCCTCGCGTCGTACGGAGTCGGCAGTGTGACACGTATGCATGTGCGGATGGCATGTCAACGGCCGGAAGAGAGGGAACATCCCCGGATCAACGCCCTCGGTCCCGGATCGGACCGCGTCTCCGTCCCGGATCGGACCGCACCGGTCGCCTCCGCCCCGCGCCGGTCCGCCGGTCCGCCGTGCCGGGGTGACGCGGCGTGCGTGACGCGGCGTGCGCACGGTCGCGGAACGACCGGGCGGGCGCGGGTGGTTGGGCGCGCCGGGCGTTGATTCCGCCGTCCCGGCTTCGGCCCGGGGCGTGAAATGTAGGGTTGTGAAGATGTGCGGACGGTACGCGTCGAGTCGTGGGCCCGAGGACCTGGCCGGAATCTTCGAGGTCGAGAAGTGGGAGCCCGAGGAGACTCTGGCGCCCGACTACAACGTGGCCCCCACCAAGGAGGTCTACGCGGTTCTGGACCGGCCCCTGAAGGACGCGGACGACAAGCGGCCGGTCCGTCAGCTGCGCAGGCTCAAGTGGGGCCTGGTGCCCTCCTGGGCCAAGTCGCCCGAGGGCGGCGCCCGGATGATCAACGCGCGCGCCGAGACCGTGCACGAGAAGCCGTCGTACCGCCGCGCCTTCGCCGCCCGCCGCTGCATCCTGCCCGCCGACGGCTACTACGAGTGGGTCACCGCCGCGGAGGAGCGGGAGTTGGAGGTCGAGGGCAGGAAGAAACGGCCGCGCAAGCAACCGTACTTCGTCCTGCCCGCCGACGGCTCGGTGTTCGCCATGGCCGGGCTGTACGAGTTCTGGCGGGACCGCACGCTGCCCGACGATCATCCGCTGGCCTGGTGGGTGACCTGTTCGGTGATCACCACGGAGGCGGAGACCTCGCCGCTGGCGGTAGCGCCCGCCGAGGGCCCGCGGTCGCTGTCCGACATCCACCCCCGGATGCCGCTGATGCTGACCCCGGACCGCTGGGACGCCTGGCTCGACCCGGCCCGCACGGACGTCGAGGACCTGCGCTCGCTGCTCGCCCCGCCGCCCGAGGGCCTGATGCGGGCCTACCCGGTCGCCACGGCCGTCAGCAACGTCCGCAACAACGGGCCGGAGCTGCTGACGGAGCTGGAGGCACCGGAAGAGAGCACACTCTTCTAGCCCCCGCTCTTCTAGCCTGCTGCCGTGACCACTTCGAAGATCGTCGGTACGGAGGCGGGGGACGCCCGCATCACCTGGTACGAGGCCGAGAAGGCGCGGCTGGTGCTCGCCGTGAGCCATGGGGCGGGCGGCGGCATCGAGGCCCGTGACCTCCAGGCCCTCGCCGCGGTGCTGCCGGAGCACGGCGTGACCGTCGCACTCGTGGAGCAGCCCTGGCGGGTGGCCGGCAGGAAGGTCGCCCCGGCGCCCAGGACGCTCGACGTGGGCTGGCGGGGCGTGTGGCCCGCGCTCGCCGCGCCGGGGCTGCCGGTGGTGTCCGGCGGGCGCAGCGCCGGAGCCCGGGTCGCCTGCCGTACGGCCACGGAGCTGGGCGCCGCCGCCGTCCTCGCCCTCAGTTTTCCGCTGCACCCCCCGGGCAGGCCGGAGAAGTCGCGGGCCGAGGAGCTGCTGGCAGCCGGGGTGCCCACCCTCGTCGTCCAGGGCGGAAACGACCCGTTCGGCAGGCCGGCCGAGTTCCCGGCGGGCGACTACCGACTGGTCGAGGTGCCGGGCGCCGATCATGGATTCGCGGTGCCCAAGAGGGCGGACATCAAGCCGGACCAGGTAGTGGCAATCATCACGGACGCGGTCCTCGGGTGGACCGCGGCCCTCGGGTGACGCCTGGGAATGTTGCGCGACGGACCACTGTTGATGCCGACAGAAGTGCTGGGGCACCAGCGCCGACGCCGAAGGAGAGGAAGTCCGCCGCATGGGTTCGACCATCTGCCCGAGCCGCAACAGCAGCGCTGACCTGGACTGGACAGTGCTGCACGCGGCCAAGACCGCTCCTATTCGAGCGGCGGCAGGCACGGGTCGTGTTCTATCCTCCGAGTCGAGTGGGATCGGTTTCGGTCCTGCCCTGGATCTTGAGGAGGTGGGTCCGGTCACTGGGACCGACGCAGGGACCGACAACGGCCAGGCGGAGCTGCCCGAGGGCCGGGGCACGAGCGCGGAGTCGACCTCGGAGCGCACCGCGCGCTTCGAGCGGGACGCGCTGGAATTCCTCGACCAGATGTACTCGGCCGCGCTGCGCATGACCCGCAACCCGGCCGACGCCGAGGACCTGGTGCAGGAGACGTACGCCAAGGCGTACGCGTCCTTCCACCAGTTCCGTGAGGGCACCAACCTCAAGGCGTGGCTGTACCGCATTCTCACCAACACCTTCATCAACTCGTACCGCAAGAAGCAGCGTGAACCCCAGCGCTCCGCGGCCGAGGAGATCGAGGACTGGCAGCTTGCCCGCGCCGAGTCGCACATGTCGACCGGTCTGCGCTCCGCGGAGTCGCAGGCGCTCGACCACCTGCCCGACTCGGATGTGAAGTCGGCGCTGCAGGCGATCCCCGAGGAATTCCGCATCGCCGTCTACCTTGCCGACGTAGAGGGCTTTGCGTACAAGGAGATCGCGGACATCATGGGGACACCCATCGGTACGGTGATGTCCCGGCTGCACCGGGGCCGCCGTCAACTGCGCGGCATGCTGGAGGACTACGCGCGTGAGCGCGGGCTCGTCCCGGCCGGCGCCGGGGAGTCGAACGAAGCGAAAGGCTCGGGCTCATGAGCTGCGGAGAGCCGCACGAGACGGACTGCGGCGAGGTACTCGATCATCTGTACGAGTTCCTCGACAGTGAGATGCCGGACGTCGATCGCGTCAAGTTCAAGCAGCACTTCGACGAGTGCTCGCCCTGCCTGGAGAAGTACGGGCTGGAGCAGGCCGTGAAGAAGCTGGTCAAGCGGTGCTGCGGCCATGACGACGTGCCCAGCGACCTGCGGGCCAAGGTGCTGGGGCGGCTGGACCTGATCCGCTCCGGCCAGGCCGTCCCGGAGCACGACGTCACGGCCACCCAGACCACGTCGGTCACACAGAGCGCCCCGGTCGCTCCGCAGGAGAGCTGAGCGCTGCTCGCCGGGCGTTGCCGCCTCCGGTGGCCCGTCACCCGAATGTGCTAATCCTCCGGTCATAACCCCCGGACCCTCCGGCTCCCGCCTAGGCTCCGGAGCCTGGACAGGCATGGTCGGGGGAGGGGCGAGATGGAGGCGGTTCCGGCACGGGCGCGCGCGTACGTGACCTGTGTCGCCCTCGGCGCCCTGTGCTGTCTGCTACCGCTGCCGGCCCTGCGTACGCCCTGGTGGGCGGTGGCCCTGCTGGCCGCGCTGTACGCGGGCTGCGAGCACGTCCTTCGACGGCGGCTCGGCGGCATCTTCTACCCGGTGCTGCTCGCGGGTGCCTTCCTGCTGCCACCGCCGGCCGCGGCGCTCGTACCGCTGCCGGGTGCGCTGCTCTCGCACGTCGAGCAGCGGCCGCAGGGGCTGCGGAGGGTCTGGCGGGCCGCCGAGCTGGCGCTCGCCGTGTGGGGCGCGGGGCGGGTCCATTGGGCCCTGGGCGGCCGGGACTCCGTCGTGGACTGCGACTTCCCTTACGCGCTGCTGCCGTGCGCGGCGGCGGTCCTGGCGTTCTGCGGGGTGCTCGCCCTGCTGGACGGCGGGATCCTGGCCCTCGCGGAGCGCGTGCCCGTACGACGGGCCTGGCGCGGTCTGCTCTCCCGCTCCCTCGGGCCGATCGGGGTGCACGGGCTCGCCGGGCTGATGATGGCGGTGCTGTGGCGCAGTCCCTTCGGTCCGGTCGCCGCGCTGCTCGTCCTGCTGCCGATGTGCGTGTCCTGGTGGGTGTTCGCCCAGTACCACCGGGAACGGGCCGCCCACCAGGCCACCATCCGCGCGCTCGTGCAGGCCGTCGACATCAAGGACGGCTACACCCGCGGGCACTCCGAACGAGTCGGACAGGCCTCCGTGATGATCGCGCGCGAGCTGGGCATGGACGACGAGCGGGTCGAGGTGCTCCGCTTCGCCGGGATCCTGCACGACGTGGGGAAACTGGGCGTCCCGACCCGCCTGCTCCGCAAGGACGGGCCGCTCACCCCGGAGGAACGGCGGATCATCGAACTCCATCCCGAGTACGGCCATGAGATGGTGCGCGGGATCTCCTTCCTCGGCGAGGCCCGGGCGGCGATCCTCCACCACCACGAGCGCATCGACGGCAGCGGCTACCCCTACGGTCTGGTCGGCAGTCAGATTCCCGAGTCGGCCCGCGTGGTGGCCGTCGCCGACGCGTTCGACGCGATGACCTCGACGCGCTCCTACAGCCGGGCCCGGCCGGTGGGGGTGGCGGTGGAGGAATTACGACGCTGCGCCGGTCGGCAGTTCGACGCGGGTGCCGTCGACGCCCTGGTCCAAGCGCTGGCCAAACAGGGCTGGCACCCCGCGGTGACCGCCGACGACGTCCCACCCGACCCAGCGGTGTCCAGCCGGCCGAGAAGCGAGGCCCAGAGCGTAGGCCGGAGCACCCCATGACTCCCGACGACCCGCCGCGCCCCCCAGGCCACACAACCCCCACCCCCACCGCTCCACCGCCAAGCCCCACAAACCCACCGAGCCGCAGCTCGGCGGCTCCCCCGTCCGGGGCCGGTGGTGTAGGGCGTGGTGGTGGGGGATTTGTTGGGATTCAGGGGGGTGGGTTTGGCTTTGGCGGGGCGGCTGCGGGGTTTCGGGTCTGTCCTCCCGCCGCCCTGTGGGGCATCCGGGCCGCCGCGCTGGTTCTCGCGCTCGGGTCCCTCGGCGGCACGCTCTGGGAAGGGCTCGCGGACCGGAGGATCGCGCTCGCCTTCGGGGGCCTCGTCGCCGTCGGGGAGCTCAGCCGCCGGAGCGGTGCCGAGGCTCGGGAGGCCGCTCCGCTCGCGGCTGCCGGGGGGCTCGCCTACGCCCTGCTCGGTGCCGACGGCGGGGCCGCAACCCACGACGGGGCCTTTCAGGTCGTCACCGTCGTCTGCGTGGCCTCCCTGCTCGGCAGCGTGCCCCACATAGCCGGCGGGCGCCGGCCCACCCTCGACCACCTCGCCCGCCGCGTGCTCACCGTCGGCTTCGCCGCCGTCTGCTTCCAACCCCTCTACAGCAGAGGCGTGTTGGCGCAGTGGGGCGGACCGGCGTACGCGCTGCTGCTGGTCGCGCTGCTGGTGCTCACCGCGCTGTGCGACGCCGTGCTCGCCGCCGCGCAGGCGCACTCCCGCACCGGATGGCCGTTCGGGCCGTTGCTGCGGGACGAGCAGCGCGGACTGCTCGGCATCGGGTCCGCCGTCTGTGCCACCGGAGCGGTGATGGCGCTGGCCGTCGCCGTCGTCGGCCTCTGGGCGCTGCCCGTCTTCTGTCTGCCCCTCCTCCTCACCCAGCTGTCCCTGCGCCGGTACGCGGCCGTCCGGGCCACCTACCGGCAGACCATCGCCTCCCTCGCCCGTGCCACCGAGATAGCGGGGTACACCCCGGCCGGGCACGCCCGCCGGGTCGCCACGCTGAGCCAGTCCGTCGGGCGTGACCTGGGGCTGTCCCAAGCGGAGCTCACCGTGCTGGAGTACGCGGCGTTGATGCACGACATCGGCCAGCTCAGTCTCGTCGACCCGGTGCCCGCCGGGGCCACCGCCGGACTGCCGGCGGCGGAGCAGCGGCGAATAGCACTGCTCGGAGGCGCCGTCGTACGGCAGACCGGGGTGGACGCGGCGGTCGCCGTGGTCGTGGAGCGGCAGGCAGATCCGTACCGGGAGCAGCCGCTCGCCGCCCGGATCGTGCGGGTCGTCAACGCGTACGAGGAGAAGGCCCGGGATTCCGGGCCCGGCGGGCCGCTGACCGCGCTGGAGGAGTTACGGCTGGCCACCGCCGGGGACTACGCTCCCGAGGTCGTGGAGTGCCTTGCGCGCGTACTCTCCAGGGACTGTCTGACCTTGCGCGCGGCTGGGTAACCCATGGGTAATGAGCGGCCCTCCCGTCGTACGTGGTTGGATGCGAAGGAGAGGGTGATGTCCGGGGGCACAAGCCAGCCCACTGTGCGGAAATGGAACTGGCAGGCGGGAATCGTGAGGATCTTCGGCAAGGGACGGCACCGGCCCTCCGCCTCCTGGCGGCAGGCCACCGATCGCGCGTTCACGCTGATCGGCGACGGCCGGTACGAGGACGCGGGCGAACTGCTCACACGTGCCGCCGACCTGGAACCCTGGCTGTCCGAGTCCTGGTTCAACCTCGCCCTGCTGCACAAGTTCCGGCACGACTGGGAGCAGGCGCGGGCGGCCGGCCTGCGGGCGGTGGCCCTCCTCGACCGGGAGACCGGGGCGCCCGACTGGTGGAACGTGGGCATCGCCGCGACCGCGCTGCAGGACTGGCCGCTGGCCCGGCGGGCCTGGCAGGCGTACGGGCTGCGGGTGCCCGGCGGCGCCACGGTGTCCGGTGAGCCGGCCGGGATGGACCTCGGCAGCGCCGCCGTACGGCTGTCCCCGGAGGGGGAGGCCGAGGTGGTGTGGGGGCGGCGGCTGGACCCCGCCCGCATCGAGGTGCAGTCGATTCCGCTGCCGTCGTCCGGGCGGCGCTGGGGCGAGGTCGTGCTGCACGACGGCGTGCCGCACGGCGAGCGGACCACGGTGACCGGGCATGCGTACCCCGTCTTCGACGAGATCGAGCTGTGGGCGCCGTCGCCGGTGCCGACCTGGGTGGTGCTGCTGGAGGCGGCGACGGAGGCGGACCGGGACGCGCTGGAGCAGCTAGCCGGGGACGCCGGGTTCGCGGCGGAGGACTGGTCGTCGTCGGTGCGGCTGCTGTGCCGGATGTGCTCCGAGTCGCGGATGCCGTCGGACGAGGGCGACGGGGTGCATCTGGATCCCCACGACCACAGTGAGCCGGGGCATCCGGGGCCGCTGGGGCACCGGACGGACGGGCAGCTGTGGGTGCCGGAGCGGGAGTGCGGGGTGGCTGCGCCGGCCGCGCTGGTGAGGGGGTTGCTGGACGGGTGGGTCGCGGACAGCCCTGACTCCCGGGATTGGCGGGATCTGGAAGAGGTCTGCTGAAGGCCGTGCTTCGGGTTCGGCTGGGTGGGGTGGTGGCGCCCACGCGGCGGTAGCCGCATATCGGATACAGCCCCGCGCCCCTTTGGGGCGCGCCCCTGACGGGGCGGATCCACGTACCCTGTATCAGCAACATCACCCCCGTTTTACCTAGGAAGGCTTACGTCGGTCATGGCGCAGCAGGACACCGATCAGCAGCACGTGGGCGTGCTCCCCGTGGATGACGACGGGTTCGTCGTCGACACCGAGGGGACCGAGGAGCGCGAGAACGCCTGGCGTGCGCGGGGGACCTCGCGGCCCATCACCGTCGTCGGGAACCCGGTGCTGCACAAGGAGTGCAAGGACGTCACCGAGTTCGGGGACGAGCTGGCACAGCTGGTCGCCGACATGTTCGCCAGCCAGCGGACCGCCGAGGGCGTCGGCCTCGCCGCCAACCAGATCGGCGTCGATCTGAAGGTCTTCGTCTACGACTGCCAGGACGACGAGGGCGCCCGGCACGTCGGTGTGGTGTGCAACCCGAAGCTGGTCGACCTGCCGGCGGACAAGCGACGGCTGGACGACAGCAACGAGGGCTGCCTGTCGGTGCCCACCGCCTACGCCCCGCTCGCCCGGCCCGACTACGCCGAGGTCACCGGGCAGGACGAGCAGGGCAACCCGATCAAGGTACGCGGCACCGGCTACTTCGCTCGGTGTTTGCAGCACGAGACCGATCACCTGTACGGGTACCTGTACATCGACCGGCTCTCCAAGCGGGAGCGCAAGGACGCCCTGCGGCAGATGGCCGAGAACGAGCCCCGCTACCCCGTGGTCGCCAACGACTGAGACGGACAAGGGCTGTTGTGACGCCTGGTCGGGACTGCCCCGGCCAGGCGTTCGTCATGTTCGGTCAGACTCGCTCACCTGTCCGTCGTACATTCGAGCCTTTGTGCGCCCCTAGCGATCCCTAATCAGTCACACAAGGGGAGATTCTCGGCATAGCGGGGTAGTGAATGGAGCAAATCCGTTCCCAGACCGGTCAGTTGTGGTGCTGAATGGGAAGTGCGGGGATACGCAACGGCGCACGCCCGGCACAGCGGGAGGGGCGTGCGCACCTGGCGGCTGAGAGGGGTTTGTTCGTGCACGCTTTCTCACACAGCACCACATCGACGCCGACGGCGATCGCGGTTCCACCACAACTCGCCCTGCCCGTCATCGAGGCCGAGTTTCCTCGGCAACTGCATCCGTATTGGCCGCAGCTCCAGGAGAAGACCCGCCTCTGGCTGCTGGAAAAGCGGCTGATGCCGGCGGACAAGGTGCAGGAATATGCCGACGGCCTTTGCTACACCGACCTGATGGCCGGGTACTACCTGGGCGCCTCCGACGAGGTGATCCAGGCGATATGCGACTACAGCGCGTGGTTCTTCGTCTGGGACGACCGGCACGACCGTGACGTGGTGCACGGCCGGTCGGCCGACTGGCGGCGGCTGAGGTTCCGTTTGCATACGGCCCTCGACGCCCCCCTGCACCATCTGCACCACCCGGACACCTTGGTCGCGGGGTTCGCGGACAGTGTCGCGCGGTTGTACTCGTTCCTGCCGGGGACCTGGAACCGGCGGTTCGCCCGGCACTTCCACGACGTGATCGAGGCGTACGACCGCGAGTACCGGAACCGCACCACGGGATACATTCCGGGGGTCGAGGAATACCTCGCCCTGCGGCGCCTCACCTTCGCCCACTGGATATGGACGGATCTGCTTGAGCCGAGCGCAGGGGCTGAACTCCCGGACGCCGTGCGCAAGAATCCGGCGTATCGGCGTCCGGCGCTGCTCAGCCAGGAATTCGCCGCCTGGTACAACGACCTCTGCTCGCTGCCCAAGGAAATAGCGGGCAATGAGGTGCACAATCTGGGAATAAGTCTCGTCACCCACGAGGGGATGAGCCTGGAACAGGCGGTCGAAGAAGTCAGGCGACGCGTCGAGGAATGCATTAGCGAATTCCTGGCCGCCGAGCGGACCGCTCAACGATTCGCCGAACAGCTCGATGACGGCACCGTGCACGGAAAGGAACTCGGTGTCGCGGTCCTGGCCTGTGTCGCCAATATGCGGAACTGGTTCAGTTCCGTCTACTGGTTCCACCACGAATCCGGCCGGTACATGGTCGACAGCTGGGACGACCGGTCCACGCCCCCGTACGTCAACAACGAAGCGGCAGGTGAGAAATGACCGTCGAGTCCGTGAAGCCCGCGACCGCGGAGCCTTCCGAACGCGGTGAACTGCGCGAACCGCCCCTCGCCGGCGGCGGTGTGCCGATGCTCGGCCACGGCTGGCAGCTGGTCCGCGACCCGCTGGCCTTCATGTCGCGGTTGCGCGCCGACGGCGACATGGTGCGCCTGCGCCTCGGCCCCAAGGAGGTGTACGCCGTCACCACCCCGGCGCTCACCGGGGCCCTCGCCCTCAACCCCGACTTCATCATCGCCGGCCCGCTCTGGGAGTCCCTGGAGGGACTGCTCGGCAAGGAGGGCGTGGCCACCGCCAACGGCCCCCGCCACCGCCGCCAGCGCCGCACCATCCAGCCCGCCTTCAACCTCTCCGCGATCCCCGACTACGGACCGATCATGGAGGAGGAGGCACACGCGCTGACCGAGCGCTGGCAGCCCGGCTCCACCGTCGACTGCACCTCGGAGTCCTTCCGGGTCGCCGTCCGCATCGCCGCCCGCTGCCTGCTGCGCGGCGAGTACATGGACGAGCGCGCCGAGCGGCTGAGTGTCGACCTCGCGAGCGTCTTCCGCGGTATGTACCGGCGGATGGTCGTACCACTCGGTCCGCTCTACCGGCTGCCACTGCCGGCCAACCGCGAATTCAACCGGGCGCTGGCCGATTTGCATCTCCTCGTCGACGAGATCGTCGCCGAGCGCCGGGCATCTGGTCAAAAGCCGGACGATTTGCTGACAGCATTGCTGGCGGCGAACGACGAGAATGGCGAGCCCATCGGGGAACAGGAGATCCACGACCAGGTCGTCGCGATACTCACCCCCGGCAGCGAAACTGTCGCGTCCACGATCATGTGGCTGCTCCAGGTCCTCGCCGAACACCCGGAACAGGCCGAGAAGGTACGGACCGAGGTCGAATCCGTGACAGGAGGCCGACCGGTTGGATTCGAGCACGTTCGGCGGCTCACGCACACCAACAATGTCGTCGTCGAGGCGATGCGTTTGCGGCCCGCCGTATGGATATTGACGCGGCGCGCCAAGACCGACACCGAGCTCGGCGGCTATCGCATTCCGGCGGGGGCCGACATCGTCTACAGCCCCTACGCCATCCAGCGCGATGCCGACTCGTACGACGCGCACCTCGACTTCGACCCGGACCGCTGGCTTCCGGAGCGGGCCCAGGAGGTGCCGAAGTACGCCATGAGCCCCTTCAGCGTCGGCAACCGCAAGTGCCCCAGCGACCACTTCTCCATGACCCAACTCAGCCTGATCACGGCGGCGTTGTGTGCCAGGTACCGCTTCGAACAGGTTCCCGGGTCCAACGACGCCACCCGGGTGGGCATCACGCTGCGGCCGCACCGGCTGCTGCTCACGCCCGTGCCCTGGTGACCTGCCGGCCGGCGGGTGACTCCTGATACCGGCGCGCGCTCAGGCGGCCTCCGGGCCCCGGAACGCGCGCCGGTAGGCGTTCGGTGTGGTGCCCAGCTCCTTCACGAACTGGTGCCGCAGCGCGGCCGCCGTACCGAAGCCGGTGCGGTCCGCGACGGCGTCCATCGTCTCGTCGGTCCCTTCCAGCAACTCCTGGGCCAGCAGCACCCGTTGCCGCAGGATCCAGCGGTACGGCGTGGTGCCGGTCTCCTGCTGGAAGCGGCGGGCGAAGGTGCGCGGGGCCATCAGGGCGCGGGCGGCCAGCTGCTCGACGGTGACCTCCTGGTCGAGATGCTCCGCCATCCAGGTCAGCACCTCGCCGACCGTGTCGCAGGGGCCCTCCGGCAGCGGGCGCTCGATGTACTGGGCCTGGCCGCCGTCCCGGTGCGGGGGCACCACCATCCGCCGGGCGATCTTCTTGGCGACCTCGGGCCCCTGCTCCTTGCGGACGATGTGCAGACAGGCGTCGATACCGGCCGCGGTGCCCGCCGAGGTGATCACCGGGTCCTCGTCGACGTACAGCACGTCCGGCTCGACCCGGGTGCGCGGGAAACGGCGGGCCAGCAGCCGCGCGTGCCGCCAGTGCACGGCGCACCGCCGCCCGTCCAGCAGCCCGGCCGCGCCAAGCACGAAGACGCCGGAACACACGCTGAGCACCCGGGCGCCCCGGTCCACCGCCCGGCGCAGCGCGTCGAGCAGTTCGGGCGGGTAGTCCCGCTCGACATTGGAGTCCGAGGCCGGTACCGCGATCAGATCGGCCTCGTCCAGCCGGTCCAGGCCGTACGGCGTGGAGACCGTCAGGCCCGGCACATGGGTGCCGAGCGACGGCCCCTCCGCCGAGACCACCGCGAAGTCGTACACCGGCAGCCCCTCGTCGGAGCGGTCGAGGCCGAAGACCTCGCAGACCACCCCCAGCTCGAAGGGGTGCACACCGTCCAGCAGCACTGCGGCCACGTTTTTCAGCATGCTGCCAGTGTGCCTCGCCACTGGCAGTAATTCGAGGGTGTGTGGCAGTGCTGCCACTCACGGTAAGGAGCATTCGGCGCGAGAGTGGTGTCCATGAACGGAAACCAGATCGAAGGTCTCGTCGGAATGGTCCTGGTCCTCGGCATCCTGGTCCTCATGGCCCTCCCGTCCGTGCTCGGCGTCCTGCGCGACAGGCGCATCGACCGGCAGATCAGGGAGGCCCACGAGGACCGCGGGGAGCGGGAGACCCAGAAGGCTCAGAAGTCCTCGTCCAGGTCCACGGTGCCCTCCACCGCGACCTGGTACGCGGACGGACGCCGCTCGAAGAAGTTCGTCAGCTCCTGAACGCCCTGCAGCTCCATGAAGGAGAACGGGTTCTCCGAGCCGTACACCGGAGCGAAGCCGAGGCGGCCGAGCCGCTGGTCGGCGACGCACTCCAGGTACTGGCGCATCGAGTCGGTGTTCATGCCGGGCAGGCCGTCACCGCACAGGTCACGGGCGAACTGCAGCTCCGCCTCGACGGCCTCCCGCAGCATGTCGGTGACCTGCTGCTGAAGCTCGTCGTCGAAGAGCTCCGGTTCCTCCTTGCGGACCGTGTCGACCACGTCGAACGCGAAGCTCATGTGCATCGTCTCGTCACGGAACACCCAGTTGGTGCCCGTGGCGAGACCGTGCAGCAGACCCCGGCTGCGGAACCAGTAGACGTACGCGAAGGCGCCGTAGAAGAACAGGCCCTCGATGCACGCGGCGAAGCAGATCAGGTTGAGCAGGAAGCGGCGCCGGTCGGCCTTGGACTCCAGGCGGTCCAGGTTCTCCACCGAGTCCATCCACTTGAAGCAGAACTCGGCCTTCTCGCGGATGGAGGCGATGTTCTCCACCGCGGCGAACGCGGCCGTGCGGTCCTCCGGGTCGGGGAGGTAGGTGTCCAGGAGGGTCAGGTAGAACTGGACGTGCACGGCCTCCTCGAACAGCTGGCGGCTCAGGTACAGCCGGGCCTCGGGGGAGTTGATGTGCTTGTACAGCGTCAGCACCAGGTTGTTCGCCACGATCGAGTCACCGGTCGCGAAGAAGGCGACGAGCCGGCCGATCAGGTGCTGCTCGGAGGGGCTGAGCTTGGCGAGGTCGGCGACGTCCGAGTGGAGGTCGACCTCCTCGACGGTCCAGGTGTTCTTGATGGCGTCCCGGTAGCGCTCGTAGAAGTCCGGGTAGCGCATCGGACGGAGAGTCAGCTCGAAGCCCGGGTCGAGCAGGTTCTTGTGCTGGGTGGTCATTACTGGCAGGCCTCGCAGGACTCGGGGTTTTCCAGGGAGCAGGCGACCGCGTCTTCGGGAGCCGTCTGCTGGGCGGGAACGGTGGCTTGGGCCTGCGCGGCGCGGGCGATCCGGGTCGCCGGGCGCGAGCGCAGGTAGTACGTCGTCTTCAGGCCCGACTTCCAGGCGTACGCGTACATCGAGGAGAGCTTGCCGATGGTCGGCGTCTCCAGGAACAGGTTCAGGGACTGGGCCTGGTCCAGGTACGGGGTACGGGCCGCGGCCATGTCGATCAGACCGCGCTGCGGGATCTCCCACGCCGTGCGGTACAGCGACCGTACGTCCGCCGGGATCCACGCGAAGTCCTGCACCGAGCCGTTGGCCTCGCGCAGCGCCTCCCGGGTGCGGGCGTCCCAGACGCCCAGGTCCTTGAGCTCCTGCACCAGGTAGGAGTTGACCTGGAGGAACTCACCGGACAGCGTCTCGCGCTTGAAGAGGTTCGAGACCTGCGGCTCGATGCACTCGTAGACACCCGCGATCGACGCGATGGTGGCGGTGGGCGCGATGGCCAGCAGCAGGCTGTTGCGCAGGCCGGTCGTCGCGATCCGCGCGCGCAGCGCCGCCCAGCGCTCCGGCCAGGTGAACTCGACGCCGTAGTGGTCGGGGTGCAGCACGCCCCGGGCGGTGCGGGTCTTCTCCCAGGCCGGCAGCGGGCCGCCGCGCTCGGCGAGGTCGGCGGAGGCCTCGTACGCGGCGAGCATGATCCGTTCGGCGATCCGGGTGGAGAGCGCCTTGGCCTCGGCGGAGTCGAAGGGCAGCCGCAGTTTGAAGAAGACGTCCTGGAGACCCATGGCACCGAGGCCGACGGGACGCCACTTGGCGTTGGAGCGGCCCGCCTGCTCGGTCGGGTAGAAGTTGATGTCGACGACCCGGTCGAGGAAGGTGACGGCGGTACGGACGGTCTCGTCCAGCCGCTCCCAGTCGATGTCGCCGGCCGCCGTGTCGACGAACGCGCCGAGGTTCACGGAGCCCAGGTTGCAGACCGCCGTCTCGCCGTCGTCCGTGACCTCCAGGATCTCCGTGCAGAGGTTGGAGGAGTGGACGACATGGCCGGGGGTGGCCGTCTGGTTCGCGGTCCGGTTCGCCGCGTCCTTGAAGGTCATCCAGCCGTTACCGGTCTGCGCGAGGGTGCGCATCATCCGGCCGTACAGGTCACGGGCCGGGATGGTCTTGCGCGCGAGCCCCTCGGCCTCGGCCTTGCGGTAGGCCGCGTCGAACTCGTCGCCCCACAGGTCCACCAGCTCCGGCACGTCGGCCGGGGAGAACAGGGACCACTGCCCGTCGGCGTTCACCCGGCGCATGAACTCGTCCGGGACCCAGTGCGCGAGGTTCAGGTTGTGCGTACGCCGGGCGTCCTCACCGGTGTTGTCGCGCAGCTCCAGGAACTCCTCGATGTCGGAGTGCCAGGTCTCCAGGTAGACCGCGGCCGCGCCCTTGCGCCGGCCGCCCTGGTTCACCGCGGCCACCGAGGCGTCCAGGGTCTTCAGGAACGGCACGATGCCGTTGGAGTGCCCGTTGGTGCCGCGGATGAGGGACCCCCGGGACCGGATCCGGCTGTACGAAAGACCGATGCCGCCGGCGTGCTTCGAGAGCCGGGCCACCTGGTGGTAGCGGTCGTAGATGGAGTCCAGCTCGTCCTTCGGGGAGTCGAGGAGGTAGCAGGACGACATCTGGGGGTGCCGGGTACCGGAGTTGAAGAGGGTGGGGGAGGAGGGGAGGTAGTCGAGCCGGCTCATGAGCCCGTAGAGCGCGGCGACTTCGTCCAGGGCGCGGACGTCCGTCTTCGAATTGAACACAGTGTCATCCGCCAGGCCGGCGGCGACGCGGAGCATGAAGTGCTGGGGGGTCTCGATGACCTTGCGGGTGATCGGGTGCCGGAGCAGGTAACGGCTGTGCAGGGTGCGCAGGCCGAAGTAGCCGAAGCGGTCGTCGGCGTCCGGGTCGACCAGGGCGTCCAGGCGGGCCGCGTGCAGGCGCGCGAACTCGGCGGTGCGGTCGGCGATGAGGCCCTCGCGGTGGCCGACGGCGACGGACTCGGTGAAGGACGTCACGCCCTGCGAGGCGGCCTCGGCGCGGATCGAGATCGTCAGCAGCCGGGCGGCGAGCCGGGAGTAGGCGGGGTCCTCGGAGATGAGGCCGGCGGCCGCCTCGGTGGCCAGCTCGCGCAACTCCGACTCGTCGGCCCGCGCGGACCGGCCGCGCAGCGCGGCGGCGGCGACCCGGCCGGGGTCGGTGTCGGGGAGGTCGGCGGTCAGCCCGGTCAGGGTCCGCAGCAACGCGGTGCCGGGACCGTCCTCGTCCACAGAGATGGTCGCTGAAGCCGGTTCGGCTGGCGCGATGGTCACGTGGGGCTCTCCCTCGCTCGGCACGGGGCCTGGCGGAGGGCAGGAGGCAGCACACGAGCGCACGCACGCGTGTCGCGTCCCCGGCCCACTCCACGAGGCCCGGACGTCAGAACACCCGGGCCGGACGGCCGGGCGTGCTGTCGGCAGGTCCTCGGACTGACTCCTGTGCACGAACATGCACAAGTACACCGTTGCGGGACAGTTCCGGATTCGCACCGGATTCCCCTGCGGCGACAGCGAGCATGAGCATACATCTAGTGCCGGGTCGCGGTGTCACCCCCACATGTTGTGTCGCGGTGGTGTCGGAGTGTCAGCTCGTAGGTGAGGAGGGTGATGTCGTCCAGGTGCGGCACGGGATTCCAGTCCCGCTCGGGTGTGCGGACGAAGCCGAGGCGTTCGTAGATCCGGTGGGCGGTGTGCATGCTCCGCTGGCTCGACAGGACGACGGCCGTGCAGCCCTCCGTGGCCCGCGCGCGGTCGACGCAGGCGCGCACGAGGGCCTCGCCGGTGCCTCGGCCGCGGGCCTCGTGCGCGACCGCGAGCGCCCTGATCTCGGCCTCGCCGGGGCGGGCGATGTCGGCGACGGGGCCGGGGCCGGCGACGAAGGTGACTCCGCCGAGGAGTCGTTCGCCGTCCACGGCCACGAGCACCTCGGCGGCGACCGCCCGGCTCGCCACGTCCTTCAGCACGGGCAGGTACTCGTCGCCCTCGCCGTAGTCGAGGAGGCCGTCCTGGAGGTAGGCCCGGGCGGTGATCTCGCCGAGCGCTTCGTATTCGGCGGGGTCCGCGGGCCGGATCGTGATGTCCATGCCGCCGAGTCTGCCGGAGGCCTCCGACGCCGTGCTCCTGGATTTCCAGGGGGTGCCACCTCCCCGTTCGGGCCGTGCGGGCAGTCGAGTTGCGGGGCCGGAGGGGAGTGCTTCCATGGAGTTAGGTGCCCGCGGGTCCTCCGTACCGAGAGCCGGTCTCGCAAGGAGAGGCACCATGACGAGAATCGTCCGTCACCCGCCGGGCAAGGTACGGCCACGCAGTGCGCCGATGGCGACGCTGGACGCACGCCGGGCATGGCGCCGCGCCCGGCGGTTCCTCCTGGGGCACTGGCACCATCTGACGATCCGGCTGGAGGCCCGCCGCAACACCACCCGTCCCAAGAACTGGCGCCGATGGTGGTCGTACACCAATCTCAACCGGGTTGTCTGGCTCACCCTCCTGATCCTGTTCCTCGCCTGGGTCGGTGAGGGTCTCTGGATCCTCGTCACCCACCAGACGACCCCCTTCGAGAGGTGGCGGAAGGGCTCGGACGCCGGGTTCGAAGCCGTTCTCCGTTTCCTCGGTCCCCTCCTCGCCGCCTCCGTAGCCGCGGCGACGTTTCTGTTCTTCTGGTACCACTGGACCAAGCGGCGCTACCTGGCCAAGGCACGCACCGATCCGCGCAGGCTGGTGCGCACGGCAGGGCCGGACATCTCCGAGATCGTGGGGCGCGAGGAGTTGGCCCGGGTCATCGCCCAGCGGCTGCGGCAGCGCGAGACCCGCCGGCCCTATCTGCTCGTCGGCGGTATCGGCTCGGGCAAGACCGCCGTTCTGGTGCGGCTCACCGAACTGCTGGCCCGGCAGCATGCCGTTCCCGTGCCGATACGGCTGCGGGACGCCACCGGGGGCGACCTGAACTTCGAGCGCATGGCCCGGGAACGGTTCGCCGAGGAGGCGCCCCAGGGCATTCTGGCGCGCGGCAAGAACGGCCGGGTCTGGCAGCAACTGCTCGCCGACGACAAGGTGGTGGTCATCGCCGACGGCCTGGAAGAGGCGGTACTCGACGAGAGGTTCCAGGAGGACCGGGACAACATCATCCGCAAGGCCATCGAGCGGGCCCACGAGGAGAGGCTGCCGCTCGTCATCGCGTCCCGGCCGCACAGCCCGCTGGAGAGCACACCCGCGGCGATCGTGGAGCTCGAACCGCTGAGCGAGGAGGAGGCGTTGCGCTTCGTCGAGGCGCGGGTCCCGGAGACGGACGAGCGCCGCCTCGACTGGATCGTGGAGACCGCGGAGGTCACCGAGTCGCCCATCTATCTGCAGATCGCCCGCGAACTGCACCACCACGGCGGCCTGGAACGCGACCGTCCGCGTGACGACGCCCACCGGCTGGACACGCGCAGCTGGGACCGCGGCACGCTGAGACTGTGGCTGCTGGAGACGTGGGACCGTGCCGTGCGCGAGGGCCGGCTGCGCGAGGGCGTCGAGCTGAGTCCGCAGGAACGCGACGACACCGTCAAGGTGGTCGCCGCGCTCGCGTGCATCGGACTGCTCCAGGACAAGCTGGAGGTCGGGTTCGGCGAACTGCTGGGCAGTGACGTCCACCCGGGTCGGGCGCGGCGGACATCGGCCCGGGCGGACCATCTGTGGGCCAGGACACGCCGTTTCGACCGGTACGGCAAACGCGGGAACACCTTCTCGGAGTGGCACCGGGAACGGATCTGGGACACGCTCTGCGATCATCTGAGCCCGAGGGAGCGGAAGCGTCTGCGCGAGGGCAGCATGGGCCAGTGCCAGACGGCGTTCGCCCACTTCGCGGCCAACGCGAACAGACTCCGGCTGGTGGAGAGTTTCGAGAAGAGGGTTCGCTTCCCGCACAGCATCATCCAGGCCTACTTCGGCTTCCGTATGCTGCATCAACTCGGTGAGCGGGACGCCGGCGAGTTGATCGAGCTGGCACTGCGGCCGCCGGGCCCCAGCCGTGAGCTGCTCATCGCCCTGGTGCTGCTCTCCCGCCGCCGGGCGGCGGAGCTGTCGGCCAAGGGAGGCAACGTCGCGGCGGAGCTGCGCAAGCACCGGGACGAGCTGTGGCGGCAGGCCCCGGTGTTCGGCCGGCCCATGGCCGACCGCCTGTTCACGGCCGCGAACCGCCGTACGGATGATCCCAAGGCCCTCGACCTGTACGCGGCGGCCCTGGAGATCGACAGCGTGGAACCCCGGCCACGCCGGCTGAGCGACATCGTCGAGAAGGTGCGCGAGCGCTGGCCCGACATCAAGGGCGACCGTCGCACCGTCGAGGACGCCAAGCGCAGGCTGCTCAAGCAGCTCGGCACGACACTGCGTGCGGCCTCCGAGAAGACCGACACCATGCGCCTCTACCACCACCTCTTCCAGCTCGGGAAGGCGGAGCCCTCGTACGCCGTGCGCCTGGCCGTCGCCCAGGAGTTCGGCAGCGGAGGAACCGCGGCGTTCGCGGTGATCCGGGAGAAGATCGGCCTGAACACCGACCCCGTCAGGGAGTACGACGAGGCGGTCGGCCGGCTGCGGACCCGCAGGAGGCGGGAGGACCAGGACTGGACCGGGCGGATGCGGGACGCGATGACCGCCCGTGCCTCCTCATGGGACAGGTCGGCCGCGGAGATCGACCGGCTGCAGCAGCGCCGCAAGGAGACCAAACAGCGGTACCGGAACGACCGTATAGAGCTGTCCAGGGAGTTCGTGATGAGGGCCTGGATGATCCCCATGCTCCTCGGCTCCGTCGACGACGCCCACCGTGACGAGGCCCGCGAACGCCTCGCCAAGTGGCTGCGCCACCTCGATCCGACGTACACCCAGGGCGCCCCCGACCTGCCGCTCGCCCTGGAGGCCGCGCTCGCCCAGGGCTTCAAGTTCGCGGCCAACCGGCGCAAACGCCACCCTTACTCGTATCCGGGCAGCCGGGCCGAGCTGATCCGGCAGGCGGAGACCGTGCTTCAGCGGTCCCGGTGCTGGTACACGCAACTGACCCTGATCCAGGCGCTGTGCCTGTGGGAACTCCCGGACAGCGCCGGCCGCCGCGAACGGGACGTGGAGGACGCGGTGTGGCGGGACGACCACTGCGACGGGTCGCCCGAGCCGTCCCGGGTGATCGGCGGGACCAGCGCGGTGCAGACGGTGCAGCGCTGGCTGTCCATGACGGGCACGGTGAACAGCCCGCCGGGCTCGCCGGGCCCGAACGGTGACGCGTCCCGGCGGACACTGCATCCGTTCGTCGCCGAGGCCGGCGATCTGGCGGCGATGGCACTGGAGACCGGGCAGCCCGAGCGCTTCCTGTGGATCGACGAGAAGACCGTCACCGACAACGTGGGTTCACGCACCGGACAGAACGGCGCTTACCGCAAGCACAACCTGTGGATACCGCCCTCGGCCGGCTGGAGCACCCTCGACGGACGCGCTCAGCGTCTCGTCGCCGACGTGCTGCTCATGCTGAACCTGGTCGAGCGGGACGGATATCCCGACGAGGTCGAGGAGCGCATGGCCCGCGCCGAACTCTCGGGTGCGCCGCTCCCGCCGTGCATCCGCACGAGCCGTGAGCCGCTGCGCCCCGGTCTGCGGCCCGGCACCGCAGCGCCTCCCGCCCCGGGTGCCACGTGCCTGCCCGACTGCGAGTTCCAGCTCTGTCCGTACCCTCCCCGGGGCACGGTGCCCCGGGGAGAGGTCCGTGAGCCGTTCTGCCGGCAGCAGCAAGTGCTGCTGCCGGGACCCGTACGGCGGTTCTTCCCCAGGCTGGTGCGCCGCAAGACACCCCCCTGGGTGAGCATGCGCGTCCGTGAACTGGACCGCTTCTGGGACGCGATGGCCGGGCGCACGCGTCACTAGGGAGCCTCGCGTGCAACCCGGCCGGGTTTCGTCAGTGCGCGGACCCCGCGACGGCCGGCGGAAGCTCGACCTCCACCCCCGGGTCGCCCGCGTCCGCCGTGTAGTCCTGCGGCCTGGTCTCGTCGATGCCCTCGGGGGCCTTCAGGGCCTTCAGAGCGAACGTCAGGACCACGGTCACCACCACGTTCATCACGAACGCCGTCAGGCCGATGTAGCCGATCTCGCCGATGCCCGGGATCTCCTTGGCCGAACCGCCGAAGTGCTTCTGGGTGGGGGAGGCCACGCCGTAGGCCGCGGCCGTGCCGTAGACCATGCCGACCGCCCAGCCGGCCAGCAGGGCCCAGCGGTGGAACCAGCGGGTGAACAGGCCGCCGACCAGGGCCGGGAAGGTCTGGAGGATCCAGATGCCGCCCAGGAGCTGGAAGTTGATGGCGACCGTCTTGTCCATGGTGAGGACGAAGACCAGCGCGCCGACCTTCACCAGCAGCGACACGAGCTTGGAGACCTGGGCCTCCTGCTTCGGCGTGGCGTCCGGCTTGATGAAGTCCCGGTAGATGTTGCGGGTGAAGAGGTTCGCGGCCGCGATGGACATGATGGCCGCCGGGACCAGGGCACCGATGCCGATCGCGGCGAAGGCCACGCCCGCGAACCAGTCCGGGAACATGTTCTCGAACAGCTGGGGGATCGCCAGCTGGCCGTTGGTGACCTTGACGCCGGCCGCGATGGCCATGAAGCCGAGCAGCGCGAGCAGGCCCAGCATCAGGGAGTACAGCGGCAGGATCGTGGTGTTGCGGCGGATCACGTCCCGGCTGCGGGAGGACAGCGTCGCGGTGATCGAGTGCGGGTACATGAAGAGGGCGAGCGCGGAGCCCAGGGCCAGGGTGGCGTAGGTCCACTGGCCGGCCTCGGGTGGTGCGAGCGCCCCGCGTGGTTTGCCGGTGGCCGGGTTGACCTGGGCGAACGCGTGGCCCGCCTTGGCGAAGACGTCGTCGAAGCCGCCCAGCTTGATCGGGATGTAGATGATCGCCACCGCGATGACGAGGTAGATCAGCCCGTCCTTCACGAACGCGATGAGCGCGGGCGCGCGCAGACCGGAGGAGTAGGTGTACGCCGCCAGGACGCCGAAGGCGATGAGGAGCGGGAGGTCCTTCACGAACCAGTTGGTGCCGTCGCCGCCGCCGACGCCCATGACGTCGAGGACGGCCTGGATGCCGACGAGCTGGAGCGCGATGTAGGGCATCGTCGCCAGGATGCCGGTCAGGGCGACGGCGAGCGAGAGGCCCTTGGAGCCGAAGCGGCCGCGCACGAAGTCCGAGGTCGTCACGTAGCCGTGCTTGTGGGAGACCGACCACAGGCGGGGCAGGAACGTGAAGATCAGTGGATAGACGAGGATCGTGTAGGGCACCGCGAAGAAGCCGGCCGCGCCCGCCGCGTAGATCGCCGCCGGTACGGCGACGAAGGTGTACGCCGTGTAGAGGTCGCCGCCGAGCAGGAACCAGGTGACCCAGGTACCGAACGACCGGCCGCCCAGGCCCCATTCGTCGAGGGAGTGCTCGTTCTCGGCCTTGCGCCAGCGTGCGGCCAGGAAACCCATGACCGTGACGGCCAGGAAGAAGAAGATGAAGACGCCGAGCGCGACGCCGTTCACACCGTCCTTCACTGCTGCGCACCCCCGCTCGTGTGGTCGGCCTTGCGGGCGCGCTGGTCACGCTGCCAGAGCTGGTACGCGGTGATCGTGAGCACGGTGGATATCAGCACCCACAGCATCTGGTACCAGTAGAAGAACGGGATCCCGATGAACGTCGGGTCCGTCTTGGCGTAGGAGCCCACCCACAGCATCGCCACGAAGGGCGCGACGAGGCAGACGGCGATGACCACGCGTATCGGTGTCACCACCGGCTGCCTCACTTCAGGTACATCCGACATACCGCGGCTCCGTCCCCTCACCGTTCGCCTGTGTAATGCGCAGGCAATCTAGGTCACGGCGTCACCGCAGCGGAAGTAGCTGTTCGGCTATCGGTATGTCGATTCTGTGAAAGGCGCTCCGCGTCAGTCCTGCGGCCGCTTGAGGCGGGCCACGAACTTGTAGCGGTCGCCGCGGTACACCGAGCGCACCCACTCCACCGGCTGGCCGTCGCGGTCCAGGGAATGCCGGGAGAGCATCAGCATCGGCAGGCCCACGTCGGTGCCGAGCAGGCCGGCCTCGCGCGGGGTGGCCAGCGAGGTCTCGATGGTCTCCTCGGCCTCGGCGAGATGGACGTCGTACACCTCGGCGAGGGCGGTGTAGAGGGACGTGTACTTGACCAGGGAGCGGCGCAGGGCCGGGAAGCGCTTGGCGCTCAGGTGCGTGGTCTCTATGGCCATGGGCTCGCCGTTGGCCATGCGCAGCCGCTCGATGCGCAGCACCCGCCCGCCCGCCGTGATGTCGAGCAGGCCGGCGAGCCGGTCGTCGGCGGTGATGTAGCCGATGTCCAGCAGTTGCGAGGTCGGCTCCAGGCCCTGGGCGCGCATGTCCTCGGTGTACGAGGTCAGCTGGAGTGCCTGGGAGACCTTCGGCTTCGCCACGAAGGTGCCCTTGCCCTGGATGCGTTCCAGCCGGCCCTCGACGACCAGCTCCTGGAGGGCCTGGCGGACGGTGGTGCGGGAGGTGTCGAACTCGGCGGCCAGTGTGCGCTCGGGCGGGACCGGGGTGCCGGGCGCCTGTGTCTCCGTCATTTCGAGGAGATGTTTCTTCAGGCGGTAGTACTTGGGCACGCGCGCGGTACGGACGGCTGTCCCGCTCTCGTTCTCCGCACTGCTGACGTCGGTGCTCATGCTCCGCCTTCCCGGCTCCTGATCCGGCCACTTCGTGGCACGGCAGCGTACCGGGATATCCCCGGCACGCTGCGTGATCCCCTCTGTATACCGCCGCGGGGTCTTTTGGTCTAGTCCACCAGGTGAGTGGTCTACCGGAATTGTCTCGTCCGCGCCCCGGGTTTTCGAGGGCTTCTTACTTAAAGGTTCCTGCATATATAGGTCGCATAACGGCTGGTCGGAGGCCATTCGACCACCCTTGACAGGCCTGCTGGTCTGGGCCAAGCTTCCCGCACTGGTCTACACCATTGGTCCAGGTCCCGGCCCAACGCTCGCGCGGGGAGGCGGGGGGGTTTGAGGCATCCCTGAGGAGGGTGGCGTGAAGCGCAAGCTGATAGCCGCGATTGGTATCGCGGGCATGGTCGTCTCCATCGCGGCGTGTGGCAATGACAAGAAGGACGACAACAAGTCGCAGGGGACGGACGCCAAGGAGCTGACCGTCTGGCTCACCGTGGACGCCCAGAACAACTGGCCCGACCTGGTGAAGGCCGCCGACGCGGCCGTGCAGAAGAAGCACCCCGGCATCAAGATCAAGCACGAGTACTACGGCTGGCCGGACAAGAACACCAAGCTGGACGCCGTCCTCGCCACGGACAAGGCCCCCGACGTGGTCGAGATGGGCAACACCGAGATGCTCGGCTACATGGTCAAGGGCGCCTTCGCCCCCGTCGAGACCTCCCAGTTCACCAACGCCGACCAGTGGCTCGACGGCCTCAAGGCCTCGGTGACCTACGACGGCAAGACCTACGGCGTGCCGTACTACGCCGGTGGCCGCGTCGCCAACTGGCGCAAGGACGTCGCCGCCTCGGCCGGCATCAAGACCACGCCGAAGACCTACACCGAGCTGACCGCCGACCTGGACAAGAT
Organism: Streptomyces sp. NPDC031497; assembly: GCF_055580905.1. NCBI lineage: Bacteria > Bacillati > Actinomycetota > Actinomycetes > Kitasatosporales > Streptomycetaceae > Streptomyces > Streptomyces sp. NPDC031497. The sequence goes on from NZ_JBVIKO010000024.1 coordinate 80,255, forward strand.
CCAGAAGAAGGAAGGCGACAAGTTCAGCGCCTGGTACCAGCCCACCCGCGACTGGTACGCGGCCATGTCCTTCGTCTACGACGCGGGCGGCTCCATCGCCGCGGAGTCCGGCGGCCAGTGGAAGGGCAACCTCTCCTCGCCCGAGTCCATCAAGGGCCTCACCGAGTTCAAGAACGTCATCGACAAGTACATGCACGGTGACAAGACCAAGGACGAGTCCGACCGGTACATCGTCTACGGCCAGGGCAAGTCGGCCATGATCTTCGGTGCCGCGTGGGAAGGCGCCACCGCGGCCGACCCGAAGAACGACAAGACCGGCGGCAAGCTGAAGGACAACCTCGTCAACTTCGTGATGCCCGGCCCGTCCGGCAAGAACATGCCGGTCTTCCTGGGCGGCTCCGACCTCGCCATCCCGGTGAAGTCCAAGGCGCAGGGCGTGGCCGCCGAGTGGATCAACGCCTTCACCGGTCCCTCCGGCCAGAAGGGCCTGATGGCCAAGGGCAACCTGCCCAACAACAAGACCGACCTCGCGACGCTGAAGAACGACCCGGCGACGGCCGTCCCGGCCACCGCGGCCGAGTCCAACTGGTTCGTCCCGATGGCGCCGGGCTGGGGCCAGGTCGAGAAGGCGCAGGTCCTGCAGACCATGCTGCAGAACATCGGCACGGGCAAGCAGTCGGTCGAGGCGGCCGCCAAGACCGCGGACGCCGCGATCGACAAGGTCATCAACACCAAGTAGTCGGACTGAGGCCGGGCCTGGCCGACGGGGGGGCCAGGCCCGGTCGATGGGTTCCAAAAAGAGAGTGCCGCGTTGGGTTGTGGGGCCGCTGCGAAGGTGTTGCGGCTGGTCGCGCAGTTCCCCGCGCCCCTGACGGGGCGCGTCACCTGACGTTTCTTGAACTGCTTAGGAGCGCGATGAGTGCCGTTGACACGACCACACCCGCCAAGGTGCCGGCACCTCCACCGGACTCCCGGTACAGACCACGCGCGAACCGGCGCTCGGGCGGCCCGTCCGTCCCCTGGCTGCTGCTCGCGCCCTGTCTGGCGATTCTCGGCCTGGTGCTCGGCTACCCCCTCTACCGGCTGGTCGCCCTCTCCTTCCAGGAGTTCGGGCAGTCCCAGCTGTGGGGGTTCAAGCCGGCCGAGTGGGTCGGGTTCGGGAACTTCTCCGACGTCCTGGGCGACACCGAGTTCTGGCAGGTCGTGCTGCGCACGATCGTCTTCGCGGTCGGCTGCGTGGTCTTCACCATGGTCGTCGGCATGCTCATCGCCCTGCTGCTGCAGCGGGTCTCCGGCTGGGTGAAGACCCTGGTCAACATCGTGCTGGTGGCCAGCTGGGGCATGCCGGTCATCGTTGCCACCACGCTCTTCAAGTGGCTCTTCGACTCCGACTACGGCATCCTCAACGCCCTGCTCAGCAAGATCCCCGGGGTCGACCTGATCGGCCACAACTGGTTCGCCAGCGGACCCCAGGGACTCGCGGTGATCATGCTCCTGGTGGTCTGGGGAGCGGTGCCCTTCGTGGTCATCACGCTGAGCGCCGGTCTGACCCAGGTCCCGGCGGAGCTGGAGGAGGCCGCCCGGCTCGACGGCGCGGGCGCCTGGGGCGTCTTCCGTTACGTCACGCTCCCCATCCTCAAGCCGATCATCGTGATGCTCACGACCCTCTCGGTGATCTGGGACATGGGCGTCTTCCCCCAGGTCTTCGTGATGCGCGGCGGCCACCCCGAGCCCGAGTTCCAGCTGCTGACCACCTACTCCTACGACCGCGCCTTCGTGGTCAACGACTACGGACAGGGCTCCGCGATCGCCCTGCTCACCGTGCTGCTCCTGCTCGGTGTCGTCGCCGTGTACATGCGCCAGATGCTGAAGATCGGAGAGGTCGAATGAGCACCGCAGCCGCCCGCAGGGGACCCCGTCTGGGCTGGAACCTCCTCGGCCTCCTGGTCTTCGTCGTCGTCGGCTTCCCCGTCTACTGGATGCTGAACACGGCGTTCAAGCCGGCGAAGGACGCCATCGACCCGGACCCGAGTCTGCTGCCCACGGGTCTGACCCTGTCCAACTTCCGCCGCGCCCTGGACATCGGTGACTTCTGGGGGTCGGTGGGCCGCAGCCTGATCGTCTCCCTGTCCGTCGTCGTGATCGGCATGATCATCGGCCTGCTGGCCGCCCTGGCCATCTCGCGGTTCGCCTTCCGCGGCCGCAGGATCGTGATCGTCGGCATCCTCGCGGTCCAGATGGTCCCGCTGGTCGCGATGATCATCCCGGTCTTCCTGCTCCTCAACGACCTGGGGCAGTACGACAAGCTCACCGGCCTGATCATCACCTATCTGACCTTCATCCTCCCGTTCACGGTGTGGACCATGCGCGGCTTCATCGTCAACATCCCGAAGGAGCTGGAGGAGGCCGCGATGGTCGACGGCTGCTCCCGCACCGGTGCCTTCATCCGGGTGGTCTTCCCGCTGCTGGCCCCGGGCCTGGTCGCCACCTCGGTCTACGCCTTCATCCAGGCCTGGAACGAGTACATCTACGCCCTGATGCTGCTCAGCCAGGAGCACCAGACCGCGACCGTCTGGCTCGCCAACTTCACCACCAAGCACGGCACCGAATACGCCCCGATGATGGCCGGCTCCACGATGATGGCCGTGCCGATCGTCGTCCTGTTCCTCCTCGTCCAGCGCAAGATGGCCGCGGGTCTGACCGCGGGCGCCGTGAAGGGATAACCGCACCCGATGACGACACTCGCCAGCGGCACCACCGCGTCCGCTCCGAAGGACGGCCTGTCCCGCGACGCGCTGACGGTCCTCCAGCCGGGCTTCACCGGCACCACCGCCCCCGACTGGCTGCTGCGCCGGCTCGGCGAAGGCCTCGCCTCCGTGGGCGTGTTCGGCCGCAACGTCGCCTCACCCGAACAACTCACCGCCCTCACCGCCCAGTTGCGCGCCGAACGGGACGACGTCCTGGTGGCGATCGACGAGGAGGGAGGTGACGTCACCCGTCTCGAGGTGCGCACCGGCTCCTCCTTCCCCGGCAACAACGCCCTCGGCGCCGTCGACGACGTGGAGCTGACCCAAGAGGTCGCCCTCGAACTGGGCCGCCGCCTCGCGGCCTGCGGGGTGAACTTCAACTGGGCCCCGTCCGCGGACGTCAACTCCAACCCGGCCAACCCGGTCATCGGCGTCCGCTCCTTCGGCGCCGACCCGGACCTGGTCGCCCGCCACACGGCGGCATACGTGACCGGCCTCCAGTCGGCCGGAGTGGCCGCCTGCACCAAGCACTTCCCGGGCCACGGCGACACCGCCGTCGACTCCCACCTCGAGCTGCCCCGCATCGACGCGACCGCCGACGTGCTGTACGCCCGCGAGCTGGCCCCGTTCCGTGCCGCCATCGCCGCCGGCACCCGCGCCGTGATGAGCGCGCACATCCTGGTCCCGGTCCTGGACCCGGACCGACCGGCCACGTTGTCCCGCACCATCCTCACCGATCTCCTCCGCGGCGAACTCGGCTACGACGGCCTGATCGTCACCGACGGCATGGATATGCAGGCCATCTCCGCGACCTACGGCATCGAACACGGCAGCGTCCTGGCCATCGCCGCCGGAGCCGACGCGATCTGCGTGGGCGGCGGCCCCACGGACGAGGAGACGGTACGGCGTCTGCGCGACGCCCTGGTCGCGGCGGTCCACTCCGGCGAACTCCCCGAGGAGCGCCTGGCGGAGGCGGCGGACCGGGTACGGTCACTGGCCCGCTGGACGGCGACGACCGAGCGGGCGCACCCGGACCACGCGGCCACGGACATCGGCCTCGTCGCGGCCCGCCGCGCACTCGATGTGACGCGCGTCGACTCCGGCGCGCCCCTGACCACGGCCCCCTTCGTGGCGGTGTTCACCTCGGAGTCCAACATCGCGGTGGGCACGGAGACCCCCTGGGGAGTGGCCGCGGAACTGTCCCGTCGCCTGCCCGGCACGGAAACGGCCGACTTCACCGGCGACCACGCGGGCCAGGAGGCCCTGGCGGCGGCGGGCGACCGCAGGATCGTGGCAGTGCTCCGGGACGAACACCGCCACCCCTGGATGACCACGGCCCTGGACGCACTCCTCAAGTCCCGCCCGGACACGATCGTGGTGGAAATGGGCGTCCCCCAGGCACCCCCCAGGGGCGCCCTGCACATCGCCACCCACGGAGCGGCAAGGGTGTGCGGCACGGCAGCGGCAGAGGTCATAGCGCCCCTTTAGGGGCGCTGGGGGTACCCCCAGCCGAAGGCTGGGGGAGGAACTGCGCGACCAGCCCCCACCGGGCGGCCGCTCGCCAACGCGCCGCACCCGGCAGACGGAGCCGCTAAATCCCCTGCCAAGCCGGCTTGTTGACGAACGTGTACCGGAAGTAATCCGCAAGCTTCAGCTTGGACGCGGCCCCCTCGTCCACCACCACCGTCGCATGCGGATGCAACTGCAGCGCCGACGCGGGACACACCGCGGCGACCGGCCCCTCCACGGTCGCCGCGACCGCGTCCGCCTTCCCCTCACCCGTCGCGAGCAGCACCAGATGCCGCGCCTCCAGGATCGTCCCGATCCCCTGGGTGATCACGTGGTGCGGCACCTGCGCGATGTCCCCGTCGAAGAACCGCGCGTTGTCGACGCGGGTCTGCTCGGTGAGCGTCTTGATCCGCGTGCGCGAGGCCAGCGACGAGCACGGCTCGTTGAACCCGATGTGCCCGTCCGTCCCGATCCCGAGCAACTGCAGATCCACGCCGCCTGCCTGCGCCAGCGCCCCGTCGTACGCCTCGCAGGCGGCCTGCACGTCCTCGGCCGCGCCGTCGGGGCCGAGGAACGCGTCCATCCCGATCCCGAGCGGCTCCAGCACCTCGCGCCGCAGCACCGACCGGTACGACTCAGGGTGCTCGGCCGGCAGTCCCACGTATTCGTCGAGCTGGGCTATGCGCGCCCGTGAGGTGTCCACGGCACCGGACCGCACCTTGGCCGTGAGCGCCTGGTAGATGGGCAGCGGGGTCGAGCCCGTGGCCACCCCGAGCAGCGCGTCCGGCTTGCGGCGGAGCAGCTGGGCCATGGCCTCGGCGATCAGCTCGCCACCCGCGGCGGCGTCCGGAACGATGACAACTTCCACGCTGGGCCTGCCGTTCTGTCTATGTGGTTTAGACCAATCAGATGGGACCAATCTAACAGAACCAGCCCCCGTCACCCTGGGAGCGGGCGCAGGAAAAGGGGACAAGTGCGAGGTTACGTGAATGCGTCAGAACGGGTGAATCAAGGAAAATTCCCACCCGTCCACCGGAGTGTCGGAAATTGCCGCACCCCATCCGGCCCCACAAGCGCTTCCGGCGGGCTACGCTGCGATCGCATCGACTGTGAACAGTCTCCAACGCATGGACACACACCGTGGTCTAGTCCACAATTGCGTACGAGGACTGAAGGAGTACGGCGGGACCGTACGACACAGTCTCACTCTTCCGTCTTCCCCGCACAGGAAGGCGGACCGAGGAACCGGAGCTCTCTGCCCTGACTGCCCCGGCTCCTCACCCTTCGGCCGACTGGGACCGCACACCCCACGGCCGTTGCTGCTCCGGGCTGCGGTGCCGGGAGGGTTGAGGGTCCCTCCCAGGCGCCGCGGCCCGCGGGTGTTCTCAGCCGCTTTTAGGCCATGAACAGACCCGCAGGTACGCTCGCAGAGTGCCCTCCATGAACGAACTGGTCCGCCAGCACACCGCGCTCGACGACTCCGACCTCGAGTGGCTCCATCTGCTGGTCTCGGAGTGGCAGCTGCTCTCCGACCTCTCCTTCGCCGACCTGGTCCTGTGGGTCCCCACCGCGGACGGCACCCGGTACGTCTCGGTGGCGCAGATGCGCCCCAACACCGGTCCCACCTCCTACCAGGACGACATGATCGGCCATCTGGTGCCGCGGGGCCGCCGTCCGATGCTGGACATCGCCCTGGACGAGGGCCGGATCGTCCGTGAGGGTGACCCGGAGTGGCGTGAGGAGGTCCCCGTACGGGTCGAGTCCATCCCGGTACGGCGTGAGGGCCGGGTCCTCGGGGTCATCGCCCGCAACACCAATCTGCTGACCGTGCGCACCCCGAGCCGGCTGGAGCTGACCTACCTCCAGAGCGCCTCCGACCTTGCGCAGATGATCGCTGCCGGATCGTTTCCCTTCCCGAACCAGCAGGTCGACATGGATGCCTCGCCGCGCGTCGGCGACGGCCTGATCCGGCTGGACGCGGACGGTGTCGTCCAGTACGCCTCCCCGAACGCCCTCTCCGCCTACCATCGCCTCGGCCTCGCCGCCGACCTGCTCGGCCATCACCTGGGTCAGACCACGGCCGAACTCGCCCCGACCCGGGGGCCGGTGGACGAGGCGCTCGCCAAGGTCGCCAGCGGCTGGGCGCCGCGCGAGTTCGAGATCGAGTCCAACGACGGCGCGATCCAGTTCCGGGCGATCCCGCTCAAGCCCAAGGGCACCCGCATCGGTTCCCTGGTGCTGCTCCGGGACGTCACCGAACTCCGGCGCCGCGAACGAGAGTTGATCACCAAGGACGCGACCATCCGGGAGATCCACCACCGGGTCAAGAACAACCTCCAGACGGTCGCCGCGCTGTTGCGCCTGCAGGCCCGCCGGATCGAGTCCGAGCGCGGCCGGGAGGCCCTGGAGGAGGCCGTGCGACGGGTCGGCTCGATCGCGATCGTGCATGAGACGCTGTCCCAGAACCTGGACGAGCGTGTGGAGTTCGACGAGATCGCCGACCGGGTGCTCGCGATGGTCGCCGAGATCTCGCCGGGCAAGGTCGCCGGCCGGCGCACCGGACGCTTCGGCATACTCGACGCCGAGGTGGCGACGCCGCTGTCGATGGTGCTCACCGAGATCCTGCAGAACGCCCTCGAACACGGCTTCCGCGAGGGCGACACCGGCACCGTCGAGGTCACGGCGGTCCGTGGCGGCACCACCAAGGAGGCCCGGCTCCTGGTCACCGTCCAGGACGACGGCGTCGGCCTGCCCGAGGGATTCGACCCGCACCGTTCCGGCAACCTCGGTCTGCAGATCGTACGGACGCTGGTGGAGGGCGAGTTGGGCGGCACGTTCGACATGGTGCCGGCGCCGGAGCGGGGGACCCGGGTGATCCTCGACGTTCCGGTGCAGCCGCAGAAGTAGTCCGGTCCTGGACGCTTCAGGTACCGGGCACAGCAAAGAGCCCCGGACCTGGTGGGTCCGGGGCTGTTCACTCGTTGTGGGTACTGCGCGCTGCGGCTCGGGGGCGGGAGATGCGTACTCGCTGTACGCGCCGCCAAGCTCAGGCTGAGCGGGGTGGGTTGCGTCAGGCGGAGGCCTGACGAGCCCGGTTGCGGGCGGCACGGCGCTTCATCGCACGACGCTCGTCCTCGCTGAGGCCACCCCAGACGCCGGAGTCCTGACCGGACTCGAGCGCCCACTGCAGACACTGGTCCATAACGGGACAGCGACGGCAGACGGCCTTGGCTTCCTCGATCTGCAGCAGCGCAGGACCGGTGTTGCCGATGGGGAAGAAGAGCTCGGGGTCTTCCTCGCGGCAAACGGCGTTGTGACGCCAGTCCATGGCTGCTACCTCTCCTTGGTATTACATGCACGTTAGCTTGTGAATGTGAACGCTTTCACGAATCCCTCAACAAGTGAAGGGCCGACCGCCAGGTTCCCTGGCAGGGGTCCTGTGAGTTGAAGGGGGATTCCGGTGATCAGTGGACGCCGGTCTTGCGGGCCGTCCCGATCGCCACGTAGAGCCTCGCAAACCTCAGCGACGGATACAACCCCTTCCGAAAAGTTTTTTTTGATTCCTCGGTGTCGACTGGGTCACAGCCGTACTTCCATGGGGTGGATCCTGGCCTAAACGTTCGAGTGAAAGGACTTTGGCCCGTTCCGCTCACACAATCACACGCAGTGCGCGGCGTACGCCTGTGAACGTCACGCTCGTACGCAGTCCTAGGTGGTCGCCGTCCATCTGAAGGGGGAGGGGGACCTTCGAATGCAAGGTGAACTGGTCCAGATCGTGCAGAGACACGGCGTGCTTGCCATGGGGTCCGCGCTCGGGGGACGAAGTGAGCAACTGCGTGCCATACCGGGCAACCGCGGTGGTCGACAGGCGGCTGAGACCGAGTACGTCGATGCCTTTATCGAACGAGGCCTTAGGCGACGTGTACATCGGGCGATTGCCGAGATACGTCCAGGGCGAGGTGTTCGAGACTATCGCCACGACCAGATCGTCGATCGGGTCGGCGCCCGGCCGCTCAAGGGTGATCGTGCCGTGTCGGCGGTGCTGCTCACCGAAGAACTGCCGGACGACCTGTCGTACATACAGGGCGTGCGTCGATTTCTTGCCGAGCTCGCGCTGCTGCTCGACCCGGCCGACCACGCCGGCGTCGAAGCCGAGCCCCGCGTTGAAGGTGAACCAGCGGGCCGGGACCGCCTCGTCCACGGTGCCGGGGGTGCCGGCGGTCAGCCCGAGGCCGACGACCCGCTCCTGTTTCTCGCGCAGCGCGGCGAGCAGGGCGCCGGTGGCCTCGACCGGGTCGTTGGGCAGGCCGAGGGCGCGTGCGAAGACATTGGTGGAGCCGCCGGGGACCACGGCGAGACCGGGCAGCCGGTCCGGGTCGGGGCCGGCGTAGAGGAGTCCGTTGACCACCTCGTTGACCGTTCCGTCGCCGCCGAGGGCCACGACGAGGTCGATGTCGTCGCTCTCCGCCGCCTGTCGGCCAAGGTCACGGGCGTGGCCGCGGTACTCGGTGGTGACGGCCTCCAGTTCGACCTCGCTCGCGAGCGCGTGGATCAGAACATCGCGCCTACGTGCGCTTGTGGTGGTTGCCGCCGGATTGACCACGAGAAGTGCACGCATGGATTGCAGCGTACCCACTCGAAAGTACCGGGCCCAGGCCGTGTTAGGGATCCGGTAAGAGAAAGGGGCGTGAGTCTGAACACGTGGCCCTGCGGGGCGGGACCGGTGTTTTCGGGCGAGGGCTACCCTTCTGGCGTGAGCAATGCGCCTACGGCCGAGAAGGCCGACGTAACCGACGGGTCCCGTCCGCGGCGGCTGACGTATGCGGCCGCGCTGAGCGGACTGGAAGGGCTCGCGCTGGCGGTCGGCGGGGTGTGGATGCTCGTCCTCGGGCTCACCGGGTCTCCGGACGACCGGGGACAGGCGGTCACCGGGGGCATCACCGTGCTCGTGCTGGCGCTGCTGCCGCTGCTGGCGGCGCGGGGGCTGCTGCTGCGCAAGAGCTGGAGCCGGGGACCCGCGGTGATCACGCAGATCATGGCGCTGCCGGTGGCCTACAACCTGCTGCAGGCCGACAGCGCGGCCATTCCGGCGGGGATCGCCTTGGCCGTGGTGGCGCTGGCTTCGCTGGTCCTGCTGGTGAACTCCGCTACCACCCAGGCCCTGGGAATCAAGGGGCCCGGGCGCAGTAGCTGATCCGCGGGGTGCCGCGGAGACCTACTCCTCCACCAGCAGCTTCTCCCGGAGCTGAGCCAGCGTCCGGGCCAGCAGCCGGGAGACGTGCATCTGGCTGATGCCGACTTCCTGGGCGATCTGGGACTGGGTCATGTTGCCGAAGAAGCGAAGGAGAAGGATCCGCTTCTCTCGGGGCGGAAGGTCTTCCAGGAGCGGCTTGAGGGACTCGCGGTACTCGACGCCCTCCAGGGCCTCGTCCTCCGCGCCGAGCGTGTCGGCGACCGCCGGGGACTCGTCGTCGGTGTCGGGGACGTCCAGGGACAGCGTGGAGTACGCGTTGGCCGACTCCAGGCCCTCCAGGACCTCCTCCTCCGAGATCGCGAGCTTCTCGGCGAGCTCGTGGACCGTGGGGGAGCGGCCGTGCTGCTGGGACAGCTCCGCCGTGGCGGTCGTGAGCGCGAGGCGCAACTCCTGGAGACGGCGCGGGACGCGGACCGCCCAGCCCTTGTCGCGGAAGTGACGCTTGATCTCGCCGACCACGGTCGGGGTGGCGTACGTGGAGAACTCCACGCCCCGCTCCGGGTCGAACCGGTCGACCGACTTGATCAGGCCGATGGTGGCGACCTGGGTGAGGTCGTCCAGCGGCTCGCCGCGGTTGCGGAACCGGCGGGCGAGGTGCTCCACGAGCGGCAGATGCATCCGGACCAGCTTGTTGCGCAGCTCCGCGTACTCGGGGCTGCCGTCCTTCAGCTTGCGCAGCTCGATGAACATGGCGCGCGCACCGCTGCGGTCCTGAGGTTCGTGATGGGTCGCCTGCACGACCTCCGCGGCCAGCGCCTCGTTCTCGGCGTATCGCTCGTGCTCGCTCATCGTCCCGCCCGTCGCCCTTCCACGAGCCTTCGCCCCGGCTCGGTTCGGGGCCGCGACCCCGTTCCGACCTTCCGGAGGCGCGCTCTGCACGGCACCGTCCAGGCCGACCGGCGCGGAGGGTTCCTCCGGGTGCGGCCTGGCCTGTTCCGGGATGCCGTCGATGCCGTCAGCCATGCGGCGGGAGCCGGCCTCGGGCTCTTCGCCCCCGGCCGGCAGCTCCCGTGTGCCGCGCTCTTCGTCCCGCACCGGCCCGTCCCCGTTCCTCACGCCGGCCCGGGTCCCGCGCCGCGCTGTTTGTAGAGGCTGATCGTCACGGTCTTGTCCTCGTCGACGGCCGACGAGACCTTGCCCGCCAGGGCCGAGAGCACGGTCCAGGCGAAGGTGTCCCGCGAAGGGGCGTGGCCGTCCGTGGTCGGGGCGGAGACCGTGACCTCCAGCGAGTCGTCGACGAGGCGGAAGACACAGCTGAGCACCGAGCCGGGAACGGCCTGCTGGAGCAGGATCGCGCAGGCCTCGTCCACCGCGATGCGCAGGTCCTCGATCTCGTCCAGGGTGAAGTCCAAGCGGGCGGCGAGACCGGCCGTGGCCGTCCGCAGCACCGACAGGTAGGCACCCGCAGCCGGCAGCCGGACTTCCACGAAGTCCTGGGTCGCGGGCTCGCCTGCGATCTGGGACACCCTCACCTCCATGGTGGTACAAGCATTTCGGGGCCGAGGGTCGCCCCCCGGGGTAACGCACTACGTGGTTCAGCGGTGACGCTACCGCGCTCCGAACTTTTCTGTCCCGGGACCCCAACCCCCTGGCGTCACTCACAGTAAACCTGTGGATACGCTCCGTGTCTAGGGGTCCGGCTTGCCCAATTGGGAAGAGCGCGCGCCGGGTTGACGTACCCCGGCGTCGAACCGTCGAACCGTCGCCACGGCCGCCTTCAGCAGCCGTAGTGCAGTGTCACACGAGGACGTGGTCGACGAAGCACCAGCGCCAGTCCTCGCCCGGCTCGAAGGTCCGCATCACGGGGTGACCGGACGTTTCGTGGTGCCCCGTCGCGTGTCTTCCCGGTGACGAGTCGCAGCAGCCGACATGGCCACAGGTCAGACAGAGCCGCAGCTGGACGGGGTGCCAGCCCCGGGAGAGACACTCCGGGCAGGTCTCGTTCAGCGGCTCGGGTTCCGGGTGCGGCAGCGCGCCGGCGTGCGTGCACTGTTTCATGATTGCCAGATTACGACGGCTGTGCGGGTGGCCGCGCGGAAAATGAGGGCGGGCGAGGATCATGGACGTGTTGCCACTGCTGTTGCTGGTGGCCGGGAGCGCGGCGGTCGCCGGCGCGGCGCGGCGCACCCCGGTGCCGGCACCCCTGCTGCTGGTCGCCGTCGGGCTGCTGGTGTCGTACATTCCCGGAGTTCCCGGCTATACGCTCGACCCGGACATCGTCCTGCCGCTGGTGCTGCCCCCGCTGCTGTACAAGGAGGGCACCGAGAGTTCGTATCTCGATCTGCGGGCCAACATCCGGCCCGTGGCGCTGCTGTCGGTGGGGTACGTGCTCTTCGCGACCTTCGTCGTCGGCTGGGCCGCCTATGCGATCGTGCCCGGGCTGCCGCTGCCCGCGGCGCTGGCGCTGGGCGCGGTGCTGGCGCCCACGGACGCCGTCGCGGCCGCCGCGATCGCCCGCCGGGTGGGGCTGCCGTCCCGGCTCACCACGATCCTGCAGGGCGAGTCCCTGCTGAACGACGCCACCGCGATCACCGCCTACCGGGTGGCCGTCGCGGCCGCCCTCGGCGAGGGCGCCTCCTGGATCCACGGGGTCGGCGAGTTCCTGGTGGCCGCGATCGGCGGCGTGCTGGTCGGGCTGGCGCTGATGGTGCCGATCCACTGGCTGCGCACCCATCTCCAGGAGCCCCTGCTCCAGAACACGCTGTCGCTGCTGATTCCGTTCGTCGCCTACGGCGTCGCCGAGCAGTTCCACGCCTCCGGTGTGCTGGCGGTGGTGGTGGTCGCCGTCTATCTCGGCCACCGCGCCTGGGAGGTCGACTTCGCCACCCGTCTCCAGGAGGACGCGGTGTGGCGGATGGTCGCCTTCCTGCTGGAGTCGGCGGTGTTCGCGCTGATCGGACTGCAACTGCCGGTCGTGCTGAAGGGCCTCGGCGCGTACCACGGGGTCGACGCCGCCTGGTACGCGATCGCTCTCTTCCTCGTCGTGGTCGTGGCCCGGTTCGTGTGGATGTTCCCGGCGGCGTTCCTGCCGCGCCTGCTGTCCCGGCGGATCCGTGAACGTGAATCGGACTTCACCTGGAAGAGCCCCGTCGTCTCGTCCTGGGCGGCCATGCGCGGCGTGGTCTCGCTGGCCGTCGCCTTCTCGATCCCGCTCACCCTGCACGACGGCAGTGACTTCCCGCAGCGCAACCTGATCCTGTTCCTGACCTTCACGACCGTCATCGGCACCCTGGTGGTGCAGGGCCTCAGCCTGGCCCCGCTGATCCGGCTGATGAAGTTCCCGCCCCGGGACGTGCAGGCCGAGACCCTCGCCGAGGCCAACGCCCAGGCGCAGGCGTCCCGCGCGGCGGAGAACCGCCTCGACGAGCTCCTCTCCGACGAGCGCAACGAACTGCCGCCGCCGCTCGCCGACCGCCTGCGCACGGTCCTGGAACGCCGCCGCAACGCCGTCTGGGAGCGCCTGGGCCAGGCCAACCCCGTCACCGGCGAGTCGGTCGACGACACCTACCGCCGGCTGTCCCGCGACATGATCAGCGCCGAACGCGCGGTCTTCGTCCGGCTCCGTGACCACCGCTACATCGACGACGAGATGCTCCGCACCCTGCTGCGCCGACTGGACCTGGAGGAGGCCGCGGCGTACCGGGAGGCGACCTGAGCACCCAGGAGAAGGGCTGGTCAGGCGGTGACGACCGCCGCCACCCGGGTCCCGCGCCGCCACGCGCCCGCCGCCGCCAGCTCGACAAGCCCATACAGCAATTTGGCGACATACAGCCGCTCCACCGCCAGCCCGTGCCGGTCCTCGAAATCCCGGGCGAAGCCGTCGAGTCCGGGCGTCGTCCGCGCGTACCCGCCGAAGTGGAACCGCTCGTCCAGCGACCAGTCACCCCGCCGTCCCCCGAACGCCTCCCGCTGGAGCCGCTCCGTCTCCCCCGCCAGGAACCCGCCCCGCAGCACCGGCACCCCCAGCGCCCGCTGTCCCGCGTCCAGCCCGGCGGCGAGCCCGGCCAGCGTGCCCCCGGTTCCGCACGCGATCGCCACCAGGTCGGCCCGCCCGCGCAGCTCCTCGCCGAGGGCCCGGCACCCGCGTACCGCCGCCGCGTTGCTGCCGCCCTCCGGCACGACATACGCGTCCTCGGCTCCTGCCGCCCGCGCCAGAGCGGCCAGCACCTCCGGTTCGGTCTTGCGCCGGTACGTCGACCTGTCGACGAAGTGCAGACGCATGCCGTCGGCCGCGCACCGCTCCAGCGAGGGGTTCAGCGGCCGGGCGGCCAGCTCCTCGCCCCGGACCACGCCCACCGTCGGAAAACCGAGCAGGCGCCCGGCCGCGGCCGTCGCCCGCAGATGGTTGGAGTACGCCCCGCCGAAGGTGAGCACCGGCCGTCCGGCCGCCGCCTCGATGTTCGGGACCAGCTTGCGCCACTTGTTGCCGATCAGCTCCGGGTGGATCAGGTCGTCCCGCTTGAGGAGGAGCCGGACGCCCTGGCGGGCGAACCGGTCGTCGGTCACCTCCTCAAGGGGAGACGGGAGCCGGGGCGAAAGTATGTCGGCGCTGGTCACGCCGTCATTGTCGCCCGGAGTGCGCACCGGGGCTCACTTCAGGCGGTCCCGGACGCGCTCGCGCAGCCAGCCCATGGTGAAGCCGCGGGGGTCCACCTTCCCGGGCTGCCACTCCGCGTGGCCGAGCACCGACCGCTCGGACCAGCCGTGCCGCCGGCACACCGCCGCGGCCACCTTCTCGATCGCCTCCAGCTGGGCCTCGGGCCAGGGGTCCTCGCCGTCGCCCAGGTTCTCGCACTCGAAGCCGTAGAAGTGCCGGTTGCCGTCGGTGTTCGCCTCGTTGGCCTGGGGCAGGGCCTTCTCGGCGATCACGGCACGCAGGACGTCGTCGTCGCCCAGTCCCGCGTGGTTGGCGCGGCCATGGCCGACGAGGTGGACCGTGCCGTCCTTGGCGATGACTCCGTGGCACAGCGGGCCGGGGAGGCCGGGGCGGCCGTCGTAGCAGATCCGGACCGTGTTTTCGGTGCCGTGGGTCACCGTGTGGTGGATCATCACGCCGTGGACGGGGCCCCAGGGGCCCTTGTGGTTCCGGTTGTGTTCTCTCCAGTCGTCGACCTCGACGACCGTGACGCCCTCGTTCCGCAACGCGTCGAGGAAAGCGCCCGCGGACATGGGTGGGGCCATGACCGCCTCCTTCGCTTTTGTCTTGCTTGTGCCGGAACTTCTACCGAAGGCGCGGGCTCCGGACCAGCCCCCACGAAGGTGTTCGGATCGCGTGCGAGTCGATCCGGACAAGTCGTCATATCGCAGGTCAGGTGAGCGGATATTCGCCCGGCATGCCCATGTGTCCGATGATCTATTCCCGCTCTTTCGGGTAATGGCCCGAGCACGGTCTGTGATGACAGGGTGGCCGGTGAGACCGATGCGCGGGCAGTTCGGCGTCCGCGCAGGTATGGGAGGGCATTTCCTTATGTCGGTAGGCGAAGAGGTCCGCACGGATCAGGGCAAGCCGCAGCAGTCTCTGGACACGGCGGCCGCGCGGAACCTGGCCACCACGACCAAGTCCGCGCCCCAGATGCAGGAGATCAGCTCCCGCTGGCTGCTGCGGACGCTGCCCTGGGTCGATGTCCAGGGCGGCACGTACCGAGTGAACCGGCGGCTCACCTACACGGTCGGCGACGGCCGTATCACGTTCCTGAAGACCGGCGACCGGGTCGAGGTCATCCCCGCGGAGCTGGGCGAGCTGCCCATCCTGCGGTCGTACGAGGACCAGGAGGTACTGGGGGAGCTGGCCCAGCGATGCCGGCAGCGCGACTTCGCGGCGGGCGAGGTCATCGCCTCGTTCGGCAACCAGGCGGAGGAGGTCTATCTGCTGGCCCACGGCCGTGTCGAGAAGATCGGCACCGGCCCGTACGGTGACGACGCGGTGCTCGGCGTCCTCGGCGACGGCGCGCACTTCGGCGAGCAGGGCCTGATCGACCCGGACGCCATCTGGGAGTACACCGCCCGCGCGGACACGGCCTGCACCGTGCTGACCCTGTCCCGGCAGGACTTCGAGCAGGTCGCGGAGCGCGCCGACTCGCTGCGCGAGCACCTTCAGCAGCTGCGCGCGATCCCCGAGCAGCGCACCAACAAGTTCGGCGAGAAGGAGGTCGCCCTCGCGGCCGGCCACAGCGGCGAGCCCGAGATCCCGCACACCTTCGTCGACTACGAGGCCCGGCCGCGCGAGTACGAGCTGAGCATCGCCCAGACCGTGCTGCGCATCCACACCCGGGTCGCCGACCTCTACAACCAGCCGATGAACCAGACCGAGCATCAGCTCCGGCTCACCGTCGAGGCGTTGAAGGAGCGCCAGGAGCACGAGCTGATCAACAACGCGGAGTTCGGTCTCCTCAGCAACTGCCAGTACGACCAGCGGCTGCAGCCGCACGATGGCGTACCCAGCCCGGACGACATGGACGAGCTGCTCAGCCGCCGCCGCGGCACCAAGCTCTTCCTCGCCCACCCGCGCGCGATCGCCGCCTTCGGCCGTGAGCTCAACAAGCGCGGACTGGTCCCCGAGTCCGTCGAGGTCGGCGGCAACCGCATCCCGACCTGGCGCGGGGTCCCGATCTACCCGTGCAACAAGATCCCGGTCTCCGATGCCCGGACCACGTCGATCATCGCCATGCGTACCGGCGAGGCGGACCAGGGTGTCATCGGGCTGCGCCAGTCCGGGATCCCCGACGAGATCGAGCCGAGCCTCTCGGTGCGCTTCATGGGCATCAACGAGCAGGCCATCATCAACTACCTGGTCACGGCCTACTACTCGGCGGCCGTCCTGGTCCCCGACGCGCTCGGCGTGCTGGAGAACGTCGAGATCGGCCGCTGGAGGTGACGTTTCCGCACTTGGCGGCCGTGTTCCCGCCCTCCGGGGCGGGTACATCCTCGGGGTACGTGCCGAGCCGGGGCGGAGACGCCACCGTATGCGCACTCCGCGAAGGGGAGGCCATGGCCGAGTTCGTGACGGAGCGGCAGCAGCGTGCCACGGGGGTGGCGCCGGAGAGGTCCGAGTCCCTCGAAGGAGCCGAGGCGACGGCCATACTGGAGCGGGCCAGGGCCTCCGTCTACCCCGAACTGCACGCGGCCGTCGACTCGTTGCCCGGTTCGATGCGGCGGATCGCGCGCTACCACTTCGGGTGGGAGCAGGCGGACGGCACTCCGACGGCCGGCGACGCGGGGAAGGCCATCCGGCCCGCCCTGGTCCTCGCCGCCGCCGAGGCGCTCGGCGGACCGGCAGCCCGCGCGGCCGCCGTACGGGCCGCGGCCGCCG
This sequence comes from Streptomyces sp. NPDC031497, assembly GCF_055580905.1. Classification (NCBI taxonomy): domain Bacteria; kingdom Bacillati; phylum Actinomycetota; class Actinomycetes; order Kitasatosporales; family Streptomycetaceae; genus Streptomyces; species Streptomyces sp. NPDC031497. The sequence goes on from NZ_JBVIKO010000024.1 coordinate 97,074, forward strand.
TGGAGCTGGTGCACAACTTCACGCTGCTGCACGACGACGTCATGGACCGGGACACCTCCCGCCGCCACCGGCCCACGGCGTGGACCGTGTTCGGCGACGCCGACGCGATCCTCGCCGGGGACGCCCTCCAGGCGCTGGCCCTGCGGCTGCTGGCCGAGGACCCGCACCCGGCGTCCGGCCCGGCCGCCGCCCGGCTCGCCCAGTGCGTCCTCGAACTGTGCGCCGGTCAGCACGCGGACACGGCCATGGAGGACCGGGCCCCCGGCGAGGTCACCCTCGACGAGGTGCTCGTCATGGCCGAGGCCAAGACCGGGGCGCTGCTCGGCTCCGCCTGCGCCCTGGGCGCGCTGTACGCGGGCGCGGCGGCGGAGGAGGTGGCGGCGCTCGACGGCTTCGGCCGGCAGGCCGGGCTCGCCTTCCAGCTGATCGACGACGTCATTGGCATATGGGGTGATCCACGGCGCACCGGCAAACCGGCCGGCGCGGACCTGGCGGCCCGCAAGAAGTCCCTGCCGGTCGTCGCGGCCCTCACCTCCGGCACCCCGGCCGCGGACGAGCTCGCCGAGCTGTACGCCAGGCCGCGGGTGCGGGCCGACGCCGACGAGATCGCGCGTACGGCACTGGCCGTGGAGCGGGCGGGCGGCCGCGACTGGGCGCAGGCCGAGGCGGCCGACCGGATGGCCCGGGCGATGCAGGAGCTCGCCCGTGCCGTACCCGGCCCCGAGTCGGCCGGCGGTCTGCTCGCGCTCGCCGAGTTCGTGACCCGGCGCAGCAGGTGAAGACCCCGGAGCCCCCGGAACCGTGCGGCTCCTGACCCCGCACGGCCCCCGGGGGCTCCGGCCCGACGGGTCCCGCACATCCCCACGGTGTGCGGGGCTCGCCGTTTGCCACGGAGTGCGGCCGCCGTTTTCCACCGAGCGCGGGCCCGCCGCCCTCCACGCTGTGCGGGGCGCCGCCTTTTGCCGGGCTCCGCCGGGATCTCCGGGTTCCTTCGGATCCCGGAGATCTCCGTTTCGGCCTAGGCTGGGGATATGGACAGCCAGGACCGGGTTTGTCCGGAGTGCGGGCAGGCCGTCGAGAGAGTGGTGCGTCGGCACAAGACGCTGGGCGCGTGGGTTCCCGTCTGGGGTCCCGGTCCCTGCCGTAATCCCGACTGCGCCACCAACGGCGCGGCAGAGCGGGCCTCACCGCAGTCGCCGCCCCGGTCCCCGCCGCCCGAATCCGCGGGGAAGAAACCCTGAGCGAGTAGCGCACCGAGGCCCTAGCGTCGTCACATGACCGGACTTCCGAACATCCTGCACATCACCGAGCGCTCCCTGTGGGAGGAGGCCCGCGCGCGGGGCTCCTACGAGCTGTCCACCCGCGGCCGCACCCTCCGGGAGGAGGGCTTCATCCACTGCTCCACCCGCGACCAACTCCCGCGCATAGCCGCCTTCTTGTACGGCTCCTACGACGGCCCGGACGAGCTGGTGGTACTGGTCGTGGACCCGGCCCGGGTCGGCGTACCGGTGAAGTGGGAGGCGGCGGAGCCGGGCGGCGAGGAGTTCCCGCACGTGTACGGGCCGATCCCGGTCACGGCCGTGGTGGACGTGGAGCCCTGGGGCTGAGCAGGGCTGGTGAAGTCCGCTGCGGTTCGGCCGTGCCCCGAAGGGGCGCTGGGGGTACCCCCGGCCTTCGGCTTGGGGGAGGAACCGCCCGACCGGCGACGACGGTGCCGCGGTCGGGCGACGGCCGAGCACGGCACTTCCAGCGGAGCGCTCAGCCCCGGCCCGGAAGTCCGCCGGTCTCCGGGTCCCGGCCGGTCAGGCAGTAGATGCCGCCCGCCGGGTCGCGCAGGACCGTCCAGTGCCGCCCGTCGGCCACATGGACGGCGCCGAGCTCCTCGTGCCGGGCCCGGGTCGCCACGATGTCCGCGCAGGCCAGGTCGAGATGGGCGGCGGCGGGCCGTTCGTCGGCCAGCCGCTGGAGCAGGATCCGCACGGGCAGCCCGGCCGGTGGCCTGAGCACCCGGAACTCCGGCAGCGCACCGGTCAGCAGCTCCCAGCCGGTCAGCTCCGCCCAGAACGCGGTCTCCGTCTCGTACGCGGACGGCGGGATGTCGAGGCTGACCTGGTCGAGCCGGCTGCCCGCGGCGACCGGGGGCCGTACCGACTCCCCCTGCCAGGGCACCGCGCACCACAACTGCCCGGCGGGCGAGCGCAGTACGGCCCAGCCCCCGTGCTCGGCGACCGGTTCGGCGCCGAGTTCCCGGGCCTGCTTCACCAGGCCCGGCACGTCCTCCACGCAGAGGTCCAGGTGGGCTCCGCCGGGGCCCGAGTCGACGCCCTGGAGCTTGACGCAGGCGTCGACGCCGGTGGCCGGCAGCAGCGTCACGAACTCGTCGTTCTCCCCGCGGGGCGCGGAGAGGAAGGTGCCGGTGACGGCCGTCCAGAAGGCCTGGGCGGCCGCGAGGTGCGCGGCGGGGCGGTCGGCGAAGGCGTACGTCCAGCGGATGGTCATGGACGGGATCGTAAAGGCGCGGCTACTGGTCGCGGCGTTCCGTGAAACGCAGCAGGTTGCCCGCCGGGTCCCGGAACGCGCAGTCCCGGACGCCCCAGTGCTGGTCCGTCGGCTCCTGGATCACGTCACCGCCGTGTTCCCGCACCCGCTCGTAGAGCGCGTCGCAGTCGGTGGTGGAGAAGATCACCCCGCGCAGCATGCCCTTGGCGAGCAGCTCGGCCATGGCCTGCCGGTCGGCGGGGGAGGCGTCCGGGTTGGCGCCGGGCGGCTCCAGCACGATCTCCACGCCCGGCTGCTGGGGCGACCCGACGGTCACCCAGCGCATCCCCTCGAACGCCACGTCGTTGTGGACCTCCAGACCGAGGACGTCCCGGTAGAAGGCCAGGGCCTTGTCATGGTCGTCGACGGCGATGAAACACTGCGCGAGTTTTACGTCCATGGGGTCAGGCTAGGAGGAAACGGCCGGGCGTGCCGGATCGGCTCAGGGACTCAGCTCATGGCCCAGACGTAGGGATCGTGGCCGGGGGGCGGGCCGGCCTGAGCGGTGGGGGCCGGGGTGCGGATGCCCGAGGTGGTGGCGAGGGCCTGGCTGACATGGGCGGCCGTGACGGTCAGCGCGCCGTCCGGGGGTGTGTCCGCACGGGCCGCGTGGGTCCGGGCCAGGGCCGCCGCCTCGTCCAGAAGGTCGAACGCCGAGCCCGGCAGCGCCCGGTCGGGCACGTGTTCGTGGGCGAGGGCGGCGGCCGCCGCCAGGGCCTCGTCGGTGAGTGTCACCGTGTGGTGCTCCTCAAGGCCGGCCCGTCCGGCGCGGAGGATCTCGCGCACGTCGGCGGCGGGCGGCTCTTCGAGCGGGACGGGCTGGACGAGGCGGTCGAGGCCGGGGTCGGGGTCCCGGCGGTCGTAGTCCCTGGGGCCGCAGTCGCCGAAGACCAGGACACCCGGGGCCGCCAGGAGCGGGCGGAGCAGGCCGAGGGGGGTGGTGGCGCCCTCGGGCAGGTGCAGGGGGGTGAGGGCGCCGTTCAGGTAGAGGATCAGGCCGGTGCTCTCCTTGACCTCGGTGAGGAGGTCGGCGATCAGGGCGGTGCCGCGGGCACGGTGATGGGGGTCGGTCAGGACGGCACTCAGGTCGAGCGCGCGGACCCGGTGGCCGAGGAGGGCGTCCGGTACCCGGCCCTCGCCGACGGCCCGGGCGACCCCCACGGCCACGGCCTCCTTGCCCACGCCGGGCGGGCCGGTGAGGAGCGGGACCCGGCGGTCGCGGCGGGTGAGGGTGCGCAGGACCCGGTCGATCTCGGTGGCGCGGCCGATGACGGGCATGGCACCGGCGGCCGGATCCCGGGTGAGGGACGCCAACACGGAGAGGGTGGCCGGGTCCCGGGGGAGGGAGTCCGGGGCGATGAAGGACGCGTGGATCCGCCCGGGGTCGACCTGGTGTTCCGTGAGGATGTCCGCCGGCAGGGTGTGCGCGGTGGCCAGCAGCGCCAGCAGGATGTGAACGGGCTGTACGAGCCGGTGACCGAGCCGGTCGGCCTCCTGGGGTGCCCGTTCGAGGACGGCGGTGGCCTCACCGGTCAGCGGCAGGTGGTCCCCCGGTTCGGCCGTGCCCCTGCCCAGGGCCGTGGTCAGCGCCGCGCGCAGCCCTTCGGCGGGGGTGCCGAGCAGTCGTACGACCTCGGTCTCGTCCGCGACGAGCAGCGCCAGCAGGACATGCCCGGACTCGACGTACCAGTGCTTGAGCGCCCGTGCCTCCTCGCGGGCGAGGTCGACGACCTCCCGCGCCCGGTCACCGAACCTCTCGTACATGGCTCACCCCCGCCAGGTCCGCCCGGGCCCTTCGGGTGTGCGGGTGCTCCGCGCCCAGCAGCCGTTCCCGCACCGCCACCACCTCCCGCAGCAGCGCCAGGGCCTCCTCCCGGCCGCCCGTGAACGCCAGGTTGCGGGCCAGCAGATGCCGGGTCCGCAGTGTGTGCGGATGCTCCGTGCCCAGCACCCGCCCCCGGTCCGCGAGCAGCACCCGGAGCATCCCGACCGCCTCCTCCCGGTGTCCCGCCTCGCCGAGGTTGACGGCGAGGAACTGCCGGGTGCGCAGGGTGTCCTCGTGGTCGGGGCCGAGCAGCCGCAGCTGTTCGGCGAGGAGCCGGCGCAGCAGCCCGGCCGCCTCCACGGGACTGCCGGCGCCGCCGAGGCTGTGCGCGTGGGACTGGCGGCCGCGCAGGGTGTCCTCGTGCTCGGCGCCCAGGATCCGGGTCTGCTCGTCGACGATCTCCCGGAGCAGCGCGGCGGCCCCCGTCCAGTCCCCGGACCGGCCCTGCTCGACCGCGGCCGTGTGGCGGCGGCGCAGCTCGGGTCCGGCGGTGGCGCCGAACGCGCGGTTGATGCCCAGGGCGATCGAACTGGCGGTGCCGGCGCCCCGGTTGCGCGGGGTGGGCAGGCCCTCGGCGGCCATGATGGCGCTCAGGCGGCGGTAGAGGTCGTCGATCGTGAGCAACTCGGGCCCGCCGACCACCCCTTCGCGCAGTAGTCGTATCAACCGGCCGGAGAACGCGGTGTGTTCCTCGTCGGGGAGGGCGAGGGCGACCTGGTCGCGCTGGGCGGAGGTCAGGACGTAGGTGCCGGCCACCTCCAGCCGGTCGATCCGCCCGGTGTCGCCGCTGAGCGAGTCGCCGACGGCCCGGCCGGAGAAGCAGCAGTCGAGGACGACCACCTTGGTCTCGGCGGGGGAGTCCAGGACGGCGTCGCGCAGCTTGTCGTACTCCAGGGAGTTGAACTCGGGCGCCTCCCAGCGGCTGTCCGGCAGCGCCAGGTACAGGGCGTGGCGGCGGCCGGCGACCAGTCCGTGACCGGCGTAGTAGACCAGCAGGAGGTCCTCGGCCTCGGCGACGGCGGAGCGCAGCCGGTCGCCGACCGTGCGCAGGTCGCCGTCGTCGAGCAGGACCGTGCAGTGGCTCTCGGGGACGAGCCGGTACAAGGGCTCGGTGAGCAGCCCGGCGAGATCGGCGACGGTCCGCTCGACGGCCGGCAGGTCGGGCAGTGCCGGGTCGGAGTAGCGGCTGGCGCCGATCAGGACGACCCGGGAGCGGTGGGGGTCGGGGAGGCGCATGTCACCCGCCCTGTTCCGGCCGCTCCTCCAGGGCCTGCCGCAGGAGCTGTTCGACGTCCTCGCGGCTGACCCGCTTGGCGTCGATCTCGACGGCCGGCCCGCGCTCGTGCCTGACGCTCAGTTTCACGTCGCTGCGGCGCGGCTGGGTGATCCAGGCGCGCAGACAGGAGGCGAGCACGGTGAGCGGGCCGCCCGCGCCCAGCAGCACGGACACCGTGTCGAGCGGGACGCCCAGCCGGCCCTCGGCCGGGGCGCCCCCGGTCAGCCGGACCTTGCCGGCGAGCGCCGGCTCGCCGCTCAGCCAGTCGGTCAGGGACTCGGCGTCCGTGACCGGGGCGGGGCTCAGGACAGAGATGATCGCGGTTGCCAAGGTTCCCCCCGATACGTGCACCGACCTTGCCCGACGCGTGCACAGACGTTGCCGGGCGACGGTGTCGACCTTGACGGCCAGTGTAGGGCCGGGACAGCGGAAAGCGACCTGGTCAGTACGGACGGCGACGGGGCCTGGTGAACGTACGGGCCACACAGGACGGGATCACCGTGCTCTCCTCGTGGTCCCGCGCCCGGTACGCGCTCGGCGTCTCCCCGACCAGCTCGGTGAAGCGTGAGCTGAAGGACCCCAGCGACGTACAGCCGACGGCCATGCACACGTCCGTGACCGTGAGGTCACCGCGCCGCAGCAGCGCCTTGGCCCGTTCGACCCGGCGGGTCATGAGGTAGCTGTACGGCGTCTCCCCGAAGGCCTTGCGGAAGCTGCGCTGGAAGTGTCCCGGGGACATGAGGGCCGTCCTGGCGAGCTCGGTCATGTCGAGCGGCTCGGCGTACTCGCGGTCCATGCGGTCGCGCGCCCGGCGCAGCCGCCTCAGGTCCTCCAGGGTCATGGCCTCAGCATGGCATGCACATCCCCCACACGGACCAGCCTTGTTCTTGAACCTTCGTTTGCCTCCGGTTCTCGCGCAATTGGTCCGCGCTTGTTTGCATAAAGGAATGGACCACATCACGTTCCTCGTGGCGGTCGTGATCGTCACTGCACTTGCTTTCGACTTCACCAACGGGTTCCATGACACGGCGAACGCAATGGCCACGTCCATCGCGACCGGCGCGCTCAAGCCGAAGACAGCCGTTCTGATCAGCGGTGTGCTGAACCTGGTCGGAGCTTTCCTCTCGACGGAGGTCGCCAAGACGATCTCCGGCGGCATTGTGAACGACGCCAAGGTGACCCCAGCGATGATCTTCGCGGGGCTGGTGGGTGCGATCCTCTGGAATCTGCTGACCTGGCTGGTCGGACTGCCCTCCAGTTCCTCCCACGCCCTGTTCGGCGGACTGATCGGCGCGGTGTGGGTCGGCGCCGGCTCCGGCGCGGTCAACTTCGGAAAGGTCCTCGAGAAGATCATCATCCCGGCGTTCGCCTCGCCGGTGGTGGCGGGCGTCGCGGCGCTGATCGCGACGTACTGCGCCTACAAACTCACCGCCCGCGGCCGCGAGTCCTCCGTGACCAAGGGCTTCCGGCTCGGGCAGATCGGCTCGGCCTCGCTGGTCTCGCTCGCGCACGGCACCAACGACGCCCAGAAGACCATGGGCATCATCACCCTGACCCTGATCTCCGTCGGCGCCCTCCCGGGCGACGCCGGCCCGCCGGTCTGGGTGATCTTCAGCGCCGGTCTCGCCATCGCCCTAGGCACCTACATCGGCGGCTGGCGGATCATCCGCACCATGGGCAAGGGTCTGACCGAGATCCAGTCCCCGCAGGGCTTCGCGGCGGAGACCGCCTCCACGGCCGTCATCCTGACCTCCGCGCACATGGGCTTCGCCCTGTCCACCACGCAGGTCGCCTCCGGTTCCATCCTCGGCGCGGGCCTCGGCCGGAAACTCGCGGAGGTCCGGTGGGGCATCGCCGGCCGCATGGTGGCCGCCTGGCTGATCACCCTGCCCTGTGCCGCGCTGGTCGGCGGCATCTCCGCGGCCGCGGTCAAGCACGGCGGCAACTTCGGCACGGTCGTGGTCGCGCTGGTCGGTGCCGCGCTCGCGGCGGGCATCGTCCTGCTGTCGCGTCGCAACCCGATCGACGCGAAGAACGTCAACGACGGCCACGAGGTCGCCCTCCGCACCACGCCCCCGTCCAACGTCGGCACCGCCGCCTGAGTGAGGGAGTTCCCATGAGTATCGACTGGACCGCACTCGGGCAGGTCACCGCGGTGAGCATCGGAGTTACAGTCGCAGTGGTGGTCGTCTTCGCCCTCGGTGTCCTCGGGCTCGCCCGTTACGAGGGCGTCAAGGAGCAGGGCGGCACCAGCACCGTGGGCGCAGCCCAGGCGGGGCTGTGCTTCCTCGCCTGCCTGGCGGTGGTGGCGTACGGCATCTACCTGATCGTCCCGCAGTTCCACTGACCCCTGACCCGCTGAGCCGCTGAGGAGGACTGGATGACGACGCCGGACCTGCTGTCCGACCTGGCCGACCTGAAGGTCGACTACAGCGACCCGGACGACCCCGTACTCATCCGCCCGGACGGATCCCCGATCGACACCTGGCGGGAGAACTACCCGTACCCGCAGCGCATGGAGCGCAAGGAGTACGAGTGGCACAAGCGGCTCCAGCAGATCGAACTGCTGAAGCTGCAGACCTGGATCAAGGAGACCGGCCGCCGGATCGTCATAGTCTTCGAGGGACGGGACGCGGCCGGCAAGGGCGGCACCATCAAGCGCTTCACGGAGCACCTGAACCCCCGTGGCGCGCGGGTGGTGGCGCTGGAGAAGCCCAGCGAACGCGAGAGCGGCCAGTGGTACTTCCAGCGCTACGTCGAACACCTCCCGACGGCCGGTGAGATCGTCCTCTTCGACCGGTCCTGGTACAACCGGGCCGGCGTCGAGCGGGTCATGGGCTTCTGCTCGGACGACGAGTACCGGCGCTTCATGCGCCAGGCCCCGCTGTTCGAGCGGATGCTGGTGGACGACGGGGTGGACCTGGTGAAGTTCTGGTTCTCGGTCTCGCAGAGCGAGCAGCGGACCCGCTTCACCATCCGCCAGGTCGACCCGGTACGGCAGTGGAAGCTCAGCCCGATGGATCTGGCCTCGCTGGATCTCTGGGACAACTACACGGCCGCGAAGGTGGCGATGTTCCGGGAGACGGACACCGAGTACGCCCCCTGGACGGTGGTCAAGAGCAACGACAAGAAGCGCGCCCGGGTCGAGGCCATGCGCAGCGTCCTGGCCCGCTTCGACTACGCCAACAAGGACGAGGAGGTCGTCGGCAGCCCGGACCCGCGGATCGTGGGTGCGGCGGCGGGCCTCCTGGAGGCCGGCGAGGACGACCACGGCGGCCATCACTAGCACCGGCGAACAGGGCGGGGCCGACCGGATCTCCGGTCGGCCCCTTTGCTTTCGGAACGGTACGGACACGGTTCGGAGCGGTGCCCGAGGACCTTCCGTATGATCTGCGCCGCCACCGGGGAACAGCTTCCGGAGCCACCACCGTTGACTCAGCTGCCCATGGTTTTCCTTTGAGCAGCGAGAGAGCAGCGAGAGAGCAGCCGGGACATGGCGGGTCGGCCACGAGCTCTTTCAGCGTTGCCGCTCCAGGGTGAGGACCGCAGCCGCGATTGACGACATTCGATTGGGGCTGCAGCGCGCGTGATGGAAGATCCGCCAGGGCTTCAGGCGGGCCACGCGCCTCGCTCGACTGGTGCCCGTGTTGCCGACAGCGCGCGGTTGACGGTGAGCTGGGTCGGTGACAGGTCACGACCGGGTGGGCGTCTGACCGGTGTCGTCACCCAGGGGCCGGCTCCAAGGCAGGCGCGGTCGGCGAGGACCGGGACGCCCTGGCGTTCGCAGATCCGGATGATCCGGTGGGTGCGGGCCGCGGTCAGGTCGTGGGTCCGGCCCGGCAGGGCGGGTGAAAACCACAGAACCCGGCCGGCTGGGTCGGTCACGACCTGGACGTTCACCCCGTGGCGTCGGTGTTTGGCGGAGTAGTCGGCCCGGCCATCGCCCAGGCGGTCGCACGCGGCGAGGGTGCCGTCGAGCAGGACGAAGTCCGGGTCGGCTTCACGCAGGACCTTGAGCAGGCCGGATGCCCGGGCCGCGAGCAGGTCGACCACCCTGCGGATGTAGGCGTGGGCGGTGCCCACCGAGATGCCGAAGCCGACGGCGATCTGTGCGAGGGTGTCGTGCGGCCCGGCCTCATTGGATCAGGTCGGTGTGCGGATGCTCGGGGGAGGTCGGGCAGATGTAGATCTGCATGTTGTCGGTGTTGCCGACTTCGACCTTGGTCGGCTGCGAGGGGCTCTGGCCACAGCAACGTCCGACGGTGTTGGCGGCGTAGGCGGCGGCCTGGTCTTCGCAAGGCGCCCAGCTGTGTCCCTCACCGCCGTCCCATTCGAATGAGGCGATGGTCAGCAGCGGGACCATCCGCACATCACAGACAGTGCAGTATCGGGGGTAGGGATCGGTGCGGCCCCACGGAGGCCAGCCGCCGACCTTCCAGCCAGGCGCGTCTGCCAGATGGACGTCATAGAAGTCCCGCGGACAGTCCGCGTGCTCGGAGCTGTCCACGTCGGCGCCGGCCGCCTGCCATCTGCTCCAGTCCTCCACCATCCGCAGCGTCTGCGGGCTCAGATCGAGGCTGTTGGGGTACTCGGTGATCGCTTCCGGTGCCAGCACGCACGGCTCCGGCAAATAGCCGTCATCGTTCACCTCGTACGGTTCGGGCGGTGTGGCGAGGACGTCGACGACCTCGGCGGCGGACCGCCAGAACAGTGCGGTCGCCGGCTTGTGATGCGGATCGTGGTCGTAGGGGCACCACAGAACCTGGAGCAGATCGGCCTGTCCGGGCGGCCGCAACAGGGGTATGTCGCGCAGATACAGCTGGGCCACGGGCAGCATGGGGACCGGGCAGTCCGCGGGCGGAGGGCCGACGGCGAGCCGCTCCGCGAGCATCGCGGCGTTCCGCTCCTTGACCGCCGCCTCCTCGGGCGTTGTCCCACGGCCATTGTGATCACGGTGCCACCGGGCCTGCATGCGTCTCTTGAGCCGCACGTCGGCCGGCGACTGGCGGAACCCGCTGTCCACGTGCAGGTGCGAGGCTTCACAGTGCGGCCACGGCTCCTCAGCCGGCCACAGCAACGGCCCCCCGACCGAGCTCTCCCCGACCGAAGGCGACCCGGGACGAGGGTGCAGCCGAATCGCAGGACGCGCCAACGGCGCCAGCTCGGGAAAGACCGCGGTCACGTCCACGGGCCGCGGCGGAGTAGTGCGTACGAAAACCATGCCGGTGATCCTGTCACCAGCCACTGACAACCCCTGGCCGCCTCAACCAGCACCGGTGGCAGCGGTGTTCAGCCGGTCACGTCCAACGCATGCAGCCTCGGCCACATCGACAGCAAGCCCGCCCATGTGGCAACCAGCACACTGCAGGGTGATCTGCTCGTCGCCCTCGCCCAGTGTCACAAGGTCGGTGGCCCTGGCCCCGCGCGCGGCCTTCAAGGACTTCGCCGGGGTCCCGGACCTGCCCGCGAGCCGCAGGCCCTCCGGGTGCGCGACCGGCTCCACGCCCGAGCCGGCTTCCCGCAATTCGACATCGACGTCGACCCACTGGCCGTCCCGCATGAAACGGACCGGGCCGGCAGCCATCTCCGTGGTGAGACTGCCGTCCTTGTTCACCCACGTCGTCGACGTCTCGGTGCGCTCCGAGAGCGCTTCCACCCGCGTGCCGGACAGCCGCGCCGCGACCCGGGCGGAAGGGATGTCGACTGCCTGGGTGGCCGTTGCCGGCTTCTTCGGCGCGTCCGCGGTGCGAGGCGGTGCGGCCGCCCCCGAACTCGTCGCGTCGAGGAGGGTGATGGCCATGGCCAAGGCGATACCGCCCGCTGTCCAGCGAGCGCTTCCCCCGTGCCAAGGCCGCCCGCGTCGTCGTGACACGGGTCTGTGAACCGTCATGATTCTTCGACCTCTCACCTTTTCTTCGCCATCACCCATGTGATGACAAAGAAAAGCTATGCGAAAGGTAAAGATTGCAAAGGGTGGCAAAGTCGCAGGAGGTGGATGGCGGGTGACTGTCTGTTGTGGTGATCTGCGTCACCCTGCCGGGTCAACTCGCCTGAGGGCACGGGCAGTTCGCCGCGGCGAGGCTTTCGGGCAGAAAAGACCGCACCCGGACCGTCTGGGTCGCCGTGCTCGGCGGCCTGCGGGCCGGGTGCGGGAAGAGAGACGCTGCAATCGAAGTAATCGCAGGTCAGAAGGCATGGATAAAGATCAGGCCTTCTTGGTCTCCCAGAAGATCTTGTCGATCTCGGCGATGAGCTCCAGGGCCTTCTCGCCGGTCTTCGGGTCCGTGGACGCCTTGGCGGCGGACAGGGCCTTCAGGGTGTCGTTGACCAGAACGTGCAGCTGGGGGTACTTCTCGAAGTGCGGGGGCTTGAAGTAGTCGCTCCAGAGCACCGAGACGTGGTGCTTGGCGAGCTCGGCTCGCTGCTCCTTGATGACGGTGGCGCGAGCCTGGAAGTGCGGGTCGTCGTTGGCGGCCATCTTCTCCTGCACGGCCTTCACCGACTCCGCCTCGATGCGGGCCTGGGCCGGGTCGTACACACCGCAGGGCAGGTCGCAGTGCGCGCTGACCTTGACCTTGGGGGCAAACAGGCGGGAAAGCATGGAGCATTCCTTCCTCGTGATCGTCTTCTCAGGTGGGACATTACTCCCTGGGAAGCCTGATTTCGCGAGTGCCCCCATGGGCTTAGGACAAAAGTCCAGGGTCAGACTGAGACTGGTGGAGGAACGGACCGGGGAGGTGCCGGCGATGCCGGAGCTGTCGCAGGAGACCGAGCGGGGGAGGGGCGCCGCGCCCTTCGGACTGGCCGAGGTGACCGGCCCGTCGATGGTGCCCACGCTGTACCAGGGGGATCAGCTCCTGGTGCGGTACGGGGCCAGGGTGAGGGCCGGTGACGTCGTCGTCCTGCGCCACCCCTTCCAGCAGGACCTGCTGGTCGTCAAGCGGGCCGTGGAGCCGCGCGAGGGCGGCTGGTGGGTGCTCGGGGACAACGCGTACGCGGGCGGGGACAGTACGGACTACGGGACCGTGCCGGAGGAGCTGATCCTCGGCCGTGCCCTGTTCCGCTGGCGGCCGCTCAAGGCCGGTCAGCGTTCGCCGCTGGCACTGGCGCGCTGGGCGCTCTCGGCGGCCCGTCCGGTGCTCTCCGACCGCTCGGGCAGGTCGGGCCGGTCCGCCTCCAGGCGTTTGCGGGCCCGGTAGGCGGCCACGTTGGCGCGGGTCGCGCAGCGGTCCGAGCAGTAGCGCCGGGAGCGGTTGGTCGAGGTGTCGAGGTAGGCGTTGCGGCACGGCGCCGCCTCGCACAGGCCGAGCCGGTCGACGCCGTACTCGGTGAGGTGGAAGGCCAGGCCCATCGCCGCGATCGCCGCATAGCCGGCGGTGGCGTTCGAGGGGTGGTCGGCCAGGTGCATGTGCCACAGCGGGCGGTCGTCCTCGTCCCGGTGGTCGTGGCCGGAGATCTGCGGCGACACCGGGAACTCGAGCAGCAGTGAGTTCAGCAGGTCCACGGCCAGCGTCTCGTCGCCCTTGTCGGCAGCCTCGAAGACCGCGCGCAGCCGGGCCCGTACCGAGCGGAAGCGGGTGACATCGGCGTCGGTGGTGCGGCGGGCCGCCGACGCGTTGACCCCGAAGAGGTCGCGGACGGCCTCGACCGAGGTCAGGGAGTCCTTGCCCCGGACCGGTTCCTCGCTGTTGACGAGTCGGACAGCGTAGTCCGAGTAATAGGCCAGTTCCACTTGTAGTCCTTACGGGGGTGCTCTACGGTCAGTGGGTGCGGTCGGGTAACGGCCGATCGTGCTTCCAGGGTATTACGGGACTTGTGCGGTGGAGGGTTGCCATGACGGACACGCGGACGACCACGACCGGGACCGACTGGGGTGCCTGGCAGAAGAGCTGGGACCGGCAGCAGGAGTGGTACATGCCGGACCGCGAGGAACGCTTCCGGATCATGCTCGACATGGTCGAGGCGCTCGTCGGTACGGCCCCTCGGATCCTCGACCTCGCGTGCGGCACCGGCAGCATCACCGCCCGGCTGCTCGCCCGCTTCCCGGCGGCGGTGAGCGTCGGGGTCGACCTCGACCCGGCCCTCCTCGCCATCGCCGAGGGCACCTTCGAGGGCGACGAGCGGGCCACGTTCGTCACCGCCGACCTCAAGGACCCCGACTGGCGCGCGAGGCTGCCCCACGCCTCCTACGACGCGGTCCTGACCGCCACGGCCCTGCACTGGCTGCACAGTGAACCCCTCGCGGCCCTCTACGGTCAGGTCGCGGAACTCGTCCGCGACGGCGGTGTCTTCATGAACGCGGACCACATGATCGACGACAGCACGCCCAGGATCAACGCCGCGGAACGGGCGCAGCGGCATCTCCGCATGGATCAGGCCAAGGAGTCGGGGGCGCTCGACTGGGCCGAGTGGTGGCAGCTGGCCGCGCAGGACCCGGTACTGGCCGGTCCGACGGCCCGCCGGTTCGAGATCTACGGCGAGCACGCGGACGGCGACATGCCCCCGGCGGCCTGGCACGCGCGCGTGCTGCGGGAGAAGGGTTTCGGTGAGGCCCGGGCGGTGTGGTGCTCGCCTTCGGACACGCTGCTGCTCGCCGTGAAGTAGAGGGACCGAAGGGGCGGTACGACAAGAGTCGTACCGCCCCTTCGGTGTCGTCGGCCGTGGTCCCGTTACAGCACCTTCGACAGGAACGACTTCGTGCGGTCGTGCTGGGGGTTGGTCAGGACGTCGCGCGGATGGCCGGACTCGACCACCACGCCGTCGTCCATGAAGACCAGGCTGTCACCGACCTCGCGGGCGAAGCCCATCTCGTGGGTGACGACGATCATCGTCATGCCGTCCTCGGCCAGGTCCCGCATCACGTCCAGGACCTCGCCGACCAGCTCCGGGTCGAGCGCGGAGGTCGGCTCGTCGAAGAGCATCAGCTTCGGCTGCATGGCGAGCGCGCGGGCGATCGCGACGCGCTGCTGCTGGCCGCCGGAGAGCTGCGCCGGGTAGTGGCCCTTGCGGTCGCCGAGGCCCACCCGGTCGAGGAGCCGCTCCGCCCGCTCCCGGGCCACCGCCCTGGACTCGCGCTTGACCTGGACCGGCGCCTCCATGACGTTCTCCAGGGCCGTCATGTGCGGGAAGAGGTTGAAGCGCTGGAACACCATGCCGATGTCCCGCCGCTGCGCCGCGACCTCCTTCTCCTTCAGCTCGTAGAGCTTGTCGCCGTGCTGGCGGTAGCCGACCAGACGGCCGTCGACGTACAGCCGGCCGGCGCTGATCTTCTCCAGATGGTTGATGCACCGCAGGAACGTGCTCTTGCCGGAACCGGACGGACCGATCAGGCAGAACACCTCGCGCGGCAGCACCTCCAGGTCGATGCCCTTGAGGATGTGCGACAGTCCGAACGACTTGTGCACGCCCTCGGCCTTGACCATCGGGGCGCCGCTGCTCGGCGGGGTGATGTCCTTGGCGAGACCGGTCATCGGGCCACCTCCGGGCGGCGGAACGAACCCCACTGGGCCAGATTCTTCCGCAGCCGCTGCAGCGGGGTGGGCGGGAGGTTGCGCGAGGAGCCGCGGGCGTAACGGCGTTCGATGTAGTACTGGACGATGCTGAAGATCGTGGTCAGGAACAGGTACCAGATGCAGGCGACGAAGTACATCTCGACGACCGCCAGCGAGGTGCTGGAGATGTCCGTGGCCTTCTTGATCAGCTCGGGGAGCTGGACCGCGTAGGCCAGCGACGAGGTCTTCAGCATGTTGATGAACTCGTTGCCGGTCGGCGGGATGATGACCCGCATGGCCTGCGGGAGGATCACCCGGCGCAGCGTCTGGCTCTGGGTCATCCCCAGCGCGTGCGAGGCCTCGGTCTGCCCCTCGTCGACCGACTGGATGCCGGCGCGGACGATCTCCGACATGTACGCGGCCTCGTTCAGGCCGAGTCCCAGCAGGGCGGTGAGGACCGGCGTCATCACCTGGTTCATCTCGTCCTTGTAGAACCCCAGGTTCAGGATGGGGAAGACGAGCGCGATGTTGTACCAGAGCAGCAGCTGGACCAGGACCGGGGTGCCGCGGAAGAACCAGATGTAGAACCAGGACACCGTGCTGGTGACCGGGTTCGACGACAGCCGCATCACGGCGAGGACCACGCCGAGCGCGACGCCGAGCACCATGGCCAGCACCGAGATGTAGAGCGTGGTCCAGGCGCCGGAGACGATGCCCTGGTCGAAGAGGTAGTCGGGGATGACGCTGTAGTTGATCTTCGCGTTGGAGAAGGCGATCCCGATCAGCACCACGAGGGCGACGACCACGACGCCGGACACCCAGCGCCCGTAGTGGCGCACCGGGATGGCCTTGATCTGCTCCGGCGGCACGGACGGCGCCGGAGTCTTGTCGACCGTGTCAGTCACAGTGACGGCCCTTCAGTCGTGCCCGGCCGCTCAGGAGCCGCCGTTGGTCTTGGCCTCGGTGACCGCGCCCTGCGCGACGTTCCACTTCTCCAGGATCTTCTGGTAGTCGCCGTTCTTGATGATGGCGGCCACGGCGGCCTGGAGCGCGTCGCGCAGCTGGGTGTTGTCCTTGCTGATCGCGATGCCGTACGGACCGGCCTCGATCTGCTCGCCGACGACCTCGAAGTCCTTGCCGCCGCCGGAGGTCTTGGCGTTGTAGGCGGCCACCGGGAAGTCGTTCAGGTCGGCGACGGAGGCGCCCTGCTTCAGACGGAGCAGCGCCTCGGGGTCGGTGTCGAAGGTCTGGAGGTCGATGGCCTTGTTGCCGTCCTTCGTACACTTCTCGCTCTGCGCCTTGGCGATGCCCTCGGACGTGGTGCCCTTCTGCAGGGCCACGACCTTGCCGCACAGGTCGTCCAGCGACTTGATGCCCTTCGGGTTGCCCTTCTGGACCAGGATCGAGGTGCCGGCGGTGAAGTAGTCGACGAAGTCGACGCCGTTGCCGACCTTCTTGCCGGTGTCGGAGTCGATGCCGTTCTGGCGGTCCTTGGTGTCGTTCATCGCCGACATGATCACGTTGAAGCGGTTGGCCTGCAGGCCCACGATCAGGTTGTCGAACTTGCCGTTCTGGAACTCGAACTTCACACCCAGCTGCTTGCCCAGCGCGTCCGCGATGTCCGGGTCGACACCGACGGCCTTGCCGCTCTGCATGTACTCGACCGGCGGGTAGGCGATGTCCGAGCCCACCTTGATCACGCCGGCCTTGCGGATGTCGTCCGGCAGCTTGCTCGCCAGCGGGGCCGAGGACGTCGAGGAGGAGCCGCTGTCGCTGCCCTTGTCCGTCTGGTCACCGCAGCCGGTGAGTATCAGGGCGCCTGCGACCGCGATCGCACCGAACGCTGCGGTCCTGGAGCGCGCGACAGTGGTACGACGGGTGGAGCTTGCGGTCATGGTGGGTTCCTCCGGCGGTGGGTTGAACAAGCCGATATACCGATGTGCCTGATATGTCGATCTGCCGATGGGTCGACGGAAACACACACCATCGGGTGTCGCGACCTCGTGGGTTTACGGCATCCTGCCATTGGGATTGCTCCATTCAGGCGTGTCACGATGTCAAAATCGGATAACGGGTGACCCCCGCAACGCGACGGGCAGGGCCTTCCCCGACCCGTCGCCCCGCGCATCTGCGGGAATCCGACCTTCTGGGCGGAAGATCTTCGGTTCACCGCCGGTTCATCGCAGGCCGTACCCCGCGGTCGACTTCCGGTCACTCGCGCCGCTCATCTGTAGGTTGCCTACGACATCCGTGATGTGACCTTGCGCCTATTCGACTCGTCGTGGGAGCGGTCCGTCCGGTAAGAAGGTTCTTTACACCCCTCATCCGGGGCTCCAGGGCGCGTGTGCGGCGCGCCCGTCGCGCAGGTGCTCGTACGTGCCACTCGTACGTATCAGTGATCGGGCCCTGCGCGGTGCCCGTCCACTCCCTCACCGGGAGCGGCCGACCCTCAACCATGCATACCTAAGGGGTAAGACAAGTGGCAGCGGAGATCGTCAATCCTCGCAGCGACAGCACGCCGGGCAATTCGGACCAGGACGGCGGGGCCGAGCCCCTCGATTCCTTCGATCCGGCGTTCGCGCTGCACCGCGGCGGCAAGATGGCCGTGCAGGCCACCGTGCCGATCCGTGACAAGGACGACCTTTCCCTCGCGTACACGCCCGGAGTCGCGCGCGTGTGCACCGCGATCGCGGAACAGCCCGAGCTGGTCAACGACTACACATGGAAGTCGTCCGTCGTGGCCGTCGTCACCGACGGCACGGCCGTGCTCGGCCTCGGGGACATCGGCCCCGAGGCCTCCCTCCCCGTGATGGAGGGCAAGGCGATCCTCTTCAAGCAGTTCGGCGGCGTGGACGCGGTCCCGATCGCCCTCGACTGCACCGACGTCGACGAGATCGTGGAGACCGTCGTCCGGCTCGCTCCCTCCTTCGGCGGAGTCAACCTGGAGGACATCTCGGCACCGCGGTGCTTCGAGATCGAGCGCAAGCTCCAGGAGCGCGTCGACATCCCGGTCTTCCACGACGACCAGCACGGCACGGCCGTCGTGACGCTGGCGGCGCTGCGGAACGCCGCGCGGCTCAGCCGGCGGGAGATCGGCCAGCTGCGGGCGGTGATCTCGGGCGCCGGCGCGGCCGGGGTCGCTATCGCCAAGATGCTGGTCGAGGCCGGTATCGGGGACGTCGCCCTGGCCGACCGCAAGGGCATCATCTCGGCCGACCGGGACGACCTCACCGCCGTCAAGCGCGAGGTCGCCGGGTTCACCAACAAGGCCGGGCTCAAGGGCACGCTGGAGGACGCGCTGGCCGGCGCCGACGTCTTCATCGGCGTCTCCGGAGGTACCGTCCCGGAGGAGGCCGTCGCCTCTATGGCCGAGGGCGCGTTCGTGTTCGCCATGGCCAACCCGAACCCGGAGGTGCACCCCGACGTCGCCCACAAGTACGCGGCGGTCGTGGCGACCGGGCGGTCGGACTTCCCGAACCAGATCAACAACGTGCTGGCGTTTCCCGGGATCTTCGCGGGCGCGCTCCAGGTGCGGGCCTCCCGGATCACCGAGGGGATGAAGATCGCGGCGGCGGAGGCGCTGGCGTCGGTCGTCGGTGACGATCTCGCGGCGGACTATGTCATTCCGTCGCCGTTCGACGAGCGGGTTGCGCCGGCGGTGACTGCGGCGGTGGCCGCGGCCGCGCGGGCCGAGGGCGTCGCCCGACGGTAACCCGGATGGCCCCGCCCTCCTTGGGCGGGGCCATTTCTTTGCCCACCCACCCACCCGATCGGGTGGCCAGGAAACGACCGTCGCCCTGGGGGCTGCCGCCCCCAGACCCCCGCGCCCTGGCGGGGCGCTGTGCGTGCTGGTTCTGCGTGTTCCTGGCGGGCGCCGTGCGTGGGGGCGTTGTGCGCAAGAGGGGATGTGTCACAGCGGCCTCCGGTTTCGCCCTCGGCCCCGGGAACCTATCGTCGGCCCTATGTTCGCCGTCTACGCCGCCCGAATCGACCGCGACCAGCCGCTCTCCGGCCTTGAGTTGGGGGACCGTCCCGCCCCCGAGGCCCGCCCCGGCTGGAGTACCGTCGACGTCCGGGCCGCCTCCCTCAACCATCACGACCTCTGGTCCCTGCGCGGCGTCGGCCTCCCGGAGGACCGGCTGCCGATGATCCTCGGCTGTGACGCCGCCGGCGTCGACGCGGACGGCAACGAGGTCGTCCTGCACTCCGTCATCGGGCAGACCGGCCACGGGGTCGCGCCGAACGAGCCCCGGTCCATCCTCACCGAGCGCTACCAGGGCACCTTCGCCGAGCAGGTCGCCGTACCCACCTGGAACCTCCTGCCCAAGCCCAGGGAACTCTCCTTCGCGGAGGCCGCCTGCCTGCCCACCGCCTGGCTGACGGCGTACCGGATGCTGTTCACCAACGCGGGCGTCCGCCCCGGTGACTCGGTCCTCGTGCAGGGCGCGGGCGGCGGGGTCGCCACCGCCGCCATCGTGCTCGGCAAGGCCGCGGGGCTGCGGGTCTTCGCCACCAGCCGGGACGAGGCGAAGCGGAAGCGGGCCCTGGAACTGGGCGCCGTAGAGGCGGTGGAACCGGGCGCCCGGCTGCCGCAGCGCGTGGACGCCGTGATCGAGACCGTCGGCGCCGCCACCTGGTCGCACTCGGTGAAGTCGCTGCGTCCCGGCGGCACCATCGTCATCTCCGGCGCCACCAGCGGCGACCGGCCCTCGCACGCCGAGCTGACCCGGATCTTCTTCCTCGAACTGAAGGTCGTGGGTTCGACCATGGGGACCAAGGACGAGCTGGAGGACCTGCTCGCCTTCTGCGCCGCCACCGGGGTACGCCCGGTCATCGACGAACTGCTCCCGCTCGACCGCGCCCGCGAGGGCTTCGCACGGCTGGAGTCCGGCGACCAGTTCGGGAAGATCGTCCTGACCAACTCCTGAGCGGCGGGGAGAGACCGGGTCCTGCGCGAGGGAGAGGGGAAGCGGGCGGGCCGTGTGGGGGCGGCCCGCTGTCGCTCGCCCGTTCCTCAGGACTTCGGGCCGCGCAGCAGCGCTCCGATGCGGGCCGCCGCCGTCGACAGGTGGCGGCGGGTGTCGCCGAGCTGTTCCGCGGTGACTCCGTGGTCGCGGGCCGCGTCCCGGATGTCGTCGCGGAAGCGGTCCAGGAGCCGGTCGAGGTCGCGGGCCGGGTCGCCGGTGCCGGTCTCGTCATCGTGCGCCCACTCCGGGACGTACTGTGCCGGGAAGTCCTCCGGGGTCTCCGAGTACTCCGGTGTCGGTGCCTTGGGCGGCGTCTGCGCCTGGGGCGGTGTCGGCTTGCGGAGGTCCGGGCCTGATCCGGGCTGCGGCTCGGTGCGGCCGCCGAAGCCGAAGTCCTTCCCGAAGTCCTTGCCGTAGTCCTTTCCGAACTCCCCGAACTCCTTGGCGAGTTCGGCCAGGCCCTCGCGGACCCCTGTCGGCCAGTCACCGCGTGCGAAGTGGTCCTGGACGTGCTCCTGCACCCGGTGGGCGATGCGCTGCATCTCCTCCTGGGCTTGGGCGCGGGCCCGGGCCTGGGCCTCCTGGGCCTGTCGGCGGGCCCGCTGGGCCTCGTCACGGGCCCGGCGGCTCTCGTCCTTGGCGCGGCGGGCCTGCTCCTTCCACTCCTGCTTGACGCGCCGCATCTCCTCCTTGGCGGCCCGCCAGGACTCCCCGTCACCGAGGTCACCGAGGTCCCCGGTCCTCGTCCCGCTGCCACGCCGGGCCTCGGAGGCGGCAGCCCGCACCTCGCGGCGCAGATCGCCGGCCGCGCCGCGTACGTCGGCCCTTATCTCCGCGGCCAGTTCGGCCACCGACTCGCGGATCTCCAGCTCCAGGTCGGCCAACTCGCCGCTGCGGTCAGCCAGTTCGGCGCGACCGGCATCCGTGATGGCGTAGACCTTGCGGCCGCCCTCGGTGGTGTGGGTGACCAGGCCCTCGGCCTCCAGCTTGGCGAGGCGGGGGTAGACGGTGCCGGCCGACGGCGCGTACAGGCCCTGGAACCGCTCTTCGAGCAGCCGGATCACTTCGTAGCCGTGGCGCGGGGCCTCGTCCAGCAGCTTGAGGAGGTAGAGGCGAAGGCGGCCGTGGGCGAAGACGGGAGGCATGTCAGAGCACCTTCTTGTCGGTCGTACCGTCGGCCGGGGCTGCGGAGCCGGAGCCGGACTCGGAGCCGGACCCGGTCTCGGACCCGGACTCGGGGCCGGTCCCGGGCTCGGACCCGGTGGTGGGCGGGGCGGGGGCGGCCTGCCCTGTCGGTCCTGCCGGTCCCGTCGGTCCCGTTGGCTCCGTCGGTCCTGAGAGGTCGGGCGTCGGTTCGGCCTCCCAGGCGGTCTTCTCGTCGTCGTCCTCCTTGGGCGGGCGGCGCAGCAGGGCGATGGAGCCGGAGACCGTGGTGGCGCGGAGCTTGCCGGTGCCCGCGCCGAGGCGGCCGGTGATCTTGTGGGCGCCCCACTGGCCGTGCACCCGCAGTCCGTCGAAGGCGTTGGAGATCGTGCCGCTCGCGGTGTTGGCCTCGACCTCGGCGTCGGCCGGATGCGGCAGCCGGATGGCGATCTCGCCGGAGACGCTGGTCAGCCGGACGTCCGTCGGGCCGTCCGGGTCCAGGTCGATGATCATCGAGCCGCTGACCGAGTCGGCGCGCACGGCGGAGCCCGAGCCCTCGACGACGGTCAGGTCGCCGGAGACGGAGTTGAACCGCAGGTCACCGGTGACGGTCTGGGCCTCCAGGTTCCCGGAGACGGTGTCCGCGCGGACCTCGCCGGAGAGGCCGACCAGGGTCGTGTCGCCGGTGACGCCCTTGACCACCGACGTTCCGCTGATCCCGGAGACGACCGCGGCCGCGCCGACCACGCCGACCTCCACGCGGGTGTCCGCCGGGACGGCGAGCGAGACGACAGCGCTGCGCCGCCAGCCCTTGCGGTCGAGCCACTTGAGGAAGCCCTTCCAGGGCAGGTCCTCGTAGGCCACCGTGAGGGTGCCGCCCCGGTGCGTGACGATCAGGGGCGGGCCCTCGATCTCGGAGATTTCCAGGCGGGCGGAACCCTCGTCCGTGCCCACGACGTTGACTGTTCCGTTGACGACGCGCACGTGCAGATCGCTCACGGGGGTGTCGAAGGTGAGCTTCCTGGGCTCAGCGACGGACCACTCGGACATGGTGCGGACCTCCCTCGGCCGGGCATGACGGCTGGACACGGACGCGCATGCACGGCTCGCGCCATATCGCGTCTTCCGTAAACACGATATATCGTGGCTGTCGGAAGTCAAGGCGCTCTTTGGGGTGACCGGCCGGGCGCGCGATTGACTTCAATGCGTCCTGGCAGAGCCCCATATCGGGCGACAAGCGGATGAATTGCCTACCGTGTGTGCATGCCGACCGACGAATCGCAGGCCGTCTCCCGGTCCGCTGACGCCCCCGCGCCCGGTGCCCTGCTGCTGTGCCGGGCAGACCCCGATTCCGTCGCCCCGCTCGCTCCTCTCCTGCGGGAACGGATGCTGCTGACCCGGGCCGGCGAGTGGAGCGTCCTCGTCCCCGAGGGCACGTCGTGGCTGCGCGGGGGCGAGCCCGTCGACCGGGTCCTGAACGGGTGGGCCACCGCGCTCGCCGTGGGTGCCGGGTGGCCGGTGCTGGCGCTGTGGTGGGACGCCGACCGGGCCGGCTACACCCTCGCGTCAGGCTTCCGCCGCCCGGTCGGCTATGTCTGGCTGGCCGACGGCACGCCGGCGGGGGAGGGCGAGGCGATGCGCGCGTTCGCCGCGCGGCTGGGTCTTGACCCGGTTCTCGACGTGCAGTCCCTGGACCGGCTGACCCTGCCGGATCCGGGGGCCGACGCACGTGCGCGCCTGCGCGGGCTGATCGGGGTCCTCACGCGCGCGGGGGTGCACCTGCGGGACGGGCTGGGGCCGGGGGAACCGGCCGACCGTCTCCGCGAGGTGGCCGGCGCCGGGGCCGACGTGAGGCATGTCGAGGACACCGGGGGAGACGGCGAGGCGCGGGGAGGGACGCCGAGGGCGCATCGGCTGGCCCTGGCCGAGGTGGCCGTGGGGGCGCCGGTCGCCGCGTGGGGGGTGCGGCGGCGCAGTGTGGGGTGGGCCGTGGTGGGGGTGGTGCTGATGGTGCACGGGGCGCTGGAGTTGTCGTACGAGACGATGTTTCCGCGGGACTGACCGACGGGGGCGCAAGCCCGTGTGTCGGCTGCGGGCGGGTGGGGGCCTTGCCGTGTGTCGGCTGCGGGCCGGTGGGGGCTTGCCGCGCAGTTCCCCGCGCCCCTTGACGGGGCGCAGTTCCGTGTGGTGTCACGGACCGCGGCCCTTCCCCGCGTGCCCCGCGCTCCCCGGCGGGGCGCTGTCGCTCGCGGTGTAACGGAGCGCCGCCCCTCCCCGCCTGCCCGTGCCCCCACGCTGGGCGCGTCCCCCTGCCCCAGGGCCTCTTACTCCTCGTCCTCGTCGTCCAGTCGTGCCAGCCATGTCGCCAGGCGTTCCACCGGGACCTCGAAGTCGGGGTTCAGGTCGACGAAGGTGCGGAGTTGTTCTGCGAGCCACTCGAAGGTGATCTCTTGCTCGCCGCGCCGCTTCTCCAGTTCCTCGATGCCTCGGTCGGTGAAGTACATGGGTTGCTCTCCTGCGTACATGTGTGGGTGCCCGGTGATGGGCGCCTACCAGCCTAGGCCGACGGCAAAGGTGTGCCGTCGGCGAAGGGTAGGGCTCGGCTCACGGGGGAAGGACTCTTTCCCCGTGGATTGAAGCGGCGATGTCTTCCCGTGCGGGAAGGGCGGGAAACCACGAACGGTACGGCGTAGGGAGCACACGGGGCTCGGGGGAACGGGGGAGCGGAATGGAGCAGGACGCTACGCGGATAGCGCGGGTGCGGTTGCCGGACGGTACGCCGGTGTGGGCGCGGATCTCGGGGGCCGAGGAACTGGCCGTGCCGTCGGGGGAGTTGTCGTTCACGGACACCGGCTTCGCCGACCGCGTGGAGGCGACCGTCGAGAGCCTGAACTCGCTGGTCGGTGGGGTGGCGCGGTCGCTCGCCGAGCCGTTGCGGGCGGTGCGGCCCGACGAGGTGAGCGTCGAGTTCGGCATCGAGCTGACGGCGAAGGCCGGCAAGGTGGTCGGGCTGCTCGCGGACGGAGAGGCGAAGGCGGCCCTCACGGTCACCCTGACCTGGCACGGAGCCGGCCCGCCCGACCCGGACGCCGGTCACGACGGCCCCCCGGTCGCCCGCGCGGGCGCATCCGGCGGCGCCCCGGTGCACGGGGGCGCCCAGGGAGCCGGGGCCGGGGGCGCGGAATGACGGACCGGCACGACGGGGGCGCATCCGGCGGCTGGGAGCCGGCCCACCATGCGCTGCGTGAACTCGTGATGGCGGCCACCGTACGCATCCATCGCACAGGTGTCGGGTATGCCCCGGAGGAGTCGGGGGCGTTCCTCGGCAGTGGATTCTTCATCGCACCGAACTGGGTGCTGACCTGCGCCCATGTGATCGACGGCGGGGAAGGGGGTGAGGTCACGGTGGTCTATCAGCCCGGTCCCTTCGAGGAGCCCTGCGCGGTGCCCGGCAAGGTCGCCGCGACCCTCCCGGAGCACGTCGACCGCCCCGTCCCGAGCAGCTGGCCCGCTCCGGACCTGGCGCTCGTGCGGTTGCGCGAGCCGGTGGACCACGACTGTGTCTACGTCTCCGAGCGGCCGATGCCGCACTACACCGAGGGCCGGGTGTTCTACGCCGGCTGGGCGCCCTTCCAGGGCCGGCCGCAGCCGCACGACGGATTCCTGACCGTGCACGGCACCATCGGCGGCTGGTCCACGGGCGCCCAGATGCGTCTCGGGGAGAACGACCTGCCGCTCGGCGTCTCCGGCGGGCCGGTGATCGACCCGGTGCGCGGCGAGGTCGTCGGCGTGCTCAAGTCACGCGCGGACCACGGGTCGGGCGGCACCTCGATCGGGATCGAGCGGCTGCGCACCCTGCCGACGGCGCCGGGCGACCGGCGGCACGACCTGTACCGGCACGGGCTGCGCCACCACGACCCGTACCAGCACGATCTGTACCAGGCCGTCTGCCACGCCCACGACCGCTACCACCGTGACCGCCAGCAGCCCACCGACGCCGGGCGCCCCACCTGGACCGACCTCCAGGCCGAACTCGGGGCCCGTCCGGGCCGCACCCTGAGCCCGGACGAGCGGGCGGAGCTGCTCGGCCGGCTCGCCGACCTGCCGCCGCCGGACAGCACCCGTGGCCTGCTCGACATCCTCCAGTCGCTGCCGAACTTCCGGCTGCCGACCCTGTCGCCCGCTCCGCGCGGCTGGCGGGACGGCCTCGGCGCGCTGTACGAGAACGTGCGCAACGACGGCGCGCTCCGGCTCGTCGCCGAGTACGCGATGCGGGTCATGACCGCCGAGCGCCCGGTCACACCCTTCGTGCTCGACGCCGAACAGGCCCTGTGGGAGTGGATCAAGCAGGCCGCGACCCGGCTGGACAGCGACTACCGCAGCGAGCTGGCCCGCCGGCGCGCCCAGCACCTCGGCGACCGGCTGCGCGAGCGGACCGGCCGCGACCGCGGCGAGCACCGGACCGGGGGCGCGGCGGGGGAGCAGGGCCGGGAGCATCCGCAGGGCACCGCGCACGACCAGTCCGTCCTGCTCGAAGTGGAGCATCTGGCCTGGAACCGCGGTTACTGCGACTGGTCGGTCGCGGTGGTGCGGGCCGACGGCGGGACGATCCGGCTGGACGACGGGCAGGGCGCCCCGCTGGCCGACCTCGCCGCCCGGGTCGCGGAGCCGCTCGCCGAGGCCTTCCGCCGCTGTGACGAGCCGGGCCGGCCGGTCGCGCTGCACGCCGCCCTGCCGCATCTGCTGCTCGGCCTCCCGGTGGACGAGTGGCGGCTGCGGGCCGGCGCCGACCCGCTGGGCGTCGAACGGCCGGTCGTGGTCCGCTGCAAGGACCGCGACCAGCTGCCGGGGGAGGAGGACGGCTGGTACGGCGCCGGACTCCCTGGCGCCGGACCCCCCGGCGACGACGAGGAGTCCGACCGCCGCGACCGCTGGCGCCGGGTGCACGACGGGCGTGAGCGGGCCGAGAACCGGGCCAGGGCCGAGATACTGGACTGCGACGACGCGGTGCGCCGGCCCGTGTCCGACGTGGCCGTGCTGCGCGGCCTCGCGCCCGGGACCGTCCCGGTGCTGTGCCGGCAGGGCGACGGGCGCTACCCGGACGACGCCACCGCACTCGGCCGGATCGTCCGGGCCGGGTACGGGGTGGTGCTGTGGCGCCGGTGGAGCCGCCAGACCGACTCCGTGTGCGGTGAGTTCCACCGGGGCGCCAGGATGACCGTCTACGACGTGGACGGCGCCTGGGAGCTCCCCGAATCGGTGCACACGTTGCGCAAACAGGTGCGCGAGGGGCTCACGGAGGCGTTCTGGGCCAAGGGCATCGCTCTCCTGTACGACGACCCGCACCAACCTCTGCCCGGTACGGGCGATGTGCTCCAGGCGCCGTGAACTCGCGCGCCCTGTGTGAGGCCCTTACGGGGTCTCCTGAAGGTCGATAACGTGATGCACGTTCGATGGCTGCCGTGGGGACCGGACGGACGAGTGACGACGAGGACCGGACATGACCGAATCCAGTGAGTGGCTCATCTATCGAGGCGCCGGCGAACCCCACGACGGCATGAACAGGCTGCCCCCGCCGCCCCCTTGGCGGGACTTCACGGGCCGGACCGCCGAGGGCGGCGGCGACGGCTCCCGGGACCGCAGGCTCGGCGCCCACCGGCATCTGGCCGAACTGCACCGGCCCGGCGCCGAGGAGCTGGAGATGATCAACGCGGCGCTGTACCTGCGCCGCCCGCTCCTGGTCACCGGCAGCCCCGGCGCGGGCAAGAGCACCCTGGCGCACTCGGTGGCGTACGAGCTCGGTCTGGGCGACGTCCTGCGCTGGTCCATCGTCAGCCGCTCCGCACTCCAGGACGGCCTCTACCACTACGACGCCATCGCCCGGCTCCAGGACGTCCAGATCGCCGCTCAGGGCGGGTACGGCGCGGCCGGCGGCACCCCGGGTGCGGTGGAGGCGATCGGCAGCTACATCCGGCTGGGCCCGCTCGGCACGGCCCTGCTCCCCTCCGACACCCCGCGCGTGCTGCTGATCGACGAGCTGGACAAGAGCGACATCGACCTGCCCAACGATCTGCTGAACGTGCTGGAGGAAGGGGAGTTCGAGATACCCGAGCTGCAGCGGATCGCCGACCGGCTGCCGGACGGCGAGGCCGAGGTGCTCACCGCCGACGGCACGAAGGTCCGGGTCCGGGACGGCCGGGTGCGCTGCCGGGCCTTCCCGTTCGTGGTGCTCACCAGCAACGGCGAGCGGGACTTCCCGGCCCCGCTGATGCGCCGCTGCATCCACCTCCAACTGGACCGCCCCGACCACAACCGCCTCGCCACCTTCGTCCGCGCCCACCTCGGCGACGAGGCGGCCCGCGCGGGCGACGACCTGATCAACCGCTTCCTGGAGCGCTCCCGGAGCGAACTCCTCGCCGCCGACCAGTTGCTGAACGCCATCTACCTCACCGACGCGGCCGCCCCGCCCAGCCGCGACCGCCTCGCCGAGCTGCTCATCCAGCGACTCGACCGCCCGAGGTGAGGCGCTGATGCCGGACGCAGCGCCGCGACACGGCTCCCTTCCACCCGACCCGGACCGGGTACCGGGCGAACCCGGTGTGCCCCCCGGCGACCCGGCGGGGGACCCCTCCGGCGGGCCCGAGGCGGCCGCGAGGGCCGGCGGGGACCCCGGGCGGGGTGGCCCCGGTGCTGTCGACGGCGGCCCGGAGCCGGACGGCCTCGCCGACGGTGATCCGGTGGCCGAACTCGTCCGCAGGCTGCGGGAGGTCGGGCTCGACCCGGACACCGAAGGGCTGAGCGACGCGCTGTGGCTGGCCCGGTGGGCGCGGCCCGCCGTCGAGGCGGAGGAGGAGCAGCCCGCCGCCGGGCCCGGTGGCCACCTGCCGAAGGGGGCCGTCGTACCGCCGAAGGACCCGCAGGGTGACCGCTCGGCCACGGGTGGCGCGCGCCGGCCGCCGCCGGCACCGGTCGCCTCCGGGGCCGGCGGAGCCGACCGCCGTGCCTCCCTGTACCCCGTGCCGCAGCAGCACGGCGCCGGGCACGGCAGGGCCGCCGGCCGGATCGCCGGGCTGCCGGTCGGCGTACCCGCCGCCCCCGCGTTGCCCGCGCCACTCGAACTCCAGCGCGCTTTACGGCCGTTGCAGGCCTACCGCAGCGCCGCACCGCCCCTGCGCACCGCACTGGACGAGACGCGGACCGCCGAGCACAGCGCACGCGCGGGCGGGTTGATCCTGCCCGTGTACCGCGCGGTGACCCGGGGCGACGCCCGGCTCCAGCTGGTTCTCGAGGCCTCCCCCTCGATGCGGGTCTGGGACCGGATGTTCACCGAACTGGTCCAGGTCTTTGGCCAGTTGGGTGCCTTCCGGGACATCCAGATCAGTCATCTGCACACCGGCCCCGACGGCGAGCCGGCGGTCAGCCGCAGCGCGGACGTGCGCACGGCACCGCTGCACACCGCCGACCGCCTCAGCGATCCGACCGGGCGCCGGATCACCGTCCTGATCAGCGACTGCGCCGGACCGCTGTGGCACAGCGGCCGTGCCCACCGGCTGCTGCACCACCTCTCCCGGCAGGCCCCGGTCGCGGTGCTCCAGCCGCTTCCGCAGCGGATGTGGAGCCGCACCCGGCTGCCCGTCACCTACGGCGAGCTGAGCCGTGGCGAGACGCTGGGCGGCGCCACCGCGCTGCGCGTGCGCACCCCGGCCGGTACCCCGTCGGGCGGGCCACGGGGCGCCGTACCGGTGCCGGTGCTGCCACCCGAGCCGGTGGCGCTCGGCGCGTGGGCGAGGCTGCTGTCCGGGGTCGGCGCCGGGCCGGTGGCGGGCGCGGTGGGCTGGGTGCGTGCCGACCAGCCGCCCGCGCAGGCGGTACGCGCCGGGCGCCCGCTGTCGCCGATCGAGCGGGTCAGCAGGTTCCAGTCCGCCGCCTCCCCGAGCGCCGGCCGGCTCGCCGTCTACCTGGCCGCCGCGCCGCTCTGCCTCCCGGTGATGCAACTGGTCCAGCGGACCATGCTGCCCGACTCCGGCCCCTCCGAACTCGCCGAGGTGCTGCTCGGCGGCCTGGTCACCCGGGCCCGCGAGGAGTACGTCGAAGAAAACGAGAACACGGACGGCACCCAGTGGTACGAGATGGCCCCCGAGGTCCAGGAGGCGCTGCTCTCCGCGCTCGGCCGCGACGAGGCCCTGCTCGTCCTCAAACACTGCTCCGAGTACATCGAGCAGCACTTTGGCAAGGGCGGCCCCAACTTCCCGGCCCTCGCCCTCGCCCAGCTGGGGGACGGCGGCTCAGGGCGCCCGTACACCCCGCCGGGCACCGGCTACCCGGCGCGCAACGGCGACAACGGCGACGCGACCCTGGTCCCGCAGCCCTTCGCCGAGGTCGCCGCCCGCGTACTGGAGCGTTTCATGCCGCTGCCCGAGCAGTTCCGCCTGTACGGCGCCCGCGACACCGTCGTACGACCGGGCGAACACCGCACCCACCAGGCGGTCGACCGGGCCCGCGCCCTGCTCGCCCGGTTCGACACCGAGGGCATGGTGCAGGACCTGATCGACGCCGTGCAGCTGCTGCGCGGGGCCACCGGGCACGAGGAGCCGGTGGGCGCGGACCCGGAGCTGTGGGCGGAGTACGCGCACTGCACCCTGCGCCTGTGGGAGGTGCAGGGCGGCGCCGAGCTGCTGCGCGAGGCCGAGGAGGCGGCGGAGCGGGCCGTGGCCCACCCGCACGCCCGGAGTGAACGGGCCGTCCTGGCCCAGGTGCTGCGGGCCGCCGCCGCCGATCGCAGGCGGCACGGCGACCGGACGGGCGCCCTCGACCTGCTGCGCCGTGCCGACCGGGAGTACGCGGTGGCCTGCGGCGCCCCGGACCTCGACCAGCGGGAGGCGCTGCGGCTGACGCTGGAGCGGGTCGGTGCGCTGGAGGCGCAGTGGAGCCTCGGCGGCGACAGCGCGCTGCTGCAGAGCGCCGTCGGCATGCTGGAGGCGTTCGCCGACGCCTGGCCGGACCGCCGGCACCGCCCGCCCGAACTGCCGCGCGCGCACGGCCGGATCCTGCTGCGCCTGTCGGCCGCGACGACCGATCCCGAGCAGGCCCGCGGCTACGCGGAACAGGCGTCCCGGTCGCTGCGCGACGCCCTGGAGGCCGCCCCGGAGGCCCCGGACCGGGTCAGGGTGCGGCTCGACCTGGTGGACGCCCTGCTGTGCGCGGGTGCCTCCCTGGACGAGGCCCAGGACCTGGTCGACGAGGCGCTGGCGGTCACCCGGAAGCGCGGGCAGCGGTCCGCCCTGCATCTGCGGTCCGGGCGCGTTCGGGTCGCCCGGTACGCGGAGACCGGCGATCCGCGCGAACTCCAGGACGCGGCCACCGCGTTCGCGAGCGCGGCGGCGGAGATGCCGCGGGACGACCCGCAGTACTCCCAGGTCCTCGCCGAGTGGGGCGAGGCGCTGCTGCGCCGGGCGGACTCGGAGACCGGCAACCGTGCGTGGGCGCCGCTGTCGCAGGCGATCCGGGTGCTGCGGGACTGCCGCCGGGAGACCTCCACGGGGAACCGGGAGCTCGGTCTCCGGCTGCTGTTGCTCGGCCGCGCCCTGATCCTCCGCTACCGGCTGCGCGGCGACCGCGTCGACCTCCGGGAGGCGGAGCACCTCTTCGGGCTCGCGGCGAACGCCGCGGACGGCCCGCTGCTGGCCGCCCGCTGCCGGCTGGAGCTGGGGCAGGCGCAGTACGAGGCATACCGCAGCCTGGACCGCCCGACCCGGCTCGACGAGGCGGTGGACGCCTTCCGCCTCGCCGCCGAGTCGGCCCGCGAGGCGGAGGCGGAGGCCCGTACCGAGCGACGCCGCCAGGAAGCGGTGGTGCTGGGCGCGCAGGCCCACCACTGGCGGGGTATGTCCTATGAGGCGGCCGCACGCCCACGGGCCGCCCGCGAGGCCTACCGGGCCGCCCGCGCGGAGTGGTCGCGGCTGCCGGAGGGCACGCTGGGCACGGGGGAGCCGACGGCCGACGACACGGCCGAGCGGCTTGCGGAACTGGAGTGAGCGCGCCGCAGAGCGGCCGCGAGGAGAGGAACGGGGACATGACGGACGAGCCGTTGCCGGAACTGCTGGACCTGGACCTGGAGGAGCTGAGGACCGTTCAGCACCCGGTCCTGCACGAGGTGCTGGAGGGGCTGCGCGAGCGCGCGGAGCGGCCGAGCGAGATGCTCTGGGGCTTCAACAACGCGATGTGAGCCACCGGAAGGGCGTGTTGTGAGCCACATGGCGCTGTGCAAGGCGGTCGCGTTCGGTCAAATAGATTCAGAAACGGGCGACTTCGATCGCATCGGGTTTGCGTCCGGTCTCCGACCGGGAATGCGCCCTGATACGGGTGGAACGGCGTACGGCATGGGGGTGCTGGATTGTCCACGACCGGTCACCCCTTCCGCCAGTTCATCGTGAAGGTGCACGGCCGCTGCAACCTGGCCTGCACCTACTGCTACCTCTACGAGGGCCCCGACCGCACCTGGCGCACCCGCCCGGCCGCCGCTTCGCCCGCCGTCCTCGACCGCACCGCCGACCGCATCGCCGAGCATGCCCGCACCCATGGCCTGACCACGGTCTCCCTGGTCCTGCACGGCGGGGAACCCCTGCTGGCGGGCGCTGACACCCTGGCCCGCTTCACCGACGCCGTACGCGCGCGCGTGCCCGCCGACTGCACGGTCC
Organism: Streptomyces sp. NPDC031497; assembly: GCF_055580905.1. Classification (NCBI taxonomy): domain Bacteria; kingdom Bacillati; phylum Actinomycetota; class Actinomycetes; order Kitasatosporales; family Streptomycetaceae; genus Streptomyces; species Streptomyces sp. NPDC031497. The sequence goes on from NZ_JBVIKO010000024.1 coordinate 129,011, forward strand.
GCCCCACCGTCCAGACCAACGCCACCCTCCTGACCGAGGCCCGGCTCACGGTCCTGGCCCGGCACGGCATCCGGATCGGCATCAGCCTCGACGGCGGCCGCGCCGAGCACAACGCGCGTCGCGTCGACCACGCGGGCCGCCCGTCCTGGCCGGCCGCGGCACGCGGTGCGCGTCTGGTCGCCGGCCTCTTCCCGGAGTCGTACGCGGGCATCCTGACCGTCGTGGACCCCACGCTGGACCCGGTGGAGACGTACGACTCCCTGCTCGAACTCCGCCCACCCGCCGTGGACCTGCTGCTGCCGCACGGCAACTGGACCTCGCCGCCGCCGCATCGGTCCGGAGTCCGGTACGGCGACTGGCTGTGCGCCGTCTTCGACCGTTGGTGGTCGGCCGGGCAACGGACGACCCGGATCAGGCTGTTCGAGGAGTGCCTGGCCCTGTTGCTGGGGTTACCGGCAGCCACCGAATCCCTCGGACTCGCCCCCTTCGACGCGCTCGTGGTGGAGACGGACGGGTCGATCGAACAGGTCGACTCGCTGAAATCGGCGTACGAGGGCGCCGCACGGACCGGCCTGGACGTCTTCCGGCACGCTTTCGACGAGGCGTTACGGCACCCCGGGGTCGCCGCACGGCAGGCGGGCGCGGCGGCCCTCGCCGACGACTGCCGGGCCTGCCCGCTGCTGTCGGTGTGCGGCGGCGGCCACTACGCGCACCGCTACCGGGCCGGGCACGGCTTCCGCAATCCCTCGGTGTACTGCGCCGACCTGGAGCGTTTCATCCGCCATGTGGCCGGCCGGCTCACCGCGGACGCGGTGCCCGCGCCGGCTTCCTGCGAAGGGGGAACCCGGTGATACTCCCCCCGGTCCCGGACCGGTCCCTCGCCGAACTCGCCCGCACCGGGGGCGAAGCCGGCACGCTCGCTCTGCTGAACCGGGACCAGGACACCCGGCGGCTGATTCTGCTGCGGGCGGTGCTCGACGCGGCGGAGGCGGCGGACCCCGGGACCTGTCCGCCGGCGGCGCAGGCGAGGCTGAAGGAGGACTGGGCGCTGCTCACGGAGGCGGACCGGATGACCTCGCGCTCCCCGGCGCGGGCCAGGCTCTGGTATCCGCTGACGGGACCCTGGGCCCGCCGCTGCCTGACCGCCCTCGACCCACGGACCGGCCCCCCGACCCCGGACCGGCGTCGCGAACTCGCCCGCGATCTCTCCTACTTCAGCGCCCTCGCGGCCGTGGCCGCGGCCCGTGCCGGAGTCTCGTTCAGCACGGAGCTGACCGCCCGTGACGGCGTCCTGGTCCTTCCGTCGCTGGGCGCGCTGCACACGGCCGAGCGCGGCGACGCGCGGGTTCGGGTGACGTGCCGGCAAGGCCGTATGACGGTCGATCAGACCGTCGTGCACCTGGAGAACGGCATCGGCGCCTGGTCCGGTTCGCTCGCCTGGACCTCGGCATACGCGCTGCCCGGCCTCGTTCCGGGTGCCGCGCCCATGCCCCTGGACGACCTCGACCCCTACCGGGTGCCGCCCGACGATCCGGACCAGTACGCGCTGAGCGGACCGGCGGCCCCGGACGACGCCGCACGCAAACGGTGGCTCCAGAGCTGGTCCGGCACCGCCACCGTACTGCGCACCGGCGGCGAGGGGCGGCTCACGGAGGCACTGGCGCTGCTCCGCTGTCTGGTACCCCTGAAGATGCTGCCCGGGGCAGAGGACCGGGGGAGTTGCAGCGGAACCCGGCGCGAGGCGTTCGGCGCCCTGCTCAGCAACACCCCGGCCACCCCGGTCGCCTTCGCCGCGATCCTCGTCCACGAGTTGCAGCACGCCAAGCTGGTGGCGCTGAGCCAGATGGTGGAACTGCACCGGGCGAGCCCGGCGGCCCGGTACTTCGCGCCCTGGCGCCCGGACCCGCGGCCGTACGACGGACTGCTCCAGGGCACGTACTCGCACCTCGCTCTCGCGGACTTCTTCCAGCACCGGGCGCTGACGGTGGACCGGACCCGGGGCGAGGGCGCGTGGGCGCTGTACGCGCGTTACCACGCCCAGGTCGGGGCGGCTCTGCCCGCGCTGGTCGGCTCGCCGGACCTCACCGCCGTGGGCCGCCGGTTCGTCGACGCGATGGCCGCCACCCACGAACGGCTCGCGGCACATCCCGCGCCCCGAGGGCACGCGGCGCGCGCGCACGCGTACGTCAAGGCGGCGCGTGCCCTGTGGACTCAGCGCCAACCCCGTGGTGAATCGCGGAAATGACGACTTCTCATGCCGCACTGCGCGAAGATCGGCAGGCCGAGGTGTTGGTTCCCAAGTCGCCGGACTCCCCAGAGCCGCATCGAGGTTCTAGGATTTTATGACTACGCGTGGAGGCCGTCGCATGTCTGAAACTCGTACGCCGGTCAGGTTGACCGAAAGGGGGGCCGCGAGGCAGACCGTCACGATCAGCTTCGCCGGATTCAACCGGGCCTGGGCGGCGTGGATCGGGGACAGGCTGGAGCGGCAGGGGATCAGAGTCGTCTACGTGCGCTGGGACGCCCCGGCGGAGGAGACGCTGGTGGACCTCCTGCGCGGACTCTCCCTGGCCGAGGGCCGGATTCTGATCTTGGTCAGTGAGTGGTACTTCCAACTCGGCCCACGGACCTTCGAGGAGTGGAACGAGGCGCTGCGCGAGGTCGTAGCGCCCGACCCCGCCAAGTTCGCCGCGGTCTCCGTCACCAGCACACCGGTACCCTCGGCCATCGCCGTGCTGGCCCCGGTCGACCTGACCAACATGGGCTCCGACGAGGCTGAGCGCCGTCTGCTGGACCGGCTGGACCTGCCCACCGACGGCCGCCCGGCGGTGGACGGTGCCCGCGGCCCGCGCTTCCCGGCCGCGATGCCGGAGGTATGGGGCGGGGTGCCTCGCCGCAACACGCGCTTCACGGGCCGCGAGCCGCTGCTGAACGACGCGTACCACCTGTTGCAGGGCAGCGAACCGGGCGCCGGTGTGCTGACGCTGCACGGCATGTCCGGGGTGGGCAAGACCCAGCTCGCGGCCGAGTACGTGTACCGCTTCGGCTCCGAGTACGACGTGGTGTGGTGGGTCAACGCGGAGAACAGGGCCACCTACCGCCGCCTGCTTGCCGAACTCGCCCCGAAGCTCGGTCTGTCGACGGGCGACGAGTACGGCGAACGCCTCCGCGCGGTCCGTGACTCCCTCCGCCGGGGCAACCCCTTCTCCCGCTGGCTGCTGATCCTGGACGGCGCCGACGAACCCGACCAGATCTGGGACCTGGTCCCGACCGGCTCCGGGCATGTGCTCATCACCTCCCGGAACACCGAGTGGAGCGAGCACAACAGCAAACTGCTCGAAGTACGCGTCTACGACCGTGACGAGTCGGTCGCCTTCATCCGGCGCAGGGCACCCCGGCTGACGGAGCCGGAGGCCGACCAGCTCGCCGACGCCCTCGAGGACCTGCCCCTGCTGCTCGATCAGACGGCCGGCTGGCTCAACGACTCCGACCTGTCCGTCGACGACTACATCGCACTGCTGGAGGGCGGCGTCGACCAGGACGTCGTACGGGTGTCCGCCGACTTCCCGGTGGCCTTCCAGACGGCGTGGTCGATACTGCTGAACAAACTGCGCGACACGGTCCCGGAGTCCGTCGATCTGCTCCGCCTGTGCACGTTCTTCGCACCGGGCTTCATCCCCGTGCGCATGCTGCGGGAGATGTCCCACGACGACCTGCCCGAACAGATCACCGGACTGCTGGACGATCCGCTGCTCTGGAACAAGGCGATCAACCAGCTGCGGCAGTACTCCGTGGTCCGGCTGGAGTCCCACGAGATCGGCGCGGACGAGGCTCCGTCGCCCGGTGAGTCGGTCTACCTGCACCGGATGGTCCACCAGGTCGTCGGCAAGGACATGCCGGAAGAGGACCGGCGGGAGTTCATCGACGTGGTGCGGCGGGCGCTGGCCGAGGCCGACCCCGGCCGCCCGACCGACACCCGCAACTGGGAGGCGTACGCGGAGCTCGTGCCGCACCTGAAGTACGCCGACGTCCTCAACAGCAAGGACCGCAGGGTACAGACCCTGGTCCTCAACTGCCTGCGCTACATGTACTTCGCGGGCGAGTACACGACGGGCTGGAAACTCGGCCGACGGGCGCTGAACACCTGGCGCGAACTGCTGGGCGAATCGCATCCGCGCATCTGGGACGTGACCTACCACTACGCCAACCTGCTGCGCGCGGCAGGACGGCTGGAGGAGACGGAGGCCATCGAACGGGCGGCGGCCGACCGGCTGCGCCAGGAGCGCGGCGAACGCGATCTCGACTACCTGCGCGTGCTCATGGGGCTGGCCGCCGACGTACGCGCTCTTGGTCGCTACGAAGAGGCCCTCGCGCTGGACGAACAGCTGTATCCCATGTACCGGGAACTTCTGGGCGAGCAGGACTCACGTACCCTCAACGCGCTGAACAACTGGGGCTTCACACTGAGGCTGATGGGCCGCTACCAGGAATCGCTGGACATCGCCCAGCGGACACTGGAGCAACGCCGACTCGTGCTGACGAGCCGGCACCTGTGGACCCTCTTCTCCGAGGCGACGTACTCGATCGGCCTCAGGCTGCTGGGCCGCTACGCGGAAGCCGAGTCCATCCAGGCCAAGAACGTACGCGAGTACCGGCTCGTCGCGGGCGAGACCAACCAGGACACCCTGCGCGCCGAGCACAACCTGGCGCTCTGCCAGTTGCGCGGCGGGGACCGCGTGGCGGCCGGGAAGCTGCTCACGAAGGTGCTGGAGGGCTTCGAACGCAAGCTCGGCGACCGGGACCTCCTGACTCTCTCCGCCGCCGTCAGCCACAGCTGCTACAACCGTGAGCACGGCGACATCGACCTGGCTCGCGAGACCAGCGAGTCCATCCTCGCCCGGTACGAGCAACTGCTGCCGGAGGGACACCCGTTCATCATCGGCGCCCGCGCCAACCAGGCCCTGGTGCTGCGCAACGTCGGCGAGCGCGAACACGCGCACGTCCTGATCGAGCAGGCGCTCGCCGACATGACCGAGGCCGTGGGCGAGAACCACCCCCACACCCTCGGCTGCGCCATCAACGCCGCCGCCCTGCGCAACCTGATCGGTGAGACGGAGTCCGCGGCCGAACTCAGCAGGATCACCATCGCCCGTGCCACCGAGACCCTCGGCCGCACCCACCCCCTCACCCTGTCCGCCCGCGTCGCCTACGCGGCCGACCTGCGCGGACTGCGCTCCCGCCAGCAGGCCGAAAAGGTCGAACAGGAGGCCCTGTCCGACCTGGAGGCGACCCTGGGCAAGCAGCACGTCCACACCATCTCGGCCCGCGCCCGCAACCGTCCGTACTGGGACTTCGAACCCCAGGCGAGCTGACGCGACCCACACGCCGAAGGGCCCGGCCCCCGTGACGGGGACCGGGCCCTTCGGTGTGCTGATCCTGAGGCTTACGCCTCGAACACCTCGCGCACCAGCTGCTCCTGCTCCGCCTGGTGCCGCTTGGCGGAACCGACGGCCGGGGAGGAGCTGTGCGGGCGGGAGATGCGGCGCAGGCGTTCGCCGGCCGGGACGTCCGCGCCGACCGCCAGGTCCAGGTGGTCGATCAGGTTGAGGGCGATGAACGGCCAGGCGCCCTGGTTCGCCGGCTCTTCCTGGGCCCACAGGTACTTCTCGGCGTTCGGGTACTTGTTGACCTCCGCCTGGAGCTCCGCACCCGGCAGCGGGTACAGGCGCTCGACCCGGATGATCGCCGTGTCCGTGACACCGCGCTTCTGCCGCTCGGCCTCCAGGTCGTAGTAGACCTTGCCGGTGCAGAAGACGACCTTGCGGACCGCGTTGGCCTCGACCGACGCGTCGCCGATGACCGGGCGGAACTGCCCGCTCGTGAACTCCTCCGCCTTCGAGGCCGCCGCCTTGAGACGCAGCATCGACTTCGGGGTGAAGACGACCAGCGGCTTGTGGTGCGGGTTGTGCACCTGCCACCGCAGGAGGTGGAAGTAGTTCGACGGGAGGGTCGGCATCGCGACCGTCATGTTGTTCTGCGCGCACAGCTGGAGGTAGCGCTCGATCCGGGCCGAGGAGTGGTCCGGGCCCTGGCCCTCGTAGCCGTGCGGGAGCAGCAGCGTGACGCCGGAGGTCTGGCCCCACTTCTGCTCGGCCGCCGAGATGTACTCGTCGATGACCGACTGGGCGCCGTTGGCGAAGTCGCCGAACTGGGCCTCCCACATCACCAGCGCGTCCGGACGGGTGAGCGAGTAGCCGTACTCGAAGCCCATCACCGCGTATTCGGAGAGCAGCGAGTTGTAGACGTTGTAGCGGGCCTGGTCCTCGGACAGGTACAGCAGCGGGGTGTAGTCGGCGCCCGTCTCGCGGTCGATCAGGACCGCGTGGCGCTGGCCGAAGGTGCCGCGCTGGGAGTCCTGGCCGGAGAGCCGGACCGGGGTGCCCTCCATCAGCAGCGAGCCGATGGCGAGGGTCTCGCCCATGCCCCAGTCGATCGTGCCGTCCTCGATCATCGCCGCCCGGCGCTGCAGCTGCGGCAGCAGACGCGGGTGGACGGTGAAGTAGTCCGGGATGTTGACCTGGGACTCGGCGATCCGCTTGAGGACCTCCGTGGAGATGGCCGTCGGGACGGCGACCGGGAAGCCGTCCAGCGGCTCCTGGACGTCCACGGCGGCGGGCTGCGCGGTGGCCTCGCGGACCTCCGTGAAGACCTTCTCCAGCTGGCCCTGGTAGTCCTGCAGGGCCTGCTCGGCCTCCTCCAGGGTGATGTCGCCGCGACCGATCAGGGACTCGGTGTAGAGCTTGCGCACCGAGCGCTTCTTGTCGATCAGGTCGTACATCAGCGGCTGGGTGAAGGCCGGGTTGTCCGACTCGTTGTGCCCGCGGCGGCGGTAGCAGATGAGGTCGATCACCACGTCCTTGTTGAACGCCTGACGGAACTCGAAGGCCAGGCGGGCCACGCGGACCACGGCCTCCGGGTCGTCGCCGTTCACGTGGAAGATCGGGGCCTCGATCATCCGGGCCACGTCCGTCGCGTACATGGAGGAGCGCGAGGACTCGGGGGCCGCGGTGAAGCCGACCTGGTTGTTGATGACGACGTGGACCGTGCCGCCGGTGCGGTAGCCCCGCAGCTGCGACATGTTCAGGGTCTCGGCCACCACGCCCTGGCCCGCGAAGGCCGCGTCGCCGTGGATCGCCACCGGCAGCACCGTGAAGTCCGTGCCGCCCTTGTTGATGACGTCCTGCTTGGCGCGGGCGATGCCCTCGATGATCGGGTCGACCGTCTCCAGGTGGGACGGGTTGGCGGCCAGCGAGACCTTGATCTGCTCGCCGTCCAGGCCGGTGAAGGTGCCGTTGGCGCCCAGGTGGTACTTGACGTCGCCGGAGCCGTGCATCGACTTCGGGTCGAGGTTGCCCTCGAACTCGCGGAAGATCTGCGCGTACGACTTGCCGACGATGTTGGCGAGCACGTTCAGCCGGCCGCGGTGGGCCATGCCGATGATGATCTCGTCCAGGCGGGACTCGGCGGCCGAGTCCAGCACCGCGTCGAGCAGCGGGATGACGGACTCGCCGCCCTCCAGGGAGAAGCGCTTCTGGCCGACGTACTTCGTCTGCAGGAAGGTCTCGAAGGCCTCCGCGGCGTTCAGGCGGCGCAGGATCCGCAGCTGCTCCTCGCGCTCCATCTTGGAGTGCGGGCGCTCCACGCGGTCCTGGATCCACTTGCGCTGCTTGGGGTCCTGGATGTGCATGAACTCGATGCCGGTGGTGCGGCAGTACGAGTCGCGCAGCACGCCGAGGATGTCGCGGAGCTTCATCATCGACTTGCCGGCGAAGCCGCCGACGGCGAAGTCGCGCTCCAGGTCCCACAGGGTGAGGCCGTGCTCGACGATGTCCAGGTCGGGGTGCTTGCGCTGCTTGTACTCCAGCGGGTCGGTGTCGGCCATGACGTGGCCGCGGACCCGGTAGGAGTGGATCAGCTCGAAGACGCGGGCGGCCTTGGTGACGTCGTCGTCGTGCGAGGCGTCGATGTCCTTGAGCCAGCGGACCGGCTCGTAGGGGATGCGCAGCGCCTCGAAGATGTCGTCGTAGAAGCCGTTCTCGCCGAGGAGGTAGTTGGCGACGACGCGCAGGAACTCGCCGGAGGCGGCGCCCTGGATGACCCGGTGGTCGTAGGTCGACGTGAGCGTCATGACCTTCGAGATGCCGAGCTTGTTCAGGGTGTCCTGGCTGGTGCCCTGGAACTCCGCCGGGTAGTCCATGGAGCCGACGCCCATGATGACCGACTGGCCGGGCATCAGACGCGGTACCGAGTGGACCGTGCCGAGGCCGCCGGGGTTGGTCAGGGAGACCGTGACACCGGAGAAGTCGTCCATCGTCAGCTTGCCGTCGCGGGCGCGGCGGACGATGTCCTCGTAGGCCTGCCAGAACTCGAAGAAGTTCAGCGTCTCGGCCTTCTTGATGCCGGCCACGACGAGCTGGCGGTCGCCGTTGGGCTTCACCAGGTCGATGGCCAGGCCGAAGTTGACGTGCGCGGGCTTGACGAGGGTGGGCTTCCCGTCCTTCTCCGCGTAGTGCCAGTTCATCGACGGCATGGCCTTGATGGCCTGCACCATCGCGAAGCCGATCAGGTGCGTGAAGGAGATCTTCCCGCCCCGGGCGCGCTTCAGGTGGTTGTTGATGACGATCCGGTTGTCGAACAGCAGCTTCACCGGGACGGCGCGGACCGAGGTGGCCGTCGGCAGCTCCAGCGAGGCGTTCATGTTCTTCGCGACGGCCGCGGCCGGGCCACGCAGGGTGACCAGCTCGGGACCCTCGGGCGCCGCGGCGGCGGGCGCGGCCTTGGCGGCAGCGGCGGCCGGCTTCGCCGCGGCCGGAGCCGGAGCGGCGGCGGGCTTCGCGGGCGCCGGAGCAGGCGCTGCGGCCTTGGGCGTGGCCGGGGCGGCCGGAGCAGCCGGGGCGGGCGCCGCGGGCGCCTGAGCGGCGGGCGCGGGCGTGGTGGGCGCCGGCGCGGCCGGAGCCGCGGCCTGCTGCGCCTGCGGCTGCGCGGGCGTCGTGGTGCCCGCGGCCCCCGCGGCCGCGGTACCCGCCGGAGCCGAGGCGGCGGGCGCTCCCGGCTTGTAGTCGGCGAAGAAGTCCCACCAGGCTCGGTCTACCGAATTCGGGTCCTGGAGGTACTGCTGATAGATCTCGTCGACGAGCCACTCGTTCGGTCCGAACGCGGCTGCGGGATTCTTGCCCGCTTGGTCTGCGTCGGTCGAGATGCTCGAGTTACTGGGGGACTGTGGCGACACGGCGGCAACCGCCCTCTTCCGCTTCACAAGGTGATGGACAGCGGGAATAAAGGCTACGCCTCCAAGACCGTGAAGGTCAGGTCGGGCCGGTTCATCGTCGTGTAAGTCACACCGGAAAGCGTGTTTCGGGGCTTGAAATGGCGGGAAACAAGCGTGGTTCCGCTCTGAGAGGACTCAACCGGACATGGCTCCGCCACGCCGGTGATCACCTCACTCCGGCCCCCGTCGCGACGTGCGCGGAGGCCGCACCTGATCACACGTGTCCGGCTGCCCCGTCAGGCGTGACCGACCGGTGGACCACAGGTGGATCTTGAGGCTCCGGATTGAACTTTACGTCAACTTGGCACGGATCAAAGCCCCGGCAGGGTGACGATAATCCTGCAGCCCCGGTCGGATTCGGCCACGCCGATCCGGCCGCCGTGCAGATCCACCGCCCACCGGGCGATCGCCAGCCCCAGCCCCGTACCGCCGTCGCTGCCGGGCCCGTGCGGCCGTCGTACGGCTCCCCGGTTGAAGCGCTCGAAGACGCGGTGCCACTCCGAGCGCGGAATGCCGGGTCCCTCGTCCAGGACCTCCAGCTCCAGTGACTCCGGCTGCTGGCCGCGCCGCGCCTTCAGGGTCACCCGGCCGTGCGGCGGGCTGTGCTTGACCGCGTTGTCGATGAGGTTCGCGACGACCTGGTGGATGCGCTCCGGGTCGGCGTGCGCGGTCAGCTCCGGCGGGGAGACGTCCAGGTGCAGATGGACGTCCGTACGGGTGTGGCTGCCGGAGTTCGAGGCGAGGCCGCGCGCCCCGGCGACCATGTTGGCCTCCTTGAGCACGCCCGAGAGGTACGGCCACACCTCGAAGCGGCGCTGCCGCAGCGGTACGACGCCGTTGTCGAGGCGGGAGAGGTCAAGGAGGGTCTCCACGAGCCGTCCGAGCCGCTCGGTCTGCTTCAGGGCCGTGCGCATGGTCTCGGTGTCCGGCTCGGCGATGCCGTCGACGACGTTCTCCAGGACGGCCCGCAGGCCCGCGATGGGCGTGCGCAGCTCGTGCGAGACGTTCGCCACCAGCTCCTTGCGCTGGCGGTCCTGGGCCTCCAGCTCGTCGGCCATGACGTTGATCGTCTCGGCCAGGTCGCCCAGCTCGTCCCGGCGGTTCTCGCGCACCCGGCGGGTGTAGTCACCCTGCGAGATGGACCGGGCCACCGCGTTCATGTCGTCCAGCGGCGCGGTGAGCGAATGGGCCACGAACTGCGTTATCAGCAGTGTGGCGATCATCGAGAAGACCGTGATGAAGCGCAGCTCCGTCTTGGTGTGCACCGCGATCATCGACAGACCCGTGGTGATCAGGACCGAGACGACGACCAGCGCGCCGAGCTTGGTCTTGATCGAGAACGGGCGTACGGCACCCCAGGGCTCCTCCCCGGGGCCTCTCGGTCCGGCCGGCCCGGCGCTCATGGCGTCGGTGTCTCCAGCGCGTAGCCCACACCGTGCACCGTGCGGATCCGCTCGGCGCCGATCTTCCGGCGCAGCGCCTTGATGTGGCTGTCGACGGTCCGGGTGCCCGAGGCGTCCGCCCAGTCCCACACCTCGGCGAGCAGCTGCTCACGGGAGAGCACCGCGCGCGGGGTGTTGGCCAGGCACACCAGCAGGTCGAACTCGGTCGGCGTGAGGTGCACGTCCTCGCTGCGCACCCGCACCCGGCGCTGTGCGTGGTCGATCTCCAGCTCGCCGAGGCGCAGGATGCCGGACCGGGGCGTGGAGGCCGCGACGGCCGCCCGCTCCACCCGGCGCAGCAGGACGTGCACCCGGGCCGCCAGCTCCCGCATGGAGAACGGCTTGGTCATGTAGTCGTCGGCGCCGACCCCGAGGCCGACCAGCATGTCGGTCTCGTCGTCGCGCGCGGTGAGCATCAGCACCGGCACCGGCCGCTGGGCCTGCACACGACGGCAGACCTCCAGACCGTCGAAGCCGGGCAGCATGATGTCGAGGATCAGCAGATCGGGCTGCCAGGCCTCGGCGGTGTCGACGGCGGCCGGCCCGTCGCCCGCCGTTTGCACGAGAAATCCCTCGGCGCGCAGGCGGGCCGCGATGGCGTCGACGATCGTGGCGTCGTCCTCGACGACCAGAACCCGGCGCTGGGCGCCCGGAGTAGCCGTCGCCGTGCCGTTTTGGGAGGTGTGTGTCTGCTCCATCGCCCGCCCCTGTGTGCTTTCCGGAACCAGTGGGGTGATCCCATGACTGCGATTGACGCTTGAATGATCCGCGTCAGGGATGCACATTACGGGGACAGGCGGCGCACTCGCTATCCAGGGCGGACGGCAAGGTGAACGACGTCCGGAACGCCCCGGGCAACCGGGATCTCTTCGGTACGCACCTGTTTGAACCCGGCATTCCACAAGGATTCCTCGAATTCGGAAGAGGGCTGCGCGGACCATACGGCGAGTACCCCGCCCGGCCTCAACACCCTTGCGCAGCTTGCGAGTCCGGCCGGTGAGTAGAGGCCCTCGTTGTCCTCGTCGACGGTCCAGCCGGGCCCGTTGTCGACGTCGAGGCACAGGGCGTCGAATGTGGCGGAAGTCTCATTGACGTACGCGACGAGATCGTCTTCGACGATCGCCGTGCGCGGGTCGGCGAACGCGTCCGCGGACAGGAAGGACAGCGGGCCGTCCCGATGCCAGTCGACGACCGCCGGCTCCCGCTCCACGACCGTGATCCGTCCCCAGCGGGGATCGCGCGCGGCGTGCGCGAGGGAGAACCCGACGCCGAGGCCGCCGATCAGCACGGCCGGCTCCGCCCGTCGGTCCAGGGCGTCCCGGGCGGCGTCCACGAGCAGCCGCTCCGAGCGGCCGTCGGAGGTGTCCATCAGGAAGCAGCCGTTGGCGATGATCTGCAGCAGCCCGCCGTGCCGGCGCAGGACCACTTCGCCGTACGGCCCCTCGCGCCGGTCCAGGACCACGGGGGAGCTGTCGTCCAGAGAAGTCGCGCCGGTCGTGTCCGCGAGGTTGGCCATGCCGGCCATCCTGCCCCAACAGGGCTTTTCGGCCACGCGAATTATCGGTGTCGGACGGTCGCAGGGGTGTCACTCGTTCGAGGGGCCACCCGGCGCTTCGCGCCCTCCGGTGGCCTCGGGCGGCTCATATGGTTCCTCCCGACCCCTCGCAGTTCTTCGGAAAATCCTGTGAATCGCTCCCCGCGTGGCCTCGGTCATAGACAGCGACTCGGGGGACGGCGAAGGCTGGTGAGGTGAAACGGAAGGAGCGCCTCACCGTGGAACGGACCGTTGGGGCTGCGTCGACGCCCACACCGCAGCCCTGTCCGGCGACTTCGCCGGGCGCCCTTCCGGCTGCGTCGGCGGGGGCGCTCGCGTCCGCTTCGGCGGGACGCCTGCCGGCTCCCGCGTCCGAGCTCATGCCGGGTGACTCGCCGGGGCCTCTTCCGGGTGCGTCGGCGGGGCCGCTCCCCGTCGCGGAGGTCGCCGTCCTGCTGGACGGTGTGCCTCGGCAGCGTGGCTCCGGTGCGGTCCGTGATCCGGAGGCCCCCGGCCGCCCTGTCCTGCGGGTGCGTCCCTGGCGGCTGCTGCCCACCCCCGGCGGTGCCCCGGTCACCTTCGTCTACACGGCGATCCTGGCCCTCACCTCGCTCTTCGCGACCTATGTGAGCCCTGGCCTCCTGCACACGGTGTACCAGGACTCCAGCACCGACGTCGCCCACCTCCTGCGCACACCGGTCTTCGTCCTGCTGGCCAGCGCGCTGTGGGTCGCCGGCGGGCTCCTCTCCCCGTACGCCCTCGCCTTCGTGCTCGCCCTGACCGCGCTGGAACGGCGGATAGGGGGTGCCCGGGCGATCCTCGTCTTCCTGGCGGGCCATGTGCTGGCCACCCTCGCCACCGAGGTCCCGGTCGGCCTCGCGGTCCTGGTCGGCCACCTCCCCGACAGTTCTCTGCACCGCCTCGACTACGGCATCAGCTTCGGCGTGGCCGCCAGCATCGGCGCCCTCTCCGGCCTGCTCACCCCCTGGCTGCGCTGGCCGCTGCTCGCCCTGGTCGGCTACAGCCTCCTCACGGACCTCGTCGCCTTCGAGGACCCGATGACCAACTGGGGCCATCTGATCTCGCTGGGCATCGGGACGGCACTCTGGCCGGTGGTACGGCGCTGGTACCAGGAGCGGCAGCAGGCCCCGGGCCGACACCGAGGGACTGCTCCTGCTCCCGGGTCGCGCCGTGCGGGCGGTTGGTGAGCTGGTACGGGTCGGCGGCCAGGTCGCAGAGGTGTGGACCGGCTCCTGGTCCTGCCGGTTCCAGCGAGGCGGGCGCCGCCGGGCGAGCCGTCGTCGTGGCCGGTCGCGCAGTTCCCCGTACCCCTGTGGGGTGCTGACGCGGGCCGCGACCGTCAGCCGGCCGGGGTCCATACGTACGGGGTCGTCGTCGTCACCGCCCTGAAGCCCAGCCGTTTCAGGATCGGGGCGCTGTCGTCCGAGGCCTCCACGAGGAGATAGGGGGCGTTCCTGGCCGCCGCCCGGGTCGCCCGCAGGGCCACCAGCGCGCGGTAGACGCCCTTGCCGCGCCACTCGGCCAGCGTGGAGCCACCGAGCAGCATGGCGAAGTCCGTGCCGGGCCGGAAGGCCACCCAGGCCGCCGAGACGACCTGGCCGGCCGCCTCGGCCACGTACACCTCGTTGTCGTCGGGCTCGACGGCGAGCCGGCCCCTCAGGTATCCGGCGATCCACGCCATGTCCTCGCCCCACACCGCCGTCTCCAGCGCGGCTATGCGGCGCAGGTCCGCGTCGGCGGTGACCCGGCGCAGGGACACCTCCGGGGGCAGCGCCGGGAACGGTACGGCCAGGTCCTCGACCTGGGCGATCACGACCGTCTCCCGCGGCTCGGGCACGAAGCCGGCCGCTCGCAGCCGGTCGGGGAGGTCCGCCGGGTCGTCGTGCCCGCGTGTCTTCCACTCCACCGCCTCGCCGCGCGCCGCGAAGAAGTCCCGCTGCCGGGCGATCAGCGCGTCCAGTTCGGGGCCGCGCACGCCGCCCCAGTCGCGCGGCCCCGTCACGAAACCGCGGTGCTGGCCCACGACCCGGAGTACGGGGCCGTCGTGCTGGTAGGTGATCCCGGGTGCGGGGACGGGCTGGACGGCGCGCATCTGGGCGTCGTAGGCGGCCAGCAGGGCCGCGTCGGTGTCGGTGTCGGTCATCGGCCGACCGTACGGGGAATGAGCCGGTGCGGATCAACTGTTTTCCCGTCCAGGCGTTGGCTGTTCTCCCGGTCGGACGCCCGTCACGGCCAGGTCACCACACGATCGCTCAGAGCGAACGCACCCCTGGGAACATTCCGAGGCTCACGTGCATTGAGTCGGCATAACTCAAGTTCAATGCCGAAGGGGAGATCATGGCTTCGACGTCCGCATCACTCACCCTCCCTGTGCTGCCCCTCGACGGCGAGGTCGTGCTGCCCGGGATGGTGGTCCCGCTGGACCTCAAGGACCCCGATGTACGTGCCGCCGTGGAGGCCGCCCAGGCCGCCGCCCGTACCGAGCCCGGCAAGCCCAGGGTGCTGCTGGTCCCGCGTATCGACGGCACCTACCCGAGCACCGGCGTGCTCGGCACCGTGGAGCAGGTCGGCCGGCTGGCCGACGGTGACCCCGGCGCGCTGATCCGCGGCCGTTACCGCGTCCGCATCGGCGCCGGCACCACCGGCCCGGGTGCCGCCCTGTGGGTGGAGGGCACCCGCATCGAGGAGAACGTCCCGGATCCGGTGCCCGGTCATGTCACCGAACTGGTCAAGGAGTACAAGGCCCTCGCCACCGCCTGGCTGCGCAAGCGCGCCGCCTGGCAGGTCGTGGACCGGGTGCAGGCCATCGACGACGTCTCCGCGCTCGCCGACAACTCCGGCTACTCGCCGTTCCTGACCACCGAGCAGAAGATCGAACTCCTGGAGACCGCCGACCCGGTCGCCCGGCTGAAGCTCGCCACCCAGCAGCTGCGCGACCACCTCGCCGAGCAGGACGTGGCCGAGACCATCGCCAAGGACGTCCAGGAGGGCGTCGACAAGCAGCAGCGCGAGTTCCTGCTCCGCCGCCAGCTCGAAGCCGTCCGCAAGGAGCTGCGCGAGCTGAACGGCGACTCCGCGAAGGACGGCGAGGAGTCCGACGACTACCGCGCCCGCGTGGAGGCCGCCGACCTGCCGGAGAAGGTCCGCGAGGCCGCCCTCAAGGAGGTCGACAAGCTGGAGCGGTCCAGCGACCAGTCGCCCGAGGGCTCGTGGATCCGCACCTGGCTGGACACGGTGCTGGAACTGCCGTGGAACGAGCGCACCGAGGACGAGTACGACATCCAGGGCGCCAAGGCGGTCCTGGACGCGGAGCACGCCGGCCTGGAGGACGTGAAGGAGCGGATCACCGAGTACCTGGCGGTGCGCAAGCGCCGCAGCGACCGGGGGCTCGGGGTCATCGGCGGGCGCCGCGGCGGTGCCGTGCTCGCCCTCGTCGGTCCGCCCGGTGTCGGCAAGACCTCGCTCGGTGAGTCCGTCGCCCATGCCATGGGGCGGAAGTTCGTCCGGGTCGCCCTCGGCGGTGTCCGGGACGAGGCCGAGATCCGCGGTCACCGGCGGACGTACGTGGGTGCGCTGCCCGGCCGGATCGTGCGGGCCATCAAGGAGGCCGGTTCGATGAACCCGGTCGTCCTGCTCGACGAGATCGACAAGGTGGGGTCCGACTTCCGGGGCGACCCGGCGGCCGCCCTGCTCGAAGTCCTCGACCCGGCGCAGAACCACACCTTCCGCGACCACTACCTGGAAGTCGAACTCGACCTGTCGGACGTCGTCTTCCTGGCCACCGCCAACGTCCTGGAGGCCATCCCGGAGGCCCTGCTCGACCGCATGGAGCTGGTCCGCCTGGACGGCTACACCGAGGACGAGAAGGTCGTCATCGCCCGTGACCACCTGCTCCCGCGCCAGCTGGAGCGGGCGGGCATCGACAAGGACGAGGTCGTCCTGGAGGAGAGCGCGCTGCGCAAGCTCGCCGGCGAGTACACCCGGGAGGCGGGCGTCCGCACCCTGGAGCGGTCGATCGCCCGGCTGCTGCGCAAGGTCGCGGCCCAGCACGAACTGGGGCAGCGGGAGCTGCCGTTCACGGTCAGGGACGAGGACCTGCGCGCCCTGATCGGCCGGCCGCACCACGTGCCCGAGTCCGCCCAGGACCCGGCCGAGCGCCGTACGGCGGTCCCGGGTGTGGCGACCGGGCTCGCGGTCACCGGAGCGGGCGGCGACGTCCTCTTCGTGGAGGCGTCGCTGGCCGACCCGGAGACGGGCGCGGCGGGGCTGACCCTCACCGGTCAGCTGGGTGACGTGATGAAGGAGAGCGCGCAGATCGCCCTGTCCTTCCTCCGCTCCCACGGCGCCGAACTGGAACTCCCGGTCGGCGACCTGAAGGAGCGGGGCGTGCACATCCACTTCCCGGCGGGCGCGGTCCCGAAGGACGGCCCGAGCGCCGGCGTCACCATGACGACGGCCCTCGCGTCCCTCCTGTCGGGCCGGCTGGTCCGCACGGACGTGGCGATGACCGGTGAGGTCTCGCTGACCGGCCGGGTGCTGCCCATCGGCGGCGTGAAGCAGAAGCTGCTCGCCGCCCAGCGCGCCGGGGTGACGACCGTCATCATCCCCAAGCGCAACGAGGCCGACCTGGACGACGTCCCGGCGGAGGTGCTGGACAAGCTCGACGTCCACGCCGTCACCGACGTCCGCCAGGTCCTGGAGCTGGCGCTCGCGCCCGCCACGAACGGCGCGACGCCGGAGGTTCCGGTAGCGGCGTGACGGACGCTGCCGGATGAAGAAGGCCCGGGTCCCCGCGAGGAGGCCCGGGCCTTCGCCCTGTGCGGTGTCAGCCGTCGGCGAGTGCGGTCACCCGGTCAAGGGCTCCGTTGCCGTGTCTTCCCGGGGGGACGATCCCTCGGCCCCCCGGCCGGGTCGGTGTGCGCTATCCGTTGGCGAGTGCGACAACCCGGTCAAGGGCTCCGTTGAACTTGTCGTGGTCTCCGACGGTCGGACCGGACGACGTGTACTGCCACGCCGTGTAGTACGACCAGCCGGCCGGCAGGGTGCCCACCTCCGAGGCGTACCGGGCGATCCACAGCGGGTTGGCGGCGGCGAATCCGCCGTAGTTGCCGGTGCAGTCGGTCCACCAGCTGGTGGCCGTGTAGATCACGGCGTCCCGGCCGGTGCGCGCCTTGTAGGTGTTCAGGAAGTCGGCGATCCAGCTGACCATCGAGCCGGCGGACTTGCCGTAGCAGGCGGCGCCGTACGGGTTCCACTCGATGTCGAGGACGCCGGGCAGCGTCCGGCCGTCCTTGGACCAGCCGCCGCCGTGGTCGACGAAGTAGTTGGCCTGGGTGGCGCCGCTCGTGGTGTCCGGGGTCGCGAAGTGGTACGCGCCGCGGATCATGCCCACGTCGTAGGAGCCGTTGTACTGCTGGGTGAAGTAGGGGTTCGTGTAGTACGTGCCTTCGGTCGCCTTGGTGTACGCCCATTTGACCCCGCTGCTCAGCAGGGTCGACCAGGCGACGTTGCCCTGGTGGCCGGAGACGTCGACGCCCTCGGTCTGGGTGGCGTCGCCGCTCTTGGGGGTACCGCTCTGGCCGTCGTGGGGCAGCACGCCCATGCCCATGTACGCCGAACCGCGGGCGGGGGCGCCCGTGTCGGCATGGGCCGGGGCCAGGGAGACCGTCGCGAGCAGCAGCGCGAGCAGTCCGGTGACGAGAGTGGGGGCGGGTCTGTGCACGGGCATGACGTGCCTCCGTGGGGTGAGGTGGGGTCCCAGATATGCCAGAGACGGTCGGCGGGAGAGGCGCGACACGACGCGAGGTCACACGGCGCGACGCCAACCGCTGGCGTGGGCATGCCATCGATTGCCTGGTGGAGACGCTACGCACGGAGAAGAAGCCGGGGAAGGGGGTCCGGACGCCGCCGTTGGTCTACGCCTGCGAAATACTTGGCGAGCTGCGGTGATGACGGGGTTTGACGGAAACTTTCAGGACTGCGAAACCGATCAGGGGTGCTGACGTGCACGAGGACGAAAAGGGCGACGAACAGCCCGCCGCCACCGGGTTGACGCCGAGTGGTGCGGACCAGGAATTCCTGGCTCTGGAGCGCGAGTTGACGGTGCTGCTGCGGCGCGCCCGGGCCAGCCAGGGGGAGATGGCCCGCGAGGTCCACCCCGACCTGGAGTCCGCCGCCTACGGCCTGCTGGTCCGGCTCGACGAGTGCGGCGGCCAGCGCGCCACCGAACTGGCCGGGTACATCGGCGTCGGCAAGGCCACCATGTCCCGCCAGCTGCGGGCCCTGGAGGAGCTCGGGCTGATCGCCCGCGAGCCCGACCCGGCCGACGGACGGGCCTGGCTGGTCGCGCTCACCGACGAGGGCCGGCGCCGGGTCGGCACGGTCCGCGAGGCCCGCCGCGGCCGCTACGTCCGCCAGCTCGCCCACTGGCCCCGGCTGGAGGTCGCCGAGCTGGCCCGGCTGCTGCACCAGCTGAACGGCGTCATGGAGAAGTAGCCGCCGCCGGGGGCTTCGGAACCCGCCGGCGGCCTCAGAACTCGACGTGCACCACCGTCGCGTCGTCGTGCGTCTTGCTCCGCCGCAGGAACGCCCGCTTCTCCCGGTCGGCCGCCTCCAGCTCCCGTACCCGGTCCACCAGCGCCCGCGCGCCCTCTTTGCGTACGACGTCGAAGAGGGCCGCCCAGTCACCCTCGCGGAACTTCTCGGTCCAGCGGGTCGCCCCGTCGGTGAGGGCGACGAGCGCGCCGACCCGGTGCCGGGGCACGGTCCCGGTGACCGCGCGGGCCGCGACCGAGGGGTCGGCGGCGGCCGTGAAGAAGCCGCCCTCCTTGTTGCGGACCGTGGCGTCGGCGATCGCGTCCGTGACCAGGGAGGAGCGGGGGACACGGTCGAGCCGGTCGTCCAGGACCGGGGTGACGGCGCCACCGGGGGAGCGCAGGAGCAGCGCGGAGTCGGACAGGACCAGGTACTCCACGGTCTCCTCGGACCAGCGGGTCAGGACGACTGTCGCCTGGGGCGTGCGCGGGTGAGAAAGGTCACAGGTGTCACCGTGTGCGTCGGCTGTGCGGCGGATCGCCCGTTCGAGGACCTCCCGCAGCGTCAGATCTGGTGCCGAAACGGTCAGTTCGGTCAGCGCGCCACCGAGGCGCGCGGTGAACCAGGGGACGGAATGCAGACAGCCGGTTCCGTCCTTCGGCGGGGTGACCCCGTCCAGGACGATCACGCAACCCCCCTGCCCCGAGGCGGGAAGTCCGACACCGGCGAAGTCCTCGTTGGGGCGGTCGGGGGCGCCGGGTTCCGAAACGACTTCAGTACGCATTCGGCCAGTCTGCACGACCCCTTCACGATCTCCGCCAAAGGCTGGCAACCGTCCGGGAATTCACGCAGTCTCGCAGGTCAGCCGCCTGCTTTGGGGTGGAATGACGTACTCCGGGAAGGCGTGGTGGCGAATCCTGTCAAAGCCTGTCGTCCGCGTCCAACCGGCCAGCCGGAAAAGGCCCCCACGGGGTCCACCGGAACTTGCCCGCCAACTCCCCTCCGATGTTCACTCCTTCGGGTGGCGGGTCAGGCGATGCGAGACCGCCGCCCACCGGCGCTGGGAGGGTCGGGGACCTACATAACGGGTGCACGTAGCGGGTACACGCACCACTTGGCACCGAAATGCCGGGGATTATGACGGGGTGCCACCCGGCCCCTTGGGTACACGAGTTCAGGAATGCGAGCACCGGTGCAGAAGACGCGGCCTCGGCGCACAGGCAAGAAGACGGCCTCCGAAACGGGCGCCGTCGCTCCCGTCGGCACCGGCCGCCGCAAGCATGTCCGCACACGGCTGATCGTGGCCGTGGCGGTGGTCGCCGCGGCGATCGCGGGGGCCGGCGCGCCCGCCGTGCTGACCGCCTCCGGGCAGCTGAGCGACTCCCAGGACCTGGTGACCCTCGCCGGGCGCACCCAGGACGCGCTCTCGCTGGCCAACTCGCTCGCCGACGAGCGCGACGAGGTCACCTCCTACGTCGCGGCCGGCCGCCCCAAGTCCAAGGCGCCCTCGCAGGACCGCGGCGCCCGGGTCGACCGCCAGGTCGAGGACCTGCGCGCGGACACCGACATCCCGGGCTGGCTGCGCACCGACCTCGACGGCATCGCGGCCGTCCGCCGGTCCGCGCTCACCGGCCGGAGCACGGCCCTCCAGGCGCACGAGGCGTACTCCCGGACCATCACCGAACTCCACCGGCTCGCCGAGGAACTGGCCGAGCAGACGCCCCCCAGGGCCGGCTCCGGCGCCTACGCGCTCGCCGAGCTGGACTCCGCCGTCCAGCAGTACGCGGCGGTCCGGGGCCTCCTGCTCGCCGCTCTGAACATCCCCAGCTCCACCCAGACCACGATCGACCCGCTCACCGGTCTGCCCACCACGAGCAAGACCACCTCCGATGCCGACCGGAAGCAGCGCGACGCGCTCACCGCCGCCGCCCAGCAGGCCAGGGTGCGCGCCGACGCGGCCCTCGCCGACTTCCGCGACACCGCGCCCAAAGCGGCGGTCGAGTCGTACGACTCCACGGTCACCGGCAACGACGTCAACGACGCGGACAAGTACCTGGCCGCCCTCACCGACCAGCCGACCCTCTCCGACGACGACCTCGCCACCGGCACCAAGAAGCTGGACACGGCGCTGTCCGCCCGGGTCGACCTGATGCGGGGCGCCGAGTCCGCCCTCTACACCCACCGCACCAAGGACCTCGCGGGGCTCCGTGACGACGACGTCACCGCGCTGGAGATCCGGGTCGCGGTGCTCGGCGCCCTGATGCTGGTGGCGGTGGGCATCGCCACGGCCATGGCCCGCACCCTCACCCGCCCCCTCTCGGTGCTCCGCCGGGGCTCGGCGCGGCTGGCCGAGGCCGAGGACCCGCGCACCGAGGAACCGATCACGTTCACGGGCCGCAACGACGAGTTCGCCCAGGTCGTCCGCTCCGTCAACGCCCTGCACGCGCACGCCGTCGAGCTCTACGACCGCATCGCCACCCTGGAGACCGACCGCAAGCACCTGGTCGGCCAGCGCCAGAAGATGGCCGACGCCCGCGAGGAGCTGCGCGCCGAACTGGCCGATGCCGGCGACCAGCTGCAGCGGCTGCGCACCAGCATCGGCGGCACCTTCGTCAACCTCGCGCTGCGCACCCTCGGCCTCGTCGAGCGGCAGCTCGCCGTCATCGAGGGCCTGGAGGAGCGCGAACAGGACCCGGACCGGCTGGCCACCCTCTTCAAGCTCGACCACTTCGCCACCGTCATGCGCCGGCACAGCGAGAACCTCCTGGTCCTGGCCGGTACCGAGCACGTCCAGCAGCACGCGGGCCCGATCCCGCTGGTGGACGTCGTCCGGGCGGCGGTCAGCGAGATCGAGCGCTACGAGCGGGTCCGGATCTCGGCCCTGCCCCCGCACGCGCACGTGGCCGGCTTCGCCGCCGACGACCTCAGCCACCTCCTCGCCGAACTCATGGAGAACGCCACGGCGTCCTCCCCGCCCGACATGCCCGTGGAGATCTCCGGCTGGCTGCTGGAGAGCGGCGAGGTCATGCTCTCCGTGCAGGACGAGGGCATCGGCATGACCGCCGACCGCCTGGTCCGCCTCAACGGCCGCCTCGCCGACTTCGACCCCGAGTCGCCGTACGACCAGGAGGGCGAGGACGGTCTCGGCCTCGGCCTCTACGTCGTGGCCCGCCTGGCCCACCGGCACGGCGTGCGGGTGCACCTGCGCGAGCAGAAGCAGGGCGGGGTGGCCGCGGTGGTGGTCCTGCCCCAGCCCTTGCTGGCCGCGGCCCCCACGACGGCGGTCCCGTCGGCCACGACGGCTTCCGGCGGCGCCCATGGCTTCTCCCTGCCCGGCGCGGACGCGGAGGTCAACTCCAACGTCCTGTACGGCCGCGCGAAGTCCGGCGACCCCCTGGTGACGCTGGCGGAGCAGGCCGTACGGGCCGCCGACGACCAGCCCGCCCACGAGCAGGCATCCCCGCCGAAGGCAGCGGCCCCCGAACCGACGGCCCGCCCGAAGGCCCCGCCGGAGACTCCCGCCGAGACGACGATGGAACTCCTGCTCCCGGACCCGACAGGCCTGGAGCCCGGAACGGCAGAGGAACCGACACGATCCACTGCCGCCGGGGAGCGGGCACACCCGGCTGCCACCGCCGGGGAGCAGGCGTACCCCGTCGTCGGGGAGCAGGCGCACCCCGCTGACGGTGAGGGGCACACGCGGCCGCGGTCCGCGGCCGCCGACGGTGAGCGGGCCCCGTTGGGGGCACCCGCACCCGACCACGGAGGCCGCACGAGGGGTGCGGGCGGGAACGGCGGCTTCGGCGAAGGCCGCACGGGCGGTGCCGTCGGCGACGGCAGCACCGACGACGAGGACCCGGTCACCAGCAAGGGCCTCCCCAAGCGCACCCCCAAGATCACCGCCCCCGCCCCGGCCCCCCGCCAGCGCGGCACCGGCGTCGACGCCGACGCCCTGCGCCGCAGGCTCGGCGGCTTCCGCAGCGGCGCCGACGCCGGCCGCCGGGACGTCGCGGCGGAGATCGCCGAGCAGACCGGCCAGAACCAGGTGCCGAGCACCACACCAGCCGTACCCGGATCAGTCGTGTCCGAAGAAGCCACGGGGGGCACTGTCGAGGAGGCAAGCAGTTGACCGCGCCCAGTACCTTCGGACTGAGCAGTGAGGCCCGTAACCTGCACTGGCTGCTGAGCAACCTCGTCGAGGAGGTGCCCGGTATCCAGTCGGTGGCCGTGGTCTCCTCCGACGGCCTGCTCCTGCTCTCCTCGGACCCCGGCCGGAACGAGGAGGCCCGTGAGGCCAGGAACGAGAAACGCACCGGGCCCCGCGGCTCCGCCGCCGACCTCGCCACCATCGTCTCCGGCATCGGCAGCCTGACCGTCGGCGCCGCCCGGCTGATGGACTTCGGCGGGGTCAAGCACACGATGATCGCGATGGACGAGGGCAGCCTCTTCGTGATGTCGATCAGCGACGGCTCGCTGCTCGGCGTACACGGCTCCGCGGAGTGCGACATGAGCGTCGTGGCGTACCACATGGCGCTGTTCGTCGGCCGCGCCGGTCACGTCCTGACCCCCGAGCTCCGCACCGAGCTGAGGAAATCCCTGGAGGCAGACGCGACGAGGAGCGGCCAGTGAGCAACGCGCCGAAGAACCGCAGGCAGAACCTCCCGGTACGCGGCGGCGACCGCAAGCCCGCCCGCGTCCGCCCCTACTCGCTCACCGGCGGCCGTACCCGCTTCGGCCACGTCCTCCTCGTGGAGACATTCGTCGGCAGCACAGCCGCGCTGGAGGCCCCCGAGGAGCGCAAGGAACTGACGAATGGTTCCCTCAACACCCGGGTGATGCCGGAGATGCGGGCCATCGTCGAACTGTGCCGCCGGATGCGCACGGTGGCCGAGATCGCCGCGCTGCTGAAGATGCCGCTCGGTGTGGTCCGGGTCCTGCTCAGTGACCTCGCGGACCAGGGAAAGATCCGTGTGTACGGAACCGGTACCGGTCACGGCGTCGGCCGCCCTGACCGCGCTCTGCTCGAAAGGGTGCTGAGTGGACTACGCCGTCTCTGACGCCTCCGGCGTCGCCCCGCTCCTCGACGGGGAGGAGCATGTGCGGTCCTGGCAGACGGACCGCACCCGGGCCCCCATCGCGACGAAGATAGTCGTGGCGGGCGGTTTCGGCGTCGGCAAGACCACCCTGGTCACCGCCGTCTCGGAGATCACGCCCCTGCAGACCGAGGCGCTGATGACCGAGGCGAGCGAGGAGACCGACGACCTCACCGCCACGCCCGGCAAGCTCACCACCACCGTGGCCATGGACTTCGGCCGCATCACCCTCGACGACGACCTGGTGCTCTACCTGTTCGGCACGCCGGGCCAGCAGCGGTTCTGGTTCATGTGGGACGACCTGGTGCGGGGCGCGATCGGGGCCGTCGTCCTCGCGGACACCCGGCGCCTGAAGGACTGCTTCCCGGCACTGGACTACTTCGAGAGCTGCGGACTGCCGTACGTCGTCGCGGTCAACCACTTCGACGGCAGCGAGCGCTTCGAACCCGAGGACGTGCGGGAGGCATTGACGATCCCGCCGCGCATACCTGTAATGATCATGGACGCCCGCCGTCGTGTTCCGGTGATCGAGACGCTGTTGTCCCTGGTCGCCCACGCGCTGGACGAAACCCCCGAGTAGCCCCCGAGTAGACCTTCGTTAGGAGCCACCACCCGCATGCGGAAGATACTCGTCGTGGGGGCCGGCCAGTCCGGCCTCCAGCTCGCCCTCGGCCTCCAGTCACACGGCTACGAGGTCACCCTGATGTCGAACCGGACCGCGGACGAGATCCGCTCCGGCCGGGTCATGTCGACGCAGTGCATGTTCCACACGGCACTGCAGCACGAGCGCGATCTCCAGCTGAACTTCTGGGAGTCCCAGGCCCCGAAGATCGAAGGACTCGGCGTCTCGGTCGCCGCCCCCGGCTCCTGGGGCGAGGGCCCCGCGGCCCGTGCGATCGACTGGGTGGGCAAGCTCGACGGGTACGCGCAGTCGGTCGACCAGCGGGTCAAGATGGCCGGCTGGATGGAGACCTTCGCCCAGCGCGGCGGCCAGCTGGTCATCCACGGCGCGGCGGTCGGCGACCTCGACTACTTCGCCCGGACCTACGACCTGGTGCTGGTCTCGGCGGGCAAGGGCGAGCTCGTCCAGATGTTCGGCCGGGACGCCTCCCGCTCCCCCTACACGGAGCCGCAGCGCGCCCTCGCCGTCGCCTACGTCCACGGCCTCGGCTCCCGCCCCGAGCACCCGGACTTCCACGCGGTCCGCTGCAACCTGGTCCCCGGCGTCGGCGAACTCTTCGTCATGCCGACCCTGACCACCTCCGGACCGGCCGACATCCTCTTCTGGGAGGGCATACCCGGCGGCCCGCTGGACGTCTTCAACGGCGTCAAGGACCCTGCGGAGCACCTCTCCCTGACCCTGGAACTCATGGAGCGGTACACGCCCTGGGAGTACGCGCGGGCCACCAAGGTCGAACTGACCGACGCCGGCGGCACACTGGCCGGCCGCTACGCACCCACCGTCCGCAACCCCGTCGGCCGCCTCCCCGGCGGCGGCCTGGTGCTGGGCGTCGCGGACGTCGTCGTCGCCAACGACCCGATCACCGGCCAGGGCTCCAACTCGGCGGCCAAGTGCGCCGCCGCCTATCTCGCCTCGATCCTCGAACAGGGCGAGAAGGAGTTCGACGAGACCTGGATGCAGCAGACCTTCGACCGCTACTGGGACACCGCCCAGCACGTCACCAAGTGGACGAACGCGATGCTCGCCCCGCCGCCGGAGCACATCCTCAACCTGATCGGCGCGGCCGGCCAGCTCCAGCCGGCCGCCGACCGCTTCGCCAACGGCTTCGACGACCCCTCGGACTTCGAGAACTTCTTCTACGAGCCGGAGAAGACAGAGGCGTACCTGGCCTCCCTGGCCGGAGCCTGACGGGGCCTGGCGGGGCCTGACCTGGGCTCCGGCTGTCGTCCTCGGTCGTTGTGGGTCGATGTCGGCTGGCCTTGGACGGCCCACAGACGGCCCCGGACTCGATCCAGAGCCGGGATACCTCTGGCGCCCCCGCCTGGGAAGGCGAGGGCGCCGAGGAGGACGACATGAACCAGCGGCATGAGGGCCGTCAGCACGGCCGTGCCCAGGGTGGCTTCCCAGGGCATCACGATGACGCTCGCCATCTTCAGCACCAAGACCGGTCCAGCCGTCGAAGCAGCGGTGGTGCCGAGGCACTTCAGCGTCTGCAGCATGTGTCCGGTCCACCTCTCCGGCACGGCCGTCTGGATTTCCAGACTCTCCGGAGAAGCAGAGATGGTGAGTCGCCGCACGCGGCTGACAGGCGTGGTTTTCTCTCCGGCCTGGAGCATCAGTTTGGTGGGCTGCGTACGCGGTGTGTCGGTGAGCTGGGGGCTTTGGTGCGCGCGACCGCGGTTCCCTGTTGTTCCTCGTCAGCGCTCGTCAGCGCTCGTCAGCGCTCGTCACTTCCGGCACGCCGAGGGGCACGCGTGCATCAGCTCCGGATGGCGCCCGGTGGCCCGCCATCAGAGGGAGATGGGGCACGGTGGCATGTCGGTCGGAAGGCCCTGATTGTTGCCGACGGCTGACCAGGTGACTGCCAGGGCTGCCGCATCCCGCTCTTGTCCCCGAGCCTTCATCGGCCGCATTCGGCCCGAGATGGCCAGGCGCCTCTGAATGCGTGCTTGACGGCCCCTGCCCTGCTGCTCGGCCGGCCAGGGGCCGCTCGTTCCGGGGAACCTGCAGTTACTCGTTGCGACTTCTGCCGATCAGGGCTGGGGTGTCACCGCGGTCCACTGAGACTGAGGCGTCGTTCCCTGCGCCGGAGCGGGACATACGAGCGTGGTGCCGTTGGCCGCGCAATGCAGCGTGTAGACCGAGCCGCCCTGAGTGATGATCTTGTAGAACGCGTCACTGCCTTGAGCGTCGACCGAGACGCCGCAGACCGGGGAATTCGTGGGAAATCCGGTGATCGTGCTGAGGTCGGTCCAGCCGGCCGCGTTGGCCGGGCCCGAGACGATGTTCGGGTTGTCCGGGGTGGTGTTGGTGTTGGGGCGTCTGCCGGCGAATGGCACCCCGTTGACGAGTGCGGCGAGGAATTGCTCCATGCCGTTCGGCTTCGTCGAATCGACACCGGTGCCACATGCGGTCGCAGTTGCGGTCACCGTTGCGGTCGCGGTTGCGGTCTTCGTTACGGTGACGGTGGGTTTCGGGTGGGTGGTGTCGCAGTCGTCGTCGCCTCCCCGCTGGCTGGGCTTGTGGTGGTCGCAGTGGGGATCGACGGCGTATGACACGCCAGTCTGGGACGCTACGCTGGCGGCCGCCGCCACCGCGGGGGTCCCTACCGCGACCGTAACCGCCGTCGCGATCGCGGCGAGCCTGCGGACCCTGTTGGAGCCGCCGTGACCGGCTGGCCCGAGTTGCGAGGTCGTTCTGTGTTCAGGACTCATGTGGGTGCTCCTTGCTGCTAAGTCCCGGGTGATCCCCGAGGCCACATGCGGAGCTTGGCCTGGGTGCATCGGAGCACCGGTCTGATAGTCGGAAACACGCTTGTAGATCAATAAATCGGACTAGCTGACATCTTCCGAATGGGGCGTTTTCTGTGGATTATCTGTGCGTGACGGACCTGGCCGATACTCCGGCATAAACGCCCGCCACCATGTCTCCGGCCCACCGGCCGGCCCATCAGCCGCTCTGGCCATATCCAAGACCGCTGGTACAAGACCGAAACCGAAACCAACGGCAAAGAGAGCAAGGTCAAGACCGACCGCCACGGAACCGGCCTGCGTTACCGGGCCCGCTACGTCGGCCCCGACGGCACCGAGAAGTGCTGCCGTTGACGACGGATACCTGAGCCGTAACCCGGTTCCCGCGCGACCAGTGTTTCGGGGCTCCACTGACGTACCAAGTTGATCCGGCTCCACCGGTATGACAAGACAGTTCAGGCCAGGGTCAGGAGGGCCTGTGCATGCGGCCGCAGCTTGCGGGACCGGACGGTGTTCGGTCGCCGCCGGGCCCCCAACACCGCGCCGAAAGTCGCCCCGGTCGGGCCACGTCAGAGGAGCTGGAGCACCTCGGCCAGCGCGCCGGGACGCTGGGCAACGGGCAAGGGATCGACCAGGTGGACCCGGCACCCCAGCGTGGCAGCTCCGACGTCCGCAACTGGCTCGTCTCCCACCATGAGTGCATCGCCGGGCGCCACGCCGAGCTTGTCGCACGCCATCTGGAAGATCCGGGGATCGGGCTTCTTCACCCCGCACTCGAAGGAGAGGAAGTAGGCGTCCACGAGGTCATCGACACCGTGGTCGCGGAAGACAGGGCGCATGTCCCAGCCGATGTTGCTGACGACAGCGACCGGGATGCCTCGCCCGCGCAGGGCGCGAAGGGATTCCTCGGTGTCGGGATAAGGCAGCCATGCCCCGGACACTTGGGAACGTTCATACAGGGCCTCGGCCAGGTCAGCCGCAGGCAGCTTCGCTTCCCGGGTAAGGGCTGTGAAGGCAGCCCGGTGTCGTTCGGCGGTCAGGTCGCGCTCCCGCCACAGTGCCTCCAGATGGGGCGGCACTGTGCGCGGAGGAACCCCTCCGGGCTGAGCCCCGAACTCTTCCAGCCGGCTGACGCACGCGTCGAGTTCAACCTCGGGCACGTCCAGACCAGACCTCGTTGCCACCGCGTGCAGCCACTGTGCGGCCGATTCGATCCGGAAGAGGGTCCCGGAGAAGTCGAACATCACACCCTTGATCATGCAGCCGATCCTGGCGGCTCCGACGAGCCGGCCGCAAGCCCAAGACGATCACCGGCCGCACCATCGCGGCCAGTGGAACCACCCGATCGAAGTGGGGCCAAATCACCGTGCTATGGGGGCGTGAATCACTCCAACACCCGCCCCCTGCGACCCGCCGCTGGGGCCAGAACAACTCCGTGCACTGGAGCCAAAACAAGGGTCTGGCACAAGTTCCGTGAGCCGGACACGCGTTGTAGTTGTTGATCTTCTTGCGGTGGGTGCGGAAGTCGCCTTGAAATCGTTCCTCGTGTGGGTGGCACGGCCGACATTCGGTGGCCGTGAACGAGGTGTTGTCCCGGCTCCAGGAGTTGTTGTTCCCGTCGGTCCCCGGCGTCGCCGTCGTGGCCGTAGATACGCACGGCGAGGCGATACGCGTCGAGGCCCGGTGCACGCCCACCGGGGCCGCCTGTCCCGACTGCGCTCACTGGACGGAACGGGTCCACAGCTCCTACCTGCGGTTTCCGGCAGATCTGCCCGCTGCCGGGCGACGAGCACAGCTCGCGTTGCGGGTTCGGCGGTTCTTCTGCACGGCCTCGGCCTGCGGCC